>JBGCEL010000139.1:0-11147 GCA_045106455.1 Gammaproteobacteria bacterium
CTTTGCATTCATATCAAATAAATTGGCGTTGTGGGGCTCGTCATGCCGATCACCGCAGGCATCGGACACAATGATCGGAATAAAGCCGTAGGAGCAGGCGTCGATACACGTCGCACGGATGCAGCCGCTGGTGGTCAGCCCGGTGATGATGAGGGTATCGATACCCGCAGCGGTAAGCGTCGACGACAAGGACGTACCAAAAAATGCGCTTGGATATTGTTTGCTGACCACCAGCTCACCGTTCAACGGGGCAAGACCTGGCGGCCAGGCACCCATCGGACTGCCTTGCTGGAAGTTATGCAGCGGCTTGGCTTTGCGATAAAACACGCCACCGTTTTTGCCGTCTTTTTGATACACCACGTTGGTATAAACAATGAAAATACCCGCGGCACGCGCCGCCTCGACAATGCGCAGCGCGCTGGCCAGCGCCTCGTCGACGTCGGCGTACAGTTCGCAATTTTGGTCAAAGTAGGCCTGCACGAAATCGACCAAAATGAGAGCCGGTCGTGCACCGAAGCCTAAGGCGTTGTCGTAGGCTTTTTTGTAATTTTCGAGTAATTCGTCGCTCATGCTCTAAAGCTCCTCAGCTGCACGATGGGGCTATTGGTCAGGGTCGATCCATTTGCGCTCAAACTCCCACACGTCTTCAAAACCGATCTTCTGACAAAATTGATTGAAATCGTAGAGCTCCACATCGTCGTGGATACTCGTACCGGTTTCCTTCAAGCGTGAGAAAGCGCGACGCATGGCAGCGGCGGCCGACAACGCGCCTAAAGCCGGCCAAATAGCCAGCGCGAAACCGATCTCTTGCAACGTCGCCACGTTTAGAATGGGGGTTGTGCCGCCGTCTGCCATGTTGGCCATCACCGGCACGTCGAACGTCTCGCAAACCTTGCGCATCTCTTCGGGTGACGCCAGCGCCTCAGGAAAAATGACGTCGGCACCGGCTTCGACGTATGCATCGAGGCGGCGCATGACGCCATCGAGACCCTCGCTTTGATACGCATCGCTGCGCGCAGCGATCAGCGTATCGGGGCGCGTGCGCGCATCCACGGCCACTTGCACGCGTTTGACCATCTGCGGTGCAGATACCACCCGCTTGTTGCGCGTGTGACCGCATTTTTTAGGGAACTCCTGATCTTCGAACTGAATCAGCTCGGCACCTGCGCTTTCAAAGCCACGCACCGTTTCGCGTACGTTGAGCAGACCGCCGTAGCCTGTATCGGCGTCGGCAATGACGGGCGTGTCACCCACCATCGTTTTGAGCGTCGCCACACGATCGCGCATCTGCGTGTAGGTGGTAATGCCCACATCCGGCAGGCCAAAGGCTGACGCACCCATCCAGTAGCCACTGGCGTACACGGCGGGAAACGCCATGTCGCGCGCGATGACGGCAGCAATCATATCGGCAAGTCCGGGAGCACATACGAACTCACCGCTGGCAAGAACACTTCGAAGCGACATAGGCGGCACCTGAAAAATTGATGTCCCGATAGTGCACAGCGCGAGCGGGTAATGGAAGCAAAAGGGTCGACGTATACCCCGATTCGATAGCGCTATGCATCGCCCTCAAAGCGGCCGGTGCGGCACCGCCTCTGTCAACGGGTCTTACGGAAGGCTCCGGGCGTCAGTCCGGTTACTTTCTTGAACGCCGCGTTAAAAGGCCGACCGGGAATTAAACCCTACCCCGTACGCCACATCGATCACCGAATCATGGCCTGCGCTCAGCAGTGCCTTGGCCACCTCAATGCGATGCGCGTTAACGTAGTCGAAGAACGACTGGTCGAGCATCTCGGTCAAGACCTGCGACAGTTATATCGCCACGCGAAGGCCGAGGCGCGCACCAGTAACGTCAAGCTTCGTCATCTTTGGCGTTGGATCGGCCTTCACCGGTCCCGGCGCTACGATTTTCCCGGATTCGATCAGAGCCAGCGGAGTGCTGAGTGTCCCGGAGCTGGTGGTTTTTCTGGTCATGCTGTTCTGGGTTTTCAAACTCGTGTGGCATGCACGCAAGCAACCTGGCTCTTGACGAAACACTATAGTTCGATTATTCTCGAACTATGGATATGAAAAAAGCAGTCACCGCTTTAGCCGCGCTGGCCCATGAACGTCGCCTCGCCGTGTTTCGCTTGCTGGTCAAAGCGGGCCCAGCCGGTCGCCCGGCTGGCGACATCGCCGCCGCGCTCGAAATCCCCAAGAACACACTGTCGACCCATCTTGCCGCGCTCACGCGCGCCGAACTACTGACAGCGCAGCGCGACGGACGCCACATTATTTACCGCGCACATTTCAACGGCATGAGCTCCCTGCTTGGCTTTCTTTTAAAAGACTGTTGTCAAGCCGATCCTTCGTCCACGCAACACGCACTAGAGTGCCTGGTCACCTCTTGCGTGGCACCAACCACCACCCCGGAGTCACCCTCATGAAGCGCATGCACGTCAATTTAAGCGTTACCGACCTCGCCGAATCCATCCGCTTTTACAGCGCCCTGTTTGACGCCGCACCCACGGTAGAAAAAAACGATTACGCGAAGTGGATGCTGGACGACCCGCGCGTCAACTTCGCGATCAGCACGCAACAGTGTGGTGCCAAAGGCATCTCGCATCTGGGCATACAAGCGGAAAACGATGACGAACTAAGCGAGGTCTTCGCGCGTCTCGAACGAGCCGGTGGGGAAACGATAAAAGAAGAAGCGCAGTGCTGCTACGCCACCTCCACCAAGCAGTGGATCAAAGACCCGGAGGGCGTGGCTTGGGAGACCTTTTTAACACGAGGCGAACTGGCCGTTTATGGCAGTCACCAAATACCGGGCACGACCACGCGATAGGACTCGAAGTTGGTGGCAAAACTCGCCACACCGCCGGCCAGCACGAACAGCGTACTGGCTGGCGCGTAGTGTCGCCCGCCAACGACGACCCTGCCGTACACTGCGACCCCCAAATGACAATTCCCGAGCCACAATGAAACTCACCGCAGAATTAAGCCTCTACCCACTCAACGAACAATACATCCCGGTCATCGACGACTTCCTGCACGATCTGCGCAAACGCGCTGAACTCACCATAATCACCAACGCCATGAGCACCCAAATCTGCGGCGACTACGACGCCGTGTTTACGGCCGTGCACGAAGTGCTGCGGGACAGCTGTGAACGCCATGGCAAGCAGGTGCTGGTGTGCAAGTTTATTCCTGGCCAGGCGCTTCTTGCAGCAACTTAACAAGACTCAGCTTTAGATCCATTGCGCTAAAGTCGGAGCCATCTGTGTCGCTACGACATCAGTGAAACTGCGAAAACTATCATTGCACGAGCTGCCACCGGTTTTGCTCGCGTGCTCCGGCATCGCCGGGATTGGCCCCATGGCGATCTACCGCTTGCTGGAGGGCAGCTATCTGGTGGCGGTGATTGATGGTTTGGCGGTGTTGGCCTTCGCCGGTATCGCCTGGATGGTTTATGTCAAGCGATCCGTGCGCGCGGCAAGCATTATCATGGCCGCTGTTGGGATTCTGACCGCCGTGGCAACGATCAGCGTCCGCGGCGGCGATCAGGTCATCTGGATGCATCCAGCGACGGTCGCGTTGTTTTATTTGCTCAAGCCCAAAGAGGCGGTCGCGGTTGCCCTGCTGGCCATTCTGGCTATCCTCCCCGTGGTGTTTGACGGCCGCGGCGTGTCGCAAAGCGCCATCGTGCTGGCGTCCATGGCCGTGACTATTTCCCTGTCTGTTGCCTTTGCGGCACTTACCGCCAAGCAGCGACGCGAACTTCGGGCCATCACGCTGTTAGATCCGCTGACGGGTGCCGGCAATCGGCGGGCGCTCGATCAAACGCTCGACACGCACATTGAGCGCGCCAACGAGAACGGCGGGTCGTTCTTCATGGTTATGCTCGATCTCGATCACTTCAAAACCACGAACGATCAGTACGGCCACGCGGCGGGGGATGCCGCGCTGTGTGCGGTAGCCAAAACCATTCAAGCCAATATTCGCCCGACAGATTCTTGCTATCGCACGGGCGGTGAGGAATTTGTTGTCGTGGCGACAGCCAGCAGCATCGGTCAGCTTCTGCAGATAGGCGAGCGTCTGCGCGTCGCCATCGGTGAACTCGAAAACTTTGCAGGCCCCGACGCACAAGACCTCAAGGTCACCGCATCACTGGGGCTATCCGGATATGTGAACGGGGAAACACGCGACAGCCTGTACAAGCGAGCCGACGACGCGCTGTATGCCGCCAAACGCGCGGGTCGCAATCGCGTTCATCTGTCGAAGCGTCTGGCCCAACAGCAGGCCGCCTAAACGCAGTTCGCCGGATCTAACTCATAACTAACGCGCTCGGCCGTCTCCGGATGATCGAACGCCAGCCGCATTGCCCGGAGTCTCAGATCCGGATCGTCCTTCTGCGCCCCACCGTACAAACGATCGCCCACGATCGGAAAGCCAATGCCGGCAAGATGCCGACGAATCTGATGTTTGCGCCCGGTGTGGATCGAGACATCGACCACGCAATGCGCTTCATTGCGGGCGCGCTCAGAGAAACGCACCTCACTTTTTGCCACTTTGTCATCAATCGGCTCGCTCACGATCAGTGGTTCGGTCAGGTGCGAGCAGTCCCCGATTACGACCGCCCGATACTGCTTGCTTACGAGACGCTCGCGAAATTGACGCGATAGTTCCGCCGCGGCTTTTTTCGAATGGGCCACCAACATCAAACCGGACGCAGCCAGGTCAAGACGATGCACGGTAAAGCCGTTGCGCTCCGGCGTCAGATTGCGCTCCGCCCACCGCACCACCGTGCAATGGTCCCCCCACTTCGAGCCTTGCGAACGCAATCCTGAGGGTTTGTCCCACACTGAATACACACCCCCGTCGTGCACCAGTGTGGGCGCAACGGGCTGTTCAGCCAGCACCATCGGATTGTAATAAAGATGCACGGTATCGCCTACATTCAGCGGTCGCCGGGCGCGCCGCAAACGGCCCGAGCGTTCCTTGCGCGTCAACCAAACGGCGCCGCACTGCATTGCATGCTTGAGGCGCTGTCGTGGCAGTTGCGTTGCATCGTGGAGAGCGTCGATTGCGTGCACGTCGGCCACATGAATCGGCACGTGCCACTCGCGAGGTTCGCGGTTTGTCACGCCATCATCGAGCGCGCGATCACTTCGAGCGCTTCATCAACACGCCCGGCTTCCACCAGGCTATAGCTCAACGCCCACATGGGATAGCTGCCGCCGCCCGGACCATACGCCTCCTGCGCGTACTCAATGGCGCGTTCATACTGACCCAGTTCGTAGTAGAAAAGCGCGATATTGGCGGCTGTGTACGCCGCGTTGTTCCGGCCCTCGCGCTTGGAAATATCTTGATAGGTCTGAACAAATCCATCCGCCACTTCTCGATTTCCACCTGCGACTTGCGCAATGGCCATGCGGAAATAGGTGGATCGCCACGTACTGGCATTGCTCTTGCCAGCTCGCGCGGCGGCAATAGCGCCATCCACCTGACCACTTCGAAACAGCGCCTTCGATTGCAGATAGTAAATCCAGGACGCTTCCCACTTGGCAGGATCGGACTCAATCCGAAGCGCTTCACCGGCGGCATTCGCCGCACCGCTGTAGTCCTCAATATTGGCGGACGCTGTAGCCAACTCGTACCACGCCCATCGATCCGTGGGGAACGCCTGCGTTACGGCATGCCAACCCTCGATGGTGGCGAACGGCCTATCCGAAACTTGTGCGTCCAACGCATCAAGCCATAAGCGCTCTGTAGCATCGAGTCCTGCGGGGTCGCGCAATAGTGAGGCGACATACGGCCGGGCCTTGTCATACTGGCCGCGCTTGAGAAAGGCGTAAACCAACGATAAACGGGTGGCGCTATTTCGCGGATCTTGCCCTGCAGCGGTTTCGAGCGCTTCGATAATTGATGGGTACTCGTAGCGAGTCTTGGCGTTGTACAGCGCATCGCGGGCACTGACCGTCTCCGAAGAAGATTCATTGCGCTGCGGGGAAGTAACGGCGCAGCCCGCGAAAGCGGTTGCCAGCAGCACGACGGATGGAATAAATCGAAGCGAGCAAACGGTACGCATACGAATCCTTAAGTTAAGTCCAATTTCAACGCCAATGGGCCTCACCATAGACCGAGATGGCGCCAAGATCATGCGGCAACGCGCGATCCATTAGTGATTGCCATGTAAACTGTCAGCATCAAACGCTGTATCACACGAGTTCGCAATGGACGATAAACCAACTTACTACGAAGCTCCGGAAAATCACTCCTCCCACATTCGCAAGATGACCATCTGGCTCGGCGTGTTTTTCGGCGCTCTTATCATCGTCGCGATCTTGGTGGTCATTTTCGCCGGCACGCTGGCTAAAATGTTGCCGTTCTCAGCGGAAAAGCGCTTCGTACGACCTTACGAAGCCATGGCGGATTTTTTCTACGACGAGGAATTGACAGCCGAAGAAACCGCAATCATCCATTATCTGCAAAGTCTTGGCAGCACATTGATCGATCGACTGGATATCCCCGATGACTACGACATTCAGTTTCACTACATCGACGACGACGCTGAAAACGCCTTCGCAACGCTTGGCGGCCACGTGTTTATATTCCGCGGGCTGCTCGAGGCCGTACCCGATGAAAATTCGCTGGCCATGATTCTTGCCCATGAGATCGCCCACGTAAAAAATCGCGATCCGCTGGCGGCCATGGGACGCCTCTATTCTTTGCAGCTGGTGATGAGCTTTGCGAGCGGTGACTATTCCAGCGGTCTGGGTCTGACGATGGACACGGGCCAACTTGGGCTTCTGTATTTCAGTCGCGAACAGGAAGAAGCCGCGGACCTGGAGGCGATCACCGCCATCGAGGAGACCTATGGCCACGTGCAGGGCTACGACACGTTCTTCAACTTCATTTTAGAAAAATACTCAGAGGACGGCGATCCGCAGGACAGCGGTGCGTTTGATCTCGAGCAGTTGTTGTCCACGCATCCAAGACTGCGCACGCGTATCGCAACGCTTAAAGACGTGGCGAACGAACGCGGCTATTTTGAAGAGGGGAATGTAAAACCGTTGCCCCAGGATTTGGAACGCAACGTGGCAGCGGTCAAGCGGCAAAAAGTACGCGAACGGCGCGAAGGCGAGTAATAAACAAGACGCGGACCCGGCATGGCCAGGTCCGCGACCATTGATCACGCTGACTTAATCGCCAGTCCGTTTTTGTCTTTGAAGTTGCCGCAGATGATGACAATCAGGTCGATCAGCGACCAGATACCCAGCCCACCAAAGGTCAGCAGCATCAAAATTCCGGTGCCAATTTTACCTACGTAAAAACGGTGGACGCCGAGGAAACCCAAAAACAGGCACAGCAGAATGGTTGGGACAAAGCCCTTGGGGCTCAAAGAGGTATCGTTCATGGTTATCTCCGTAGGGTTAAGGCAAAAAAATCAGGACAGACGTTGGCCCGGGTAACACACGAGCTTCCCATCGCCGTCCTTAAACGACCCTGTCAACAACATGATCGTAATTACAAAGGTGTGCAGCATGTCGATCAGTCCGAAAATAACCGCCAAAATCAGCTCACCCGAAAAATAGAAATAGATCGTCAGCACAAACAGGGCGAAATCAATCAGAAACTCGCCCCAACGTCCCAGGTACAGGTGATGAATACCCATGACGCCAAAAATCGAAGACAGGCACACGGCAACAACATAACTTTTGGGTGAAGGTGTAATCACTGGTGTATCCATGGAGCAAGCCTTCCTCTTTCTTATAGTTGGCGGCGCGTGCGCGGCGCGATTATAGCGCCGATCTGCCGGCGAGTGCACGCCCGAAACGTGGCATCGCAAGCGGCCAGTAGATATAGCACGCTGCGCGCCAGCGCAATGTTATCCATTCGTTATTTTGAGCAATGAACCGGCGTTTGTCCCAATTCTAGACCAATTCGAACGTGAGTTACGATGATCCGCCGCTACGCTCTACCTTGCTAACGGCGGATCACTATCATCATTCTCATCGTCGCTGACGAAGATGGGCAGAGGATCCAGCGTCGACCACAGCGGCCGGCTGGCCAGAAGGCTGCCAAGCAAGGAGCCGGCACGTAGAATCCACGTAACGAAGCCCGCCGACATAGCCACAGACCCCACAATCGCTCCCGAGACGTGCCAGTCGATCTGTTGCGACTGCTGATTCTCATCGGCCATCATCTTGTCGAGTGCCGCCACCAAATCCGGCGGTACGTTAATTTCAAGACTGCCAAATGCCAGCGCCGCATCACTCACCGCGCCAGTACCGAAATTCTGCAACAGGTTTTCGATCATGATGGTGAAACCCAACTTGGCGTCGGCCAGTCCGCCAGGCTGATCGGTATCAACGCGCTGGGCCAGATCAAACACAGCCGAGGCGCGTTGCTGCAGGTCGGCTGCGACCGCGGCATCAGCATTGCCGACATTCAACATCTCGAGCGCGGTCGGTGCGTCGGCAGCATCGGGCCGCGCGGCATCTCCTTCGCTCGCATCGGACTCGGTGGCATCTTGTGCATCCGATCCGCTGCTGTCGGTGGACGGCGAGGCTGAGGCGTCGTCTTTGGCGTCCGCCGTATCATTAGACGGCGAACTCACGAACGGCGTCGACTCAGGCACTTTGACATCGGGCACCACCGTCTTGTTGCTGGCGATCAGCGTGATTTTCACGTTCGCAAGCACAGACACACCGGACAGGTCCATCACCTGAATCTGCAGATCGTATTGACCTTCGAGGGCTTGATTGGACGTACTGCTGATTTGTCCGGTCAGTGGGTCTACCGCGAACACACCCTGATCTGACGAATCACTAACAATCGAATACGTCAGCTGATCCGCGGCATCGACGTCGGTAGCCGAGAGCACCGCTATAAGTCCGAACGCATCGTCTGCGGCGAGGACCCACTGCGCATCGTCCGCCGTGGGCGCTTCGTTCACGTTGGCGAGCTCAATATTCAGACTCGACTGACTGACTCCCCCTTGACCGTCATCCACCTGTACCGTGAGTTCATAGACGCCGTCCTGATTAGTATCAGCCGGTGCCTCGTAGTCCTGCGCCTCGCGGAAACTCAAACTGCCGGACTGCGCATCGAGCTCGAAGCTGTCCGCGTCCGCTCCACCTGCCAGCGCGAAGGTCAGGGCGTCATTATTGGCGTCCGTTGCCTGCAATTGCCCCACACTGATCTGATTTTCCTGCACGGAGGCAATGTCAGCAATGAGCGATGGCGGCGTGTTGCCACCGGTGAAGTTGATCACAGCGGCTTGCGGGCCCGACACGGCATCACCGTCACTGACCACTGTCGTGAAGGTGGGTGCGCGGTCTGCGCCATCGTGCACGAACTGCACGTCGCCCGCTGCGATCTGGGCTTGCGTGAATGTCGTAATTGCGGCGCCCGGGTTCGCCGCCAGCTCAAATTGGCCGCCCGATACGTCACTCACAGTGAACATGAGATCGGCAGCGCTGATCTCCAGATCGGTCGCCGCGATATTGGCCGCATCAAGAACAATGGTTTCGGACCGCTCAATCGTTAGCGTGTTGACGGTCAGTTGCGGCGTGTCGTTAACCGGCAGCAGATCGAGATTGGCGCTGCCCACGGCCGTCAGACTACCGTCGGAAACGACATAGCTAAACGCCACAGCCGAGTCATCATTCGCCGCCGGTGTGTAGGTCCATGTACCGTCGCCATTGTCGATCAACGTGCCACCGCCGGTCGCGATATTTAGATCCGTGGCGACCAGCGACGTGTTGTCGATATCCGTGGCGTTCGCCAGTAGGTGAGCCTGCGTAATCAGTTGGGGACCGTCGTCTTCGGCAATGGCTGCCAGTGTTACGACCGATGTGGCCGGGGCGTCGTTGACGTTGGCAAATGTAATGGCTGCAGATTGAGGCCCGTCGCTCAGCGTGCCATCGCTTACCGTCACCGCGTATGAGGGCGCAGCCTCACCGCCGTCGTGTACAAACAGCACATCGCCGTTAGCAATTTGGGCCTGTGTGAACGTTGTGATGGCAGAACCTGGGCTGGCGACCAGCTCAAACTGACCGCCCGTCACACCACTAACCGTGAACGCCAGGGAAACGGCTGCTGTCTCGGCGTCGGTCGCGGACAGATCGCTACCATCAAGAACGACCGTTGCTCCCTCACTGATCGTCAGCGCATTGTTGGCCAGCTCCGGTGCGTCGTTAACATTGTTGAAGGTGATGATCGCAGCCTCAGGGCCATCGTTTAACGAGCCATCGCTGACGGTCACATTGTAAGCAGGCGCAGACTCGACGCCGTCATGCACGAACTGTACGTCGCCGTTGGCGATTTGCGCTTGTGTGAACGTTGTAATGGCCGCACCAGGCATTGCCACCAACTCGAATCGACCGCCGGTCACGCCACTGACCGTGAACGCCAATGAACCCGTCGCCGTCTCGGCATCGGTCGCCGACAGGTCATTGTCGTCCAACACAACCGTGTCACCCTCACCGAGGGTCAGTGAGTTGTTCTGAAGTTCTGGCGCGTCGTTTACGTTGTTAAACGCAATTACCGCCGCTTCTGGGCCATCAGTCAGGGAGCCATCGCTGACCTCCACGTTGTACGCCGGTGCGTTTTCACCGCCGTCGTGGACGAACTGTACGTCGCCGTTGATGATCTGCGCCTGTGTAAATGTGGTGATCTCGGAACCCGGGCTGGCGACCAACTCGAACTGACCGCCCGCAACGCCGCTGACCGTAAACGTCAGTGAGCCGGCTGCGGTCTCGGCGTCGGTCGCGGATAGGTCATTGCCATCCAAGACAACTGTTGCGCCTTCGTTAATGGTCAGCGAGTTGTTGCCAAGCTCTGGCGCATCGTTCGCGTTGTTAAAGGTGACGACCGCCGCTTCGGGCCCATCGGTCAGTGAACCGTCGCTGACCTCCACGTTGTACGCCGGTGCGTTTTCACCGCCGTCGTGCACGAACTGCACGTCGCCGTTGGTGATCTGCGCTTGTGTAAAGGTGGTAATCGCCGCACCCGGGCTAGCGACGAATTCGAATTGACCCCCGGTCACACCACTGATCGTAAACGTCAGTGAACCGGCTGCTGTCTCGGCGTCGATCGCGGATAGATCATTGCCATCCAAGACCACCGTTGCGCCTTCGTTAATGGTCAACGAGTTGTTG
>JBGCEL010000140.1:0-5808 GCA_045106455.1 Gammaproteobacteria bacterium
ATACTCATCCCACCAGCCGCCACGGCTTGCCAACTATGCGCCGCCGTTCCAGGCACCCACCCGGCAATCTGCGCTCCCACAGTCGGCACAGCGATCGACACATCGCCCACATCGGTAGAGCCATAGCCCAGCGACACCGAGTAAGGCTGAATCTCACGCTGCGATCCAAGTTCATGCCGCGGCTTGTCGAAGCTTTTAAAAATCGTCTCGGCGAATGCCTGTTCTTCGGTGGTGTACTCAAACCCACCAAGCTCACGCAAAGATTCATCCATCGCTTCTTGCAACGCCTCATTCACCATCACCGGATGGTTGCCGTGGATAATCTCCCACTCCACTTGCGTGCCGGTACCAAGTGCGGCGCCCTCGGCGGTTTTCTCAAGCCGTGCCCAAAGCTCTTTCACCATCGCGGCCTCGGGATGACGCAGGTAATAAAACACTTCAGCAAAATCCGGCACCACGTTTGGCGCATTGCCACCGGCGGTAATCACGTAATGAATTCGCGTCTGCTGCGGTACGTGCTCGCGCATCAGGTTCGCCATGTGGTTCATCGCCTCAACGCCATCCAGCGCTGAACGTCCGCGCTCCGGTGCCGCTGCCGCGTGCGCCGAGATGCCTTTGAAACGAAACTTCGCCGAGCGATTGGCAAGCGTGGTTTTCGCTGCGGCGGAATTCGCGTCGCCGGGATGCCAGTGCATGGCAAAATCGACATCCTCAAACAGGCCAGCGCGCACCATATACACCTTGCCGCTGCCGCCCTCTTCGGCCGGCGTGCCATAAAAACGAATCGTGCCGGGCGTGCCGGTGGCGGTCAGCCATTCTTTAATCGCGATGACCGCTGAAGCCGAACCTGCGCCAAACAAGTTGTGCCCGCACGCGTGACCGGCGGGTTTGTCTTTAAGAAGGCTGCGCGTGGGCGTGGCGTCCTGGGTGATGCCGGGGAGCGCATCGAATTCACCGAGCACGGCGATCACGGGTTTGCCTTTGCCAAAGGTCGCAACGAAAGCGGTTGGGATATCGGCCACGCCTGCTTCCACCTCGAAGCCAGCGTCAGCGAGCGTGGTTTGCAAAAGCTCGCTGCTGCGGGTTTCCTGGTAGCCCACTTCGGCGTAGTCCCACAGCGCGCGAGCGGTTTGTGCCGTTTGTTCGTAGTTTTCAGTTAGCCAATTCAGGTGGGCGTCGTTGGCCGTGGCCGTCGGCACCACGGCCATCAGCGAACCCACTATGGTCAGAAATCGGAACATCGAACTCTCCCTAATTTTTTTAAAAGTTCGCCAGCAGGCGCTGCACGTCAATCCTCCGCCACCGCCCGAAACCCAAACGTATCGATCACCAGCGCAGGCAAGGCCGTGCTGTCAGGCAAATTCCCAATCTCAAAATACACGTCTTTGGTGTTGAGCCCTTCCCAAATCAGTGTACCGGCACCGTTGTCGCCGGGCACATTCGACGTCACGATGTCGCCCTTCACAATCAGATCGCCCGTGACCTTTGATGGCAAACCCAAACTAAACGCCGTAAGAAATTCGTCGGGCGGCAGTACGTAACTCACGTCAAGACGAAAATACTCAATGGGCTCTTCAAAACTCAAACTCACCTTGGCGGTAGACGTATCCAGGTTGTCGCGAATGCTGTGCCCCACCGATTCCATGTTCAGGGTATCCATGCTGATCAATATGCCGGCGAACAGGCCATAGCCGCGCGGCGGCTTGCCTTCGGCAAACGAGAAATTAACGGTGGTGGTGTCGCTCACAGAACCAACGCTCTGAAGAAAATAGATCGAACTGGCCCAAAAGCCGCAACCAAACGCGATCACTGCCACGGCGGTCGTGAACAGATAGTTGCGACGTTTGGCCTCCACCTTGGGCGGGCGCACATCCGGGGAGACCAACTCGAGAACGGTGTCGTCGTCACTGTCAGACTCGGTCTCGTCGCTGGTCAGAAGGACCGTGTGGGTCTCCACACCGAGCGCGCCGGTGACCCGTTCGAGCGACAAGTGATCAACGGGTTTTCCGGTGAAAACCTTATTCACCAAATTTTTGGGGGCTGCACTGAGCCGCTCGATATCCGCTATGCGGTCGGCTAGCTGAGTCTGGGTTTTCATGCCCGATGCGTAAAGCGCCTTGGTCAATTTTGTTTTTGACGCTCGTATGCTGCGCGTGGTCTTCACGCCGTTGCCATGCCCTGCCATTACCCTGATCCAAGCCCTTGAAAAATAATTGAAAAAAATATCACCCGGGAAAAACCGGTGCAATCCGGGACATCCGAGGATGACAGGTTCGCATGGTCAGGCCAACACTTTGTCACAGGCATTTTTTAAGGTCCGACCATCGGGCCGAACTGCCGTGCCGCGCCGTTACAGATCACCGTCTAGCGGGCCAATTTAAGGCCTCAACGCGGGCAATTGCCAATCCGCTTTCTATAAAGTCGATGGCCGAGATTATGTAACACGCGAGGCGCCTATTCACCGGGGGACAAAGCATGACCAGAATCTTCTTAGCCATCGCGATATTACTCTTTGCAGGCGTACCAGAGACGCTTGCACAAACCAATCTGCCAAACGGAGGCTCGCTATCCGCCACGTTAATCACCGAGAATGAAGTAGATCTATACAGCTTTTCTGCCCAGGCCGGAGACAGTGTCCAAATTCGCGTGGCCGATACCGATGCCGGGCTCCTCTTCATGGCGCTGGAGCTCACCGACCCAAGCGGCACGGTGATCGCCTCAGGATCAAATGAAAACGTGGCGTTCGCCTTGTGCGACGGCAGTGCCAGTTGCAGCATTGACGAGTCCGGCATCTACACGCTGTCGGTGTCCAGCTCCCGCCCAACCGCCACCGGTAGTTACGATGTGTACTACACCAATGTTGTGGGCGCACAAACGGACGGCGAACTCATTAACGGTGGCGTGGTATCCGGCGAAATCGGCCTCGGTGATATCGATGCCTACACGTTCACCGCGCAAGCCGGCGACAGCGTGCAAATTCGCGTGGCCGATACCGACAACGGCAATCTGTTTCCCGTTGCCAGACTCTACAATCCCGACGGCTCACTGGTGTCGACGTCCTCGAACGAGTTCGTCACCTTCACCCTTTGCGACGGCAGCACCGCGTGCACGCTGGAGCAAAGCGGCACCTACACGCTGGTGGTGGATGACGGACGCATCGCGTTTACCGGCAATTATGACGTTTACTACACCAACGTCGACGGCGCGCAAACCGATGGTGAGCTGCCCAATGGCGGCGTGGTATCCGGCGTCATAGATTTCGGTGACATTGACGCCTACACGTTCGAGGCTCAGGCCGGCGACAGCATCCAAATACGCGTAGCAGACACCGACAACGGCAATCTGTTTCCCGTGACCAGGGTCTACAACCCGGACGGCACGTTGCTGATCAGCAACTCCAACGAATTTGTCAGCCTGATTCTGTGCGACGGCAGCACCGCGTGTACGCTTGGGCAAAGCGGCACCTACACGCTGGTAGTGGATGACGGGCGCATCGCGTTCACCGGCAATTACGATGTGTATTACACCAACATAGACGGCGCACAAACCGATGGTGCACTTGCCAACGGCGGCGTAGTGTCAGGTGAAATTGAGCAGGGCGATATCGATGCCTATACGTTCGAAGCTTTGGCGGGCGACAGCATCCAAATCCGAATCGCAGACACCGACAACGGCAATCTGTTTCCGGTGGGCAGACTCTACAACCCGGACGGCACGCTGTTGATCAACAACTCCAACGAGTTTGTCAGCCTGATTCTGTGCGATGGCAGCAACGCGTGCGTGTTAGAGCAAAGCGGCACCTACACGCTGGTGGTGGATGACGGACGTATCGCGTTCACGGGCAACTACGATGTGTATTACACCAATATCGACGGCGCACAAACCGATGGCGAGCTTGCCAACGGCGGCGTGGTGTCCGGCATGATCGATTTCGGTGACATCGATGCCTACACGTTCGATGCGCAGGCCGGCGACAGTATCCAAATTCGGGTGTCCGATCTGGACAACGGCAATCTGTTTCCCGTGGCAAGACTCTACAACCCGGACGGCACGCTGCTGTTTGCTATTTCAAATGAATTTGTCGGCGCACTCCAATGCAATGACGGTACGGCCTGTGCTCTGGAACAAGACGGCACCTACACGCTGATCGTTGACGATGGTCGAATCGCGTTCACGGGCAACTACGAGGCCTACTTCGTTAAGGTACCGGGTGTCACGGTGAACGCGACGCTCAACAGCAACGATTTTTTCTACAGCACGCTCGACCGCGGCGATCTGGACAGCTACTCCATTGACGCACAAGTGGGCGACGCTTTCGAGATTCGGATCACCGATACGGGCATCGGCTCGCTGGTGTTCCCCGAGGCTGATCTCTACGCACCCGACGGCACCCTGGTGGCCACAACCTCTGGTGAGGCGGTCACCACGTTGTCCTGCGGCGTTGGCGCAAGCTGCACGGTGGACCAAACTGGCTCGTATACGCTGGTGGTATCGGACGCACGCCTCGCTTTCGCGGGCAGCTACGTTATCGAACGCGACGTGGCCCAAAGCGCCTGCGAACAAACCATGGACAGCGATGGCGATCAGGTAACGGACGCCTGCGATAACTGTTTGCTGTTGTTCAATGCCAACCAGATCGATGCCGACAGCGATGGCGCGGGCAATGCCTGTGACGCGGATATCAGCCAGGACTGCATCGTGAACGTGGTGGATCTCGGCGCACTGCGCGCCGCGTTTTTCTCCAACGATCGGGTCAGTGATCTGAACACCGATGGCGTCGTGAACGTTGTGGACCTTGGCATCCTGCGTGCGGCCTTTTTCTCACAGCCCGGCCCCTCTGGCGTGCCTTACTGCGGCACCTAGCGCGGCATGAAATACGCCACCCTGCCCGGCCCCTGGTTATGACGGGGTCGGGTTTGGGTGGCGCTTCTAAAACGATTGAGACCGTCACCTATAGATCAATATTCCTTGACCATATGCTCAACAATCGTGATTTGAACTCATCGCGATCAACCCCAAATATGCAGGCAAGACACGCCATATATGAGCCAGCTCATGCCTGATCAAACCCAACTCTATCGTTTAAGCGCCTTCGCCGAACAACCCGACGGCGGTAATCCCGCCGGCGTCTGGATCGGCGACAAGCCGCCGCCGGTGAGCGAAATGCAAAAAATCGCCGCCGAGGTGGGCTACTCAGAAACCGCCTTCGTCACGCCACGTGAGGGTAAAAATAGAGACGTCCGCTACTTCAGCCCGCTGGCCGAAGTGCCGTTTTGCGGTCACGCGACCATCGCCACGGGTGTCGCGCTGGGCCGCACCGCCGGCGCCGGTCTCTATCACCTCAACACGGCGGCCGGTGACGTAGCGCTCGATGTGAAAGCCACGTCCACGGGCTTTGACGCAACGCTTACCTCTGTGGCCACGAAACACAAACCGGTAGACAAGAATGTGCTGGCTGAAGCACTGTCCCTGATCGGCTGGGACGCCAGCGATTTAAACGACGCGATTCCACCGGCCATCGCCTACGCGGGCGCGTGGCATCTGGTCCTGGCCGCAAACACATTGCAGCGTTTGCAAAATCTCGACTACGACTTCGAGGCCCTAAAAGCCCTGATGCTCGAACACGATCTGACCACGTTGCAACTCATCTGGCAGGACACGCCCACGAAGTTTCATTCGCGCAACCCGTTTCCCGTAGGCGGTGTTGTTGAAGACCCGGCCACCGGCGCGGCCGCTGCCGCACTGGGCGGTTATCTGCGAGATGCGAAATTGATTAAAACGCCGTTGGATTTTGAAATTCGTCAGGGC
>JBGCEL010000141.1:0-9984 GCA_045106455.1 Gammaproteobacteria bacterium
ACATGCCCACGTATGAGATTGCGCAGCGCCCCGGTTTTTCAGACCAGAACGGCCGACCGTATCTTGGCTTTGACACCGTTGGCAGCGGTGCGCAAACGCAGCACCGGCTGCGACTGCACCTGCGTACCTGGCCGTGGCTTGGCCGTCATGGCGCGCAGCTGTATCGCTGGCATCGTTTTTTGCAGGGCTTTCGTGCGGATCAGGTTGGCGCGGATGAAACGCTGGCCGCGGCGCTTGCGCGTCTGGGATTCTCCGATCGATTTCGCGACAGCTTTTTGTATCCCATGTGGGCGCTGATGTGCACGTGTCGCTATGACCACTTGGATGCGTTTCCGGCGCGGCCAGTGCTTGAGCTGGCGCAAAATTTCGCCGGCAGTTTCGCCACACGACGCTTCAAAGGCGGCACGCAAGCGCTTGAACAGCGCCTGCTGCAGCGCGTTCACACCACCGCTTTGGGGTGCACGGTGAGCCGCATTGAGCAGCGCGGCGACGGGCTGAGATTGCACACATCGCAAGACGCCGAGCCTGCGTCGTTTAGCCATGTGATTCTGGCCACCGATCCGCACAGCACGATGGGTTTGCTCGAAAACGGACCGTTAGCGGCCGATCGTGCAATGATCGCTCAGGTGCCCTCGCACGAAACCAAAATGATTCTGCATACCGACACCGCAGCGTTGCCCTGCGCTCTGCGCGCGCCGGTAAATTTGCACTACGACGCGCAGCGCCGCCGCTCGTCCGCAACGCTGTGGATGAATCCTATCGAGCACGCGCCATTGGGTAAGACCGTGCTGCAAAGTTGGGATCCGATGACGCCGCCGGCGCCCGATTCGGTGATTGCGCAGCGCACGTTTCACCGCGCGTTGATGACCTGCGCTTCGCAGCAGGCGATGGCGCAGCTCAGATCAAGTATGCGCGCTGCGTCGTCGCGTCGCGTTTGGTACGTGGGCAGCTACGTCTGCGACGGCGTGCCACTGCTTGAAAACGGTGTACAGTCTGCCCGCTTGGTGGCTGGGCTACTGCGCGAGCGTTATCCGGCTCAATCTACCGCGCGCAATGCATCGGCCGCGCGCACCAATTCGGCGGTCATCCCCGCATCGAGCGGTGAGTGCGCGCCATCGGGCACGATCGTGAGCTGAGATTTGGGCAGCGCCCGATGCAGTTCCCAGGCGCTGATCGACGGGCAAATCAGATCGAAACGACCGTTGATAATGTGCATGGGGATGTGGGCGATTTTGTCCGCGTTGTCGAGCACGAAATTGTCGGTTTCCAGAAAGAAGTTGTTGGCCGTGTAGTACGACTCAAGTCTGGCAATGGACAGCGCCGTATGGTCGTTGGTCATTTGTTCTAACGCGGCGGGGTCGGGGCGTACGGTGTTCATCGAGCCTTCCCAGCGGCTCCAGGCGTGCGCGGCAGCGAGTGCTTCGCGTTCGTTGTCGCAGGCTAAAAGTTCGCAGTAGGCCTGCACGTTATCGCGGGCGTCAGGCACCAGCGCTTTGTAACGTGCCCACTCATCCGGATACACCGCAGAGGCACCGCCCGGTGCGTGAATCCAGTCGATCTCGGCCTGGCGGCCCAGGAAAATGCCGCGAATGGCAATGCCAGCCACGCGATCGGGATGTTTGATCGCGTAGCACAGCGCCAGAAGACTGCCCCAGCTGCCGCCCATAACCACCCAGTTCTCAAACCCTAAGCGCACGCGCAGCGCTTCGAGATCCTCCACGATGTGCCAGGTGGTGTTGTCGGTGATGTCGGCATGCGGCGTGCTGCGACCGGCGCCGCGTTGGTCGACCAGAATTTGCCGATAGTGGGCAGGGTCGAAAAACCGGCGATAGTCCGGGGTGATGCCAACGCCCGGTCCGCCGTGCAAAAACAGGGCCGGCCGACCGTCGCGCGGTCCCACATCTTCATAGACGATGGTGTGGCGATCGGACACCGCCAGTGACTCGACGGCATAGGGCTCAATTTTCGGATAGAGCCGTTTGGCTGCGGTGTTGTCTTGCGTCATATGAAGCTCGCCTTGAGTATTTCGCCGCGAGTCTAGCATTCCCCACCATGGCGCCTTAGTATTTCGAGCATGACGTTTATCAAGCAGATTCAGTAATGGCGCGCGGCGCGGGCGGCAGCGATGGCGGTACGGGCAGTTTCTTAATCGGACTGGCGATGATGATCGGCGGCGGCTATTTGCTGCTCAACGGCATTGTCGTGCGACCGAATTTTGGTCTCGGCGCGCGCGTGTTTGGCTTTGGCGGTTTTTCTATTACCTCGGGCATGGTGCTGATCCCGTTTATGTTTGGCGTGGGGATGGTGTTTTACAACTCGCGCAACTGGATTGGCTGGCTGTTGGCCTGCGGTTCGTTGCTGGCGCTGGTGTTCGGCGTGATCGCCAACATGACGCTTGAGATGGCACGTATGAGTGCGTTCGATCTGATCGTCATTCTGGTGCTGCTGGTCGGCGGTATTGGTTTGTTTTTGCGTTCACTCAAGAACTTTGCTTAAACCCTAAAATCCTTATTTTCGGGCACAAAAAAACCGCGGCCCTCAAAGAGAGCCGCGGTTGTCATTCGCTCAAATTAGAACGTGTACTGGAACGAGGCGACGAACACCGTGCCGGTGTCAAACGCCGTTGGGTAGGTGTTGCCGTTACCCAGAGCCGGACCGGCACCTGAGAAGATCGGTGGATCTTGGCCGAACAGGTTCAGCGCGGAGCCGCGCAGGACCAGATCGTCCGTGACGTACCAGTTAGCAGAGACATCGATGTAGTTCACGCTGTCCAGCGTGGTTTCGAGTTCTTCCGTTGCGATCTCGTTGTCGGTTTCACCGAAGTGACGCCACGTACCCACGACGTCGACGTCCCAAGGGGTCTTCCACGTAGCCACGGCACGATGACGATACTCGGGGCTCGGGCTGCCGCAACCGCCGCCGAAGAAGCCGGCGCACTCGATGGGATCAGCGCCGACGAACGGCACCGTGTCGAGCTGGTTGATGATCGTTGCTGCGTAGTCGAGGTTGATCGAATGCGTACCAATTTCGAAGCCGTAGGTGGCCTGGAGGTCGATACCGTTCGTTTCGAGTTCAGCAATGTTCAGGTTGGTCTGCTGGAAACCAACGCCGAACGTGCCGGCAGCAAGCGTACCGGAGTTGGCGCGCGTGATCAGGCTGCAGAACGTTGGGTTGCCGGTCGCCAAACACTGATCGAGCACCGTCTGAGCCGGGATACCGGCCTGGATGGTGTCTTCAACCAGAATGTTGAAGTAATCAACGCTGAGCGTCAGGTTCTCAAGGAACGTAGGCGTCCACACCAGACCAAACGTGACGGTGTCGGCCGACTCTGGATCAAGCCCTGGATTACCACCGGTCAGCGATTGGGTCTGACCCGAGATCACGTCGAGGATGGTGCCATACGTTGCGGCCGTTACGCCGGTGCGCTCGCAGTTGGCCAGCGTTTCGATCGGTGCATCGGATGCGCAAGGATCAAACAGCTGCACGCCATTGGCGTTGGTACCGGCCGGGCTCAAGTTAGGCAGGCCCGTGTTCTGGCCCGTGTACAGCTCGATGACGTTTGGCGCACGCACAGCGCGCTGGAACTGAGCACGCACGCGCACTTCGTCCACCGGATGCCAGGCTAATGAGAAACCGTAGGCACTGGCGTCGAAGTCGTTTGACGTGTCGTTGCCTTCGGCGGCGTAGTCGGAATAGCGATACTGAGTACGCAGCGTCAGCTCTTCAGCAAACTGCTTACCTGCCAGAAGTGGAATCTCGATCTCCGTGAAGAAATCGGTGGTTTCCAGTTGACCGGTCACTGGCAGCGTGGCGCCACCAACGCCTGTGAAACCACCGCCAGGAATGCGGCTGATTTCATCAGGCAGCGAGCCCAGTTCATCTTTACGTGCCTCAATACCAAACAGAACAGCGACACTTTCGTCAGCCGTTGGCAGGCCAATGCCATACGATTCCAGGTTGGCCTGGATGCTGGCACCAAACGCCGTTTGCTTGGTTGAGCCGTTGACAAGGCCTACGCCCTGAATGAAGTTCAGCGCTTCCTGTGAGACCAGACTTTCGCCGTTTGGTCCACGCTGGAAGATGTTGTACGGCACGCAGCCACGGCTGGGGTCGGTACAAACAATGTTGCCGTCGGCATCGGTGGTGGCAAGCAGCGCTTGCTGCAGATTGGCTACGACAAAGTCGTTGGTCGAGACGCTTTGGTCACGCGTTTCTGCAACCTGTGCATACGCTTCCCAGTCCCATTCCTCGGCCAGCGTGCCGCGCAGGCCGCTTACCAGGCGCCAGGCGCTGTTTTCCAGACGTGAGTTACGCTCGCCGCCTTCAACGTTACGATGCGAAGCGGTAATACCGTTCACGACGGTGCCAGCGGCAACATCGCCCGGCGTACAGCCAAACGTATCAAGGAACGATTCACCGGGGTTGTTTTGGATCAGCGGGTTGTCGCAGTTGATGCTGTACGCGCCGATACCAAATGATGCCGTGGGTGCAATCTGAGCATCGCTCAGGTTGTTGACGTAGGAGAAATCGGCGAACGCTTCAACGTCCTCGATCGCGCCAAACTTGTCAGCAATCTGGTAATAGCCTTTTGCATACATGTTGTAACGTTCTGAAGGACGCTGGAAGAAGTTGGTCCGACCGAAGTTAAACGTTTGCGACGGGCCGCCCGCGAACGGGATCAGATTGCCGCTTTCTTCCTGAAAGCGGAAGCCACCTGGACCACCGAACAGACGGAAGTTGGCAGAGCCCACGCAACCGAGGCCGCCGAAGCTTTGCGGTCCATCGTCCTGACCCAGTGCGCAGCCGGAGAACACGCGATCAGCCTGGCTGATTTCCTGGCGATCTTCGTACGCCGCATAGATCGTGACGTTGCCGCGATCGTCGGCTGAGTTCACACCCATCAGCGTGTAGATGAGGCTCTCGCTGCCATCAAACTCGCTGCCAGGAATTGGCTGGCCGCCGGCGTTCAAGACGTTGGCGAAAAAGTCGTCGCCGTTGTCGTTGAAAGAGTTGCCCCACTGGCCGCCAAATTCAACACCCTCGAAGTTGCGCTTGAGGATGAAGTTGGCAACACCACCGATGGCGTCCGAACCGTATACGGCCGAAGCACCACCCGTGAGGATGTCGACGCGCTCAACCATTTGGATAGGCACCAAATCAACGTTGGCCGACACGGTGCTCGATGAGCCGTAAGGCAGGCGGCGACCGTCGATCAGCACCAACGTACGCACAGAACCCAGACCACGCAGGTCAAGGGTTGCCGTACCGGTGGCGCCGTTGGAAACCTCAGACGCCTGGCCGGCAAAAACCTGCGGCAGTACGTTGATGAAATCCTCGACCCGAATGTTGCCGCGAATCTGCGCCTCTTCACCTGTGACACTAAGCACGGGCGTGGCCGCAGAAAGGTTTGGGTTCGCCTGCAGGCGCGAACCGGTAACGGTGACTTCTTCGACGTTGGCGTCCTCATCGTCGGTCTCTTGACCGATGGCTGGAGACGCGATGCCGGCTAAAGCCAGTGTGGCTGCAGAAACAAATCCCACTTTGTTTCGTCGCCACCGCGCGCTATGCGCTCGATTTTTTGATAGTGACATAATCTGTCAATTCCCCTTTTTAAAATGAAGCCCACGAAGGGCTACCCCCATTCAATCTGGCCCGCGACGAATATCGCGGACCATTTCGGACCTGTTGTGTGAACACGAAGGTCCTCCCTGCTTGAAGATTCGCAATAAGAAAGTGCGGCTGCAACTTGCGTGGCTGCCGCGCGACGCCGTTGGCCTTCCGGAAAATGCTAGCTGGATCAGCGCGCTGGCCGTTCTTTCTGGGAATGCGGGCGAAGTGGCCGCTGCAGCACTATTGTTAAGCCGCGGCGAGGCGCTGCAAGGTTATGTTTTATCGGGACTTTTGATAACGTCCTGCGGGATGCATGCTGGGGTCATTAGCGGAAGAATTCGCGATTGGAATTGCCCCGGTAGCGTGATGCTCGGGTATCTTGCGCTGGCCGTGCGCTGAACGGCAATGCGTCTTGTCGACGCAACAATCGTTGCTTATGCGCACATACCTAAAACTTCGTAGAATTTCTCTGGCCTGTTTGCGAACAGACCAGAGATTCAAAACTTGCGTCTAGTAGGGATCAGCAACGAGACCGAAGACTTCCGCCGGCGTCGCGTTGAGTGCGCCGCACACCAAATTGAAGTAATTCACTTCCATTTCGCTGACACGCTCATCGCTGTGAACGATTCGGCCAAGCAGCGCGATAATGCGGATGCGATCCTGGTCGTTGAGCTTGCGCGCCACACCGCCCAGATATTTTTCCAGCGGCTTCGTTTCGAACAGTTCAGACTGCGCCGCGGTTCGGATGTCGCCCGTGCTGTAGTCCTCGCCGGTGGCTTCCTTGAGAAGCGCCTGAACCTGCTCTACTTCCACTTTTTTGATGTTGGTATCTGCACTGGTTGCACGAGCCAGTACCATCATGGTGGCTTCTTTAAACAGTTCTTTTTGTTCGTCTTCACTGGGCTCACTGCCACCGAAAAACTTTACGATATTTGCGAAATCTACAACGCTCACCAAAACTCTCCCAAGGCATGCCGCCACGTCTGTGCACAGCGCTTATGGTAGCCCGCTTGGCATGAGGACGCTAGCGGTGTGCAAATCGCACCGCGTGGTGAGCGGCCGCTAGTGCTGGCTGTGCAGGTTAAGCAATGACGGCAGCGAGCGATCGAGTAAGCCGCGCAGCTTGAGACCAGCCTCGCCGACGCCACTCTCGTCGCTTTTTGCACCGGGCACAAAGGCGCGTGCGAGCAGCGTGAATTCGCGGCCGCTGCCGCCAACGCGCGGCAGGCAGACATGGGCAAGCATCACGATCTCGGACGTACCACGCGTCTCGCTTGGTCCCCAACCTACTTTTTGATAGACCCGCCAGCGGCCGTCAGTTTTGGCGTCGAGGGTGTGTTTGGCATCTTCAACGGAGTCAGGCGCCAGGGCGAGAGCAAGTGCGTTTGGCAGAAACACGGAAATGCCGGCGAGCATGCCGCCCACGTTGCCATGTTCTCGTCGGGGACCACCGAAAAAAAGCGTCTCGACGTCAACGGTTTGCAAATGAGGATGGCGCGTAGCGGGTTCGCGGCTGTGACTGGCCAAGCGCTTTAACCATTCGGTTTGAGCCAACGCGGTCATGGCCTTGTTGCCAACGGTGGCGCACTGAGCGCAGCGATACGCTCGATAGCCGGGGTCGTCTTGCGCCGTGGCATAGCGTGCGGCCACGTGGCGGGTTTTTCCGTCGGCCGAGATGAACTCGTTGTCCGCCGGCGTGAAGCTCGTCGGCCCATACGCACCGCGCAGGCGCACATTTTCGTTGGCAAGGCGTAACCAGGCATCTTGTAGCAGCGCGGTCGCATAGTCGCGACCGGCAACATTCGTAAAGTAGGTGGCGATGGCATTGGAGTTGCCATCGGCAAGGCCCTCCGGTGCGTAACTGTTGATACTTGTGATCAGATCGGCCAGCGCAACGCCGCCAACGGAAGCGTCTGCACCAATGCCAACCTGTCGCAGCTTGGCGACGGCCGCTGTGAACGCCTGAATTTTTGATGAGCTCCACGGTTCGTACAACTGATCGTGACTCGCGTCATTGGCGAGGTAGCGATACGCCAGATTGTTTTCCACCCGCTTGAAATCGATGACCGTGAGCGAACCTTCGCGGGCCGCAGGTGTGAAGAAATGCCAGTCTGAGGCGACGCGCTGTTCCCAGCCAGGCCGCTCATAATCAACCTGGGCGACTGTGCGGTAGCGCGCGTCAGGCGGCTGGTTTGCCAAAGCGCACTCAATGCTGCGGTGGTCCAGGTTGGCAGGCAGTACGGGCGGCGCAAGAAGTGACTGCTCCAGATACTGTGCGCCGTGATTGACGTTGCAACCGGTGACCATCAAGAACAAGAGAAAGCCTGCCAGGCGATGGAGTGGCATCGTTCACCCTCAAATTATTTTAAGCCCGAGACTCTATCAAGGTTGCGTTCGATGCGGGGATTAGCATTGACGACGGTGTCCAGCGTCTGCTAATGCTTGAGTTGAGGATTTCGCATAACGTCTATATTGAGGGACACTCCATGATCCACAACAAGAACAACCGATCCTGTACAAACTGGCTGTGCGGACTGACGGCCTTGATGTTTTTCTGCTTGCCGCAAGCGCTGGCCGCGCCCATTCAATGGGTGTTGCAGGATGTTTCGTTTGATGACGGCGGAACGGCCTTCGGTTCGTTTGTGTTTGACGCAGACACAAATACGTTTACCTCGATTGCCATTACTACAACAGACGGGAGCGCTCTGTCGGGCAGCTTCTACGAATTCGTGAATTTTGAGGCGGGACTGCTTGACGCGGATTCGGTGTTGTTGGCTGCGGATGCCAATCCGGTGTTTGGTACGTCTGCGTTTAATATGAATCTGGCGGCGCCCATGACCAACGCCGGCGGCACCATTGATCTTGCTCTGGCACCGCCGCCGTTCGCGTTTGAGAGCACGTGTTTGTCAGATCCGTGCACCAGTTTTTTCAGTATTGATCGTCAGATAGTGTCGGGGTCGATTTCCGCCGTGCCGCTGCCGGGTGCTATTTGGTTGTTCAGTATGGCGCTGGGGCTGTTGGGTGGGGTAAAGCTACGGCCAGTGTTCCGTTTTTGAGCGCTGCGGTGCGAAGGGAGCCATAAGGCCCATCATCCACAGTGTGAACCGGCCGGATGTGGTGGGTCGGCCGGTTTTTTCCGGCACGTTGGCGAGCATCGTGCGGGCCATTTCTTGCGGACTTTTGGCCATGATCAATCTCCTTCGCCTTTTTCGAGGCGATATTTGAAGGCGGTAAGTTTGCCGGCCCAGTGAGCGCTGTACTCATTCGTCCATCGTTCGTGAATCATCTGAATTGGGAAGGGATTGAAGTAGAACGCGCGCTCACGACCGTTTTTCGTGGACACAATTAGTCCGGCTTTTTCCAGGACAGCCAAATGTTTCATTACGGCCACGCGGCTGACATCAAAATCGGCGCAGACTGTTTTTAGATTGCAGCCTGGCGTATCGCGTATGCGGTCGAGCATGTGGCGACGAGCGCCGCTGGCGAGCGCGGCGAAGATGAGGTCCATTGAGTCGGCATTCATAGGTAACTGATAAGTTACCTATTGGCGCGACCGGCGTCAGCTCATGGGTTGGCGCAGAGGGTGGTTATACGATTTCGAGCAATTCGATATCGAAAATCAGCGCTTGGAATGGCCCAATTGCGCCGCCGGCACCTTGTGCGCCGTACGCGAGTTGATACGGGATAAACAGGCGCCATTTGCTGCCCGCGGGCATCAGCTGCAGTGCTTCTGTCCAGCCAGCAATCACGCCGTTGACCGGAAACTCGGCCGGTTCGCCGCGTTTGTACGAGCTATCGAATTCGGTGCCGTCGATCAGCGTGCCCGCGTAATGGGTGCGCACAGTGGACGCGGCGCCCGGCTTCTCACCCGTGCCTGCGGTCACGATCTCGTACTGCAGTCCCGAATCGGTGGTTTGTACGCCATCACGCTTGGCGTTTTCGGCCAAAAATGCCTCGCCCGCTTTAGCCTTGTCTCCGGCCTGTGCCGCCTGCGCGGCTTCCATGCGTTTTTGCATCTCGCCAAAGGCTTCGTTCAAGTCGTCTCCGGACACCTGAAGGTCAGCGCCATTGAAGGCGTCTTCAATACCGGCCACGGCGGCGGCGAGCGACACACCCTCAAAAATCGTTTTGAGTTGGGCACCCATTTGGGTGCCAACGCCGTAAGAGGCACGTGCTTCAAGAGAGCTAAGATCTGGTTTCGACATGGGGCATTCCGTTCAGTAATGGACAAGAACGTGGAACATAAACGCCTCACGCACACTAGTCCATACGCCAGAGCGCTTATGGCGACGCGAAACGAACGCTGGTCACGTTGATTCGTTGGGCGTTGGTCCATTGACCGCCCAGCGTGACGATGGTACCCGGCACGATGTC
>JBGCEL010000142.1:0-11119 GCA_045106455.1 Gammaproteobacteria bacterium
ATGTACTGCAGGGCCGGCGATTCGGCTGCGGCCGCCGCAACAATGATCGTGTGATCCAAAGCACCGTGCTCTTCGAGCTTGCGCACCACCGCGGCGATGCTTGAGGCCTTCTGGCCGATCGCGACGTAAATGCAGGTGATGCCTTTATCTTTTTGGTTGATGATCGCATCGATGGCCACAGCCGTTTTACCGGTCTGGCGGTCACCAATGATCAGCTCGCGCTGGCCACGGCCAATTGGCACCATGGCGTCAATCGATTTGAGACCCGTTTGCACCGGCTGCGACACCGACTCACGCGAGATAACGCCCGGTGCGATCTTTTCGATCGGGGCGGTCTCGGAAGCGTTGATCGGGCCTTTGCCGTCGATCGGACGACCCAGCGCGTCGACCACGCGACCCACGAGTTCGCGGCCCACTGGCACTTCCAAAATACGGCCGGTCGTTTTGACCGTGTCGCCTTCGGAGATGTGCTTGTAGTCACCCAGAACCACGGCGCCAACCGAGTCCTGCTCGAGGTTCAGCGCGAGGCCGTAGGTGTCGCCCGGAAATTCGAGCATTTCACCGTACTGCACATCGGCAAGGCCATGCAGGCGCATGATGCCGTCGGTCACGGCGATAACCGTTCCCACGTTGCGCGCTTCGGCACTGGCCTCGAAACGCTGGATGCGTTCCTTGATCAGATCACTGATTTCAGAAGCCTTGAGTGACATGATGATCTTCCTCTTCGTTTAAATTCGGCCGCGAGCGCTGGTCTGCAAAGCAGACTAGTCCGCTAACGCGCCGGTAAGCTGTTGCAGGCGTCCGCGCACGGTGCCGTCAATCACCAAATCGCCGGCGCGAATAAGCGCTCCGCCAATCAGTGATTCATCAATGGAGAAATGGAGTCGCACATCGCGACCCAGCTTGCGCTTGAGCGATTCGGTCAGGCGCTGTTTGTAATCGTCGCTGACCGGCTCAACGGACGTCACGTCCACGTCCACCGCGCCTTCGGCCTCGGCTTTCATGATTTCAAACAATGCGGCCACATCGGGCAGCGTGTTCAAACGACCGTTTTCGATCAGAAGACGCAGGAAGTTGGTCGAGTGTTCGGACAGCTTGTCGCCAGCCACCACGTCGAACATCTTCAGCAGCTCGCCGTCATCAATCGCCGGATCATCGATCATGCGCTCGACAGACGGGTTGACCACCACCTGCGCCAGAAAGCCCAGCGCACCCGACCACGCGTCCAGAGCGCCATTTTCTTTGGCAAACTCGAACGCGGCTTTCGCGTAAGGACGGGCGAGTGTGGTGAGCTCAGCCATCAGATTTGCGACGCCAGCTGCGACAACAGTTCGTTGTGCGCGTTGGCATCAATCTCACGCTTGAGAATCTTCTCGGCGCTGTTGACGGCGATCGCTGATACCTGGCCACGGAGTTCGTCCTTGGCTTTGTTCAGCTCCTGCTCAATCTCGGCACGACCGGCGGCGATCTGACGTTCGCGTTCCTTCACACCATCTTCTTTGCCTTCGGCAACGATGGCGTTGGCGCGCTTGTTGGCCTGATCGACGATGTCCATTGCCTGCGTGCGCGCTTTATCCAGCAGCACTTTGGCTTCGGCTTCGGCGTCTGCCTGAGCCGCTACGGCCTGTTCGCCCGCAGCGAGGCCCGCCGCAATCTCTTCGCGTCGCTTGTCCAGCGCGTCGCGTAGCGGCGGCCAGATTTTTTTCATGCAGAACCAGACAAACACGATCATGGCGATCGTCTGGCCAATTAGCGTTGCATTAAAGTCCACGGCGTGACTCCTTCAACTGACGGGAAAAAGTCCGGCTTTAGCCGCCGACCGCGTTCTGCAGCTGACCCACAAACGGGTTAGCAAACGTGAAGAACAGCGCGATACCCACACCGATCATGGCCACGGCGTCGAGCAGAGCAACGACGATGAACATTTTGGTCTGCAGCATCGGGGTCATTTCCGGCTGACGCGCAGCGCCTTCCAGGAATTTACCGCCCAAGAGGCCCATGCCGATACCCACGCCCAGTGCGCCCATACCGATCAAAATAGCAACCGCGATTGCTGTGCTACCAATTACCTGTTCCATGACTTTCTCCTCAAACGAAAGTGCTTAATCAAACAAAAAAACGAAAGAAACTAATGCTCTTCGTGAGCCAGACCGAGATACACGATGGTCAACATCATGAACACGAAAGCCTGAAGCACGATGACCAGAATGTGGAACACCGCCCAGCCAAAATGCAGCGGCAGCTGCGCATAGCCGATCAGTGCGATCAGAATAAAGATGAGTTCGCCTGCGTAAAGGTTGCCGAACAATCGCAGAGACAGCGAAATTGGCTTCGCGATCAGCGCGATCCCCTCGAGCAGGAAATTGAACGGGATGGCCGCCCAATGATTAAACGGCTGCAGCGTCAGCTCTTTGGTAAAGCCACCGAAGCCTTTGATCTTGATGCTGTAATAGATGATCAGCACAAACACCGACAGCGACATGGCAAACGTCACGTTCACATCGGTGGTCGGCACAACCTTCAGATACGGGATACCAACACCGGCGGCGGCCCACGGCAGCCAATCGACCGGGATCAGATCCATGAGGTTCATCAGGAACACCCAGCAGAAGATCGTCATGGCCAGTGGCGCGATGAGTTCGTTTTTTGCGTGGAAGCCGTCTTTCACGCTTTGATCGACGAATTCGAAGATCATTTCGACAAACGCCTGGAAGCGGGTCGGCACGCCTGAGGTGGCGCGCTTGGCCACGCGGCTGAAGACAAACACGAAGAAGAAGCCCAACACGACCGCAAAAAACATCGAATCGAGGTTCAACGTCAGGAAGTTGCCGGCACAGACATCACTAGCGCCATTGAAATTAGAGGCAATTTCACCGTCTTTAACGCAGGCCTGAAGGTTCTGCAGATGGTGAGCGATGTATTCACCGCTGGATGCGTAGCCGCCGTGTTCGCCGCCGCTTGCCATGTGTTGCTTCCTGTTACCGTTACTTCTTAAGTCAGCTCAGCCCGTCGGGATCCCGCAGGATGGCCCACCAAATGCCGCTGTGTGCCACGATGAAACCGACGATTACCGCCGCGAAATTCACGGGCCTGACACCTACGAACACCACCGTAAACAGCACGGCCGTGATCAAAATCTTTCCGATCTCACCCAACCAGGTGGCCCGCAGCATCTTTGCAGCGTCCCCGGATAGCGTCGCGGCTTTCATGCGCGCCGCCAGGTAGACGTTGGGGATCACACAGATGGCGCCGCCGAGCGCGGCTGAGTAGCCCGCTACAGCGTCGAACAGCAGCCAACCCGCGATCCCGCTTACGATCCCCAGAATAAACTGGGCCGTCAGAATCTTGCGCGCAGCGCTCACAATCTGTGCTTTCCCCAAAAATCAGCCAGTTACCAAACCCCTGAAGCGCCCAGAGATAAACCCTGAGACAAGAAAAACGCCACTTCAGCTTGCCTTCGCTGGAGGTGGCGTTGATCGTATTTGGGCAGTTTGGAACCCGGTCAAAAAGCGGCCGCTATTATAGGGGGGGGATTGCTGCCTTACAACAAGAGATTCATGTTCTTTGCGTCATCTAATCCATTATTTGACCCAATACCGTCCAGCATTGTGTTTATGTAACGCAAGGGTGCTCCACCCAACCCCCGCGTGCCCGCTTAAGTGCGGTCATTTGCGTTCAGGGAAAACAAAAATGAACGATCAAGGAGAAACCAAGTGTCAGGCATCAAAAATTTCTGTCTCGCCAGTCTGGCAGCGAGTTTTGCGCTGGCGTGTACTAACGCGTCCGCTACCGATACTGATCGCGACGGTCTCGTGGATATCGAGGACAACTGCATCGCCGTGGCGAACCCGGATCAGCGGGATTCCGACGGCGATTTGTTTGGCAACGCCTGCGATGCGGACTTAAATAATGACGGCACGGTCAACGTGATCGATCTGGGACTTCTGCGCAAACGCTTTTTCAGCAGCCATGCCGATGCGGACCTCAATGGCGATGGCGTGGTCAATGTGGTCGATCTGGGCATCATGCGCAGCGGCTTTTTCTCCTCGCCCGGCCCCAGCGGTACACGCATCGCCGCCACCCCGCTGCAGATCACACGTGTCTACGACGACCTTCAGATCACCCTGCCGCTGTCCATGCGCCAGGCCCCGAACGACCCGGGTCGCTGGTACATGCTTGAGCGCAACGGTCGCATGGTGAGCTTTGAAAAGGACGACAACGTCAGCGCGCTTAAGGTTGTAACCGACATTACCGGTATCGACACCGGCGGCGAGGGCGGCGCACTGGGCTTCGACTTCCACCCGGATTTTGCCAACAACGGCTATGTATATGTGAGCTATACGGCCTTCGGTCCCGACCCAAGCATCGAGGCGGTGTCGACAGTATCGAGGCTGGTCCTGACCCAGGATCCGGTGGACGGACTGCTAATCACCGACTTCGGCGACGAGGAAATCGTGCTGGAAGTGAATCAACCGTTCGGCAATCACAACGGCGGGAATCTTCTGTTCGGCCCGGAAGGCTATTTGTATCTCGGTCTGGGCGACGGGGGTTCAGGCGGCGATCCGCAAAACCACGCTCAGCGCACAGAGACGCTGCTCGGGGCGATGTTACGCATTGATGTGGATGTCAGCGTCACTGACTTTGACAACGGCATCCGATATTACATCCCGCCCGACAACCCGTTCGCCGCCTCGCCCGGCTGCGGCGTCGAAGCAGATTGCCCGGAAATATTCGCATACGGTTTGCGCAACCCCTGGCGCTACAGCTTTGATCGCGTCACGGGTGATCTTTGGGTTGGCGATGTCGGCCAAATGGAACGCGAAGAAATTAATTTACTCAGCGCTGGTGGCAACTACGGCTGGCGCTGCCGTGAGGGCTCGCTGCCTTTCAATGAAACCCAAGGCTGCCCAATGCTCAGCGCCTTCACCGCGCCGGTGCATGAGTACGACCATACCGCCGGCTTCTCTGTCACCGGTGGGTACGTCTATCGCGGCTCACAAATTCCGCAGATCGACGGCATGTACATATTCGCTGACTATGGCAACGGCAGTTTCCGGGGTATTTACAACGGCGACTACGCGGGGGAGTTGTTCGACACCAACGAACGCGTTTCCTCGTTCGCCGAGGACGTGTCAGGAGAGATCTACGTCATGGCACAGTCAAAAATATTTCGGCTGGAACCACATCCTTGAATACGCGTATCGCCGCGACATATCCCTGGTGATAAGCGTCATGCTATTTTTCGTCTGATATGCCAACCGAACTACATCAAGCCAACGTCGATCTCGACGCTCTGCTCGAACTGCTGGGCAAGAATCTTTATTCATCACCAGCCGTGGCGATTCGCGAGTTGGTGCAAAATGCGCACGACGCCTGCATGCGCCGGCGCATAGAAGATCCGCAAGCACCCGAACCTGCGATTGAGCTCAACCCCGACGCCCATCGCGGCGTGTTGGAGATACACGATACCGGCTCAGGACTCACGCGCGATGAAGTACTGGAATATTTGGCCACGGTGGGCTCGGGCTATTCGCGGCAGATTCGCCAGCAGACCCAAACCGAGGATGTGATCGGCTACTTTGGGCTCGGCTTTTTAAGCGCCTATATCGTGGCCGACAAAGTGGAGGTCTGGACCACCTCGTATCAGACGCCCAATCAAACCTGGCATTTCACCAGCTCCGGCGGCAAACGCTTTACGCTGGATGCGGCAGACAATCGGCCCGTAGGTACTCACGTGCGGCTTAAGCTCGCCGATCAGTTTATCGAACTGTCGGTTGAGGACGTGCTAACAACACTGGTACAAAAATACTGCTGCCTGCTGCCCATCCCGATTCGCCTGCGTGACGCCGATTCGCCGCTCAACAACACTCTCGTGCCATGGCAGCTGGAAGCAGAAACTCCGGGCCAGCGCCGCACCAAAGTTCAGCTCGAATTTGCACAAATTTTCGAACGCCACTTCGAGCCCATTTGCGCGTTTCCCCTGCCCGACGACAATCCACTGCAGGCCCGCGGCCTCATGTGGATTCAGGACGCTTCCGGTTACGCCACCTCCGACTATCGCAACGTCGCCCTGTTTGTGCGCAACATGCACATCACGCACGAGGCGCGCGACCTACTGCCACTGTGGGCGGGCTTTGCCGGCTGCGTGGTGGAGTGCCGCAACCTTAGCCCAACTGCCAGTCGCGAAGACGTACAAAAAGATCAGCACTACGAAGCGCTCAGCGATTTTTTGAGCGAAACGCTGGTGGCGGGCTTGAGCGACATTGCCCGCGAGCAACCCGAAAACTGGCGCCGTATTCTGGCGCGGCACAATCAGGCGCTGCTGGGCGCCGCCATCGGCGACGATCGATTGTTCAATTTGCTTAGCGATCAACTCAAAGTACCCACTACGCACGGTGATCTAACAATTGAGCAGCTGCTAAAGAAGTGCAGCAATCACATCTACCTGCGCACCGACCGTCAAAACAACTATGAGGAAGTGTTGTTCAAGGCACGTCACGTGCCGGTGGTTTCCGGCTATTTATTTGGGGCCAGCGGGTTTTGTGAGAAGTACGCACGTGTGCGCAACGCCTCACTGGTGCGTTTGGGCGAGGACGAGTCTGCACGCGCTCTGTTCGAGGACGCCCACATCGATACCGCGCAACGCGATCACCTCAACGCCATCCTGATCAAAGACAACGAGAAACTGGTCCCCTGTACTTTTGAGCCAAGCTATTTGCCCATGATTTTCATGGAAGATAAAGAAGCCAAACTAAAACAGCGCATCGAATCCGATGATGCCGATAAGCGAATTGGCACCGCCGCACTGAGCCTCGCTCGCCTGCACACCGGAAAAATTGAAAAAGCTCTGACGCGCAAAGCGTTAGTAAATATGGACAATCCGATCATTCAACGCCTGGCCCGCGACAAGACGCCCGACGCCGCTACAAAAAAACTGGCGCAGCTGATTCGCACCTACATGATGACGGTGTGCTACGACGTGTCTGATGACGACACCGATTTTGGCGCCGAGGCTAAACGCTTTTTCGATGATTTAACCGAACTGGCACAAGGCGCGCGCACATGAACATTTGGAGCTGGGTACACGAAACCGAGAATCAGCTCTACGAGGATGGTCACGAGCGACTGGCGGACATTATGAGCCTCATTCCCTCGCATACCTGCGACGACGAACACGACAAGGTGGATGCGCTATACGCTGAAGGACTGGTGCTGGCCAAAGACCATCCCAACAAATGGATTGAAGTATTTTTGCGCCACTGGCATCTGCAAAGTCAGGTGCTGCATCGCTACAACTCGCGCGGCAGTTTGAGCGAAGCGATCGACCTGCTGGAATTTTCACATCGCGACGACACACGCGACTGCCCGCAATCTATTTGCGCGGTACAGGATTTAGCCAACTGCTACGGGCTGCGCGATGGCCCGGGGTTTGTGCGCGAACGCCTCGATGTGTGCAACGAAACGCTCGCGCGTATTGACCCGAACTGGCCCTGCTACAACTGCATCGGCGCAGAACTGGTCAGCGCCTATCGCGACGCGGACATGCACACCGAAGCACTGCAGAAGATGCACGAGCTGCGCGCGGAGATGCTCAAGAACGGACAGCACCCCGAAGACACGCTGGTGCTCTCAGAAATTCACTGTTATCTGGCACTCGGACAGCTGGAGAAAGCCGAGGAGCTCGCGCGCGCTGCAAAAAACGACGGCGGCGGTGAATCGTTCTTACACGAAAAATCCCAGCTCATTGCGCTGATCCTAACCGAGCAAGGTCGCTTCGACGAAGCACAAGAACACATGCTGCCGTTCAGCACCATTGTTGAAACCGCGTCGCGCTATAAGAGCTGGTGTCGCGCCAGCGTAAATTTTGCGCGACACGACCCTGAACGCAATACCATTCAACTGGACTACGATTTTTCATTTTTGTATGAGCGCGCGCTTAACAACGGTGCCGTGCGTCTGGCCCTGCAAATCGCCACTTACCGAATCGAGCTTGCGCTGCTACGCGGCGATGCTTACGGCGCGCAGTGTGGGATGGAGCAGGCCGAACTGGTGATTCCACAGCTCAATCAGGACATGGGCGCACGCGCCGCCACCGACGCGCTCGCGGCGCGGCTCAACGCACTGGTCGAGCAGCGCAGCGCGCAACCGAACCCGGCCACGCTCGAAAACATGCTGGGGCCGGACAGCGACGAGCCGGACGCCGATCTGTTCGATATTGCCCGGCTTCATTCTCAATATGAAGACAACGCCGAACTTGCGATCGCGTTTGGCAATGCGCTGGGCAGGCGCGGTTTTTACCGCCAGTGCAGCGATGTTTTTGAAGCGTTCCTGAAGCGTCACCCCAACCATATCCAAGTGCTCGCGCGTTTCGGCCACAGTCTGCTCGACCGGCACGAGACACAAGCGTTCGATGAGCGTTTTGACAACGTGGATGCCAGCGAGTTTGAAAACGACGCGGCTACAGCATTCCACTGGGTAAGCGCCAGACGCTGGCACCACGCCGCGCCCGCCACAGCGCTGCAGCATCTCGAGTCCATTCTCGCCATCAACCCGAACGATGGCGCATCCAGAAGCAAAGCCGCAGTGCTGCAACAAGACCTGGGTAACTACGATGCAGCGCTCGATCATTTTCAGGCGTTGCTGGACACCACCGAAGATGTAAATCGCGTGCACTGGGATCGCCTGGTCTGCGCCACACTCATCGAGCGCTGGGATCTGGTACGCGAGTCAGCCGCCACGCTGGACATGGCGCTATCAACCACTGAAGGCCCTGTGGACGAAGAGTGGGGCGTCATTCGAGTGCGCTTTCGCGACGAAAAAGATGAGTCGCTTTCACTGCGTGCACTGCGCACCGGACCGGTGACGGCGCGCATCCTCGACTTCAGTCGCTTTGGCGACACCCAATACTACGATCACAACATCGTGTTCGACGCCTACCCGCTAAATAAGCTCGATCAAAAAGACGAAGAAGGTCACGCACACGACGCTGAGGGCTACTACACCTATCTGTACGACGCCGTGCGCCGCACGCCAGGCCCCGACTATTTCTATTTCACGCTGGACGGCATGTATCCGGGCGATGAGGCATGGGCTGCGCTTGAAAAGGCCATGCACGACGATCCCGATTTGCTCATCAGCCGGCGCAGCGGTGAGCAATACACCGTGACCGATTCACGCACGGATGAAGAACAAACCGGCGTGTACGCCATCGTCGGCGTTCTGGAAGGTCGCGATTTGCGCAGCGTGCACGAGCTGCTTGAAGCGGCAACGGCTGAGCTTAAGCATCCGCTTATCTGGCCCCATCTAGCCGCCGAGCTGGAGGACGCCGAGACGCTCGCAAAACAGGCCGCAATCGAGCTGCGTTACGGCCTCGAGTAACCGACCACCGCTGCGAACATTAAATTAGTTCGGCGTCCGTAATAATCTCCACCAGCGACGGTCCGTCGTGCGTCAGTGCCTCACGTATCGCTGCCCGCACATCGCCCGCCGCCTTCACGCGCGTGCCCTTACCACCACAAAGACGCGCAAACGCTGCAAAACTCGGGTTGTGCAAATCGGTTTCCCACACGGGCCATTCGCCGGCGCGCTGCTCTTTGGAAATTTTACCCAGCTGAGAATTGTTCAGCAGGATGTGGGTGATGTTCATGTTGTATTTCACAGCCGTGCTGAAATCACCCATGTACTGACCAAAGCCGCCGTCGCCGCTGATCGAAATGACTTTGCGCCCGCGATATTCGTCCTGGTCTTGCGTGGCCGCCCACGCGCCCATGGCCGCCGAAAACGAAAAGCCGATCGAGCCTAAGTAACCCGACATTAAAATACGCTGACCCTTGCTCTCAAAGTAGCGCCCGAACGAATAGGTGTTGTTGCCTACGTCCACGGCAATCACCGCGTCGTGCGGCGCAGCTTCGCTAAGCTCGGCAAAAATGACGGACGAATTGATGCCTTGACCATCGTCGTCATTCACCCGACTGCGTTTTTCCTCACGCCAAATGGCCCAGCGTTCGGCAAGCTCGATTCGCTGATCCGCATGTTGACTCGTCGCACCCAACGTCTGAGCCAGTCCGCGCGCCGTGATGCCAATTTCGCCCCACACCGGATACTCCACGGAGTGGAATTTGCCCAGCGCCATGCGATCAAAATCGACCTGCACAATCGGCCGCTTGGGCGTAATGCCGGTGTGATTGGAAAACGACGCACCGAACGCAAGAATTAGATCGCATTCGTTCATAAACCAGCTGGCCACGGGTGTACCGGAGCGCCCCAACACGCCAGCGGCCAACGCATGATCGTCGGCAATTTGGCCCTTGGCTTTGAACGTGGTGAGTACCGGCGCGTGCAGCGACTCGGCCAACGCGATCACATCGTCCATGGCATCGCGGGCGCCGTAGCCCACAATCACGATGGGGCGCTTCGCCGCGCCAATCGCCTCAACCACGCCCTGCATCACACTGTCATCTGGTGCGATCATCGGCACGGCCACGCGGCCGGCGGGCGTTCCCGCAGCGGCCTTGTCATCCGCCGCCAACGTCTGCACGTCGTCCGGAAAAATCAGATGCGACACGTCGCGCTCAACAATGGCGGTCTTGCACGCCAGATTCATCAACTCGGCATGCTTGGAGGTATGCAGCACCGTTTGACTGAAACGCGCCACCGGCGCAAACGCCGCCGCCAAATCAATTTCCTGAAACGCTCCGGGGCCAAACACCTGCGCTTCAATTTGTCCGGTGAGCGCGAGCACCGGCGCGCGATCCACTTTGGCATCCCACAATCCGGTCATCAAGTTCGTAGCGCCCGGCCCCGCAATCGTTAAACACGCGGCCGGCTTGCCGGTGAGCTTGGCATAGCCCGAACACGCAAACGCTGCAGCACCCTCATGCCGAATGCCGTAGTAATGGAGCCGACCTTCTTTCTCCTGCAAACGCAGCGCATCAGCCAAGCCCAAGTTGGAGTGGCCCACCATGCCAAACACCGAGGTCACACCCCAGTTGGTCATGGTTTGCGCCATCACGTCGGTGACGGTGGTCTCGTGCGGGGCTTCCGCTTCCAGTCCCACGTAGATACCGTCATCACGCACTTCCAGCGGATAGAGCTGCTGCCCGGTGTCTTCGTGTCCGCC
>JBGCEL010000143.1:0-15712 GCA_045106455.1 Gammaproteobacteria bacterium
ACGTTCGACGCCGGTTCGGCCTCAAATCTCAACGTCATTCCCATGGCGGCTGTGGAGCGTATCGAAATCCTCAGCGAAGGCGCATCGGCTTTGTACGGCGACAGTGCGATCGGCGGGGCCATCAACATTATTACGCGCAGCGACATGGAGGGCTTCAGCTTTAGTGCCACCGCGGGCCGTCCAAGCCGTGAAGGCGGCGATGAACAGGCTGCTGCCGTTACCGGTGCGGTGCGCTCGGATCGGGGCAGCATTTCGTTTGCATTGGATCATGCGGAACAAGATCTCGTGTTTAACGCCGATCGCGACTATTCGGCGGTGGGCCTCAGTTCGTTCGGTTTTCCGGGCTCATTTTTTGCGTCCGGTCCAAACGGTGAATCGCTGGGTACTTTTCCTGATCCGCGCTGCCCGGCCAGCGATGGCACCGGCGTACCTTCAGGCGAAGGCGAGTTCCCCGACTCGGTGGTGCTCGGTACTCGCTGCCGCTACAACTACGCCGGCGTCTCGGCCAATGAAGCCAGCCTGTCGCGCACCAGCCTGTTCGTGAACGGCGAATTTGAACTCACCGACAGCGTGGACGCGTTTGGCCGCGTCATTTTCTCGAGCACCGAATCAATGGGCCGCATAGCGCCAACGCCACAAGTTGGTGGCAGCCCGTTTTTGCCAACGATGTCGGCTGCCAACCCGAATAACCCGACGAACCCGGCGAATGTGACCAACGCCAACGGCGATGACCTCACACCGTTCCACAACCTCGGGGGTCTGACCGGTCCGTTCGATCTGTCCATTTTCTATCGCAACGTGCCCGGCGGTTTCCGCGACACGGTGGTCGACGACCAGCTTCTCGATGTTGTGGCCGGCGTGCGCACGGATTCCGAGCGCATGGGCGGCGTGAGTTTTGAAGTCACCGCCCAGCACTCTGAACACACCAGCGACAGCACCACCAACGGTCTGGCATCACGCAGCGCGCTACAGCAGGCCATCGACGACGGCAGCTACGACATCTTTGGCGTGAACGGCCCCACCGATCCGGCCATTGCCCAATCCATCGCACGCACCGCAACCGTGGACGCCAAAACCGAATACGACGCGTTGCGAGCCGAAGTGACGCTCAACGGACTGCGCGTCGGCGCGGCCAGCTTGCCTGTGCGCTTCGGTGCGCAAACGGCAAATGAATCCTACGGCATCGACTATGACAGCCTGAGCAACGCCGGCCTGCTGGACGGCACCGCCGGCGGCGACGACGTCAGCGGCGATCGACGCATCTCCAGCGTGTACGGCGGCGCGACGCTGAACTTAGGCCGCCGCCTGCAGGTGGACGGACAATTGCGCACCGACGATTACGACGCCTCGGGCTCAGCCAACTCGCAACGTTTGGCCGCCTCGCTCGCCCTCGTCCCCGGCGTTACATTGCACGGCAGTGCCAGTCGCGGCTTCCGCGCACCGACACTCGCCCAGCTCAACGCCGGTACCGCGCAGTCATTTAACGGTGCCATTGACGTGATCTCCTGTGCGCAGGCATCACCAGGATCGGTCGATGAAAACGGCAACGTCATTGATCCGCAGGGCAGCGCGTGTGTAGCCACGCAGTATCAAAATCTCCTGGGCGGCAACCCCGAACTGAGCCTTGAGTCCTCGACCGCCTGGACCGCAGGCGTGACGCTCGAGCCGGGCGATGACCTGCGTCTATCGGTCACCGCCTACAGTATTGAAATTGAAGATCAGGTTGGCACCAGCACACTGCAGCAAATCCTCGCCAATGAGTTCGTTAACGGCGGCAGCGATTTGGTTGAGCGCGATGCCAACGGCAACATCGTGCAAATTTTGAATAACAATCAAAACGTGGGCAGCACGCGCACCAGCGGCATGTCGCTGGACGCCACGGCCGGTGCCTATCGCACGGGGCTTGGCCCGGGCGCGCGACTGAGTGCCAACTACATTCGTGAAATTGAACGCGAAACGATCCCCGGCGCCGGCTTCGCAAGAAGCCCTGGGGTTTTCGAACCCAACTTACGCGCCAATCTGGATTTGCTGTGGCGATTTACCGATGACGTTGAGCTAGTCGTCAACGGCAACTACGTCGGCGAGACGTCATTTACGGATCAATCCTCTTCTCTGGACGCGTGGCTCACCTGGGATGCGCAGCTGCAGGTTGAGTTTCCGTGGCAAGGATCACTCGCCGTGGGCGCGCGCAATTTGTTTGACGAAGATCCACCGACCGACCCCGGGCTCGGCAATCCGTTCTATCGCAACCAGCTGCACAACCCTTACGGCATCGTGCCTTACGTACGCTACACCCAGGAACTCTGAGGGCACACTTAGACATAACCTGTCGCCAATTTCCGACACTGTTGTGGTCTGTCGCAAGCGTGCTAGCGTGCAGGCCTCAACACAATGTCGGGGATGATGATGAAGCACGTTTTTTGGACTGCACTTGCGACGGGTATGTTGGCCATGGGTACGAACGCATACGCTGCGGACGTAACGACCACTGAGGCCGGCGCGCCACGTGTGCTGCTGTTTTCAAAAACGGCCGGCTTTCGCCATGGCTCCATCAACGCCGCACGCAGCGCCATTAGCAACGTGCTGCAAGACGAAGGGATCGAGGTTGATACGAGCGAAGACGCGTCGGTGTTTACATCGGGCACGTTGGACCAGTACGACGCCGTAGTGTTCATGCTGACCTCCGGCGACATTCTCAACAGCGCAGAACAAGCGGCGTTCGAGGATTACATTCGTGCCGGCAACGGTTATGCCGGCATTCATTCGGCCAGCGACACCGAATACAACTGGCCGTGGTACGGCGATCTGATCGGGGCGTGGTTTGATTCGCACCCCAACATTCAGGAAGCCACGGTGAATATTGAAATTACGGATCATCCGTCCACCGAAACGCTGCCCGTCAGCTGGGTGCGAACGGACGAGTGGTACAACTTCCGCACCAATCCGCGCGCCAGCGTGAACGTGCTGGCCACGCTGGATGAAGACTCCTACAACGGCGGCAACATGGGCAGCGACCATCCCATCGCCTGGTTTCATGAGTTTGACGGCGGACGTTCGTGGTACACCGGCGGCGGTCACCGTGGTCAGTCCTACAGCGAACCGGAATTTATGGCGCACCTTCTCGGCGGCATTTTGTACGCGGCAGGGCTCACTGACACAGACCCTGACAGCGACGGTGATGGCGTTGGCGACAGCACGGACAACTGCACACAGGCGGCCAATACCGATCAGCGTGACAGCAACAACGACGGCTTGGGCAATGCCTGCGATATGGATCTGAACAACGACTGCACCGTCAACGTGGTCGATCTGGGCATTCTGCGCTCGGTCTTTTTCACCGACGATGCGGATGCCGACAGCAACGGCGACAGCATCGTCAATGCGGTCGATCTTGGTGCCATGCGCGCCGGATTCTTCGCTGATCCGGGTCCAGCCGCCACGCCCAACGACTGCGCCAACTAGCGCTCTTTTAGCCACGCCGCGTACAACGCGCGGCTGGCTTCCGCGGCGCGCCGCGCGCGCGCCTGATCACCAAGCCCGGCATAGGCCTGCGCTGCGGTACGCTGACGACGCGCCACGTGCGCCAATAAATACGGCCAGGCGCGTCCAAGTCGTTCCGCCTCAGCGGCGTGCTCGAGCGCGGCAGAAAAATCACCTGAGGCGTTGGCACACTCGGCCCGCGCCTGATGATAAATCCAGCCGTCGCCAAACAGTAGATGCTGTGGCAAAAGCTCTGCCAGCTCATCAAGCAATTGCGCAGGCGCCTCAAGCTGTCCGGATTCGCACTGCACGATCGCCAGCTGGCTACCCGTCGCCAGCAGCGGGTACCCATCACCGTAGTCGGTAAATTCTTCTCGAGCGGCTTGCACGGCCGACAAAAAGGCCTGCCGCGCCCGTTCGGGTTGCTTACTGTGATACGCAACGCGTCCTTCAAGTGCGAAAACGCCCGACCGTGCTATCCGGGTTTGATCGGGAAACTGCCGAATCGCCCGCTGCGCCTGATCGAGGCTGCGCTGAGCGGCCGCCAGATCCCCCAACGCGAATTCGAAATAGGCCCGCGACTGAAAACCCTCGGCCCACGCCGGCATCGGTTCGTCACCGGCCAGTTCGAACCAGCGTGCTTCGGCTTCAAGATGCACCGCCAGCGCGCGTTCAAAATTGCCCGTGCCACTGTAGGCCAGAGCCATCTCGGTCATGATGTATATCCAGCGCAAATTGCCGAGCGTGCCCTGTGCCTGTGACACCGCAAGCGCGGCAATCATCATCTCGAGCGACTCGGCGTACATATCCTCATCAAGAAACGCGCTACCCAGGTGATAGCGCACGTCCACTCGCAGCGGGGACAAAGCCGGCAACCTCTCATCGGCCACATCAATCGCCTCGTACATGAGCTCGGCGGCACGTTCTCCCCGGTTCAGATACAGATAGGCCTCACTCAAGCGCGTCATAAACTCAATGCGAACATCGGGGTAATTCTCAAGCGCCGCCTCGAGCGAGGACTCGACGGTGTCCAGCGTCTCACTCACGGACGCATCCGCATTGCCGCGCCGACTCGGCAACGTCCACGGATCGCCGCCCCCGGCCAACACGTCGCCCAGATAGGCGCTCACCACCTCGGCGCGTTGCAGCTGTTGACGCGCTGCATCGGTCTGAACGCGTGCAACGCTCGCTTGCCAAAGCGTCGCGCCCAGTCCGCCAATCACCGCAACCAACGCCAGGCCAATTCCCGCGGCCGCCGTTCGATGACGGCTCACCAAACGCCTCAGTCGATAGAATGCGGATGGTGCTTTGGCGGCCACCGGTTTGCCCTCCAAGACGCAGCGCAGGTCTCGCGCCAAGGCATCAGCGGAGCGGTAACGTCCGTCGGTATCAGCAACCAGAGCCTTGATCACAACGGCATCGAGATCACGCTGATGCGCAGCCCCGGCGGCCATTTTCAGACTCGGCGGCACGACGGCCGTTTCCTCCAACCGCTTAAGATGTGATGCCGCCGATTGCCCCTGCACATTGAACGGGAGGCTGCCGCACAACGCTTCGTACAGCACAACACCCAGCGAATAAATATCGGTGGCCGTGGTTAGTGGATCGCCACGCAGTTGTTCAGGGCTCGCATACTCGGGCGTCATCGCTGCCAAAATGGTCGCCGATGCCGGATCAGACGTACTGAGTCTGCGCGCAATGCCAAAGTCGACAAGTTTCGGCTGGCCGTCTTGTGCAATAAGGATGTTCTGCGGCTTGATATCCCGATGCACCACAAGCGCCTCGTGAGCCGACTGAATCGCGTGGCAAATGGAGATAAACAGATTGACGATGCGGTGCGCGTCGGGCCGCTGTTCGGTGAGATACTGATGCAGCGGCACACCGTCAATAAATTCCATGACGGCGTAGTGGAGGTTGTCTTCAGTACCGCCACCAAGAAGCGCCGCGATATTCGGGTGATGCAGCGAGGCCAGCAACTGGCGTTCATACTCAAACTGAGCGGTCACCGTGGCACTCGGCGCTTGCGCCGTCAGCACTTTGATCGCCACGGTTTGCTCAAACTGGCCGTCGCAACGCTCGGCGCGGTAAACCTGCCCGGCCCCGCCCTCGCCCAAACGAGCGGTCAAGCGATAGGCGCCCACGCGCTGACCCAGCAGATCGACCGACGACGTCGGCCACCCATCCGCCTGGATTGAATTTGCCTGAGCAAGTGCCAGCATGCGTCCGACGTCGGTGTACGCCGATTTCGGCGCCCGCTCTTCGAGCCACTCAAGTCTTGCCGCCGGTGGCAGCGTCAATGCTTGTTCGACCAGCGCAACAAACTCAGCGTGCGATTTTTCTTGTTCTTTTGCCATGCGCAGCACTCACCATGCCACTGACAACCTTACAGCGACAAGCGAGTAGAAGTTATGTAGAAAGGTGTTAGCGGCGAGGCGGGTCGTTTAGCGGGTCCCACACTTCACAGCGACCCCGCATTTTTTCAAACGCGCGCTCGATCGGGGGTGGCAGTTGGAATAACTCAAGCATAGTACCCGGCACCAGCGCCGTATCGAGATACGCGAAACGCGTGCCGTTTTCGGCCACGCCCTGTTGTACCGGCATGACTGATTTTTCCCCAAACTGGCGCAGGTCCGCGTCGATATCGTCGGTGGCGATGCCAACATGATGCAGGCCCTCACCATGTTGTTGCATGAAGTCACGGAATATCGATGGTGCTCTATTACGCTGTAACACCAATTCAATTTGCACCCGATCGCTGTAGGCAAGCGCCACGTCCATATCAATATCCGTGGGCTTGCCGCGATACAAACATGTGGTGTAAGGCACGTGCTCGAGCACAAAAAACGGCCCGACTTCGAGGATACCCGCCCAATGGTTAATCGCAGCGTCAAGGTCTGTGACCACGTAGCTAAATTGTACGATGGGTCCAAGTGATCGGCTCATTTGCGCACCTGTGCCATCCAGTCCAAACCACGTTCCACCAGATCCAGAAAAACCGGCGATGACCAGGATCCTCTTTCCACTTCAGGATACCAGTCCATTAGCGGCTGCATATCGTGGTGCCCGCGGCAATGCCCAAGATTGAGATAAAGCACTTCGCCGGCACCCACCTCGCGCCGGTACAAAATGGGGCGACGAACATCATCAGAGTAGTCACGCTGCTTGAAACCACGCATCGCTTTGCCGCTGAAATTAGCATAGAGCAGCGTTTCGAACGGCGCGCACTCATCAATCAAATAAAGCTCATCGTCCACCGTAAAGGTGTCGATGCCCTTGACCATGGGATGATCGGGCTGCGCGTTGTGTACTTCAAATTCACCTTTCGGTGGATGCGCCTGAAATTGGCTGCCCAGCATCTGCATAAACCGAGGCGCCACGGGCGGGCAGCTGGCATAGCCCTGCTCGTCGATATCCACCATGGCGTTCGTGCCATGCAGTGCGAACCAGCGCCCACCGCGAGCCAGAAAAGCCGCCAATGCGGCCTGCTGCACGTCGTTTGGAATCACGTTGGTGGTATAGGTGATGATGGCACCGGCGCGCGCCAGAGCGTCAAGATTCGAGTAGTCGTGAGCCACGTGCGTACGCACGTTCGCATGCTTGGCCAACCGCTGCAGAATCTGCAGACGAACAAAGTCGAAATCGTGGAACAGACCACCGCACACCAGCAAAACATCAATGCGTGGCGTCGCCATTATTTATCCAAGCAGCGACTGTGGCTGTTCAAGATAGCCGCGCAGTGTGGCAAGAAAGCGTCCGGCAGCCGCACCGTCAATCGCGCGATGATCGCAGCCCAGCGTGAGGCAAAGCTGCTGACCAAATACAATGCGACCGTCGCGCTGTGTTGGCACCTCGCGCGCCGCGCCAACGGCAAGGATGGCACCCTGCGGCGGGTTGATGATGGCGGTAAAACGACTCACGCCAAACATGCCGAGGTTTGAAATCGTGAACGAACCGTCGGTCATATCGGCCTGCGCCAACTGACCGTTTTTTGCTCGCAGGGCCAGATCGGCGACGCGTTCACTCACCTCATTGATGGCCAGACTCTGGGCGCGTTTGAGCACCGGCGTAATCAAACCGCCATCAATCGCCACGGCAATGGCCACGTTGGCATCCGCAAACTGGGTGATGGACTCTTCGCCTACATTGATGTTCACATCGGGGTGCTCAACCAACGCCAGCGCCACGGCCCGCACCAACCAGTCATTGACCGACGTCTTGCGCGTCGCGGCCGCGTTGTAGGCCTGGCGCGCCGCCAGCAGGGCGTCGACAAAGACGTCCACTTGCACGTTGTAGTGCGGGATATTCTGATACGACGAGGTAAGCCTGCGTGCAATTTGCTTACGCATATTTGAAAACGGTACGGCGCCATCGGTTGGAGCAGGCTGCGGTAAATCGCCGCTGCGTATCCGGCCGCCGCGCCCGCTGCCGGCCAGGCCGTCAAGCTCGACCCCATCGCGTTTGGCGATGCGTCTGGCAATGTCGGTGGCGGCAACTTCGCTCGCGGCAAAATCCACGGCATTGCTGACCGGTTGACCGGACGGCGCATACGCAGGCCGCGCCGCTCTTTCAACGTCTTGAAGCTGGACTCGACCAGCACGGCCGCTGCCGCTGACGCCGGTCAGATCAACCCCCAGTTCTTTGGCGGCATTGAGTCCAGCGCGACTTACCTGCACGCCGTCCGGCACGGTTACCGGTGCGGGCGGGGCGGTAGGCGGGGCGGTGAGCGGGGCGGTAGGCGCGGTGGGTTCACTCTCGTGCGGCGCGGCAACAGGCGTATCGCTGGCCTCGTCATTCGGTGTAGCGCCAGCCGGTACAAAGTCGTGAATAAACGCGTCGATCTGTTCCGGCGTTGCGCTCGCCTCGCCAAACACGGCCAGCAACTCACCAACCGCCAGAGTGTCACCCTCTTCGGCCAGCCGGCGCAGACAGACGGCATCAAATTCGGCCTCGACTTCATTAACGATTTTGTCCGTCTCAATGCCGACCAGCACGTCGCCTTTGGCAAACGCGTCGCCGTCGCTCACCTGCCAGTCGGACACGATGCCCTCCACCATTTCGATGCCCCACTTGGGCATGGTAAAGGCGCGCAGTGTGCTCATTGCCAGGCCACAGCGCGACGCACGGCGGCAACAATCTTGTCGGGTCCCGGCACGTAGGCGCGCTCAAGCTCGCGTGCGAAGGGCACCGGCGTATGCGGTGCGGTCACCATCTCGATGGGTGCGCGCAGCGAGCTAAACGCTTTGCTCGCCACGATCGCGGCAATATCCGCGGCCAGCGAACAGCGCGGCGAAGACTCGTCGATCACGATCAGACGCCCGGTCTGTTCCACGCTGTCCAAGATGGTGTCTTCGTCAAGCGGACTGAGCGTGCGTGGGTCAATCAGATCGCAGCCGATGCCCTCTTGCGCCAGTCCGTCGAGGGCTTTCTCGGCAAAATGCACCATGCGTCCGATGGCGACCACGGTGGCATCATCGCCCTGACGCACCAGACGTGCTTGACCAAACGGCAGCAAATATTCGCCATCCGGCACTTCGCATTTTTTGGTGTACAGCGCTTTGTGTTCAAAAAACATGACCGGATCGTCATCGCGAATGGCCGTGGTCAAAAGACCCTTGGCATCCGCCGCGTTGCTGGGCGTCACAACCTTGAGACCCGGTATGGCGGTGAGCAGCGAATAGATTGCTTGTGAGTGCTGCGCGGCCGAGTTCATGCCCGCGCCGTAAATCAAACGCACGGTGATCGGGCACTTGGCCTTGCCACCAAACATGTAGCGAAACTTCGCAATCTGGTTTGTGAGCTGGTCGAAACAAACGCCCACGAAATCCGCAAACATCAGCTCCGCCACCGCGCGCTTGCCCACGAGGCTCGCACCGGCCGCCGTGCCAATGATGGCCGATTCACTAATAGGTGTATCGATAACCCGGTGCTCACCAAACTTTGGCAACAGGCCACCCGTGGTGCCCCAGATACCACCGATCACTTCGCGCTTGCCTGAGGGCGTGCCCGCGCCGCCGGAAATGTCCTCGCCGAGGATGATCACGTTTTCATCGCGCGCCATTTCATCGTGCAGCGTTTCGTTAATCGCCTGACGAATATTTTTTATAGCCATGATGCGCCCCCTAGTACGACGCGTAGACGTCGGTGAGCACGTCGGCGGCTTGCGGTGCCGGTGCGTTTTTGGCCTGTTGCACGGCCTCCTCGATCAGCGCCAACACCTCGCGATCGATCTCGTCAAACTGGGCGTCCATATCGCCGGCCTGACGCACCCGATCTCGAAAACGCAGCAGACAGTCGTTTTGCTCGCGGGCGTCTTCCACTTCTCCGGGTGCTCGATAGCGCTGCGGATCGCCCTCGAAATGCCCGAAGTAGCGTAACGTTTTTAAGTCCAGCGCCACCGGACCGTTGCCGCCGCGCGCGTGGGCGAGGGCTTCGTCCATTTTGGTAAGTACGTCAAACACGTCGTTGCCATCGCCCTCAAGCGCCAGCATGCCAAAACCTTCGCTACGCGTGCGCACGTCAACCGCCCCCACTGCGTAGTCGGCGCCGGTATGTTCGCCGTAGCCATTGTTCTCAAAGACAAACAGCACCGGCAGCTTTAACACCACGGCCATGTTCATGGCCTCAAACACGGTGCCCTGATTGGACGAACCATCGCCGCCAAACGCCACCGCAACCTGTCCCTTGCCATCAAGGCTCGCGCCCAGTGCGGCACCCACGGCAATCGGCGGACCGCCACCCACGATGCCGTTGGCGCCCAGCATGCCCACATCGAAATCGGCGATATGCATCGAACCGCCTTTGCCTTTACACAGGCCGTCCGCACGGCCGTAGATTTCTTTCATCATGCCGATGGGGTCGCAGCCTTTGGCGATGCAGTGTCCGTGACCGCGATGCGTTGACACAATGTAGTCATCGTCGCTCAATGGATCACATACGCCAACGGCCACGGCTTCCTGGCCGCTGTACAAATGCGTGAAGCCTGCAATCTCACCGGTCTGAATTTCCAGATGCAGTCGTTCTTCGAATTCGCGAATCAAGCGCATCTGGCGATAGATCCGGCGCACGTCGTCGGGTTGCAGTCTCATGAGCTACCTTTGCCGCGCGTCGCGCCGCGATCAATATAATCGGTGAGTGTTTTGTGAAAATGGCGCAGGCGAACTTCCAGATCACCCAGCCACAGGCCATCGTACGCCGCGCTGTTCATCCCTTGCTGCACGCGCGGCAGGTTGCCGCCGTCCTGATCGATCACCATCCCTAAGTATTTTTCGCCGGAAACGTAGTGCTTGTGACGGGGCCGATACTCAGGAATTTCTTCCTCATCCACAATGTACTCCAGCGTCCAGGCATCGAAGAACATCTTGTTGGGATCGGTGGAATGCGGGCGATGACGAAACAACATCAGATGATCGGCGTGGGTGTTAAAGGTGAGATTCGGAAACACCAGATAGTTGTAATCGTCGGTGAGCTGATCGTCATTGAGCTCGCTATAGTCGCGGCCGTCGTCGGCCGCCGTCGCACGCAAATGCTCCTGCACCGTTTTTCGGATACCGTCGACTGGCCCCTGATACGACGCCGGATCAAGACCGGCTTCGGTGAGCATGAATTTTAGCGGCGGCGGAATTTCTGGAATGCGTTTGATGTGCGGACTGGTCATCCCAAACGGGACCAAGTAACGCGAATGGCGATCGTAGCAATCAATCTGCACGTCCATTTCGTTTAGATACCACAGCAACTGGGGATGCGTGGCCGCCACGTGATAGGTCTCGTTGAACGCATCGACCGAGGCTTTCCAATTGCAGTCCCACTCCACCGTCACATCGCGCACCAGCGTCATGCGTTCAAAATGATACGGCTCAAAATGTCCGATCAGCGGTGCCATATACTCGGCAAACGGCATCACGTCTTTGTCGAGACTAAACCAGACCATGCTGTTCCAGACTTCGCACGGCAGCTCAACCAATCCGGCACAAGGCGCCCCCTGCGGGAACAGCTCGCGATCCGGAATATTCATGAACCGACCGTTCAGGCCATATTCCCAACCGTGGTAGCCGCACTTAAACGATTCCACCTGATCCATGCCCTCATCCACGAGGCGATTGCCACGATGCATGCAGACATTGAAAAACGCGCGTACGCCGCCGTCGGTTTGGCGCACCATGATCACCGACTCGCGACCAATCTCCGTGCAGATATAGTCGCCCGGCTCCGGGATATCGCGTTCAAAGCCACCTAACAACCACACCTTGGACCACATGTGTCGCCACTCGAGATCCATGTAGTCGGTGGACGTGTAACGCTCTTTTGGAATTTTGTCGTAGCCCAGATCGCCCGGCGGCTGATGCTCAATTGGCGTACCGCCCGGAACCGGCTCGGAAACACGCTCGACGTGTTTGTAGATGCGATCGCTCATGTGGTTTAGAACTGCACTCGCTTGGTAAAGCCGCCGTCAACAATCAGGTTGCTACCATTCACCCAGCCTGCGGCGGGGCTCGACATAAACACGACGCACTTGGCCACTTCCTCAGGCGTGCCGAGGCGCTGCGTGGGATGGTCGCGCTGCACTTTTTGATACCACTTGGGCATGGTGTCTTTGAGCATCTCCCAGCTGCCGCCCGGAAATTCGATCGGCCCCGGAGAGACGACGTTCACGCGCATTCCGTCGCGTCCGTGAAATTGCGACAGCTGTTTGGCATAGGTAATGAGCGCGGCTTTCATTGCATTAAACGCTTGCGGTACGCCAAAGGTTTCGACCGCAGCGGTCGTGCCCATGATGGTAATCGCGCCGCCTCCGCCTTCTTTCATATGCGGCGCGACAGCCTCGCAACCGCGCACGGTGCCCAGCACGTCGGTCTCAAAATTTTTCCACCAGTTTTTCTCGCTGTCCATACCGCCACCGGCACTGACGTTGGGAATAAAGATATCGACCCCGTCCATCTTCTCGACCATTTTGTCGATCCAGGCGGCGTATTCGTCTTTGTCTTTAATGTCGCACACATCTCCGACCACCTCGGCCTTGCGCGTCGAGCATTTCTCAATCGTGTTCTCCACATCTTCGATGGAGCGCGAGCAGGTGGCCACCGTGCAGCCCTCGCTGATCAGAAGCTCAAGAATGCGTCGACCAATGCCTTTGGTGCCGCCGGTAATAATTGCTCGCTTGTCGCGCAGTCCCAAATCCATCGTTCGCTCTCCGTCAGAAAAAGTGTGCAGTACAGTTGTTCAGGGCCCTATCGTGCCCTAAGTTTTGGGCGCTTTCACAAGCGCGCTAAAATCCTGTTTCGCGGGCAGTCCCGTCAGCGCGTTACCGCCGTTCACTTGGATGATCTCACCGCTGATAAATGTGGCCGGATCGCACAGCCAGGCCACCACGTGCGCGACGTCTTCCGCCGTATTCAGACGGCCCAACGGTATGCGTGATTCAAACAGCTCCACCAGCCCATCGAGCTTGACGAAGTCGCGCGACATCGGGGTATCACCCGTAAAACCCGGCGCCACGCCGTTCACTCTGATTCCGCGCGCGCCGTATTCGAGCGCCGCAATGCGCACGAGATGATCGGCACCGGCTTTTGCGGCGACATACGCCGCATGATTATTAATGACCCGCGACGCCGTGAGCGATGAGGTGGTGACCAATGCCCCACCGTCACCCATGGCGGCAGCCATGTGCTTGAAAAAGAAAAACGGCCCGACAAGATGCACATCCACAGCGCGCCTCAAATCCGCCTCGGATGTATTGCGGATGTCCCCCATGACGGCCTGGCCAGCCATGTTGATCGCGCAATCGAGACGGCCGTAGCGCGCACGCGCGTGCTGAGCTAGCGCTTCAACCTGCGCTTCGCAGGTGATGTCGCAAGGACAAGCGTCCACGTCGAGCTGTTCGGCCAATGCCAACACCTGCGCCTCACGCCGCGCCGCGATGACCACCTGATAGCCATCCTGACTCAGGCGCTGCGCTGTGCGCGCGCCCATGCTGCCGGCCTCAGAAGCGCCCAGCACCACAGCGACGCGGGGAGTCGTCGAACTCGTCAAGATGTCTGTTTCCTTCGCGGTCAAACCGTCAGCGAAAACCGGCCGAAATGGTAGCATTCGCCTAAGAAAAAAAACAGTCATGCTTGTTTTCTTTTCTATCCACGCAAACCGGGCGATAATGGGCTTTGCCAACCCTGACAACCCCGAGGCTCCCCATGGATTTCCAACTCACCGACCAGCAGCAGCAGCTCAAAGACGCCGCGCGCCGCTTCGCCGATGAACGCATGACTCAGGTCGCACAGGACTGCGAGCACACCAACGAACCGCCACCTCAGGCCATACGCCACGAGTTGGCGGAGCAAGGATTTCTCGGGATCAACGTCGGTGAGCAATATGGCGGCTTAGGCCTGTCGAACCTCGATGCCATCATTGTGCTCGAACAGTTCGCCAGAATTTCGACCGCTGCCGCGTTCCCCGTCTTCGAGGCGTGTGTCGGCCCGATCAAAGCGATTGAGAATTTCGCACCCGAAGCGCTGCGCCAGCAGGTGCTGCCCGCCGTCTGTCGTGGCGATGTGCAGGTCGCCGTGTGCATGTCGGAAGCCAATGCGGGTACCGCACTGACCGATCTGACCACCAAGTGCGAGGCCGACGGCGACGAACTGTTGCTCAACGGGCAGAAGCGCTGGACCAGTGGTGGCGCGCACGCCGACGGCTTTGTCGTCTACTGCCGCATGGCCGACGTGCCTGGCGCCAAAGCCATTGGCGCGGTGTACGTGCCACGCGATACGCCAGGCGTGAGTTTCGGGAAACATGAAGGTCTGATGGGCTGGCGCGGTGTTGGCCATTGCGATGTCTATTTCGACAACGTGCGTCTACCGCTTGGGCATCAGATTGTCGGCGCCGGCGGTTTCAAAAAGCTCATGGAGGCGTTTGATCTGGAGCGCTGCGGCAATGCCACGATGTCGCTGGGCCTTGCCGCCGGCGCGCTTGAGCAGGCCACCGCATACGTGCAGGAGCGCAAGCAGTTTGGCAAACCCATCGTCGACTTTCAGGCCATCCAATTACGTCTGGCCGAGATGACCATGCAGGTGGAAGCCGCCCGACTACTGATTTACCGCGCGGTTCACAATGCGTCGATCGGCATGCCGTCGATCCTTGAGAGCAGCACGGCCAAGTGCTTTGCCAACGAGATTGTGCGCACCGTATGCGTGAATGCCATGCAGGTAATGGGCGGTTACGGCTACGCCGCCGAATACGGTATGGAGCAACGCGTACGCGACAGCTTTGGCTGGGGATTGGCGGGTGGCACCATTGACGTACAGAAAACCAATATCGCCTCGGCGCTGGTGGGCCGGCGCTTCAATCAGCGCGCCACCTAAATCCGACCTGCGGCGGCACGGCCACATCGCTATACTGGCGCTGGCGCGGCAGCTGACCGCGCGGCCAGTGACTCAGGGAGCGATATGGTTAAGGACAAATGGCTGCAGACCGAAGCGCATCGGATTGCGGCGGATCTCAAGGGCTTAAAAAAAGACATCCGTCTTATCGAGCGTCGCTACCAGGTTCAAATGGCGGATGAAGACCGCACCGTGATCATCGGCGAGAACGAGTGGAATCTCTTTAAATCCAGCATTAGCGGCGCTTGTGACGACATGGCCGCCGGCCTCAAGGATTTTCTCGACAATGATTATGGCGAGCAACGCCACTGGTCGGGTTTGCAACTGCTCACCGCCTCAGGCGTCCTGACGGCGGAGCTGCGTGCCTATCGGGAAAAGCTGGCCTACATTTCGGCACACCCGTCCGACAGTGCGACCGATGTCAAAACATTGTTCAACTGGTTTGTCGCACGCGTGGAGCCACTGAGCGGCCGACTCTCAGCCCGACTCGTGCAGTTCTTGTCGCGCGTACTGAATCCCAGCACATTTCAAATTACGAGCGAACTGGGTGATCTGGGTTCCACCAAGCCCGCCTCGGTGTCGCTGACCATGGCGTTCGAACCGCCGGATGAAGAGGCTGCACAAAAAGAACGCGAGCGCATCAAACGTCTTAAACGCCTCGACATGTAGTCAACGCGCACATGCGCCCTCGCCAGACCTCTGTTTTTTAAAGCACTTCCCAGAAATAACGGCCGGATAACACATTTTCGAAAGTGGATTGTTAGCGTCTCGTTGCGGCCCGTTTCCAGAGTCTTCTCCCCGGAAACGGTCGCAATTAGTGGAGTGCACTCGACAACCGGCCGGCCTCCTGAACGCAACTGGACTTGCTC
>JBGCEL010000144.1:0-26127 GCA_045106455.1 Gammaproteobacteria bacterium
GCGGCTCAGCCCACCGGCCCCAAGCTCGACGTGGTCAGCGACGGCAGCAACGTCACGCCGCTGTTTTCAGCAGATCGCGAGAAGGTCAGTTTCAATGACGTCGCCGGCATGGAAAAGCTGAAAAAGACCCTGCGACTCCAGATTATCGAGCCGTTTCGCAACCCGGGAATATTCGAACGCTTCAAGAAAAAAGCCGGCGGTGGGGTACTGCTGTACGGTCCACCGGGCTGCGGTAAAACGCTAATGGCCCGCGCGGTCGCCACCGAATGCAAGGCCGAGTTTCTACTGGTCGGCATTAGTGACGTGCTCAACATGTGGCTGGGCGAGAGCGAACGCAATCTCGCGGAGCTGTTTGCACAGGCCCGCTCACGCAAACCCTGTGTGATGTTTTTCGACGAGCTGGACGCATTGGCCTACGCGCGCTCCAAAGCCAATTCGAGCAGCAGCCGTACGGTGGTCAATGAATTTCTAAATCAGCTCGACGGTTTTGACGCCGATAACGAGCAAGTGCTGATCCTCGCGGCCACGAATATGCCGTGGGATGTGGACCCGGCGATCAAACGCCCCGGCCGGTTTTCACGTCAGATTTTTGTGCCGCCGCCGGATGAGAGCGCGCGCACGGCCATGCTGGAAATGAAGCTAACCGGTATCCCCAACGACGGCATCGATCTGCAGGCACTGGCGGCGGGAACGAATTTGTTTTCGGGCGCGGACATGGACGGATTGATCGAACAGGCCAAAGAGAGCGCGATTGCCGACATGATCGGCGGCAACGCGGACCGTGTGCTCAAGCAAAGCGATTTTGCAGAGGTGCTCGAAGACATTACCCCGACCACCATCGACTGGCTGAAAACCGCGCGCAACCTGGTGAAATATTCCGGCGCGGATAACGCCTACAAAGACGTTGAGAAGTATCTCAAACAAATAAAGATGTATTAGACAGCGACGACGCGCCCAGCCAGATTGGCCGGGCGCGTCGCGCTATTACATCTGTGTCTGCAGGTAGTTTTGCAGGCCCACTTTCTCGATCAGCGCCATCTGGGTTTCGAGATAGTCCACATGCTCTTCTTCGGAATCCAGAATGCTCTGGAACAACTCCCGACTCACGAAGTCTTTCACCTGCTCGCAGTGCACGATGGCCTCGCGCAAATCCGGAATCGCATCGTTTTCCATGGCCAGATCGGCTTTGAAAATTTCGGGCACGTCCTCACCAATGCGCAGTCGGCCCAAATCCTGCAGATTGGGTAGACCTTCCAGAAACAGGATGCGCTCGACGCACTGATCGGCGTGTTTCATTTCGTCGATGGACTCATGGTATTCATGGTCGCCAAGCTTGGTCAGCCCCCAGTCTTTAAGCATGCGGGCATGCAGAAAATACTGGTTAATGGCCGTGAGTTCGTTTTTAAGCACCTTGTTCAGATGCGCAATAACCTGACTGTCGCCTTTCATTTGAGAGCTGCTCCGTGTGCGTTGAGGGCGCAGTATAGAGAAGCCCGCAATGCCATGCAAACGATTGTTTTTAAATGAATTTATGAACGCAAATTAGAGTGATTCGCGTTTTGATCGAGGCTCGGAAGAGAGAATTTAGCCGGCGGTGGCGGCCTGACCGGTCTCGGCACCAATGCCGGCGGTTTTGAGCAACTGGCAGGCGCTGTCGGCACACTGTCCGCAGCACGTTGCGACACCCAGATCGGTCTGCAGATCTTCGAGTGTGGTCGCGCCTTCGAGGGCAGCGTGTTGAACTTGCTTTTCCGTGACGGCGTTGCAGATGCAAACGTACATGGCACTTCCTCCAGTTGCTGATTACGCTAATGCAAATGAGAATGATTGTCAATAGCATTACGTTACATCGCAATCTGGTTTAATGGCGGCCGACCCTGATCCGCGTACCGCCTCGATACACCGTCCGGAGCGACTTTATGATTGATCCACGATATTGGCTTGTGCCGGTGCTCGCACTGATGGTCGGCTGCGCCGGTGCGCAACCGGTTTGCGACACACGTGACGGCGTCACGCTGCAAGTCCTCGGCTCTGGCGGCCCGATCACCGACGATGATCGCGCCGGCACGTCCTATTTGGTTTGGGTCGACGGCGAATCGCGCTTCCTGATCGATCTTGGCGGTGGTTCGAGCGTGCGCTTTGCGGCCGCCGGTGCGTCGTTTAACGATCTGGACTTTGTGGCATTGAGCCACTTGCACACCGATCACTCCTCGGACCTGCCGGCGCTTTTGAAGTCCGGCAATTTCGCCGGTCGTAAACGGCCGCTTGGGATCAGCGGTCCCAGCGGCAGTGGGCCATTTCCCGCTTTCGAGCCCTTTTTGCAGGCCCTGATTGGCAGCAACGGCGCCTACGCCTATCTGTCCGGCTATCTCGATGGCAGCGGCAACCTGCCCTTACTCGCCGCCCAAACGGTCGATGTCACGGCCAACGCGGCCACACGCGTTTACACAGACAAAGCCCGACGCATCACCATCGATGCACTCGGCGTCCCGCACGGCATCGTACCGGCCCTCGCCTACCGTCTGAATATTGGCGAGATGGACCTGGTCTTCGCCAGCGATCAAAACGGCAACGATGAGAGATTTGTCGACTTCGCTCGCAACGCCGATATTCTGGTTATGCACATGGTGGTGCCCGAGGACATCCAAGGGGTGGGTCGCAAACTGCACGCGCCGCCTTCGCGCATCGGTGAGATCGCAAGCGCCGCCAATGCCGATACGCTGGTGCTCAGTCACTTCATGGCGCGCAGTCTGCGCGACATCGAGACGAACGTGGCGCTGGTGGACGCACGCTTCGATGGCACGGTGGTTACAGCCAATGATCTGACCTGCGTGGCGGCGCTTCGTTAATGAATCAACGACGTTCAAAACAGGCGCGCGTCACCATTAAAGACATTGCGCGCGAGGCCGGCGTCGACCCCTCTACCGTTACCCGCGCGCTGCAGAGCTCGTCACGTGTGAAAGCCTCAACGCGGCTCAAAATTCAGAATATTGCGGCGGAGCTTGGCTATGTGCCCAGCGCCATGGCGCGCTCACTGGTGGCGCGCCGCAGTCACCTGCTCGGGCTTCTGATTCCCGATATGACCAATCCGTTTTTTACGCCTCTGGCACGCGGCGTGGAAGATGAAGCCGCGCGCCACAATCTGAGCGTTTTGATTCGCAACACCGAAGGACGCCCGGAGGCCGAACGTGACGCGATTCGGGTATTTACAGAGTTTTCTGTGGATGGGTTGCTGGTGCCCATGGCGCGCTGTCCTCAGTCGTTTTACGACTCGCTGCCGGACATGATCTCGATCGTGCACCTGAATCGGCCGGAAGCGCCGTATCACGTCAATTGCGACAGCGTGCTTGGGTCACGACATATCGTGGAGCATCTGCTTGGTCTTGGTCATCAACGCATTGGCTTTATTACCGGCCCGGGAGCGCCGGCGCGTGAACCAAAAATGACAGCGTTTCGCCAATGCATGGGGGCTGCCGGTCTGTCCGTCTACGAGGATGAGATCTTTCACTACGACGGCACGCTCAAAAGCGTTGAGATTATTGCCAATACGATTTGCACCGCCCATCCCTCATTGACCGCCGTATTCGCCTGGAACGATGTGTGCGCCATTGCGTTGATGCACGCGCTGCATAAACGGGGCGTTGAAGTGCCGCGCGACATGTCGATTGCCGGACACGATGACATTGAGATGGCCGGTATCGTCCAGCCCCCACTCACCACCGTACGCTGGCCGATGTACGAAATGGGTATTGCAGCGGTGCGCTACGCGGTGAGCCTGCACGAGGAAAAGCAGGCGCCAGTGTTGGACATCCCGCCGCCGCGCATGATCATTCGCGAATCAACGGCGACGGCTCCCGTTCGCTGAGAAGGCAATGCTCGCCTTAGGGCTGGTCCAAGGCGCCGGGGGAATCCATGTCGTTCCAGTGGTTGCGCGCAATCAAGTCACCGATCGGTGCTACGGCATCATCCAGATCTATCATTGGTGGCAACAACTCCGACTCCGGATCGGGCAACGCAACGGCGTGACTTGCCGCGATCGACGCTTGCGCCTCCGGGGCCTCGGCGCGATCACTCAACGCCAGATAGCCACCGTAGATCAGTCCCAGAGACATCACCACCGCAATTCTTGAATTTCCATTTCCTAACATTTGTTTCGCACTCCGCAAGGGTAAAAACTGTTCCCTTTGTGAGTACCTATTGGACCAAAGTTGCCGACGCATGACGTTGCGCACAAACACGGAAACGCGCTTCGGATGCGTGATCCGGCGCACATAATCAGCGGTCAAATAAATTGCTGCATCAGCGACCGTTGGTTTTGGAGCCTCGCGGGGTCTTGGGGCGTAGCGGGTTGAGCAACGACTCCAGCCCGTTGAGTTTTATTTCCAGACACAGCGCCATCAACTGACCCAGTTGGCCAGCAGGAAAACCCTGCCCCTTAAACCAGACCAGGTAGGGCTCGGGCAAATCGGCCAACTTGCGGCCGGTGTACTTGCCAAACGGCATGGGCATCGTTACCAACAGCTTCAGATATTCCGCGGGAAACGGGTGCTCACCGGTGGGTTGGGTCGAACGTGTCACAAGGCGGCCTTAGCCTCGAGCGAGGCGTGATTATGTTAGCTGTACGGCGCCATTGGCGCACGCCTATACTTTATCAAATGAATATCACTTACGGCATTTTGCTCGCCACTTGCGCATTAACCTGTAGCGCACAAGCCCAGGTGTTTCGTGCTCAGGCCGAGACGCGCGTCGAGACCTGCGGCGGCGCACAGGATGAGACTCAGGGCGGTAGCGGCAGCGCGACGGCGACGTCGCGCCTGACCGAGCGCACGCCGTGCGGCAGCGATGCCATTGTGGCCATGAGCGCTTACAGCGATCTTGCGTCCGGCTATGCGTTTGTGGCGGCGAGCGCGCAAGGTCCGGCAGGCGCCAATCGCGCCAGCGGCACGGCGCAATACACCGATCTGATCAGCGTCGCCTCGCCCACCGACAGCGTACGAATTCGGGCTACCTTGACGCTTGTGGCCTCAGCCGGTGGCAGCGTGCCGGGTGGCTCAGAGTTTTTGTTTGCGCGCATCACGCTTGGGCCCGCTGGCGAAATCGAACTGCGCGGCTGCAATCCGTCGTTTTGTCCAGATGAGCCGGTTGTCTCAGCCGTGCTAAGCGACGAATTCACCCTGCAACGCAGCGCCTTCACGGGCGCTTTTCCACCCATTGGCGTCGCGGCCACGGCCACGCTGGACGCACGCAGCGGAGGCGGGTTTTATTCCGCGCACACCTCGCTTGAGGTGATCGATGATTCCGGGGCGCAAATCAATTCGGCTTCGGGCGTCTACGGCAGCACCTTGGTCATCGATAGCGACGGCGACAGCGCACCCGATACGTTCGACGTTTGCCCCGCACAATCTGATTCCAATCAGCGCGACACCGACCGGGACGGCTTCGGTAATCGCTGTGATGCCGATCTGAACAACGATCTGGCCGTCAATACTGTCGATCTGGGGCTGCTGCGACAGCGCTTTTTCGGCAACGACCCCGATGCCGATTTAAACGGCGATGGTGTCGTGAATATTATTGACCTTGGCGTTGTGCGAACGCTGTTCGGGATAGCGCCCGGCGCTCCACGTCGATAAGCCCACTCGCAAGCCCCACCAGACGCTCATAGGCACCGAGAGCGCCGCAAACAGCGCAATCGGAATACGATATCGAGGGGTAGGCAGGGAGGAAAATCTCACCAGGACGCAGCGGCGCTTGGCGCTGCGTAGCGCGGGCTACGTGATCTGTGGCCAAATCTCGACACTCTTTTTCATGCAACTTACTTGCTGAACCGGCGTCCAAAGCCCTATCCTTCGCGCCTTGCCCGCAACCCTTTAGAGGACGTTCGACACCATGCACCGATCCAAAACTCTGACGCGCCACGCCGCGACCGCGCTTCTTGCCACTTCACTGTGCTGCGCACCGCTTGCCAGCGCTACGGTGGTCGAGTTCCAGACCGTTCTTGGCAGCTTCCGCGTCAACCTGTTTGACGACACCACGCCGCAAACGGTGGCCAACTTTCTGGACTACGTGAACAATGGCGCCTACTCGGACTCCATCGTGCACCGTTCCGTGCCTGATTTTGTGATTCAAGGTGGCGGCTTTACGTTTGACGGCGCACTGCCTTTTGGTGACATCGCGACCAATGATCCGGTGGTGAACGAGCCGGAACTTTCCAATCGTCGCGGCACGATCTCCATGGCCAAAGTCAGCGGCCAACCCAACAGCGCGACGAGCCAGTGGTTCATTAACACGATCGACAATCAGGGCGCGCTGGACGGACAAAACGGCGGCTTTACCGCGTTTGGCATTGTGATGGACAACGGCATGGACGTGGTGGACGCCATTGCGGATTTGGCGCGGTTCAACTTTGGTGGCGCATTCACCACCGTACCACTGCGCGATTACACCGACACGACGGTGGATCCGGATGGCGACAACGTCATCCTGATCACGGCCATTGTGGTCACCGATTCAACCACGACGACCAACACGAATTTGCTACCGCCGGCCAATACCATCATCACTACCACGCCCCCGACGGACAATGGTGGTGGCAGTGGCGGCGGTGCGCCTGCACTGCCCGGTCTTCTGGCCCTCGGCCTGCTGGCGCTGCGCCAGCGCCGCTAATTGACGCCAGCGCCGCGGCCACCGGCCGCGGCGTTGCGTTAATTACAGCGCAATCGTCATAAACCGACTGAACGGATCTTCCCGGTAGTCCGCGAACGGTCCGCAATACTCAAAGCCAAATTTGACGTACAGCGCATGGGCAGGCTCAAACGCCTCGCCGCTGCCAGTCTCCAAACTCAAGCGCGTATAGCCGCGGTCGCGCGCGGTCGCCATGATGTGGCGCAACATGTGACTGGCCACACCTTTGCCGAGCCAGGCGCGCGCCGTACGCATCGATTTAATTTCGCCGTGGGCTTGCTCCAGCGCTTTGAGGGCACCGCATCCAACCACGTCATCCGAACTGGTCACCGACCAGAACGTGACATCGGGTGCCGTGAGTCCACGCAGATCCAGAGCATGCACGCTGCCCGGCGGGGAGGTGGCGCGCATGTGCTCCAGATGCTCCTCCAGCAACGCCTGAATTCCTTTGCCCGTGAGTGGGTCCTGCGCAATCTTGTAACGGTGCGAGGGCGATTTGATGGGGCACCTCCTGGCGATTTTCTCAGCCGCTAAAAAATCGTTGTATCATGATTTGAAGGAACACTGATCGAACCCGAATGGTTCGGCGATCGGCTGCTGCCCGCAAGGAGACCCCCATGACCACTTTCACGATAAACGGACGTAGCGTGTCTACGGACACCGACGGCGATACCCCTCTTCTGTGGGTAATTCGCGACCAACTTAAACTCAAGGGCACCAAATTTGGCTGCGGCATTGCACAATGTGGTGCCTGTACGGTGCATGTCGACGGCACCGCCGTACGCTCTTGCGTGACGCGCCTAAGCGATGCCGAAGGTCGCAATATCACCACGATTGAAGGTCTCGATTCGGCCGCGGGCGAGGCGCTCAAGTCCGCCTGGGTTCAAGAGCAGGTGCCGCAATGTGGCTACTGCCAGTCCGGGCAGATCATGCAAGCTGAAAATCTGCTGGCCAGCAACCCCAATCCAAGCGATGAAGACATTAGCACCGCCATGAACGGCAACCTGTGTCGCTGTATGGCCTACACGCGTATTCGCAAAGCGATCAAAACGGCCGCCGGCAACGGGGGCGCGTCGTCATGAGCAAATTTAATCGCAGCACCCTTACACGACGCACGTTTTTGGCGCGCAGTGTTTCAACCGGTCTGGCAATGGGCGTCGGATCGCTATTGCCCGGCTGCAGCTCCGAAGACGCCGTCAAACAAGTGGCAAGCGACGAGGGCAGTGAAGCCATTAGCCGTCTCTTCTCACCCGCCGTGTGGTTTGAAATCAATCAAGACGGCGACACGCTCATCAACATCGCCAAGGCCGAAATGGGCCAGCATGTTGGTACCGCACTGGCGCGTATCGTCGCGGATGAGCTGGGTGCGGACTGGTCCCGCGTACGCATCAAGCATGTCGACACCGATCCCAAATGGGGCTACATGGTGACCGGCGGATCGTGGTCGGTGTTCACCAGCTTCAACCAGCTCGCGCAAGCCGGCGCGGCCGGTCGCACTATATTGATTGACGCGGCCGCTACGTTGATGGGCGTCGATGCCGCGGACTGCACAGCGCAAAACGGCGTGATTAGCGCTGCGGGCAAAAGCATGAGCTTCGCCGACATCGTGGCGCAAGGCGACATCTCGCGTGCCTTTAGCGAAGAGGAACTCGGTGCGCTGCCCATCAAGGCACCGTCCGAACGCACGCTGATCGGCGCCAACGTACCCGCCCTGGATATCCCGGAAAAAACCCGTGGTGAGGCCGTCTACGGTCTCGACACCGAACTGCCTGGCATGGTGTACGCACATCCTGTGATGCCGCCCACGCGCTACGGCAGTGTCATTACCGCCGTCGACGACAGTGCCGCGAAAGACATTCCCGGCTACCTGCAGACCGTACAAATCAAAGATCCGAGCGACACGATTCAAGGCTGGGCGCTGGTTGTCGCCGAGAGTTTTCCGGCGGCAATGCAGGCTGCCGCCGCGGTCAATATCGAGTGGACGGCGGGCGACACCGCCAACGTCAATGAAGCCGACATTTTGACGGAAGGCGCGCGTCTTTGTGCCGATCCAAGTTCCGGAGCATTGGTGGTCAACGACGGCGACGTGGACGGTGCGCTGGCCGCTGCCGCCAGCACGCTTGATGCGCAGTACACCACCGGCACGGCGCTGCATTTTACGCTGGAACCACAGAATGCGTTGGTGGAATTTAAAGATGGCAAATGCCACATTCACGGCGGCAACCAGTGGCAGTCGCTTATTCTGCCGTTTCTCGCCAAAGCGCTGGAGATGGAAGAAAGCGACATCGTTATCCATCAGTACTATTTGGGCGGCGGTTTTGGCCGGCGGCTCTTTGGCGATCAGATGATTCCTGCGGCACTGGCCGCACGTGAGTTGGGCAAGCCGGTTAAGCTCGTTTTTCAGCGGCCTGCCGATAGTCAGTTCGACTGCGTTCGCTCACCTTCGGTGGCACAGTTCACGGCCGCATTCGATGCCGACGGCGAACTCACCGCGGTCGATCACGCCGCGGCCGCGGGCTGGCCCACCCTGTCGATGGCACCGGGCTTTTTGGCCGACGGCGCTGATGGCAAGGGCAAATACGACACCTTCTCTATCAGCGGCGCCGATCACTGGTACACCCTGCCGTCGAACCGCGTTCGTGCCATCAACAACGAGCTTGCACAGAAAACGTTTTTACCCGGTTGGCTGCGCGCTGTGGGTCCGGGCTGGACGGCGTGGGGCGTTGAGAGCTTCATGGACGAGTTGGCGCAAAAGGCAGGGGTAGACCCAATTGAATATCGCCTGTCACGACTCGACGCGGCCGGCAAAAATGCGGGCACGGCGCCCAACTCGGTAGGCGGCGCTAATCGACTGGCTGCCGTACTGCGCGACGTACGCGAACGCTCAGGTTGGGGCCGCGACATGCCCGCGAATGAAGGACTGGGCGTGGCCATCGGCAGCGGACAGGAACGCAACATGCCCACCTGGGTGGCTTGCGTGGCTCACGTTGCCATCGACCCGGCCACCAAAGCGATCACGGTGAAAAAACTGTGGCAGAGCATCGACTGCGGCACGGTGGTGCATCCGGATGGCGCCATGGCGCAGGCCGAAGGTGCGGCGCTGTGGGGCGTAAGCCTGGCGCTGCACGAGCAGGCCGAATTTGAGAATGGTCAGGTCAAACAAACCAACCTCGATCAATACAGACCACTGCGCATGGCGGATGTGCCGGCGCTCGATCTGAAGTTTATTGATAACGGTGAGTTTCCAATGGGACTGGGCGAGCCCCCTCTGATTCCGGTTGCGCCTGCGATCGGCAACGCGGTATTTCAGGCCAGCGGTCAGCGCGTGCGTTCGCTGCCCATGCGCCTGAGCTAAGCGCTAAGCGTGCCGGCCGGTCAGGCCAATACCGATTTGGTATTGACCTCGATCGGCTGGCGCTCATACGCCACAAAATCCGGCGACACGTCGGTATCGTAACTGGCTCTCACACCGGTTATCTGCTGCGCCACCAGCGAACCGATCGCCGGGGCCAGCTTGAAGCCGTGTCCGCTAAAACCGTTGGCCACCCAAAATCCGTCGACCGGCGTTGGTCCCACGACGGGATGTACATCATCCCGATTCACCGTGTACAGACCGCAGAACCCGCGCACCTGGCCACGATACGGCAGCGCCGGCAAGCGGTGATGCAGCAGATGCAGCTTGATCTGTTCAAACTCCTCATCTGCCTCGGTCTGAAAATTGTCGGGACAGGCCACAACTTCGCGTTCGTCGTCCTCAAGCACGGACCCCACCACGAGCTGCTGCCCGCGATTCTGCGTGCGAAAATAAATGCCCCCCGCCATATCGACCGTCACCGGAATGTGGCCGACGACCTCGTCGGGTCGCTCACGGTAGATCACCTGAATTCGCACCGGTGCTAAATTCCAGTGCAGCGGCAAACCAACGGACTCATACAAAAAAGGCGCCCACGGACCGGTGGCGTTAATGAGCAACGGCGTGTGCACACGACTGCCGTCACCCAGCCCGACGCCGCTCACACGCCCGCCTGTTTTGTGCACAGCACTAACCGGCGTGCCAAAGCGAATCTCAACGCCTTCGCGTCGACACGCGTCCACCAGATCGGACGCCGCTCCCACCGGGTCCACGTGACCGCCGTCGGTTTCCAGCAAGTGCCGTGAGCCACCACGGCATTCGTGGGGCTCGCCGGTTTCAAGATCTGGACACAGCGTGCACGGATTGAGCGCCGGATAGCGCTCGGCCAATTCAACATCATCCAAAACCCGGGTACGTATGTTGAGCTTGCCCAAACGTTGGTGTTCGCGTTCAGCCCACTTGCCGTCCTGCCCGGTTAGCCACAACACACCGTCGGGAATCAACGCCGCACGCGGCTTCGCAATGCCGGTGAAGTCCGCCCACTGGCGATAGGCCTCTACCCCATCGCGCGCCAGACGCACCATGTCGTCCGATGAGTATCGCGTCCGACAAATCGACGACGACGCACCGGTAGAGCCTTCACCGACAGCCGTGCCTTTTTCCAGCACCAGCACACGCAGCTGGCTCCGACGCGCCACTTGATAGGCGATCGCAAGACCGATAATACCGGCGCCTGCGACGACGACATCGTAATTTTCAAAAGCGTCGGACATGATTTCAGCCTAATGCATGCGCCTTCGCATAGCACTCGAATCCGGCCACCGCACCGGCCGTTACCTGATCAATGTGCCGTGCACCTTGCTGCTCGAGCAACGCCACGGTGCGTGGCCAGCGTTTCGCGATACCCTGCCGACTCACGGTCATAAACGCATCCGCGCCCCACCCTGCAAACGTTGCGTTTTTTTTGAGCGCACGCAGCATTTGCCCCGTGCCATGACAGGCCCCTTCCACCACGTAAAGCAATCCGCAGGCAAAGGCAGGATTCGAAACGGCAACGGCTGTGGCACTTTCGGTCAGTTGGTCAGGCGCCGCATTCAGAGCCATCAGATCGGTTTGCAGTGCCTCGAGTCGATCACAGGCCGGCCAGTCGAGGAGGTCTAAATCTGGATGCTCGCTGAGACAGGCGTGCGTATACCCGGCTACGTATTGATGCAGCGCCCAATGCGCGCGCAACATCCGCACATACGTGTGACGTGCCACCCGGCCCGCGAGAATGTCTTGCGCATCCGCGTCGGCATCCAGCGTATCGTGCAATGCCCCCGTGGCCTCGCGCACCTGACGCAGAACAGGACCCGAAACACGCTCACTGCGCAACGTCGCCCTCCGTAAAATCGCGTGCAATCTCCTGAACAATCGCCGGCGTCAGAGGCTTGGTCAGAAAGTCGGTGACCAGCGGGCTTTCAATCGCCCGGTCTCGATCCAGAGGATCCATACTCGCCGACAGCATAATAACGCTGATGTCTTTGAGCGCCTCTTGCGGCAGTTTGGCGTACGCCTCCAAAAATTCCCAGCCGGTCATTTTTGGCATATTGATGTCCAGAAAAATGACCTGTGGAAGCGCGGCGCTCGCCCCATCTTGCGTGCACTGTCGCAGGAGCTCGACGGCCTCGGCACCATCCCGGCAGATACTGGTTCGCACTTCGAGGCCCGAGCGGGAGATGGCCCGCTCGTGGAAAAAATTGTCGTCCTCGCTGTCGTCGATCAGCAGAACATGTTTGAGTGCGGTGGCCGTCATTGGACCAACTGGGCGGTATGAAAGCGACACTGAAACGTGCTGCCCTCGCCCGCTTTGGAGCTCACGCTCAGTGTGCCGCTTTGATTCTCAGCGGCGCGCTTGGCAATGGCCAAACCGATGCCCGTGCCGGTGTAGTCGCTGCGATGATGCAATCGCGTGAACATAGAAAAAACCCGCTCCTGATCCTCCTCGCGTATGCCAATGCCATTATCGCACACACACAAATCAAAACTGCGATCGTTCTCACGCACAAAGACCTCGACCACCGGTGCCTGATCGGGCGCCACATACTTCACGGCATTGCTGACCAAATTCTGCAGCAGCTGACGCATGTTGGAGCGATCGCCAACGATGTCCGGTAAATCGCCCCACGTCAGCGAGCCGCCATTTGCGTTCAGAGTCATTTCAATATCCACGAAGATCTCGTTCATCAGCGCGTTTAGACTAATGCTCTCCCAAGTCATCTGGCGCCCGAGCTGGGCGTAGGCAAGCAAATCATTGACCAGATGCTGCATGCGCGTAACGGCGCCTCTAGAGCCCTGCAGAAAACGCTGGATGGTGGCCTGCTTGCCGGCATCGAATTCTTCTTCAAGAAACTCCAGATAATTGAGCTGGGTGCGCAGCGGTTCCTGCAAATCGTGAGCCGCGGCGAACGTAAGCTGCATAAATTCGCGGTTCGCGCGTGTCACCAGATCCGCCGTGTGGCGCAACTCGAGTTTCAAAATACCATCTCGCAACCGGGTGGCCATCGCCAGCGTCCACGGCTCCCATGCCAGACTGCGCGTATCAATCTGCTCGTTCCACTTTTCAAATGACCGCCGCGGGCTCAAGCGGGCTTTGCCGTCGGGCATAGGACGCTCAGCCAGACCGGCATTGCGCGGGTCACCGGCCCACGTTACTTCCTGTCGTTGTTCGACCCGAAACCAAAAAATGTAGCTCTCGGAAATCTCCGAAACGCGTACCGCCAATACGCCACCCAAATCACCGGCGCCGGCCATGCCCTGCGGCAAGACGTCTTGCATCATGTCTGTGGCAAACACAGCGTCGTGCTCACACTCCACCAACCAGTCGCGAAGCGCTGTGATGACGGCATCCGACGGCACCAAGCCCTTTTTTAACATAGATTTGCTGACACCACTTACGACCACAGCGCCGTCGCACGCGCACAACTCCAACAAAGGCGCATCGACATGCATGACGCGCAACTGATACTCCTCTTCCACTCGCAGTGTCTCGATGAAGGCCTCTTCCTTGAGCCGCGACTGCGTTTCAAATTGTTTTATTTGCTCCGCCTCGATCTCATGCAGACGCTGCGTAAACACCGTCGAGAGAATCTCGGCCCGCAGTCGCGTCTGCAGCGATGGATCACGCGGCGTGTTGTGGTGACAGGCAAACAGCCCCCACAACTCACCGCGCAACACGATAGCGATGGTCAACGTGGCCGCGACGCCCATGTTTTCTAGATACTGCACATGTACCGGTGAGGTAGCGCGCAGCTGACAGCGACTCAAATCCAGATAGTCACCTTCTTGAAAATGGTTCGCTCGAAAATGAATCGGGCGATTGGCAATGCGGACGCCGGGAATCGAACGCGTGCGATTGAGCTTGAACAGATCACGTGCATTTTGCGGGATGTCTGTCGCGGGGTAGTGCAAGCCCAGAAACGGCTCGAGCGAGGCATCTTTGGCTTCACCCACGACCATTCCGTGGCCATCCGGATCAAATTTGTAGACCATCACGCGATCGTAGCCAAGAGCATCGCGCAGACTGGCGGCACCCATTTGGCACAATGACTCGAGATCCGTAACGCTGCGTGCCGACTCGGAAAAGCGCGTAATGACTGTCGTCGAGAGTTGAATGGGGTCGGCGTTTTCGAGCTCAACAAAGAAAACGTCGTGGTGCCAGTGACAAATTAGGGCGTAGCTGTGGTCTTGTGCCGTAAAAAGCCCGCCCTCTGAGACCTCCTCAAGCGCAGCTTCTCGATAGGGTTCGATCGCGTTGAGCAATTCAGCGGGCAGTGCGTGGAGGCCTTGCTCCCAAACTGTACTTTCTTCTATCCCGAAAAGGCTCGCCGTGTCCGCCGAAATCGCAAGTAGTGGCGCCCTCTCACCCGCACCAAACGCGAGCAGATGCCCCGAGCCCTGTATCGCTTCGGGCCGATGAATCGGCTCGCGGTGACAGGTTTCTTCCGTCAGTTCGAAATCGGAGTAGAGCTCACTCATCTGGGGTCCGCGCTTCCTGCACAAGCCCTGAGTGTCGCACGTCACAGCTCTAGGTGACAGCCTGTCACCCGTGCGTGACGCACTAAAATGTCACGCAGCCCAATCAAAGCCCGATAGAATCATACTTAAGCTTTGAGTTGGGCCACACTCTGACGGATGGTTCCGAACAAAGACTGTCCGTTGTCATCATTCATCTCAATTTCCACTTGGTCGCCAAATTTCATGAACGGTGTGGTTGGGGAGCCGTTGTCGATGGTCTCGATCATGCGAATTTCGGCAATACAGGAATAGCCCAGACCGCCCTGTGCAATAGGCTTGCCCGGCGTTCCATCCAGCATTTTGTTCGACACGGTGCCCGAGCCAATAATCGTACCCGTGCCCAGCTTGCGCGTTCGCGCGGCATGGGCGATCAGCTGACCAAAATGGAACGTCATATCGACGCCGGCATTGGCTTTGCCAAACGGCTTGCCGTTGTAATGCACTAGCAGCGGCAGATGGACTTTGCCATCGCGCCAGGCAGCACCAAGCTCATCCAACGTGATGGCGCACGGGCTAAACGCGCTCGATGGCTTGGATTGGAAAAACCCAAAGCCCTTGGCCAGCTCACCCGGAATCAGTCCGCGCAAGCTCACGTCATTCACAATCATGATCAGCGCGATATAGTCCAGCGCATCTTCCGGGGAGACCCCCATCGGCACGTCTGTGGTGATAATCGCCACCTCGCCTTCCATATCGATACCGAAAGATTCGTCCTGCGGCATCACGATATCTTCGCGTGGCCCCAAAAATGTGTCGGAGCCGCCCTGATACATTAACGGATCGGTCCAAAACGATTCTGGCATCTGCGCACCACGCGCTTTGCGCACGAGTTCCACATGATTGACGTAGGCCGAACCATCCGCCCACTGCCCGGCGCGCGGCAGCGGCGACGTGCACTGGTTTTGGTCGAACGGCGCGCCAAGCGAAGCATCGCCGGTCACAGCCGCGGCCAGTGCCGCAAGCTGCGGCGCCGTTGTCGCCCAGTCATCCAGAGCGTGCTGGAGGGTTGGGGCAATGTCTGCGGCACTTGCGCTGCGCGACAAATCGCCGGAGACCACGTGCAGCGCGCCGTCACGCGTACCGTTGTTGATCGTTGCTAATTTCATGGCTTCAAGAGGCCTCTGCGTTTAATACACCGCGATCAAGCTGGTCGCGCTCGATCGATTCAAACAGCGCTTTGAAGTTGCCCTCACCGAAGCCCTCATCACCTTTGCGCTGGATGAATTCGAAGAATACCGGACCCAGCAGCGTCTCGGAGAAAATTTGCAGTAGCAGTCTGGGCTGTTCGCCGTCGGTATCCCCGTCAAGCAAGATACCGCGCGACTGCAGCGCTGCGGTGTCTTCCCCGTGGCCCGGCAGACGTTCGCTCAGAAGCTCGTAGTAGGCGTTGGGCGGCGCGGTCATAAAGGGCGTGCCGAGTTTTTTCAGTCGGTCCAGACAAGCCGGCAGATCCGGGCACGAAAACGCAATGTGCTGGATGCCTTCACCACTAAATTCACGCAGATATTCCTCGATCTGTCCCTTACCTTTTTCGCCCTCTTCATTCAGCGGGATGCGAATCAAGCCGTCGGGTGCGGTCAGCGCTTTGGACGTCAGGCCGGTATATTCGCCCTTGATGTCGAAGTAGCGAATTTCACGGAAGTTAAACAGCTTCTCGTAATAGTCCGCCCAGTACACCATGCGTCCGGGGTAGACGTTGTGTGTGAGGTGATCAATCAACTCGAAACCGGCACCGGCCGGTTTTGGGTCAACACCGTCGAGATATTCGAAATCGATATCGTAGATGTCAGGCTTGTGCTCAGCATAGCGATCGACCAGATACACGATGGCGTTGCCAATGCCGCGAATGGCGGGCAGGCGCAGCTCCATCGGGCCGGTGGGGATATCCACCGGTTCGGCGCCAAGCGACAGAAGGTGCTCGTAGGCGGTGCCGGCATTGCGCACACGGAAACCCATGCCGCAGGCAGACGGTCCGTGCTCGCGGGCAAAAAACCACGCCGCAGAATTGGGCTCGTAGTTGGTGATCAGATTGATCCCACCCTGACGCCAGAGCTCCACCTCTTTCGATCGATGCCGCGCGACCTTGGTAAAGCCCATCGACGTAAATACCGGCTCGAGTACGCCTTTTTCAGGGGCGGAGAATTCAATGAATTCGAACCCTTCAAGTCCTGCCGGGTTCTCAAATAAATCTGCCATAGTCAGCTCCGTGTGTAATCGCCTGATGCAACAAACGAGACGCCCGCAGACTCAGAATGAGCCGGGAGCGTCGTCACGTGAAAAACGTCGGGTGCGGCGCTTAAAAATCCAAGCATGCCGTCACGCGCAGGCCGCGGTGCAAAGACGTCATGTCGGTTGCCACGAGCCTGTCGGTTACCCATTATAAACAAAGAGATAAATTTGTTTCAATAGAAACCATTATGGCTGTACCTGGCCTCGGCAGCCTGCACCGTGCCGCCCTACAAAACTCGTTATTAATGAAAATCATATGACGCCTCCGAATACGTTCCGATCTCTGCAAGATTCCACGCTGCATCGCAACATCGCGCCACTGTCCGCGCTCGCGCATTGGCAAGACTGGCCGTCCGCTGCACAACTCAACGGCTTGCTCGCCGCAAACATGACGACCGCCGCGGGTCACGCGCTGTCGTTTTCCTACGACGGACAAGCCGGCGACGAAGGCGCCGCCGCCTACGAAACGCTTATCGACCAAACCGGCATCATTCCGCTGCGCCCACGGCACTGGCACGACTTGTTCAACGCGCTGATGTGGATTTCGTTTCCGGCGACCAAGGCCACGCTCAACGCCACACATCGGCGTGAGCTGGCGGGCAGCGCGGGCCCCGTCCGCTCGGCACGCCGTGACGCCCTCACACTTCTGGACGAGTGCGGCGTACTGCTTGTGATCGACCATGAAAACTGGACGGCACTGCATCGCGCCCACGATTGGACAGCGCTTTTTATTGAACATCGCGCAGCGTGGGGACAGCATATTGTGCCCATGACCATTGGGCACGGTTTGCTGGAGCAGTGCCTCGCGCCTTACGTCGGGCTCACGGCCAAGGCGCTGCACGTGCTGATGCCCAAAGACTGGTTCACCTTGCCCGACCACGAACGCCACGCCGCGCTTGATGAAAAATTGCACCATGCCATCGCGCGCGACGAGTGCTTAATGAGCACCAAAGAACTACTCCCGCTGCCGGTGCTCGGCATTCCGGGTTGGTGGCCGGCGAATGAAGAGGCGTCTTTCTACGCCAATACGCGTTACTTCCGCCCTGCGCGTTCGTAAACCCGCACGTAGTCCACCAACATACGCTGCGGAAAGATACTCTCGTCAATACCGCCGCCAGCGCGTCCCCAGTAGCCACCCACGGCCACGTTCATAATCACGTGAAACGGATGATCGAATGGCCAGGCTCGCCAGTCACCGCCCTCGTTGACGTAGGTAAAATAGAGCGTGTCGTCCACAAAAATACGGATGTCGTCAGGTCCCCACTCCAGCGCGTAGGTGTGAAAATTGTTCGCAACATCCTCGAGCAGGACGCGCCCTTTGCGTTGTTCCCAGTTAATCCAGTAGTAGGCCTTGTTGTGCACCGTGCCGTGCACATGATTCATCTGATAGCCCACGTGTTCCATGATGTCGATCTCGCCCGAATTGGGCCAGGCATCGCAGTCCGGACTGCCCTGCCATTCATCGCCTTCGCTACACATAGTCGCGTAGCGAAAAGGGTCGCTGGGCAACATCCAGATGGCGGGCCACGAACCCTTGCCTGCGGGCAGCTTGGCACGCACTTCGACGCGGCCGTACAGCACATCGCCCTTTCCCTGAGAATGAATACGCGCGGAAGTAAAACGCGCATCGTCGTAGTCTTCGCGCCACGCCTCGAGCACCAGGTGACCGTCTTCAACGCGTACGTTTTTGGCCCGCGCGGTGTACGCCTGATCTTCATCGTTTACTTTGCGCGCGGCCCACACGTCGATATTCCAGCGCGCCGCATCGGGCGGTCCGTTCTGATTAAATTCATCGCGCCAAACCAGTGACCACGGACTGGCTATCGCACCCGCCGCACGCACCACCAGCGCACTGAGCACAGGCTCGCCGTGCGTCGCTTCAAAACGAATACTCAGATGACCGTCGGCCACCGTCACGCCGGGCGCGGTAACCGTCAGCGCTGAATGCACCTTGCCATCGCGAAACTGCATGACGTCGAGATCGTCGATCACCGACCTGTTCTCCGCGAAAGCCGAAAACACTCTGGCCCCCGCCGCGACTTCGTCCGGCTCAGCGAAGTGGAAGGTCACGTCATAGGCACCGTTGGCGATGCTTTTCTCAAGCACCACATCACCATAGCGATACGTTTGATACAACGCAGGATCCTGCGAGCCTTTTACGATGTCCAAACGCCCAATCGCGCCACCGCTAAGCGCCTCGCTCGCAACAAACAGCGTGCCGTCGCGCGCCAAATACTCAGGACCCGCAACGTTCACGGCCCAAACCACTTGCGTGTCGTCAGGCGAATCGACTTCGGACCCACACCCGGCCACCCACAACGTCGCGACGACTACAGCCCACGTCTTTACCATCGTATCGATCTCAAAATACTCATATGATGCGTCTACCTTTAACGGAGACGCTTGAAGATGTCACGCACAACCCTCACGGCCCTAGCCACCATGACGTTATTGCCGGCCTGCAGCAGCGCCCTTGCCGAGCCCACTCATCTGCCCGATCGAAGCCTGTATGAAGCGCCACGCGCAGCCGCAGCACCCACCGTCGACGGACGCGCCGACGAGGCGAGCTGGCAGCGCGCATCGTGGCGCCCGATTGACCAGCGCTGGTTGGGCGAGGCGTTGACCGCCGAGGATTTCAGCGGCCGCTTCAAAGTCATCTGGACGCCGCAGCAACTCTTTATGCTGGCGGAAATCACTGATGACGTTTTACACGACAGTCATCGCGATCCGCTGGTCGAGTACTGGAATGACGATACGCTGGAGTTTTTTGTCGACGCCGATTTCTCCGGTGGCGATCATCAGTTCAATCACAACGCCTTTGCCTATCACGTTGCGCTGGACAATCAGGCCATTGATCTCGACCGCTCACAGTCGCCGCGCAACTATACCCAGCACGTGACGAGCCGATGGCAGCAAAAAGGCAACGTTGCTGTGTGGGAACTGGCGATTAGCGTTTACGACGATCAATACATCGATGGCGCGGAAGACAACACACCCGTCACGCTCAAAAGCGGCGCCTCGCTGGGCTTCATGGTGGCCTACTGCGACGCCGATTTCGGTTCGGAGCGCGAACACTTCATTGGCTCCGAAGCCATGCCAGGTGAAGACAAAAACCGCGGCTGGATTGACGCCAGCGTGTTTGGCCAGCTGGTGCTGGGCGACTAAAGCGCCACGCGGATCGTCTGCAGGGCATTGGCCTCCAGACGCACACGCGCGGCCTGTGCACCGATACGCAGCTGCAGCTCCAGTGGCTGCTTGCTGGTGTTTAGCATCTGCACACTCAGCTCACCGCGTTCATTGATGCTGGCGCTGGCGTGGAGTACGTCATCATCGAGCGACGCTGCGGTCGTGGTGGTGCGCACGGCCACGTCGCCCGGACGAATGCTGCGCGACAGCTGCGCCAATACGTAGTACACCGGCGTGTAGTACACCGTTTGATCGCGCGTATCGATCATGATGGGCGCGCCGCAGAAATTGCCGACATGATTCGGCCCGCCGTTCTGGTCGAGCACGATATTCCAATCGACCCAACCTTCGAGCCAGTGATTGAAGCCAACGATAATGTCGCGGGCGTAGCGATGCACGGGCGTGTAGATGGGATGATCTTCAACATTGGGCGCCCACTCCGCCGAATATGCCCAGTCGGTGGCATTGCGGTTCCACCAAAACGCATCGTTGTTGAACCAGTTGGTTTCTGTGAAGTTTTCCGGGTCCCGAATGCCACCACCGGCCGGTTTACCCAAATCGTCAATCGTGCCCTCGGTGTGAATCAAACCGAACGAGGGATGAAAATCTTTCACGCGCTCGAACACCTCTTCATACACATCGGTTGTACTGGAATACCAGTGAACCGCGGCGCCGTACACATATTCCGAGGCCGCTTTGTCGGCGTAGAACGCATCGGTCCATTCCTCGAGGCCGTCACGATTCTGATCGTAAATCAGTACATTGATCGCCGAGTGATTCGATGCCTGCAAACGTGGACCTAAATGCTCGCGTACGAAATCGGCCTGTGAGGTCGGTGAAAAATGCATGCTTTCCCACTGGCCTGAATTGCCGTGTGGTTCATTGACCGGCGTTAGACCCCAAATTTCAACACCGCGCTCGGCGTAGGCATCCAGGTAGCGAATCAGGTAATCCGCGTACGTCGCGACGTACTCCGGCTTCAGGTCGCCGCCGGTGCCCTGATAGTTGTTTGCAGGCGTGGGCCGGATATACCAGTCGTCAATGGTCTTCATCCACGGTGGCGCGGTCCAGGCCGAAGCGATGATGCGCAGATCGCGCTGCTCTTGCGCAGCCTTGATCGACAGCGCTTCTTGAATCATGGGCAGCACGTCGTAGGACTCATCCACGATGCCCGGGTACGCGGCACGTGAAAAACCGGCCGTGTCCGGCGCGATGGTAAACGCTTTGAGCTCGGTATCACCGGGTACCGATGCGTACGCGTACTTACCTTCCACGGAAAAATCGGTTGACGCAATCGGGGTGCGTGCAATCGAAAAATTGGCGCCCTCCTGGCCGTAAATCTTAACCATCACCTCACGACGCTTGTCCTGATCAAGATGCGCCAGCACAAACGCGGATGATTCGGTAAACGAGGTACCCACGCCCAGCAGCGTTTGACGTCGCTCTTGCACAAACACCTCAATTTCCACCGGCGCCGCCGAACGCGTTGCAAAGGTGACATTGGGCCGCGAAGCCAGCCGGGCGCCCGCCTCACTGGTCACCACCACGTCCAAAGATTGGCTCAGGCCGTAGTGCTTCTGCGTCGTCGCCGTGTTCCCGGCACAGCCGGTCATGGCCGCGGCCATAGCAAGAACACTGCAGCAAGAATAAACGTAGCGTCTGGTCATTTTTTTGTTTCCGAAGTGAACGGCTCGCATTGCATCGGGGGCCGCGAATCATTAGTTTATCAGCATGCCATCCGGCGCCAAAAGAAGACACCATGAAACGCATCCTAAGCCTAGCCCTGCTCGCTCTTGCTTTGAACGCCTGCTCGCCCGCGCGGGTGACGACCGAACAGGTCTCTGAGGTCGCCAAAACACTCGACTACGGCGACTATCGCTCTTACACGCTGGCCGGCAAGGGCTGGGATGCTCTGGCCGCCGATGATCACGCCGCCGTCATTGCGTACACCAGCAAATGTGTGGAACTTTACGGCGAGCGCGGCAAAAATATGAACGCGGGTCTAACGCTGTTTCCGCCGGTCGAAAAGGTGAACGATTACTGGGCACTCAACGACGTCGGCACCTGCCTGTTCATCATGGGCAGCTCGTATGAAAAGCTGCGTATGTATCCTGAGGCGGCCGCGGCGTTTCGCTCACTGGAAGAGGACTTTAGCTTCTCCCAGTGCTGGGACCCGAAAGGCTGGTACTGGCAACCAGCCATGGTGGTCGCCGGCAAAGCCAGTAAGTACGCCACCAAATAGGCGCATCGAGCATGGCCGATATTCTGCCGTTCAAAAAGCCGTCTTTAAAAAAGAAGGCGCAGCGTAAAACCATGTGCAAACACGGCTTTCACAAATGGGCGCCGGATAAGAAAAAACAGTTTGATGTGAAGCAAGGCAAGCTCGTAACGCTGAATCGCTGCTCGCGCTGTGGCCAAACCAAAACCAGTCTGACCTGAGACTCAGGCGCCCACCACCTCCGGCAGGGCCCGGCAGAACCGCGCCACATCGTCCAGATGCCCCATGGACACGCGGCTCCAGTCCGCGTAGTCCATATACTGCCCGCGAATGAGAATATTGCGCTGTGCCATCGCCGCCTGCAGCGTGTTCGCGGGCATGCCCGATTTGAAGTAAACGAAATTGGTCTGCGATGGGAGCACCACCATGTCCAATTGCTGCGCCGCTGTCGTCACCATCTCGCGCCCCTCCAGAATTCTGGCGCGAGATTGATCCGTAAACGCCGTGTCGCCGTAACAGCCAATGGCACCGGCAAGACCAAGACCCGACATCCACGTCATGTTCGCTGAGCGAATACGCCGCGCCATGTCCGGCGATGACATCACGTAACCCACGCGCGCGCCGGCCATACCGTAGAGTTTCGAAAAGGTGCGCGAAACGATCACCTCGTGCCCCTGTGCAATCAGGTCAATGCAAGAGTTTTTCTCCGGGTCCGAGGTGAGCTCCATGTAGGCTTCATCCACCACGACGGGTGCCTTCGCTGCCATACGCTTAACCGCAGCTTTGAGCGTATCCGCGTCACTCAAAAGGCCGGTGGGATTATTCGGATTGCACAGCTGGACGAGTCCGGTGTCGTCGTTCACCCGCGACTCCAAAGCGGCAATATCCACACTCATGTCGGTCGCCATGGGCGCACGCTCGATCGTGGCCAGGCCCAGGTTCTGGGCATACAGCGGCGTTGCGTCGAAAAACAAACGCGGCGCGACAATCGGTCCCTCGCGACCCAACAAAACCGCAATGGCACTGAGCGCCTCGGCCGACCCGGTCGAGATCGTGACATGCTCAGGCGTAAGACCGTGACGTTGCGCAATCATCGCGGCCAGTTTTTTGGTGACGCCGTCGGCGTAGTACGCGCTCTTGCGCGCGGCGTACTCAATGCCGTCGCGGGCAGATTGAGACGGGCCGTACGGATTTTCGTTGTTCAGGAGCCTGGCAACGCCCGGCTGCGGTCCGATCAACTCGGCGCCGCCCGGCATCTTCGGGAACGCGCCGTTTTTTTGCACCTGCGCCGGTGAGACGCCGGTGGTGCAGGCCCCAGCGATGACCGACAAGCCGGCCGCCCCAATCAAGAAAGACCGTCGCGTGGTGTTCGTCATAGCTGGCTCCGACAATGAGGTACCAGCAATATAGCCCCTTTCGTCGGTGCTCGCTGGCGCGCTAGCTCTGTTCCTGGAGTTTGGTCAATGCATCTGCCACGGCATTGCGTGAGCGCGTGCCGCGCGCAAACACTTTATAAAACGCCGGCACGATGTAAAGCGTCATCAGCGCGCTGAGCAGCACACCAAAGAACATCACAATGCCTAAGTTTTGACGACTCACCGAACCGGCACCAGACGCCAGCATCAGCGGCACGGCGCCGGCTGAGGTTGAGATTGTGGTCATGAGCACCGGGCGCAGTCGTATTCGTGCCGCCTGCACAATCGCCGGCTCAAAATCCACACCGCTTTCGCGGACCTGATTAATAAACTCGACGATCAAAATGCCGTTCTTCGTCGCAATGCCAATCAGAATGATCATGCCAATCTGACTAAAAATATTGAACGGCGTATCGGTCACGTACAAACCCAACAGGCCACCCGCCACCGCCAGCGGTACCGCTACCATGATCACGATCGGATGAATAAAACTCTCAAACTGGGCGGCCAGCACCAAAAACACCACCAGCAACGCGATGCCAAACGTAAACACGATGCCGCCACTGGCTTCTTTGTATTCTAAAGACTCGCCGCTGTAATCAATAAGCGCAGACACCGGCAGCTCGTCATCCACCACCTGCTCAAAAAACGCCAACGCTTCGGGCAGCGTGTAATCGCCCACCAAATTGGCACTGATCGTGACCGACCGCAGGCGATTGAACCGATTGAGCTGGCTGGCGCCGGAGCGCTCGCGCACCTGCACCAGATTCGACAGAGGAATCAGTTCGCCCGACGCCTCCGAGCGCACGAAGATATTTTGCAGGTCGGTTACCGAGCGCCGCTGCTGCGCTTCGGCCTGCATGATGATGTCGTATTCCTCGCCGTCGCTCACGTACGTCGCCACGCGTTTTTCAGCCATCATGGACTCAAGGGTGCTGCCGACGGTTTCCACTGACACGCCCAGCGACGCGGCACGTCGGCGATCGACATCAATCGCAATTTGCGGTTGGGTGTCGTCCAGATTGGATTGCACACGCGCAAGACCGGGATTCTCTGCCGCGCGGTCCAGCAGTGTGTCGCGCCAACGCGCGAGCTCCTCAAAGCTGGTACCACCCAGCACCACCTGCACGGGCTGCCCACCACCCCCGCGCGACAGGCCGGAGCGAATCACGCTAAACGCGCGTAGCCCTGGAATCTGATTCCACTGCTGCGTTACATCCTGGCGCAACGCTTCGGTGCCGACCCCGGACGGATGCTCTGGATCGAGCGTAACGACCACCACCGCGGTGTTGTTCCCACGCCCGCCGAAGCCCGGAATCCGCACCAGTCCGCGTTGAATCAACCCTGATTCAATGTGCGGCAACATCGGTTCTTCCATGGACTCAACAAACCCCGCCATGCGCTCGAAGCTGCTACCTTCCGCCGCCCGGAAACTGGCGAAAAATGTGCCCTGATCTTCAATCGGTGCATATTCCTGCTTCAGATTCGAGAACAAGAACCAGGCACCGGCGACAATGAGAGCGGTCGCCGCCACGGCAACCAGTGGCGCACGCAACGATGCGCTGAGCGTGCGCGCATAGAAATCATTGACCCGCTCAAAACCCGCGTCGATGGCCGCACTCACCCGACCCGTCTTCTCAGCCGGCTTGAACAGCTTGGAACACAGCATGGGCGTGAGGGTCAGTGCCACCACGGTGGAAAACAGCATGGCGGCCGACACCGTGACGGCCAACTCACCAAACAGCTGGCCGAGATTGTCTTTTAGAAAAATGATGGGCGTAAAGACGGCAATTAGAACCAGCGTGGTAGCAATCACCGCAAAACCAACCTGACGCGTGCCTTTGTAGGCCGCCAGCAGCGGCGGCTCGCCACGCTCAATGCGCCGATGCACGTTTTCTACGACCACGATCGCATCGTCGACCACAAGCCCGATACACAGCACCAACGCCAGCAGTGTAATAAGATTAATGGAGTAGCCAAACACGGACAACGCCATGAACGACGCGACAAGGCAAATCGGAATCGTCAGTGCCGGAATCAAAGTGGCGCGAATTGAGCCCAAGAAAAACAGCAGGACCAAACTGACCAGCGCCGTGGTCACCACGATGGTTAGAAAGACGGCGCGGATGGCGGATCGAATGTAGCGCGAGTCATCGCTGCTTGGAATCAAAGACATATCGCCCGGCAGATCGGCATTGACCGCCGCGACCGTCTCTTTAACCGCTTCGAGCACATCCACAGTGTTGGCGGTGGACTGCTTCACCACGCCCAATGCGACCATGTTGGTCGCGTTAGCACGAAACACGTTGCGGATATTTTGCGGCGCGCGCTCGATGCGGGCGACCTCTCCGAGCCGCACCAGATAGTCGTCACCACTGGCAACCACTAATGCCCGGAAATCGTCTTCGGTCTCGTAGCCGCGCGCCAGACGCACCTGACGCTGGCGCGAACTTGATTCCAGCGTACCGGCAGGCAGCTCCACATTTTGT
>JBGCEL010000145.1:0-8808 GCA_045106455.1 Gammaproteobacteria bacterium
TCGCCCTGTGACTCAGGCCAGATCATGAGCATCCAGAAAATCACAGGGCCGATCACCGGCACGATCAGAGTTAGAAGCAGTGCAACGCGCATCGCGGGCACTTCGCTGACGGGCCAAAAGCGCACAACAAGCACGATCGATACCAAAGCGGAAGCCCCGATCAGCCAGTGCAGCGGCGTTAGCGCATCTAATATGGCGCTCATTCTCGAATCTACCTCCGACGCAAAACAGGCTGCGCCCCAACCGACCAGTCACCATTCTCGGCGCGCTGCCAGCGCACTGATCGCAAGCCTTGAATACGATTGTACTCGACTCTTTCCGCGAGTTTTTCCGGCGCCGCCACGTGCTGCGATTCACGATTGTTCGGACCAAGTGAGAATGATAGTCTTTCTCAATGCGAGGGCTCCCGAAAAAAACCATTCACTGGCTGTTGGCGATGATGCTCGCCGCCCAGTTGTGCTCTGTGGCGCATGCCGCCGAATTTGGTTCGGGGCCGCATTCCCACGGTGATGTCGTCTGCCATCTTGGCGTTGCGAATGACGACGACCCGGGCATCGGACGCACCACAGGGCTTAGCCAGGTCTTGCTGAGCGATCAGAGCAACGCATGCGCCATTCCTGCCCCCATTCCTACCGGCCACACGGCGCTGCTGCCGCCCTCCACCGGCCCGCCGCCAGCGCCCTAATCTTCTCGCTTGTGCGACGGTTTCCTGACGACGCAGCCGCGCACCCGATTTTATTTCAAACCTTTGAATACGCCTTCGATTTTGATTGAAGCGCCGGCGCTATGCCGGGGAGAGAATTTATGAATGAGCCCGTACTGCAGGCCGACAAACTGTCGGTCTCACGCGGTGGCAAGACCGTACTGGACCAGGTCAGCTTTGCGGTGACACAGGGCAGCGTATTTGCTCTGCTCGGCGGCAACGGCGCAGGGAAATCCACCACACTGCTCACGTTCCTCGGCTTTCTGTCGCCCAGCTCCGGCAGCGCGCGAGTGATGTCGGTCGACGCCAGCGCCGATCAGGCAACGGTACGCAAATCCATCGCGTATCTGCCTGAAACAGCAACGCTGTACGAACATTTGAACGCATACGAAAACCTGCGCTATCTCATCGCTCTTTCGGCATCGACAGCCACCACCGAGCAAATTGAATCCGCACTGGATCGCGTCGCACTCGATCGCAGCGCGCGTAGCAAAAAACTGCGCAGCTATTCCAAGGGCATGCGCCAGAAAGTCGCCATCGCTCTGGCCTTGCTGCGCGACACCCGCATTCTACTATTGGACGAGCCGACCTCCGGTCTCGATCCGGTGGCTATTGATGAATTTCATGCACTGATTGGCGATCTGTCGGCGCAAGGCAAGACGGTGCTGATGGTGACGCACGATGTCTACGGCGCTTGCCAGATTGCGGATCGCATTGGCCTGCTGCGCAAAGGTGCATTCGTCGGCGAATTTCATGCACCGGCAGACGGACGCATTGATCCCGAAGTGGTTCATCGTGCCTTTGCACAGAGAGCGGCCTGATGTCACAGCTTCTCACGATTGCGAAAGATGAATGGCGCTTTTGGCTTCGCTCTCGCCTTGCGCTCTGGGGCATCGGTGTTTTTGGCGTACTGCTTATAGCGACCAGCGTGCTCACGGCAATGCAGGTAAGCGAGTCCCAGCACGAACGCACGCACAGCCAGCACGAGGCAGAGAAGCGATTCGTTTCACAACCGGCCCGGCATCCCCATCGGATGGTGCATTACGGTCACTACGTTTTTCGGACACCGGCGCCGTTAGCGATCTTTGACCCCGGTCTGGATTCGGTGACCGGCCAATCGATATTTCTTGAAGGGCATCGACAGAATTCGGAGACATTTGCCAGCGCGGGATCTAGCGCCAACCTCGGCGGTCTGTCATGGCTCACGCCGGCTCTGGTATATCAATTATTTGGTGCGTTGCTGTTTGTACTGCTGGGGTACGGCGCCATCGTGCGCGAGCGTGAGGCCGCCACTCTGCCCACGATTTTATTGCACGGCGTTAGCGGCGCCAAACTGGTGTTCGGGAAATGGTTGGCCCTGTTTATTCTTGGCCTTGCCGCCGTACTGCCGTTGTTCGTTGTTGCCCAGATTGCTGAAGGGTTGCTGGCGGCTCTGTCGCTGGCAGCGACCTATTTGATCTACCTGATGTTGTGGGCATCCGTAACGCTTTTTCTATCTACGGTAATTCGTGGGCGCGCGGGCGTTCTTACGGCTGCCACGGCCGTCTGGTTGAGCGTTTGCTTGTTGATTCCGTCGTTAGCCGTTGACATCGTATCGCGCAACACGGCGCAGGCAGGAAAGATTGAAAACGATCTTGCGCTACTTGTGGACATGCGCAAGTTGGGTGACGGTCACAACGCCTCCGATCCCGCGTTTGCATCCATACGCGCCAACCTGCTGGCGCAGTACGATGTAGAAAGCGTCGAGGAGCTACCCGTCAATTTTCGCGGTGTGGTCGCCGTCGCATCTGAAGAAAAACTGACCGCGACACTCAATGCCTACGCCACTACTCGAATGGATGGCGAGCTGCTGCAGGCACGTCGCCTCGACCAGTTCGGCTGGCTATCACCCATGCTCGCGGTGGCGGCTGCCTCGCGTGCTATGTCTGGCACTGACATCGAGCACTATCATCGATTTTTACGCGACGCCGAAACGCTGCGCTACGAGTTCGTACAGGCGCTCAACAACATTCACGCCACTCAGATAGCCTACAGCGATGACATAAAGCGCAGCGCGGATGCTCGCGCTGAAAAACGCTCACGCGCCAGCGCAGATAATTGGCAGCTTCTCGATGATTTTCAATTTGAACCCGCTGCATTGACCGCGCGATTCGAGGCGGCCACACCCGCTCTTGTCAGTCTGATGACGTGGAGCGTAGCTCTGCTTGGCTTGCTGCTGTGGGCCGGGCGGCGTCTGGCACCATGAGTATGTCAGCATCACTTAGCCGGGAAATGGCGTTCATGTTGCGCGAGCGTGCCGTGGTTGCGGTCGTTGTGCTAACGCTGGTGTTGTCGTGCGCGGCCGTGCTGGGCGGGGTTTTGGAGGTGCGCGAGCAACAACACACCATCGAAACGCTGCAGGCGACTGACGCCGAAGAGCGCGAGTATGCACTGTCGCAGCACTCCGATTGGGGCAGCGCCGCTTACTATTCGTTTCATTTGACCTACGATCCACCCGCCCCGTTCGCTTTCGCCGCGCTGGGTCAGCGTGATAGCGGCGCGTGGAAACACAGAGTGCGGATGCTCGCGCTGGAAGGGCAAATTTATCAGCGCGATGCCGGCAATCCGATGTTTGCGTTGGTTGGGCGATTTGATTTCGCATTTCTCGTCGCGTTTGTATTACCGCTGCTGTTGATCGCGTTGCTGCATGATTTACACGCCAGCGAACGAAGCGCGGGACGGCACAATTTGCTGACGGCCACCGCGGCCAACCCCAACGCCCTGTGGTGGACGCGCGCCACCGTCCGAGCATTGGGCGTCTATCTCGCCGTCATCATTCCGCTTGTTATCGCCGCGATTGCGACGGACACACCCCTGACCACAGCGCTCATCGCCTCAGCCCAGGTATTGCTTTACGTGGCGTTTTGGACGGCGTTAGTGGTGTATGTCGCCATGTGGCGCCAATCGGCGGGCGCCATCATGTCCGCCCTGCTCGGGTTTTGGTTGCTTAGCGCGGTGGTTGTGCCGGCCGTAGGACGCGTCTCCATCGATGGTCTTGTCAACCTGCCCGACAGCGCCGATCTGCTCCTGACACAACGTGAAGTGGTCAATCAGGCGTGGGATTTGCCCAAGGAAGATACGATGACCGCGTTTGTAGAACGTCATCCCGAATGGTCTGAATACACCAACATCACTCAGCCGTTTGAGTGGAAGTGGTATTTCGCTTTTCAACAGGTCGGCGATCAGGAGGCAGAATCACTGTCTAAAGCGTATCGTCAAGGACGAATTCGCCGAGACCATCTGTCGCAGTACGTGGCGCTGCTTTCACCGCCGGCTCTGATGGAACGCTCACTGCAAAAGCTCGCGCAAACTGACATTCCAGCATCGATATCCTACGAGCTTGAGGTCAGACAATTTCACGCAGCACTTCGCGCGTACTTTTATCCGAAGTTGTTTAAGGATGAACCGTTTGATCCGCAGGCGCTCAGTAATTTGCCGGCCTTCGTACCGCAGGAAGCGTTACGATGAGTCGCAGCTGCGGTTTGTTGCTCATTTTGCTCCTGTCGTTCGCAGGAAGTCTGACATTGACTGCACACGCCGAATTTCAGTTCGGGCAATACACGATTGAGAGCGGCAAACGACTGGACGTGTCGCTTCCGGTGCCCGCAGGGGAATCGGATCCAGCAACGTTTATTCCGGTTTCGGTGTTTGCCGGCCACACCGACGGCCCGACTGTTCTGATCATCGCCGGTGTGCACGGTTACGAGTTCTCCCCAATCCTTGCCGCTGAAAAGCTGGCGAACGATTTGTCCGCGCAAACGCTCCGTGGAAACGTGGTGATCGTACGCACCGCACACGTGGCGGCGTTCGAGAACCGCTCTGTGTACGTCAATCCGTTTGATCGCAAAAACCTGAATCGTTCGTTTCCCGGTTCGGCCCATGGCACACAAACCGAACGCATCGCCCACGTATTGTCTACGCAAGTTATCCCAACCGCAGATTTCGTGTTTGACGTGCACTGCGGTGACGGTGCGGAATGGCTGGCATCGTTTGCTGGTGTGTATGGCGGACCGCTTTCCAGTGGCTACGACACCGCGCTTGGTGTTGCCCGTGCGCTGGGTTTGCCAAACGTCGTACGCTATTCCATGAACACGCAAGAACAGGTTGATACGCGACGGTCCTTAAATCGACAGGCTGTGGCGCAGGGGCTGCCTACCGTATTGGTGGAGGTAGGTGAGAACGGCAAACGCGATCCGCGAGATGTCTACACCATCGTGCGCGGTCTGCGCGATGCGCTGGCGTTTTTACAGGTGCTGCCGGCCAGAGAAACCGCGCCCGGCCCGCCGCCGCGCTTCTTTGACGGCACGAGCTCGATGGCGGTGGAGCATTCGGGGCTGTGGTATCCAACGCACCGCGCTGGCCGCTACGTGCAAAAGGGAGACCGACTCGGGATCATCAAGAGCTACAGCGGTGAAGTATTGGCGACCGTCACCGCGCCGGTCGCGGGCTACACCCTTTATGGGCTGGCGGGGCCACCAGTTAAAGCGGGTGAGAGCGTTGTCACCATTGCCAAGCCGGTGGACACGCTCGAGAATTAAGCGCCACGCTGCATCGACTAACGCGGTTTATTTCTGACGCAGCTCAACCCACTCTGAGCACAGCATTTCCTGTGCCTCAAACAAGCCCGGCTGCGTCAGCCAAATGCGCTGATCGATTTCCAGTCGCGTAAAGCCGTCATTTGCATGAACGGCGTAAGCTTGGCAAAACCGCACTCTTCCGGGTCGCACCAATCCTGAGGCAACATCTCGCGCGGGATAAGCGGAAAGCAACTTCACGGCAACCTGCTGCGTGTAATGCTCACCCGGAGCAACCCGCACCGCGTAAATATTTTGCGGCACGGCCATTTGAGCAGCACGTGGTGCATGCAGTTGGTAGGCCACCGTCAAATCGCCCGCGGCGTTAATCGTGACGTCCGGACCCGGTGGGTCACCCGCCACGGTCGCCGCGGTGTTCAACACACCAATCGACGCCGCACTGCGGTTGTCGACGCGATACGAAATATCCAGCTCACGTGGCTCGCCGGTATCAAAGTACGTCGCGGTCAGTTGCGCCGTCATTTGCACAGCGGGTGCGGCACTGTCGGCCTTATCATTCATCGTGCCGGACCTTGCAGGCGGCGAACACGCGGCAGCGAACAGTGACAAAACAACCGCCGCGCCTCGTGGCCAATAAATAGAAGCATTCATAGCGCTTGAGCTTACATGAGCATTTAAAAAGGCGTCAGACCTTCTGCCATGTGCCCCTTAGTGCAAGCCACTAGGGCAAAACATAGCTCGGACGCAGCGCCAGACCCGCTTCCGCGCGCAAACCATTTTCGGTTAGTTCCACGGGATTAATGGTGCTGTCCGGGGTACTCGGGTCATTGTCCCCGTCATACGGAACGCCGCTGTTTTCAAGGCCGACGGCCTGACGTTCGGCATTGCGAATGCCGTTGTCCACCGAACTCGGGCCCGTACTCGAGTGCACACCGGGCTGCAAAGTACCGGTGACGATGTTGTACGCGTGCGCAAACTCATGCGCCAAAACAATGACCGGCGCGTCGAACGCGTCAGTACTAAATGACGGGTTGTAGTTGATCTGGGCCGAGGCCGTCGCCCCGGGGTTACCGTTCACATCCAGCTCACCAAAGATGCCGCTCGGTGAGGACGCAAAGCCGTTTTTCTCACCTGACAATTCGCGGATAGTGACCGTATGGCCGTCATCTGCGAAGGCCTGATCAACACCGCCAAGCGCGCCCTGCCCGATTGGCGAGCTGCGCAGGAATTCAATGTCCGCTTCAACGCGCTGCACGAATTCCGGTGAACCTTCGATGATCACGGAGCTGGCGCCAATCTCGGCGTTGAGCTCAACGTTGACCACGGAGTTGGTGGCGGGCAAGAACTGCGAAGCCGTGTTGATATCGTCTTCCGCCGTCTGACCGTACACTTTGTCGTTGCCCATCAGGTTGTTGACGTAGTCGGCACCCTGGCCGGTATAGACGGCATCGTCGCCGGAGCCGCCGTACAAGCGATCGGCGCCAATACCACCGGACAAAATGTCACTGCCCGCACCGCCAAACGCGCGGTCGTCACCCCGACCACCTTCAAGATAGTCGTTGCCGTTACTGCCGGAAAGGAAATCATCACCGTCACCACCGTAAAGGATGTCGTTACCGTCGCCGCCGCTCAGCGAATCGTTCCCCGACGCGCCGAACAAATCGTCGCGGCCGCCATTGCCCACCAAGGTGTCATCGCCAAGGCTGCCATTAAGCCGATCCAGACCTTCGCCACCCACGATGCGATCGTCGCCTGCACCACCGTCAGCGGTCAGATTGATATCCGATCCTTTGGCCACCTCGATCACATCATTGCCCGCGCCGGAACGCACGGTGATGCCGGTGTAAGGTGCAAAGTCATTGGTTGCGGCCGGTGGCACCGACGTGGTGAACGCCTGGCCGTTCACGCTAATTGTCGCAACACCGTTCGTATTGCCATCGATGGTGATAGCGTCGTTGCCGGCACCGGTATCGAAGGCCATTTGTTGTTCGGTCACACCGCCGCGTGCGTTGAGCGTGGTTTCGCGAGCGACGGTAAGATCGCCGTCTTCATGCAAATACTCTACGACCACCGTTTTTCCGTCCGGCGTGGTGCGTGTTTCGGTACGCAGCGGGGCGACCGCATCCAAATCGAAGGCCTGGGTTTCGGTGCTCTGGGCGGCTGCGGAGATGTCGCCAACTGACGCTGCTGCGCCGGATCCTTCAATATGCATGAGTCTCGCCTCGTTGTTCAGTGCAGCAAATATAGCCCTTCTGCTGCACTGCGGAATCTAGGGGTATCCCTATGGCGGAAGGGCTGGCGCGAGAATCAATCTAAATCACCCGTGATTCGCCGGCGCCCAACAATGCGGCTAGACTTCTCTACGAAAAGAGACCTACATACTGGTGATCTGCCCATCGCCGCAAGGGGAAATCATGCAAACCAAAATTCCAGCGGCATTTCTTGCGTGCGCCTTTGTGCTCGGCGCGAACAGTTCGGCCGCTCAGTCCGATAGCAGCGATCTAGTGCCGCCTGACGACGCCGGAAACATCGTCCTCACGAAACTAAAAACGCCTTCGGGCGATCCCGCCACCATCGCGACCTCGCTGGAAAAATTAATTGGTACCTGGCACCAAAGCCCCGACAACTTTAGCGATGCGGCAAAAGCGTGGATGAAGGAAAATCATATTTCCGATTTCTACGACACGTTCGCGCGGGGCACCGACAAGGCCTGGATCGATTTCGGTGACTATCGCGTGGTTAATGGCGAGCCACGGAAGACTGGCGTTGGCATGATTTCATGGCACGCCGGTTGGAAACATCTTCGATTTCGCGAGTCCGGGGCCCGGGGTGGATACGTGGACGGCATGCTGGAAGTCGTTGACGACCAGACGTTCGTGCGTCACTTCGAATTTTTCGCACCCGACGGCTCGGTTAGCTATCGCAGTGACACGTGGTCTTTTAGCCCGGACGACACAAGCTGCTTCACCTGGCAGACCACCGTCTATGAAGACAAAGTGCCAAAACCACAAGCGCCCCGGGTCTTCTGCAAACGCGAGTAGTCCTTGCGTTTTTCCAGACCGTGCCCATCGCCGGAAACTGAACTCCAGAATTCTCGGGCCTCACGAAGCGTAGTTGCTTCTGCCACGTCCGAGGCTCCCTTAAGCACGGGGGCAGCGAAAAAGCGCTCATCTCTTTTACGTGTTTCATCATTTCATCGGCTCGCGGTGCCTGAACGTTGTAGCCCGAGAACACGTCCCAGCGAGTTCTGATAGTCTAAATTTGACCTAACTGGCCTGCGCGACAAACCGCGTGGCAAATCGATAGTGCCGAAGGGTTCGGCATTTAAAGCACACGGAAAGAGCGAAATTCAGACCAGTAGTCAAATACTTTCATTAATTCTTAGGGGGAATAAAATGAAGAGACTACTACTTCTATGCCTTGGATCACTGATGGCCACGCACGCGCTGGCGGGTGACGGCAAACTCTTGGTACCGCACAACGCGGATCTGATCACCGATCAATACATCGTTGTTTTCGACGATAGCAAAC
>JBGCEL010000146.1:0-9884 GCA_045106455.1 Gammaproteobacteria bacterium
TCATTGAACGGATTGTTGCCGAGTAGTGCCGGTGCCGGGATCTCAAGAAACACACCGCCAGCGTCAAACGAATCGCCGCCGGTGAGAACGCCTGACTCGATGTCAGCGGCAGCATCGTGTGCGCCTGCGCAAATAAGCAAGGTGGTCAGAAGCGATGTCCGCACTGATTTGATCATGTCGGGTCTCCTTAGTTTTTATTTTTATCGACGTGCGAATTATACACCGCTCGTTTACGCTTGTTGTGTTTTCGCGAGGTGTGTTATGTCGTAGAGTACCGCGCTCACATCTTTTGGTGAGACGGTTTAGCCACACTTGAGTTAAGTGATATGCACACGCGAATCATTCATATTTTCGGCGCATCGGGCTCGGGGACGACCACCCTCGGTGCGGCGCTGGCTGCCGACCTCGATGTGCTTCATTTGGACGCCGACGATTTCTACTGGCACAAGACCGACCCTCCGTATCAGGACAAAGTGCCGCCGGCAGCGCGGATTGATGCGATCCTGGAGCGTCTTCACGGTGTTGAGCGTTGCGTGTTGTCGGGTTCATTGTGCAGTTGGGGAGATCGACTCCTACCTTTGTTTGAAGTCGCGATTTTGGTGCGTTTGGCACCGTCGGTGCGCATGGCACGGTTGCGAGCACGGGAGCGGGTTCGCAATGGGGCGCGTATCGATCCCGGTGGCGATTTGCATCGCGAGCACGTCGAGTTCATGGAATGGGCGACCAAATATGACGAGGGCAAAGCGCCTCTGCGTACGCTCCACTTACATCGACAGTGGATGACGCGCCTGGATTGCGCCACGTTTGATATGGATTCCTCAAGGCCCACGTCAGAATTAGTGATCGCAACCAAAACGACGCTTACCGAGCTTGGCGTATTGCCTTAGCGATTGTCATGGCGCGGGCAGGGCGAAGGCGCGTCTGTACCACAAGCGGAGAGCAACCTCGAATGGCGAACCTGGAATCGTTCAGACGCTGGGCCCGTGTGCATTGGAGCGGCAGCTGTCGACCGTTCAGGTAATCGGAACCATCGTTCACTTTAATGTTGACAGTGAGCCCGCGCCGCGTATACTCCCGTCTCAATGAAACAAGCAACACACATATTGGTTTTAGGCGGCTCAGCTTGTCGACGCCCGTCAGGGTGCGACGCAGTATCGGGCGAGCACCCGAAACGATTTAATCGGATGCTAAAGATGCGTTAGCTCTTTCGCGCAAAACGCGTGGAAGGCCCGACATCGGCACCTTCCAGGCAAGCTCCCTCGAGACCCCGGCAGGTACCAACCCGTCGGGGTTTTGTGGTTTTTGGGGCAGTGATTTTTATTGGAAAAGTCAGCGACCAGCGCATTGGTCGTGCCGTGTCGCCTGCCCTTGCGCCAGATCGATTTTTTTACCGTTTAAGCGGCCGTAGCTCAACGGACAGAGCGCGACTCTACGAAAGTCGAGGTTGCAAGTTCGAATCTTGCCGGCCGCGCCACCACGCTTAACAAGGAGGGCGCAACAATGACAAAAATTCTAAAGCTGGATGTGGGCGGTCGCCCCATCGAATGGATTACCTGCGACGATGGCGCGCGATTGTACTGTCGTGACCAGGTGGCCTGGGAGGCGGGTGAGGCGCAATTCGTTTTGCGCGGCGGCATCTCGAGCGTGACCGGTCAGCGTTCAGTCCTGCACGTCAACTCGATCATCGCGACCAACTCGCTGGATCGACGCGCCGACGACTGGAGAGGTACACCGCTTTTGACCAATGCCGCACTGTTTCGTCGCGACGACTACCTGTGCATGTATTGCGGTGTGTCGCTCTCGCCGCGGCTTCTGACCCGCGACCACGTGGTGCCGGTGTCAAAAGGCGGTCAGGATACCTGGGTGAACGTGGTGTCGGCGTGCAAGCCGTGCAATCAGCGCAAAGACAACACGTTGCTGGAAGACACCGGCATGACGCTGCTGGCAACGCCCTACGCGCCGAATCGCGCAGAAGGTCTGATCCTTGAGAACCGCACCATTCTCGCCGACCAAATGGCGTTTCTGCGGTCGCGCCTTGGGTCCACCAGCCGACTGCGCACGTAGCACCAATACCACCTCGCAGGCGTTTTGCCTGCGGGGTGTTCTGCTAATTCTTGTCGCGGTCTTTACGCACGGCGAGCATCAAGAAAAACACGAAACCGCCCACGACCGTACCTACGATCAACACCATACTGGCCATCGCTGCTGTGCTCATGCTTTGCGCTCCGCAAATCGCTTGTAGAGAAAGCCGTTGAGTATTATCCCAATAATCAGCACGGCGGCCCACTGCGTGACGACGCTGGCGTTGCTGTACACATCGAACAGGCTCCAGTTGCCGTTTTCATCAAACCACGGGTTGGCGCTGTACCCGCGCGACATCCACCACACCACCAGCACGACGGCCAGCACCACATTGAGCGAAATACATGCGGCAAAGTAGGCATCCGGTACGCGGAAGTCGGAGTCTTTATCGATAATGGCGTGCTTGAATTTAAGCAGGCCTGCTTTGAACGCCGCGAGTAAAAAGAACAGGCCCGACAAAATTAACCCGATGCCCCACACCCAGTCCTGATTCGAGAAAAAGTCGAGATTCCAGGCCGACGGAAAGCCAAACAGCACCACGAAAAAGCCGGCGCGCACCGCGGCTGTATTGCGCGTCAGGCCCAAGTCGCACAGATTGCGAATAAACAATTCGATCATGGGCAGCAGCGAGCTGAACGCGGCGAGCACAAAGGCCAGAAAAAAGACGATCGCCAGATAGTGGCCGCCGGGCAATCCGTCGAACAGCCGCGGAATCACCGAGAACGTGAGTGCCTGGTTGCCGCTTTGCAAATAGCTGATGGCCTGAGCGTCGGTGGCGGCCAGTGCAAACACCGACGGCAGAATGGCCATGGCCGCGACAATGGACGCGGTGTTGTTGCCAAACGCGCCGATAAAAATATTCAGGGTGACGTCTTCACGCTCGCGCGAGTAGGAGCTGATCGTCATCATGAGTCCCCAGCCGGCGCCCGTGGACCAGGCCGACTGCGACAGCGCTTCGATCCAAATTTTCGGGTTGCTGAAGTGTGCGGGATCAATGCGAAACAAATACTCCAGTCCCTTCACGCCGTTGTCCATGTTTAACGCCACACCCATGACGATGAACAGCAGCACGAACAAACTGGGGATAAGCACCCGGTTGGCGCGCTCTAGGCCGTTGCGGATGCCGCGTGTCAGGACAAATATGGCGACGGCAACGACCACCGCGTACAGCACAACGGTGAGCAGATTGCCGTTGGCGACGTTGGTCCAGTGGGTGGTCAGGAACTCCGGGTCCTGCGCCAGTGCCGCGCCAATGGTGGCGCCACCCGACGTTGCCGCCCAGGCGTTCTTGATGGAGAACGCCAGATACTGCAGCCCCCAACCCGTGACCACCGAGTAATAAAAACAGATCCCAAGCGTGCACACGGTGACGAAAAAACCCACCCACGTGTAGCGCTTGCCAAGGGTGTTGCCGAATGCGCCAATCACGCCCTGCTTGTGTTTTTTGCCTAAGCCAAATTCGATCAGCAGGATCGGGATGGACCAGACGAGCAAGAACAGAATCCACAATAAAAGAAACGAGCCGCCGTACTCGCCGGCGAGTCGTGGGAAGCGCCACAAATTGCCGGCGCCGATGGCCATGCCGAGGGACGCGAGGATAATGCCCCAGCGACTGCTGAAGCGTTCTTGTTGTTCTGCCATGGCCTAAGCTTAACGCAAACCGACCGGGCTGTTTGCCCTAGCGTTCGCCCTTGAGGTGGCGATCCAGTTCAACATGGAAATGGCGCAGACGCTGTTCTTGTTCGCTCCACAGCGGTCCGTCAAAGCCCATTGAGCGCGAGCCTTCCTGCACGACCGGCAGCAACTCGGAATCCTGGTCCAGCACCAGGCCCAAATTGGGCGGCTCGCCCAGCGGAACGTATTCGGTGTCGGGCCGGTCTTCGCCGGTCAGATCGATGTTCTCGGGGATGCCCATCCACGCTGGCGCCTTGTAGTCCGGGTCTTCGGCGTGGCGGTAGAGCGTCATCGTGTCGTAATAGAAGCGCTCGGGATCGGTGGCGTGGGGCATGAAGCGCATCAGAAACGCGCCCTCCGGATGCAGACCAATCTGCACGTTGGGGAAGATGCCGGTGGCCCAGCTGTCGGTGAGCTGTCCGTCGCTCAGAGCGCTGTAGTCGAGTCCGATACGCTCGGCGCGGGCGCGCTTGGCTTTTTGAATCGCACGGCGCACGCCGGCGGCATCGCCAACGTAGTCGTCAGCCTGCATGCCCGCATCACCCATCATGAACTTCAGGCCTTCATTCACCGAGTTTTGATCCGGGAAGCGCGGGCTGACCTGCGCCAGCGGCACGATCATGCGACTGGCACCGTGCGGGTACAGGTCGTACTGCACGTTTAGATCGCCCATCACGCCTTGCGTTTCCGGATGCACGGCGTGCAGGTGATAGCTCTCATAAAATGCATCAACACCAGTTTTCCAATTGGCGCCCCATTCGCTCACCACATGGCGGACCACGTTCATTTTGTCGATCCGATACGCCTCCAGATAGCCTTCGGGCAAACCAATGGCGTCTTTAAGCGGTCCGGCGTTCGCATTCATGTTCACAAACACGATGCCGGCGAGCAGCTCGCAGCGTATCTCTTTCAAGCCCGGGCGATGGGCGATGACCTCGGGGCGGAACGTTTCTTCATCGGTGATGGTGCCAAGCGATCCGTCGAGGCCAAAATTCCATGAGTGAAACGAGCAGGTAAAGCTTGCGGCCGAGCCGCACGGGTTGTGCACCAGACGATTGCCGCGATGGGGGCACACGTTAAAAAATGCTCTCACGGACATGTCTTCCTGACGCACCACGAGAATTTGTTCGTGGCGAATCGTGTAGACCAGATAGTCGCCGGCTTCGGGCAAATCGGACGCGACGCCCGCAATTTGCCAGACGCGGGTCCATAGCTGGCGCCATTCCTGTGCCATAAACTCGGGATCGTAATAGCGCTCTTTGCCAAGGCGCTCGGTGCCGTTATCGACGTAGGGGACTTTGGCCTCAAGTGAGGTGTCCGGAGCTTCAGGGTTAATCACGGCTTGCGCCACGGTACGTTCGGCCATGGACCGCTCCTTTAAGAGGTTCGAGAGTGTTAAGAATAGCTCAGCTTGAATTCGTCGGGCACGCCGCCAGGCCAGGTATCACCCCACTGGTTGTTACCGCCGTCCACGGTAACGACCTCGCCGGTAATAAACTTGCCGCTGGGTGCGGTGACGTAGGCGCAGGCCTGAGCAATGTCGAACACGTCGCCAAGCGTGCGCATGGGATTGGAGTCGGCAAAACGATGCGCCGCGCGACCGGGATAGACGTTCAAGCCTTCGGTCGAAATTGCGCCCGGGGAGACGCAGTTCACGCGGATACCCAAAGGCGCCCATTCCGTTGAGACCGATTTGGTCAGATAAATAACACCGGCGCGCGCTGCGCAGGTATGGGCCACTTGCGGCATGCCACGCTGCACGTTGGCCACGATGTTCACGATGCTGCCGGGTGTTTCATCATCACGCCAGCGTCGGGCGGCGGCCTGCATCATGTACCAGGTGCCATTGAGGTTGGTATCGATAACCGCGTTCCAACCTTTCACCGAGTAATCCAGCGCGGCCTGCGGAAACTGACCGCCCGCATTGTTAATGAGTATGTCCGCGCCGCCGTGTTGGTCCCACACGTGCTCCATGAGTCGCGCAACGTCATCCGGATCGCGGATGGTCATCGCCATGGCGTCCACGTTGGCGCCCAGCAGCGACTTCATGCGATCACGGGCGGCTTCTATTTTTTCGGCGCTGCGTGAGCAAATGACCACGCTTGCCCCAAGTCGAGCGTAAAGATAGGCGATGCCCTTGCCGATACCGGATCCACCGCCTGAGACGATGACCGTTTTGCCGGCGAACAAATCATCACGATAAACCAGCGGGTAAGCCGCAAGCTCTTCGTCGTCCATGCCCCACTGGGGATCGTCTTCGGGCTGCACAATACTTGTGACGTGTTCGCTCATAGGGCTGGTTCCTGACCATGCACGGGCGTTCAGATGCGGCGCCCTGCAGGCGTGGCGCACAGGGCGTAACGGAACGCCCCGCGCGCTCCGTTTAAAAAGTATAGAGTTCCTCTGGTGCAAAAGAAACAATCAAGATTGTTTTTTTTATCGCGAGATTCGCCTATGATCTGGCAATTCACGGGCCGATAGTAGGATAAGGACCATGAACTCATTGATTTTGCACCATTTTGACGCTTCGCCATTTGCGGAAAAAGTGCGTGTGGCACTGGGTATCAAGAGCCTGACGTGGCATTCGGTACAAATTCCCATGGTCATGCCCAAGCCCGATCTGATGCCTTTGACCGGCGGCTATCGAAAAACACCCGTGCTGCAAATTGGCGCAGAAATCTACTGCGATACCAGTTTAATTCTGGAAGAAATTGAGACTCGCTTTTCGACGCCAGCGCTGACATCAGGCGGCGCGGCGCACAATCTGGCGCAGTGGTCTGACACCACGTTTTTCGAGCCGGGCGCGGGTCTTTCAATGGGGCTAAATCCGGATCTGCCTGAGCCAATTCTGAAAGATCGTAAGGCGTTCTTTAATTTCATGGACTTCGATCAGCTCAAAGACGATATCCCACATCTGTACGATCAGTATTTGGCACAGGTTGCGCGAGTTGAGGAGCAATTGTCGGATGGACGCCCGTTCTGGGCCGGCATTGATCCGTCGATGGCCGACATCCTGGCCTACTTTCCGGTGTGGATGGCGCGTGCCAACGTGCCCGGCATGGACACCCTGCTGCGCGAGTTTAAGCAGATGCAGGCCTGGTCTGAGCGCATGGCGGCGTTTGGTCACGGTGTGGTGAAGCCCATGGAGGCGGTTGCCGCGCTGGAACTGGCGAAGAATGAAGAACCCAAGGATGGTCAGGGGGTTACGAGCACGCATACGGATCTTCTGGCGGGTGACCGGGTGACGGTTGCACCCACCGACTACGGCGCCGTGCCCGTCTCCGGTGAGCTGATTACGCTCAATCGACAGCGCATCACGCTGCGTCGCAGGACACCCCAAACCGATGCGGTGAATACGCACTTCCCGCGCAGCGGCTATCGCGTGGCACGCATTTAATCCGCCGCGGGTTCGTCATCGGTTTTTCGTTGGTCTATGCTTTTCACATAATTTGACGATTGTGACAGCGCACAGCTCCGTGCGTGCAGGCGGATAAACCAAGCGATAACAAGGATCTGCGTGTCCAGAAGGATCATCTCAACGCACGGTTTGCGCTACAGCGCGATGCTGTGGCTGGCTTTGCTCGTGCAGGTCGCCTGTGTGCCGCTGGCCAATCAGCCCGCGCAGCACAGCGCGGTGCCGTCGGTTATTGGCAGCCAAATCAATGATGCGCGCGAGCAGATTGTGGCGCAGGGCTTTGCGGTTGAGGTGGAGGATGTCTTCGGCGCCGCATTAAAGGTTCGATTTGGTGACGACCGTGACGCGTGGCCGGACCCAAACACGGTGATCGCCCAAGACCCGAAAGACACCATCCTTGCGCCCGGCGCTACAGTCAGATTACTGGTTGCACGCCATTCCCCACCAACGGCTGCGGTCGAGGTGCCGATTAACGTACCGCAAATCACAGGTCTGTCGCTGGATGCCGGCGCACGCGCGTTGCAAGAGGCCGGCATCCGCGTACGCACTACTTACCTGCAGGCCGTCGAACTTGCGGCGCGTTTTGGCACCGAATCGGGTCGCTGGCCGGCTTCGAACACGATTGTGGATCAAGCGCCTGTTGGCGGAAACACGTTGGCGACCAACGCCGCGGTGGTGGACGTGGCGGTGGCGCAGTGGTCGCTCGCGGACGTGTCGTTGGGTGCGATGATCGGTATTCCTGCCACTGACCTCAAACGCAAATTGGAAGCGGCCGGTTACCGCGTTGAGGTGCAACCACGCGCGCCCGGCAACGCTCGGAATGCGCGGCGCGGTGAGGTGTTGGCCGCGCGTTTGGGCGGACAGAACAACGGCCAAAACGTCATGCTTGTCGAGGTCTCCAATGCCAACGGCGCCAACGTAACGCGTACGCCGGTTGATGCCGATAGTGATGGCGTGCCGGATGCGCAGGACCGCTGTCCCGGTTCATCGCCAGGCGCAAACGTCGATGCCCGTGGTTGCGCGCAGCTGGCGCCGGTCGACACCGATGGCGACGGTGTCATCGATGCCAACGACGACTGCCCTGCCACGTTGCCCCAGGTGGCCGTCGATGCGCGTGGCTGCGCGCGGGTTGTCGTGACGGGCGATGCCGACGGCGACGGGGTGCCGGATGATCAGGATCTGTGCCCGAACTCACCGGCCGGCAGTCTCGGCGCGCCGCAAGGGTGCACGCTGACGCAGCGGGTCAATCGGCTGCCCGAGGGGCTCTATGCGTTTAATCGACAAACGTCGATGGAAGTGGGGCGACCCGAGGGATACAAAATTGTGTTGGTGCTGGACCCGCGCAGCAGCGCCGCACCAAGTGATATCGAAGCCCGCGTACTCAGCGAGTTGCCCGGCGCGGATCGCCCGCCTGCCCGTGACATCGAATTGCTCAGCGACAATTTGGATGAATGCGCGCCGCCGGTGATCTGCTTTCGAGAGAAGTACTACGAGAAAATGCGCGTGGATCTGCGTGTCGATCAGGATGGATGGGTGATCCGTCCGGATAATCCCGTGGCGATTCGTGGCGTGGTGAGTGATGAGGTAACACGCTGGGGCTGGACGGTAACTCCGGCCTGTGATGGTGGCGGTCTGCTTAGCGGTGAATGTCGACCTGCAGATTTAACGCTGGATGCGTACGCGATGTTTGATGATGCGAGCTACGGCCCGATCATGGTTTTCAATGAAAAAATCACGGTTGAGGTGGCCGCGCAGGAGCGGGTCGCGTCTTTTTTCGAGCGTTTCCGCGGGCTCATTTTTATCGGGTTGTTGTTAGCAGTCCTCTTTGGCGTGGCAACCTGGTGGCTGTCGCGGCGGCGTCCTGCGCCGGTCGCGACACCGGAGTTCGAGGCTGTCAGCGTTTTGTTTGTCGGCGCTAACCCCCGCGGCACCAGCCGTATTCGTTTGGATGAGGAAGTGCGTGGGATCGATCAGTCCATACGCCTGGGTGAGCGACGCGACGCGTTTACGCTGCATCAGCATTGGGCCGCACGTCTGAGCGACCTCGACGATGCGTTGATGCGTTTCCGACCCAATATCGTGCACATCAGTGCGCACGGCACGCAAAACGGGGAGCTGTTGCTCGAAGGCGGTGACGGCGACGATGGCAAAGTGAGTGCGGCTCAGCTGGAAAAACTGTTTGCGATTTTAAGCGACGACATTCGCCTTGTGATTCTTAACGCCTGCTTCTCTGAAGAGCAGGCGCGTCTTGTGGTGAACCATGTGGACTGCGTGGTGGGTATGTCCGATGCGGTGAACGACAAGGTGGCGCAGCGCTTTGCCGAATCGTTTTATCTTGCACTCGCCAACGGCCGCAGCGTGCAGATTGCATTCGAACTCGCCAGCGCCGAGTCCCAGGGCAAAGCTCAGGATGCCGTACCACGACTGCTGGCACTGCGCAGTGATCCGAATCGTGTGGAATTTGCGCGGCGTGCGCCGACACGTCACATCGAGGGAGTGAAGACCTGATGGATGATCAATCTGACATGAATGAAGGCGAACGCGTTGCCGCGTTTTTGATGGGGCAGGGCCCACGGCCGCGCAGCAGTGCGCCGGAGCCGGCGCTGTTGCCGCATCTTGCGGCGTATCTGTGTCACGATTTCAGCATCGAAAAAGTGCTTCAAGTGGCGCTTGAGTTGGGACTGCGCGGGGGTGCCGCACCGCCGTGGCCCGG
>JBGCEL010000147.1:0-4913 GCA_045106455.1 Gammaproteobacteria bacterium
AAAATCCACGCGTCCTGCGTGCGGTACAGCTGCACCGGCGTGTTGGCCGGATGCGCGCTGCGCGCAATGCGACCGGTTTCCACACCGTGATTCATGTACCAGGTGCCGGGATACGACAGCTGATGCAGCGCCACGTCGAACAGGCTCACGTCCACATCGCCGCCGCCGTTTTTTTCGCGCCCAAGCAGCGCGGCCAGCGTGCCCATGCCGGCCACTGTGCCGGTCATGAAATCGATCATCGATAACCCAAAACGCGCGGGTGGCGCATCCGGCTCGCCGGTCAGATCTAAAAACCCGCATTCGGCCTGCATTAAATAGTCGTAGCCGGGCCAGTCGGCGCGATCGTTGTCACGGCCGTAGGCCGAGATGTGCGTACACACGATGGACGGCTTCACGGCTTTGAGCGAGGCGTAATCGAGACCCAGGCGCGCGGGCTGATTGCCGCGCAAATTGTTCCAGACGACGTCGGCCGTCTGCACCAGCTTGTGCAAGATCGCCTGACCGTCCGCTTTCTTCAGATCCAGCGTTACGCTTTTCTTGTTGAGGTTAAACGCCTGAAAATAGGCGCAATCGTCCTCGCCCATCAGGTGTTCGCCGGTCTGCCGGGCCGGGTCACCACCGAACGCCCGGTTCTCAATTTTGATCACTTCGGCGCCCAAATCCGCCAGATACATCGAGCCATAGGGACCGGCTCCAAACTGCTCAACGGCTAAAACACGGATCCCTTCGAGGGGTAATGGCATCATAGAAACTCCGGCTGAATGTATACAATCTTGGGATTTTGCGACGCACAATCGCCTGAAATCCCGATACTCGCTAGATCGAGTGACACGCATTGTATACAATGTCGCGTTCTTGTGCCGGGTATCGGTCACGCCTGCGAGCGCGTGTCCGAGCAGCTCGAAAACTACATGCCATTAATAAGGTGAGCGCACTATGTCATATCGTTTAGGAGTCGATGTCGGGGGCACGTTTACCGACCTGCTTCTGGTTGACGAAAAGTCTTCCAAAACCTACACCGCAAAAGTACCCAGCACCCCGGAGGATTCCTCCATTGGTGTGCTGAACGGCATCGAGCGCGTTTGCGCCAACGCCGGCATCTCCCCGGAGAAAATTACGCAGGTGATGCACGGCACGACCGTTGCCACCAACACCGTGCTGACCGGCACGGGCGCCAAGGTGGGCCTGGTAACCACCAAAGGCTACAAACAAGTTTTGCAGATCGCACGTAGTTACGTACCGGGCGGTCTTGGCGGCTGGGTGATCTACAACAAAAGCGATCCGCTGGCACCTTTGGCGTGCACGGTAGAAGCCGACGAACGCATGGGCGCCGACGGCAAGCAGGTACGACCCCTAAAGAAAACGGCGTTGACCAAAGCGCTCAAAGAACTCAAGAAAGAAAACATCGAGGCGCTGACCGTCTCGTTGATCAACAGCTACGCCAACGGCGCGACCGAACGCGAAGTGGGCAAGCTTGCGAAAAAAGCACTGCCGGGCATTCCGGTGTCGCTGTCGTCAAACGTTGTGCCTGAAATGCAGGAATACGAGCGCACCATCACCACGGTCGCCAACTCCTACGTGGCACCCAAAGTGTCGATGTACGTGAAAAACCTCAAGCGCAAGCTCAAGAGCAAAATGAAGGATGTGAAACTGCACATCCTGCGCTCGGACGGCGGTATGGCCTCAGCCAAAGTGGCCGAAGACTTGCCGGTGAATCTGCTTATGAGTGGCCCCGCCGGCGGCGTGTCGGGCGCGGCCTGGATTGCCAAGCAGTCCGGTTTTGAAAACCTGCTGACCTTCGACATGGGTGGCACCTCCACCGACGTGGCGCTGATTCAGGACGGCAAGGCGCAGCTGCGACGTGAGACGACCGTTGGTGACGTGACCGTTCGCGCATCGTCGGTAGACGTGCGTACGGTAGGTGCTGGCGGCGGCTCAATCGCCCACGTGCCCGAGCTCACCGGCGCACTGCGCGTTGGCCCGGAAAGTGCCGGTGCGGCACCGGGACCTGCGGCCTATAACAAAGGCGGCGAAGCGCCAACCGTGACCGATGCCAACATTGTGCTCGGCTTTTTGCCCACCGAAGTGCGCCTCGGCGGCGACATGGAAGTGCGTAAAGATCTGGCGCGCAAATCGATTCAACCGATTGCTAAAGCGCTGGGCCTGACGGTCGAAAAAGCCGCCGCCGGCATCATCGATATCGTCAACGAGAACATGTACGGCGCGCTGCGTCTGGTCTCGGTGGAAAAAGGCTACGACCCACGCGACTTTGCACTCATCGGTTTTGGTGGCGCCGGCCCGCTGCACGCCAACGCTCTGGGTAAACTCATGAACAGCTGGCCGGTGATTATTCCGCCGGGCCCGGGTGTTCTGTGTGCGTACGGCGACGCCACGACGCGCGTGCGCGACGAAGCCTCGCGCACGTTCATCAAACGTTTCACGCAGACCGACGTGAAGCAGGTGGTTGGCATCTTTGAAAAGCTGGCCAAGAAAGCCGAAAAGACGTTGGAAAAAGAAGGCGTGAAGCCGAAGGATCGTACGACCACCTATCAGGTCGACATCCGCTACGCCGGCCAGGGCTTGCTGCTAACGGTCGACTTCGAACTCAAAGATCTGAAGAAAAAAGGTCTGGATTTCGTCGGCGATCAGTTTGATGAAATGCACAAGCAACTGTTCACTTTCGCGCTGGAAAACGACAAAGAGATCGTGAACCTGCGCGCCGTGTCACAGGGCAAAGAGGCCAGCATCGAAGCCAACATACTGTCCCGCGGTGGCCCCAAGCCATCGGCCAAATCGAAACTGGCGGTCACCAAGGTGTTCATGGACGGCAAGAAGCGCGACGCGCAACTCTACGACCGACGTGAGCTCAAAGCCGGCAACAAGATTGCAGGCCCGGCCGTGGTGCTCGAAATGGATTCCACGACGGTGATCCTGCCCGGCCATGAAGGCAAGGTCGACAAGTTCGGCAGCATCCTCATCAACCCTACTAAATAAACGTACCAGGAGCGCACAACATGCCCGCTACAATCGTTGAAAGTCGTCCGCGTCCGTTTAAACGCCTGGACGTTGATCCCATCACCCTCGACATCATTGAAAACGCCATGCTCAACGCGCGGCACGAGATGGACGCCGTGCTGTTTCGCACCGCCATGTCGCCCGGTATTCGTGAGCAGCACGACGAATTCCCGATGATTGCCAACCTTGAAGGCAAAATGGTCGTTGGTCAGTTTGGTAGTTTTATTCACGGCTTTAAAGAAGCCTACGACGGCACGATCGAGGAAGGGGACATGTTCCTGACCACCGATCCGTACGCCTGCAACGGCGCCGTGAGTCACATTAACGACTGGCTGCTGTTGCGGCCCATCTTTAAAGACGGTCGTTTGATTGCCTACGCCGCCATGTTTGGTCACATGACCGACGTGGGCGGCAAAGTGCCCGGCTCGCTGCCCACCGACGCTCGCGAGATTTTTGAAGAAGGCATTCGCGTGCCGCCAACGAAAATCTACAAGAACGACGTGCTGCAAGACGACGTGCTGGAATTGATCCTGCACAACTGCCGTCTGCCGCATTGGAACCGCAGTGATTTCAACGCCCTCGTGGCCGCCATTCGAACCGCGGAAAAACGCGTGATTGAGATGAGCGAACGCTTTGGCGATGACACCTACTACTCGGCATTGGACGAGCTCCTGGAGCGCAACAAACGCGCCATGGGCAAGTTGATCAAAAACACGATCCCCACCAAGAAGCAGTACTTCGAAGATTACATCTGCGATGACGGCCTCAACATGGGACCGTACAAAATCAAATGCGCCATGTGGCGCGACGGCAATAAGGTCAAGTTTGATTTTGAGGGCACCGACCCGCAGTCGATCAGCTCGATCAACTTCCTGCTGAACGAAGAAATGTTCAAGATGTTCTGCGGCGTGTACATGATCATGGTGTTCGACCCGCAGATCATGTTCAACGATGGCTTCTACGACCTGATGGAAGTGAACATTCCCGAGGGCACGCTGCTCAAGCCGAAAGAACCTGCGGCACTGTCATGTCGCACTCACGCGCTGGGACGTATCTTTGACGTACTGGGCGGTCTCTTGGGTCAGGGCAATCCCGACTTCCTGTGCGGCGCCGGTTTCTCGGACAGCCCGCACTTTATGTACTCGGGTTACGACAAGCAGGGCGAATGGTTCCAGCTCTACTCGATCGGCTTTGGCGGCATCCCCGGCAAGCCGTTTGGCGACGGCCCGGACGGACACTCGTTGTGGCCAAGCTTCACTAACGTGCCCAACGAGTTCCTTGAGAGCTACTTCCCGCTGCGCATCGAAGTGTACGAGACCATTCCTGACAGCGGCGGCGCTGGCCTGCATCGCGGCGGCAACGGCCTGTCGATGGGCTACCGCTTCCTCGAACCGGGCGAAATCTCGATTCACGATGATCGCTGGCTCACCTATCCATGGGGCGTCACGGGCGGCGAACCCGGCCAGCGCTCGGACAAGATGCTCCATCGCGCCGACGGCACGATCGAAAACCTGCCGTCCAAATGCGATCGCATTAAGGTGGAAGCCAACGACCTGCTCTACTTCAATACCTGGGGCGGCGGCGGTTGCGGCGATCCGTTCCTGCGCGATCCCGAGCGTGTCTTGTTTGACGTGAAAGCCGGCCTGGTCACCCAGCAAGGTGCCAAGCGTTATGGCGTGATCATTAACGACGACATGACCGTTAATGAGAAACGCACCGTCAACCTGCGCGCGAAGCTCAGCAAGAAACGCGGCAAGCCACCGGTGTTCGACTTTGGCGGCGACATCGACACGCTGAAAAAGAACTGCAAGAAGGAAACCGGCCACGACGCACCGCGTCAGCCTGAGTTTCAGAAATGGATTGAGCCGGAGCGGCCCAAGGCAACCAAGAAAAAGCGT
>JBGCEL010000148.1:0-6581 GCA_045106455.1 Gammaproteobacteria bacterium
ACCAGCGCACGACCGTTAAACAACGGTTGTGTGGTCTCTGATTCTGACGTCCAGATAACGAGCGTGGTATCAGCCGCCACAAAACAGGTAGGCCCGGGCCCCACCTCAACGCAGCCGTCAAATAATGTGGGGCTGGCCGCCGTCAGATTCAGGGCGATGTGCGTCACCGCAAGCGCGGCGCTTGTCAGTGACGCAAACATATCAGGGCACCAGTTCGAAGCGTTCGCGAAACGCCGTCCAATCGTCTTCGCGGGCGCTGTTGCCGGCCGGCAGTTGTTCGGGGTGTGGCATCGCGCCCGGACGGCCGAGCACAAACCACCAATCCTGTGGTCCCGCCTCGACACCGGCCTCTTCGTTCAAAAACACCGTGACCAATGCCGCGCCGCTGGGGGCAATGGCGACGGTGGCCGGTACGGCGGCCCAGCCGTCGTCGGCCTGACGGTATATTTCTATGTCCAGCTCAGCGTCGGTGTCGATGGCCGGGCGCCACGTGGCGGTGATTTTATCGCCCAATTGCAATGGGGCCCGAGTATCGTCTGAGCGCATCTTTGCGCCGCCGGACAGCGCGAGTTCGTAGCCCGGCAGCGGTGCGATAGCGTCACGCGTCAGCATCACGAACGACAGGCCGATCGCCGCCACGGCACTCGCCGCCAGAGCGAGCCAGCGCGTGGGTCTTGCCGTTTGCATCGTAGCGTTCGGTGTTTCGACGTCGTGGCTTGTGTTTTGCAATGACGTTTTGATCTGCTGCTGCATGCGTGCGTTGAACGCATCGTCCAAAGGCCGGAGCGCGGCCCGACTTTGCGCGTCGCGAGCACGTTCGCCGAGCTGCTTGAGCAGTTGATCGTCGTGCGAGTCAGTCATGGTGGATCGGCTCCGGGGTTCAGTTGGGTTTGGGCCTGGCGGGCAGATTTACGCAGGCGACTGCGCCACGCGTACACCGCGTCGTTGGACAGGCCGGTCTCGGCGCACACTTCGGTCACGGAAAGTTCGTGCACATACAAAAGCTGAAACAGTCGCCATGCCAGTGGCGAGAGGGTGGTACGTAAATAATTGAGCAGTGCGTCCAGTGACGACTGGCCGCTGGCCTCGCGTTCGGGTGAGCCGCGGCCGCACAGCGGCATTGGTTCGTTTTCCAGCGACACGTTCTCGCGCCACGGATTATTTTTAGAGCTGCGTAACTGAGAGATCACGCGACGTTCCGCAACCAGCCCCACGTAGTTGCGCAGCGATAGCCCGTGGCTGTCATCGTAGCGGCGCAGAATTTTTGCGCCGTCAGAAAAAAGATGGGCGTAGACATCTTGCGAGTGGTCTTCGACATCGCGGCGAATGTCGCGCGGTGTGCCTTTCATCAGGCAGCGCGCCACGCGCGCCTGGATGACCGGAGTCATGGTCGAAACAAATTCCGCGATGGCGGCATCGTTGCCCGCCAGTACGCGGTCAAGAGCATGTGAGTGAATCTGCGTCATTGGCCGCTTAGCCTGATCGGCATGCCGCGTCTCGAACGGGTTCGCGACGCGTGCCTCGTGGCTTAGTCTGATTGTGCAATCAGTGTACATGAGCGGCTTTGACCTGATGGGTGCTTTAACGTAATGCGGCGGGCCATGAGCCCGCCGCATCGTGAATCGCCCTATGGGCAGATACCGAGGCCGGGCCCCGGAGGCTGGAAGAACAGCGTGCGCAATATGCCAAGGTCGGCGAAGTTGACGACACCGTCGGCGTTTAGATCGAACAGCGGGTTGCCGCTAAAGATGGCCGTACGGAACAGCCCCAGATCCGGAAACGAGACCACACAATCGTTGTCGAAGTCTGGATCACAGCGGTTGCCGTAGCCGTCGCCATCGGCGTCAAACTGCCCGGGGTTGGCCACGATGACGCAGTTGTCGACGTCATCAAAGAAGCCGTCGCCGTCGGTATCGAGGTTGGCCGATTCATAGGTATCCAGCGCATCGACCTCGTCACAGCCGGCCGAGACGTCCATTTGCGCAGTGGTGCCACACAGAGGATCTTCGCGGAACGACTGTAGCCCCAGCGCTTCAGCGCGTACCACGATGGCTGGGAATGGGGAGCCGCCGGGAACCGGGATGGTCAGCACGTCGCCAGCGTCAATCGGAATGCCCAGACGACTGTCGGGGCGGCCAATCACGGCGGAACCGCGACGCACCGAGAACAAAATCCAGTCGCTGCCGTCGCTAAAGTCACCTACTTCCGGAGCCCAGACGCCGTCGCCATTTTGGTTCAGCACCAGGGCGTCGAGGTCGTCCGAATCGCGTTCGGTATTTTGCACACGATCGAGGCCGAGCTGGTTCGCGCTGATAAACAAATTTGGCGAGGGGCCAAACACGGTGTCGGTGATCACAATCACATCGCCACCCACAAAGCCGTTGGCCTGAGCCGTGCCGCTGTTGGCGAGGTTGCCCTCCAGCGGATCGGTGAACGCCGAATCCAGCGAGACAAACACGGGCCCGGTTAGCTGTTGCGCCACCGTTTGCATGTCCACCGCGTCGAGGTTGTCGCCGCTGTCAGGCTGACCGGCGCCGGCGATATTCGGCTCGATCAGGCCCACGCCCGGACGCGTGTCGCCGTTGCCGTCGGTGAAGATCACGTTGCCCGCCAGGGTGGGTGCGAAGATGTCAGACAGATAAGTGAAGGTGTCGGCAGCCGCTTCGGCCACGGGAAAGGGCAGCGTTTGCTCGTCGATCACGCCGTTGACGGCGCCGCCAAGGCCAATGGCCCATTCGTCCACCGAGAAGCGTAAACGGGTGCCGGAGTCGCGGCCATAAGACAGTGCGTCCACTTCTGTAATGCCTGCCGGTCCGGGGACGAGTCCCAGATCAAAGCCCGGGCCGCTGGCGGAGCGAATCACGGGGCCCGGCGGTGTGGGTGGCAGCAACTCAGGGCGCCATGGCCCCAATGGCGGACGTGCGCTCGGCGTAAGAATATCGCCTTCAAATACCGGGATGCCCCAAGGGCCGGCAACGCCACGGCTGGGGCCCTGAAAGTCCATGCTAAAGGTCATGCCCGGCGGCGTGGGATCGGCGGCGGTGATCACGCGAATTTGATCGGCGACGCTAAACACATCGTAGCTAATCTGGATGTCGCGCCGACCCGGCAGCAGAGCGATTTGATCGCCGCTTGGAAAATCGAGACCGCGGTCGGGTGTGCCGGTGGCATACGTGGTGCCGTTGGCGCCCAGCGGATTGTCAGTGGCATCGAGTGACGCGTCGATGATCTCGATGCCGAGGATCGGCTGGTCGAAGGTAATCGTGCCGTTCAGCGTGATCGGGCCTGCGCCTATGATATCGGCATGCAAAAAGTGGCTGTTAATCGTGGTGCCGGCCGGAACGGTGCCGGGTGTCAGGCCCGGGTTGCCGGCGTTGTAGTTACCCACCGCCGTAATGTCGAGGCTCAGCGGTTGCGTGAGTACGCGCCGCTGACGTTCGTCAAATGCGCCGATGGTGGTGTTGTTTTCAACGGCGCCGGCAGCGACCGAGGCCGGAGCCGGTACAACCGATACGTTGCCTGTTGTGCCGGTAATGGCGGCCCAGCTGCTGGGCAAAATGCTCAGCAGCCCAAGCGCCGCTGCCGCGCGGCTGGCGCGGCTTGTGGTCAAAATTTTCATGTCAGTCTTCTCCAAAAAGAACGGGTGAGTGCGCCCTGTGAGGAGGTATTCGCCGCCGGGGCGAATTTTCTGACATGGTTAAATCAAATTAGTCGCTCGCGCCGAATTTGGCGAACAATTCAGCGCCGGTCAGGTTGTCCGTGCTGTTGGCAAAGTCGTAGTAGTGAGGTTTTTCGTCCACGAACACCTGCCGCTCGAACGCCAGATCGTTGTCCGTCGTAAACAGACCCACCGGCACCATGTAGTGACCGGGCGCCTTTAAACGATAAAAAAGGTGGGTGCCACAGTGCCCGCAGAAGCCGCGATCGGCCCACTCCGAGGAGTCGTACACCCGAATGTGCTCATCGCCGCTAAACGCTACTGCGTCGCCGCATTCGAGCTCGATGTACGGACCGCCGCTCCATCGTCGGCAGCTTTGGCAGTGACAGGCGCATACCGTGTCGCTGGCTTTTTCGGCGGTAATGGTAACGCGACCACACAGACAGTGGCCCTCTCGTTTGCTGTGGCTCATGACGCGATTCCTCTGTGATTCGTGACCGTCAGTTCGGCAATTATAGAGCAACGAAAGACCAGGATTTTCGCATGGCGTGAATGCACGCGGTAAAGTGGGCGCATGTCGTCCCTACGCCGTGCAATTTTGCTGCCGTTTCTCGTGCTCACCTGTGTTGTATCGGCTCACGCCGCGACCGTCGATCTTGGCAGCGGCGTATGGGTGGACGACGCTTCGGGTTCAATTATCGCCGGCGTTCCGGGGCAGCGGCTTATTGCTCTGGATCAGGCCGACGGTGTTTTGCGCTGGGCCTATCGCGGTGTCGCACGACCGGTGCTGATGACCGCAAACGAAGTTATCGCATTTGAAAACGCCGGGCGCACCGGCCGCCTGCGCCTCGTGTCATTGAAAAAAGACAGCGGCGAACGCGTGGCGCGCAACACCACACGTCTGCCGCGCGGCGTGCTCGCATCAGCCGATCTTGACCTGAGCAGTCGCTTCGAAATGCGGCCCCACCCGAAGTTTCCCACCTCGCGGTTGGTCTGGGTATTTTCCCCCGCCGCAACGGATGCGTCGGGAACGCGCGCGCTGCCCCAGTCCGGGGTGCTAAACATCGACCCGGCGACGGCACGCGCCGGAGCGCTGGATGAGTCACCGCCAACCCATCGAGTTCGGTCGGCTCGTTTAACCATCCCGTTTGCGGGTACCACAGAGCCGGCGTTTTTTTCGGCCGATCGGCAGCACGTGATCGTGAGCCGTAGAGCCAGGGACGCGACGGGCTTTGAGTGGGACCTTTACGATCGCGATGCACGACGGCTTGGTCGTGTGAAGGCGCTCGTGGCCTACGCGCCGTTCGTGGTGCGCGACGATCTTTTGATTGCGCTGCATGCATCGGCGGCCGGTTGGCGTGCGAAAGAAAACGGAGCGCCGGTATTGCGCGTGCTGGACTGGCGGCGTGGCGGCCTGCGCTGGGAGCATCATTTTGCAACCGGCGCCGCGGCCAAAAAATAGAGGGATTGAAGTGGAGCAAAACACCGCGACGCGGGTGCCGGCCAACGCGGCCTGGCTGGGTGGGCTTGGGGCGTTGCCGTTTATCGGTTTGGCGTTGCTGAGTATTTTTAGCAATCTGAATGACGCACTGGCGCTACTGGCCTTAAGTGCCTACGGCGCTGTGATCTTGAGCTTTCTGGGTGGCATTCATTGGGGTTTGGCGATTGGCCGGGCGCCCGACGCGCCGTCGACGGCAGCGCTAATTTTAAGCGTGGTGCCATCGTTGATTGGCTGGGTGGCTTTGTTGCTGGAGCGTGAGCTTGGGTTGCTGGTGCTGGCGGCGGCGGTGGCCGCGATGTTTTTCGTGGATACGAACTTAACGCAGCGCCGCATGGCGCCAATCTGGTATCCGCGCTTGCGACTACCGCTGACGCTTACCGTGGTGACGTGTTTGCTGGGCAGTGCGCTTGCCGCCTAGAGACGTTTGACGGCGGTTTCGAGCCGTTCGATGGCCTCATCCATGGTGTCGTCGTCGATGGTCAATGGCGGTAGAAAGCGCAGCGTATTGCCACCGGCGGTCAGCACAATAAGACCGGCTTCGCGACACTGATCGACCAGCGCGCCGAGTTGCTCGCTGTGCTCGTCTGCCATCTGCGCACCCAGCATGAGACCACGACCGCGAATGTTGCTAAACAAGCCGGTCTGCGTGGCCAACGTTTCCAGCGCACCGCGCAGGCGCCCGCCCTGATGCGCCACGTTGCCCACGAGCGCCGGGCGTTGTGCCAAATGCAGTGCCACACGCGCGCCTGCACACACCACCGGGTTGCCACCAAACGTAGAGCCGTGGGAACCGGGTGCGAGAATGTCGGCGACGGCATTGCCAACCAGCATGGCGCCCAGCGGCAGACCGCCGCCCAACGCCTTGGCGAGCGTCATGACATCCGGTAGCACGTTGTCTTCCCACTGATGCGCCCAAAGTTTGCCGGTGCGCAACAAGCCGCACTGCACTTCGTCAGCGATCATTAGCGCGCCGCGCTCGTCGCACAGCTTGCGCACGTGTTGCAAAAATCCGGGGGCGGCCGGCACTACACCACCTTCGCCCTGTACCGGTTCGACTAAAACGGCCGCAATCGTGTCATCGAAAGCGGCGTTCAGAGCCGCAATGTCGTTAAACGCGCAATACCGAAAGCCACCGGGTAGGGGCTCGAAACCTTCGTGATACTTGGGCTGCGCTGTGGCGGTGACGGCCGCCAGCGTGCGGCCGTGAAAGCCGCCTTCAAAGGTGATGATGGTGCGCTGGTCCGGCGAGCGCGTGCGACTGGCCGCTTTGCGCGCCAGTTTGATGGCCGCCTCGGTGGCTTCGCTGCCGGAATTGCAAAAAAACACGCGCTCAGCGAACGAGCATTCGGTGAGCTCGACCGCAAGCTGCACGGCCGGTTCGTTGTAGTACAAATTGCTCACATGCCAGAGCTGCTCAAGCTG
>JBGCEL010000149.1:0-3633 GCA_045106455.1 Gammaproteobacteria bacterium
GTAGTCGATCTGCGGATTGGCATAGGCGCCGTCGAGCGCGGCGTTGATGCCGTCACTGCTCCAGTTCGCCGGCACCGACGTGAACTGCACATCGAATTCGCCGGTCGTCAGTGCAATCAGTTCATCGCGAAACGTTTGCTCAACATCCTGCAACTGATACTGCGGTCCGTCGGTCAGGACGGCCACAGAAACACGCGGCGCAGCATTGGCGCCCAACGCGAGGGAGCAACACAGCAAAATGCCATTTAAAGCCGCTATGTTCAGCTTCAATCCGATTTTCATGCCAGCCAAACTCCCTCAAAGCTGCGCCTCTAAAACACCGTTTTACAACTGATTTTAATAAGAATTGCGGCCCGAAGCATGGAACAGTTTTTCCACAACATCAATCATTGGAATGCATCTAAATCAGTCCTTCGGAATTGACGCAACGCCTATACGAAGCCTATCCTAGTAATACCTTCGTAGATTAGGGAGTCAACGATGCACAACACCTTACCCGCCCGCTTCTTACCAGCGGCAACACTCGCACTGCTCATTGGTTTGCTACTGCAGCTACTGATGCAGGCACTGATCGACACGCCGGTTCCGGTGCGCAAGACGCCTTCGGCCGTGGAGGTAAATGCCTTCGTCGCCCCGCCGCCACCGGCAACAACGCGAACCACAGCCACCGTCAAGCCCGACTTCCCGGTGAAACCTCCCGCCTTTCGCGGCGACATCACCATTCCGCCGGTGACTCCACCCGACCCAAAGTCTACGCCAACCGAAATTTACCGGCCGTCAACCCCGCAGTCGTCACCCTCGTTTGACCCCGCATCGATTGTGCACGCACCGATATTGCCGGACACACCCGCGCGTACACGCAGCCCGTTACGTCCGCCCTTTCCGCCAGAGGCTATACGACGCTCGCGCAGCGGACAGGTAACCGCCGCATTTACTGTAGGCATTGACGGGCGCGTCACGGATATCGAAATAGAACAGGTTGAGCCACGTGGCCTGGGCTTCGAGCGGTCCGTGCGTCGTGTACTGCGCGGTGCGGTGTTCGTGCCCGCAAACGTTGAAGGCCGCGCCACGAGCAGTCGGCTGCGGCAGAATTTCGTCTTTGAATTGGACGGACAGTAACGCGCCATGACAAAAACTCGCGAAATGCCATAGAATTGCGGTATTGCGCTTGCGGGCGACCTTGCGGTAGCGGTCGCCCGAATCAACGCGCTTACAACAATAAATCTAGCATTCTCTTTGGGAGTCATCACGATGAATCGTTTCGCACTCGCAGCGCTGGCAAGCGTTGCTCTGGCACCGTCTGCACTGGCCGTGTCAATTAATGAAATTCAACCTAACCCGACGGGCGCTGACAACGCCGAGCAGCAGATCGAACTGTTGGGCGTGGCAGGTTCCGCTTTTTCTGGCGTCCTTCTCTCCATCGAAAGCGATCCCGGCGGCAGCCTCGGCTTGGTCGACAGACTGTCCACGATCAGCGGTACGTTTGATGCCAATGGCTTACTCGTGGTCGATATCAACGACCTTGAAAACCCGAGCAATACGCTCGTACTGCTGGACAGCTTCAGTGGTGCCGTTGGCGACGACATCGATATTGACAACGACGGCGTGGCCGATACGTTTAGCGGCTTCGGTACGGTTCTGGATGCGGTGGGCATCGCCGACAACACTGGCGATGAGATGAATCTGTACGCCGGTCAGTTTGGCGGTGTGGATCTGGCGTTCAGTGGCGACGAGCCGCAGCTGATCTTCCGTGATGCCATTTCTCTGATGTGGTTCGCCATCAACGATCCGGCTGGCAGCGAAGCCATCGACATGTTCGGCAACGCCGTGTCGTTTGACGCGTTCAACTTTGATCCAAGCTCAGCCACGTTTGGCGACATCAACCCAACGCTCGTGCCGGTACCGGCCGCCGCCTGGCTGTTCGCCAGCGCACTGGCAACGTTTGGCTTTCGCCGCAAGCGCGCGTAAATCACGCATCGCAGCGCTTATAAAAAAGCCCGGCTATACGTCGGGCTTTTTTTCGCCCGCGGAAAACTCACGCTGCAGAAATTCAAGATAATGCCGCGCCACGTCTTGCGGTGCTTCTATCTGCGGATAGTGACCAACATCCGGCAAAGCAATCACTTCCGCCGCACTAATTAGCTCGCCGTAACGCGCCGCCAAATGCGCGCCGCTGATGGGGTCGGCCGAGCCATTGATCAGCACACGCGGCACCGGCGTGTCACGCAGTGCGCCCAGCCAGCGTTCACGGAAAGTGTCTCGTTCATTGATGTATTGAATGAGCCGGTGAAACACGCGACGCCCCTGATTGAACTGAATCAAAGTCCAGAGAGCGTCAATCTCGGCATCGCTCGGCGGCGTGTCAGGTCCGAAGATCGCACGCATGTTGCGCGCTAACGTGCGCCGACTCACCAACTTCACAACCATCGGTCCGAGCGGTCCGAGCATCAGTTTCTGGATGACACGCGGCCGCGTCGCTTCCGGAAACAAACCACCATTGAGCAACGCAATAGACTGCACACGACGGTTTGCGCCACGCTCGTTGTCCCGCGCCAGCAACTCCTGCGCCACGGTATCGCCGTAATCATGTGCAAGGACATGGCATTCACGTACGCCTTTGGCGTCCAAAAACGCTTCGAGAATGTCCGCCTGCTCGGCCGTCGTATAGTGATGTGGCGAGGGTTTGGCCGAAAAGCCGTAGCCCAGCATGTCAGGCACCAGAACGTGGAAGGCCTGCAACTTATTTAGCACCTGATGCCAATCCCAACCGGCCGTGGGAAAACCATGAATTAGAAGTACAGCAGGCCGCGCAGGCTCCCCCTGCTCCACGTAAAATATGTCGTGGCCCCACAGCGGCAGATGCGTGCCGCGTCGCTGCCAGTCTTTAAGAGTTGTGTTCAGCCGCGGCCTGCGATCGCTTAGTACTCCCACCAGACCTGCTGCCACCACTCCACAAACTCGTCGTAGCTGATCTGGCCGTCACTGTCGGTATCAACCATCGAAAAACCGGCACCGGCCTGGTCCAGGTCTGATTCAGGCGACAGCACGCGCAAGAGCGCGGCGAATTCCTTGAAATCAATCGCGCCATTGCCGTCACGATCGGCAAAATCAAAGCTGTCTTTAATCTCTTTGAGCTGGTTGCTCGTTAGGGCGCGGTCGGTCATGGGAACTCCGTAGCAAAATGAAAGTGAAGCCTGAGTATACGTGAAGCGACGGCGCGGGCACGCCTTTATCGGGACAGCGAGGCTGCGCACGCGACCACACTGACCGGACGCTCGCCTGGTCTCGATGGCGGCTCAAAGCGGGTCGAATCCACCAAGTCCGTTGTGGCCGGCAAAGCCAACATGGCCGCGGCAATCACCTGCGCCACGCCGCAGGCGCCCAGCTCGCTAAAGTGCGTGTTGTCTTCGACACCCTCTGGAAATCGCGGCCGCGCACTGTCGGGCTCAAGCCAGAGAAAATCACGTTTGGTTTGCTGTGCGCCCAGCGCCTCGAAATAGGCCAGCGAGTCGCTCGCCAAATCTATAAATGATGCGCCCGAGGCGCGCGCTGCCGATTTGGCATTGAGCGCATAAAGACCGTGCGTCTCTACCATTACCGGTCCCTCCCACAGTCGCCGCGCGGCCGGCGACA
>JBGCEL010000150.1:0-20038 GCA_045106455.1 Gammaproteobacteria bacterium
AACGCTGGTGCTCTTCCCAACGTAACCGCTGTGTCTATTGAGCTGACGTGGTCCGACAGGAAGTAAGAGGCCACTCAAGCCGCGGATTCGTGCTACCCATGGGTGTCCTATGCATCACAACAACAATATGACGTCTCGTAGTTTGGCGGCAGATCCAAACCATTGCCTCACTTTTTTACGCTGATCGGACACAAATATGTAAAATCTTGGCACTCCACGGGCATGGTCTTTCTGCCCTTTACTGGTCCTTTACTGGTCCTTTACTGGCCCTCTACTGGCCCTCTACTGGTCATTTCCTGCCACTTTTAGCGCAATTCCGACCCCGCTCAAATAGATTCGTATCCATGCGATTCGGGCTTCTCAGCCGAATCAAATGCGAAACCCAATAGCGCTGCTTTCGCGTGTATCATTCCGCCCAAACACGCTGTTGCTCCCCAGGCTGCCAGTACGCTGGCACCGACGATAACAACGAATAATGGCAGCACTAACAAGAACGGGATTCACATACGCTATGGACTTTGAAGACGTCTCTAAGATCGAGCGCGCCACCAAGGGCGGGCGCTCTGAGTTGTTTCGTCTGGGCTCGGCCCTGCTTTTTGTGATTGGGGTGATGCTGTACTCCGGTATATCGGTCGGCCAGGTTGCTGACCGCTACATGCTGATCATTGCAGCGATGATCGGCGGCTACATGGCCATTAACATCGGCGCCAATGACGTCGCGAATAACGTTGGACCCGCCGTAGGCTCAAAAGCGATTACGCTTGCCGGCGCCATCGTTATCGCTGCGATATTTGAGGCCGCGGGCGCATTGGTAGCCGGCGGCGAAGTGGTCAGCACAATTAAGAAAGGCATTATCGACCCATCGCTAATCGGCGACACACAGGTATTCGTCTGGTTGATGATGGCCGCGTTGCTCGCGGGTGCCGTTTGGCTGAACATTGCCACAGCCCTTGGCGCGCCGGTGTCCACGACGCATTCGATCGTGGGCGGCGTACTGGGTGCTGGGCTCGCAGCAGGTGGAATGGACATCGCCAACTGGCCGAAACTTGGTCAGATCGCCGCGAGTTGGGTCATTTCGCCGGCAATGGGTGGTCTGATCGCCGCCGGTATTTTGTATTTCATAAAACGCACCATTACCTACAAGGGTGAAAAAATGGCAAGTGCGGCGGCCCGCATTGTGCCCTGGTTAATCGCGATCATGACGTGGGCGTTTTCCTCCTACATGATTCTAAAAGGGCTGAAGAAAATTTGGCCGACCAACATACAAACCGCATTGGGTCTTGGCGCGGCGTTTGGTTTGGTGGTCTATTTCTGTATCCGGCCCGTCATTTCACGTCGCGTGCTCACCATCACCAACGACAAGCTCGGTGTGAATCAACTCTTTATTGTGCCGCTCATTTGCGCCGCGGCCTTGTTAAGTTTTGCGCATGGTGCCAACGACGTGGCAAACGCGGTTGGCCCTCTTGCGGCGATCAATGATGCCATCTTGCAAGGCACGATTAGCAGCAAATCATCCATACCGCTGTGGGTGATGCTGGTGGGCGCTATCGGGATCTCAGTGGGTCTGGCACTTTATGGCCCCAAATTGATTCGCACCGTGGGTTCTGAAATCACCGAACTGGATCAAATGCGCGCGTTCTGTATTGCGCTGGCCGCGGCCATCACCGTCATTATTGCCACGCAGCTTGGGCTGCCGGTGAGTTCAACGCATGTGGCCGTTGGTGGCGTTTTCGGGGTCGGTTTTCTGCGGGAGTACTTGAAGACCACCTACTCGAAAATGGTGATCGATATCCAACACCACTATCACGGGCAAGACGAAAAAGATGTCGAAGCCTATTTGGCTCAGTTTCAGGTGGCGCCGATTGCTGAAAAAGCCAGGATGCTAAAAGAGCTGAAAGCGAAAACGGGCAAGACACAGCTGACCAAAGCTGAACGCAAGCGGTTAAAAGGTGTGTATCGACACGAACTGGTCAAGCGATCCCACCTGATCAAGATCATTGGCGCCTGGTTGATTACCGTTCCCGCGTCGGGGCTCATGGCGGCGATCTTCTACTTCACGATCCGTGGAATGTTACAGCCTTAACCCAACGCTCCGGCTTAGTCTGGCCACTGAAAACCTTCTGCGTTGCCAAACGCAGCGGAGTCGATCGTCTTCAATGATTGGATTGTCAACGCCGCGTCGCTAACTGTGTAGGGCCTGCCATATCACCCCCCGCCACCGTGACCGTCGTATGAGTACGATGAGCCACGTCGAGCGCCAAACGGATCGGGCGGCCTCCTCCTCAACCAATGAGGCAACCAACGAGGCAACAGCATGGCCATTTACGCGGGTCGAATATTCTCACAGCACAAAGACGGCGCCATTGGCGATCCAATCGAGGATGCGAAGATTGTGTTTCGCGGTGCGGCTGGCCGCGCCAGCACGGTATCAGCGGCGGATGGTCGCTATCGTGTGGAACTACCGCTGGGTACGTACATGGTGACCGCCAGTGCGAGCGGCTTCGCATCAAAGCGTAGCAAGAGTATTCTCAGGCGCAAACTGCAGACGCTAAACCTCTTTCTCAACGCAAAAGCCCAAAGTGACCGCACCGGCATTCACGGGCGTGTCTTTGAACGTCAAGAAGACGGCACGGCGGGCGAGCCCTTGAGCCAAGTATCGATTGCAGCGACTCGAATTGGCACGGCAGCGTCCACCAAAACTAACAAGAAGGGTCAATACTCTCTGGCATTGGCCCCCGGGACCTATCTTGTGGATGCCAGAACCGCAAACCATGGTCCAACTCGCTCACGTGTGGTCGTAGCCGATGGCATGCGGGTTGTGAATTTCTTTATCACGGCAAAATCGGCCGGCTCGCACAAAGCATCCCCTCACGCCTGCACGCGCATTTCGGATACCGATGGCGTTGAGCGGACCAGCGATGTTCTGGTTCCTGGCGGCGAGATTGTTGAGATGACCTATCGAGTCGTAGATGGTCAAGCCTGGCTGGACGGCGGTATTGGTCTTGGGTCGGTGAAGAAGCTTGATGCTGAGGTGGCGCGCGCTCGACGGACTCCGAAGCCCGATGAAGATATTGCCGGTGCCGGATCGCGCACAATCTCGCAAGCCCTGGTGGCCATGAGCAGTGGTGACAAGCTGTGGGAGCAAGGCCTCGTGCCGTTCCAATTCGATGAGTCCAATGCCACTCTGCGCGCACGGGTGCGTGAGGCCATTGATCATATCGAAGCCAACACCAACATTGTGTTTCTGCCGGCCTCCGACAACTTTGCAGATCGGGTGGTCATCCAGTTTAGCACCGATCCAGATTCCAGCTCTGCACAACTTGGTCGCCAGGGTGGCACCCAGAACATTTGGCTCAATGAGGATTTTGACGTCGGTGGCATCATTCACGAGTTGCTCCACAGTGTGGGCGTTTTTCATGAGCAGGCACGCAATGATCGCGACGCGTTTATCACCGTTAACATGGACAACGTGAAGCCCGGTCGTCGACACAATTTTCGCAAAGCCGTGTTCCGCGGCGGTGCGGATATCGGTCCGTATGATTTCGCGTCCGTCATGCACTACGGCGCGCAGGCTTTTGGCCGGGATGCGAATTTCGAGATCCGATTTCTGGGTCCGGATGCTTCGACAATACGCTATGACCTGCTATCCCATCCCGGTGTCGAAGATCTTGATGATGGCTGGCGTCAAGTTGTGATTCCACTGTCTGACTTTGCCTCAAGCTTGGCAACGAGTGATGGCTTTCACTTGAGCTACCCGGATGAACAAGTTGAGCAATTCAGTTTTTTACTCGCCGACATCGGTTTCGCAACCACCGCTAGCGGCGCCATCGCACAACAGGACTTTGTCATTGCGCCCGACCCTAACGTGACGGCTGGGCTTGCGCCTCCGGCCATTTCAGATGCCGGTTCGGCTGCGTCCATCGATACGAACTTCACCGACGACAGAACCTTCAGTCCTGCAGTTGAAGTGGTCAGTGGCGAAGGATCTGGCACTGACGAGCATGTAGCGCTCATAGAATTTAGTGGCTACCCGTCAGGCTTTGCCGAATCGTTCACGCATATTGCGTTCAAAGTACGAATCGATGTGAACGCACTTGAATCTAATACCAACCTGATCACCATGCGTCCCGTGGACCCCGCCATTCCGACCGCTGCGCTGGGCAATTCACCACGTAGAGCTCCTTTCATGTCGCCGGGTGACATTGCAGGTCTCAAAGCCCTCTACCCGGCCCGCATCGATTTTGACGGCGGTCATTTATGGGGCGCAAACACTTTCGTCACCGACATTGCCATGGGCGATATCGACGGCGATGGACGCGATGAAATGGTCGTCACACGTAAAGCCTCAGGCAATAGCCGTTACTTCATCCTGGATGACACACGTGAAGAATATGAAACCCTCATTAGAGGCGGAAACAATTGGGGCAAAGACCATTACGCTACCTGCTGCGCCATCGGCGATGTCGATGGCGACGGCATCGACGAGATCATCATTGGACGCAAAGCCGATGCCAATCATCGCTTCCGCGTTGTGAAGATGAACGCCGGATTGTCGCGCGAGATTGAACTGTTCCGAGGTGGAGAAAACTGGGGCCGCGACAGCTATGTCACCGATGTTGCTATCGGCGTTGATGGCGCCGGGCAACCCCTTATCGGTGTGGCGCGCAAAGCTGGATCGAATTCTCGATTCATGATTTTCTCGGGCGCCGACGACGATTTCAGGCTCCTGTTTCGTGGCGGCGTTGATTGGGGCGCATCCAATTACGCTACGAGCATTGCCTTTGGTGACGTAGACGGTGACGGTCGACTCGAAATTGGCGTTGCGCGAAAAGCCGCCAAGAATTCTCGCTGGTTGATCTACAAGGACGTGGCGGGTGATTACACCGATTTTCGCCCGATCCACAGCGGCGGCGTCAACTGGGGCGAAGAAAACTATGCCACCGCTATCGCATTTGGCGATGTAGACGGCGATGGCAGGGACGAGGTTGCAGTTGCGCGCAAAGCATCCGGCAATAGTCGCTTCTTCGTCCACGACGACTTTAGTCACCAATTCCGCTTGCTCAAATCAGGCGGCGAGCGCTGGGGTAAAGATGCGTTTGCAACGTCGGTCGCACTCGGTGACGTAGACGGCGACGGCAGAGCGGAGTTGGCCGTGTGCCGCCAATCTGGCACGAACGCTCGTGTGTTTTTATATGACGATAACGACGCGAACTACCAACCACTGTGGGACAACGGGCGGCGCTGGGGTAAGGACAACGACGCCACCTGTGTGGCGCTTGGCAATAGTTTACGAACGGGTCGCGCCAGACATATTGCCGTTGGTCGCAAGGCCAGTGCCAATCACCGGTTCTCGGTCACGGATTACAATCCCTAGCGTGTCCCAGTTCACACACACCTAGCAACATCGCGATAGCGCCAAACAAGTGATAACCCGTGCTGCTCGGCATATCGCCGGCAATCAGAGCCCCCTCCGCGGTGAAATGATCATGCCAACCACCTGGGAATGCGGGTTCAAGCCAGTCTTTACGGATGCCCCGACATAGCTTCACCGCCGCCTTGACGGCGTCGGCCTTCGCGTAGGTCGAGTCCTCCAGTGCCATCGTAAGATGTGCGCACAGCGTCTCTGTCTGAGACCAGAGCCTGCGAGATGGATCGGGCGACACGCCAGCGGTTGACGTCAACATACAGGCGTAGCCGTTGGCGTCCAAAGTGGGCAGCGCCACTGCATATAGCCTCTGTGCCAGCGGGTGCCGATCTCGATTGAGAGATTGAGCGTGCAGACTGAGCAACCTGACCCACTCCATTGAATGGCCTGGTTCAAATTCTGCTGTTTTGACGTCGGTCACCGCTGTGGTTTCACGGACGATGCCAAGATTCTGATCAAAGAATTTCAGGTCAATAAAATCGAGCAGACTATCGATTCTGGGGATCAGGTCGCCGGCATAACCGCTTTGACGCAATTCAAGCAAGCTTTCGAACAAATGCATGTGCGGATTCTGCCGTCTCAGCTCATTCGGTGCGTCCGCCTCCACGTACCCGCCTTCGCTATGACGAGCCTTCTTGTCGAGCGCCTCCAACGTCAGGTCAATCGCATTATCGACCTCGGCATTTTCTAGCAAGCCGCGCGCTCTTGCCATGGCCAACAGTGCAAAGGCGGTGTCGTACAGATCAAACATACGATCAACCAGACCACGTTTCGAGAGGCTGTAACTGCGCCCGAACAGCCCATCGTTGCGACGACAATGCTGAAACAAAATATCGAATAAAGTGGCGACCAATTGTTTGCAGCGCTCAGGTTCAAAGCCCAGTTCAAAACCGGTCGAAAACACAAAAATTTGTCTCGCCAGCACACGCACACGCACGATGTCCGCAGAAATCGGGTGTCCGGCGAAATCGAGTGCCTCCCATGCTGCACCGGATTCGTGCATGCCTGCGCTGGACCACAGCGGAAGGGCCCGTTTCATCATCCAGTTGCCCAACAGTTTGGCCTCGTCGCGCAGTGCTTCAACGAGCTCCAGCTCAACGGCTCCTTTCATCGAGCCTTGTATCGTGTTCTCTACCATCTACCCCTGCGCCTTGATATCTAGAATCGCGACACCGGATACGATGTAGCGTTGAAAGAGCATGAACAATTTTCCGACTGACAACATTTCGAGTACGGCGTTGCTCATCGACAGTTGTCGCTTGTTCGCATCGGGCGAGCAAAAATACTCAAACCACCGCGCAACAGTACGATATTCTGGATTATCGAGAAAGATCAAAGAACTCAAAAAGGTCCGGCCGGCTGGTCGCAATTGTAAACAATTCCACAACAGTCAATACCAGTACGCGGTCACGCACAGAGCGCTACGAAGGTAACGGACCCGGGAAACATCATATTCAATCCGATGGAGCAGAACCTCGCCCTCCCCCGAAACATTGAGAACCAGAGCAGTTGGAACCGGTTGCACCACATAAATTAGCGCGATAGCGACCGGTAACTAGCGTGGTCAACCGGGGTCAGGCGTGTAAACCCGAACGTAGTCCACCAGCATCTCGACCGGCGCATCGAATATCGAATCATCCAGCCCTTGTTGACCACCCCAACCACCACCATGGGCAAGATTGAGGATCAGCTTGAACTCATTGCCGAGCTCTTTGGAGAACGGCCACCCCAACGGCGTCTCCGCCTGCATGCCCAAACCATGGTCGCTCACGTCGTGGCGATAGAAAGCGTTTCGGGTCTGGTAGGCCATGCCACCGTTGTTGTCGGCTACCTGCATTTGCATCGTGCTTTCGCCATCCACAAACAGCTCAATGGAATCTGGTTGCCAGATCATTTTATACACTTTGAAGTCGGCCGAAGGCGCTTCATCCATAGCGTAAGTCATGCCAAGGCCAGTAACGTTTCTGCCATTCGCCGTTTGACGCAGGTGCGGCCATTGAAAGTCTCGACTGCGATGAAGCGTGTGGTGCGTGCGAAACAGACCGTTATGCTCTTCAAAGCCCACGGCTTCCATGATGTCGATCTCACCGGCCTCGGGCCACCCCAGACTTCCGCCCGGGGCGTCCCAATTAACGTGTCCGAGCATCCAGATAGCCGGCCACGTGCCACGACCAGAAGGGATCTTTGCACGAATCTCGTACACGCCAAACGGCATGCCTTTGCTCGGCTGGTTTTCAAGACTGCGACCAACCAAATAATCGCCGTTTTGGCGCACACGCGTCATGATGGCGCCACTGGTGTAATTGTACGCTCGGCTCGGATCCTGAGGGCACGTGGTGCCTTCTTCCTTTCTTAATTCAAGCACCAGATAGTTGCCAGCTTCACCCAGCAGCTCGCGGTCTTCCACGCGAACATTTTCCCGATCGTTGTCCGTGTAGCATTGTTCTTCGTTGTTGCGCACGCCAGAGACGTCGTAATCCCAGAAATTCGAATCCGGCGCACCAGTGCTCGTCGCGGCAAAATCATCGCACCAGTACAAGCTGTGACCGGCTGGTGCAGGCATTGAACAATTGTCGGTGGTGTCCGGCCTTGGCGCTGGTGCGGAAACCCCAAAACGATAACCGGTCACCAAAGTGTCGGGCGACTCTGCGCCAACGGCATCACTACTATTAAGAATAATTTCCAGGTCGTACATACCCTGATCGATGCTCAAACTGTGCGTACAGTTGAACCGACTCTGGGGTTCAGTTGACGAGATATTGCACAGCTCCGCCACTCTCTGACCATTCTTGGTCGCCCACATGCGAAAGAGCTGAGTGTTTTCCAACTCCGCCACAAAGAATACCTGACCACCTGTCACGGCCGCATCCGGCGTCAGCGATACTAACTTCGGCTGCTCGATCACAGGGTCCGGATCAATCGCAACTTCTGGAGTGGGCGGCGCAACGTCACTTTCGGACGATGGACCCGCACATGCGCCAAGCAAACTCGCCATGAAAAACCCCAGCGGCACCAACCAAGGTGCTGGTGATGTCCGGCTCGTTTTTCCGCGCAAACTGCGGGACTGAAAATTAGAATGTGGTGTCAACATGCGCAATCAGCCTTAGTCTCATTACTATCCGTGTAATCGACCGAGAGTTCGTTGCGTTGAAAACAAACTCGCCGGATTAGCCCGCAGGGTAACCAGCGAAATTTAAAAAAAATCGGCACTGCGTCCGAAAATTAGGAGAAAGTACCGGGCCTGAACAGGCCGGCTTTACATTAGTCAGTAACGGCAATTACATAACCACATGACGACGGAAATTATGTCATTGCAAAAATATCGCCGAGCTTAATTTTTAGTGCAAAACGCCCCGGCCCGTTTTCCAGACAGGCTTCGCGACACTGCTACTCGCCCTCATCCGGCTCTTGAAGCGCCTCGAACTTCGCCGCCATCGTCGGATTGCGCCGCGTCAGCTTCTTGATCGTCACATCCTGCGCCTTGTTATTGGCCAGTCGCAAATTGCGGTCGGTGCCAAGCAGTGCATCTTTGGTCTTCTGCAGATGATCGATCGATTTATCTATTTCATCAATCGCCTTTTGGAACTTTCTGGACGCCAGATCATAGTTTCTGGCAAACCCGCTTTTGAAAGTTTCTAGGTCGTTTTCAAAACTGGTTACATCCACGTTTTGCGCTTTGACCAAAGCCAACTCGGTTTTGTACTCCATCGATTTCATGGCGGCATTGCGCAGCAATGTAATGATCGGGATAAAAAACTGCGGCCGAATTATGTACATCTTGGGGTAGCGATGAAACACGTCGACGATGCCGGAGTTGTAGAGTTCGCTGTCGGGCTCTAGTAGCGACACCAGTACGGCGTACTCGCAGCCCTTCTGCGTCCGATCCTTATCCAGCTCTTTTAGAAAGTCCTCGTTCTTTTTCTTGGTCGCCGTAGTATCGTTTTCGTTCTTCATCTCGAACATGATCGAGACAATCTCGGTACCCGCTGCGTCCGCATCTCGAAAGATATAGTCGCCCTTACTGCCAGACCTGGCATCGTTGTCCTTTTCAAAATACGCCAGTGGGAAAGCGGTGGAGCGAATGCGATTGAATTCTGTCTCGCAGTGTTGCTCCAGCGTCTCACCGACCATTTTTGTGGACAGCCGCGCCTTCATATCACGCAAGCGCTCAATGGCGTCATCACGATCCTTGATCTGGGTTTCGTATTTGTCTTTCAGTGACGTTTCTGCCAGTTGCTTTTCCAGTTCGGCCTGCTTGAAGTTGCTTTCAAACTGATCGCGCTCTTTGGCCACCGCACTGACCGCCTCTGAGATGGCGAGTCGCTGCTTGTCCTCTACGGCATCGAGCTGTGCCTGAGCCAACTTCGTTGCCGCTAGGTTTTCCTGCCTGGCTTTCTCCAGATCGATGGCCAGTGCATCGGCGCTCTTTTCGGCCCTTTTCACAGCTTCAGCGACGGCCAGTTTGCGCGCCACCTCGCCCGCCTCCAACGCGGCGGTAAGCTTTTGGATCTCCACATCCTTGGCAGCGGTCGCCTGCAGCATGTCTGCGCCCACCTCTTTTTTCGCCAACTCCACGGCCACCGCTTTGTCTTTTTCTGCCAGCTCAAGTCGCTCGTGCAACTGTGCTTCGAACTCGCCGTCGCGCACCTGCTTGAGGATGTTGGCGTAACCGGCCTCATCCACTTTGAAGGCCTTTCCGCAGTGCGGGCAAATAATGTCATTCACGGCGCTGTATTCTCTTTGCATCGGTGTATGGAAGTCTAGCGCATACGGCGTAGGTTTAGCGGACGATAACCATTTTGAGTGGTCGAGCCGCATTCGCTACCATGGCTCTTTACTTTGGCGGGCATGGCGATGAAAGGGTTTCTAAAGAACGCTCTGGTTACCGGGATTCCTTTTGGACTAATGACCGGTTTGCTCGTGGGTTTCCTAAGCGGCATCGGCGCTGCGGTATTTGCCGGTATTCTTGGGCTAGTGAGTTTCGGCCCGGTGATGGCCGCACTGGCGGCGTCCAATCGCGAGAGCATGCAAGGTAAATTGGCGCTCGACGACGGCGAATCGCTATTAAAAGAGGGCCCAGCCAGTCAGCGGGCCGGCATGAACACTCGCGGTGGTTGGATGACGCTGACGAATCAGCGCCTGCATTTTGCGACCAATCAACTCAACCTCAGTCAGCACGAGTGGTCACAACCGCTCGTTGACATTGCAAAGCAGGATGCCACCTTGACGGCTTGGCTGGTGCCCAACGGCTTGAAAATAACCGCGCACGATGAGACACAATCCTTTGTGGTGGAAGGCCGCAAGCAATGGGTCAGCGCAATCGTAGAGGCAAAAAGCACTGGGCGGGTGTGAGATGATCAAACCATAGAAACCGCCCTGGAATATTCGCCCATGCATTACTTCGCTCCTCGCCTGCGCCGCATCTGCGCCGCCCTGCTATTCGTGGCAAGCGTGACTGTGCATGCCGAGACGCCGCCCAATCTGCTTCTGATCGTTGCCGACGACCACGCTCAATGGGCGATGTCATCGTACGGTTTCGAGGCATTGGATACACCGAATCTCGACTGGCTTGCCAAACGCGGCACGCAATTTAACAACGCCATGTCGCCGGCGCCGGTTTGTTCCGCGTCGCGCGCCACGTTGCTGACCGGGAAGATGCCCTCGCAACACGGCGTACACGATTTCCTAAGCGAGGAAGCAGCGTTCGATGCCAACTGGCTGGACGGGGAAACGCTGCTGCAAGAACGCTTGCAAAAGGCCGGCTATCGCACCGGACACTTTGGTAAATGGCACGCAACCACCGACAGCCGCCCTCCTCAACGTGGCTACGATCGCTGGCTGAGTTACGACGCGCGACGCGCCGGTTGGCAGAACCAATACCTGCATACTGGCGAAGTCATGTTTTCACGGGATGGCAAGCCCGAGAGTTATACCGGTACTCAGGCCCACTTTTTAACCAACGAAACCATCGACTTTATCGATGCATCAGACAGCGGGCCCTTTTTCATCAACCTGAATTACGTAGAGCCGCATTTCCCGTTCACAGGTCTGCCGGAGCGCCTGGTCGATCGCTATCGCCGTATCGCGAACGCGCTGATCGCGCCGGGTGATGCCTCCGACATGACCGACCGTGGCCCGTTTAATCGTACGCCCGACGACCACGCTGAACAGCTGGCGCAATACCTGGCGGCCGTGACACTTGTGGATGATCAAGTGGGTCGCTTGCTCGACGCACTGCAGGGGCGCGACCTGCTGGACAACACCGTGGTGGTGTATGTGTCAGATCATGGCCTTCTGATGGGCCAATACGGGTTGTACGGCAAAACCAACGCGACCAATCCGCCCAATTTTTACGAAGAAACGCTGCGCATTCCGTTCATCATGCACGGACCGGCGATTCGGGCCGGCCAGCGGCGTCATGAGTTTGTGGATCTTACCGATCTGCACGCCACGTTGTTAGACTTTGCAACAAATGGCCGCCATACCCAATCCATTGACGGGCCGGGCAACTCCGTACGCCCACTGCTTGCGGCGAGCCGCCCGACGCAGTGGCGAACGTTGCAATTCGCTGAGCGTGGCGCCTCTCGGATGGTCACCGACGGGCGCTTCAAACTTGTGCGTCGCTATCATCGAGACGCGCAAAAGCCCCCCACCGAAACCTGGTACGACCTGAGCCATCCGCAAGGCGAGCGCCACGCGGTAAGTCCGCCACGCCAGGCCGAACGTCAGCGACTGAGCAACGCGCTGAGTGCTTTTTTCGAAAAATATGCAACGCCGGAACACAGCGGTCGCAACGTGTGGCAGCAGCCCCGAGCGAACGCCCGTCAGGCTCGAGATTTGGCGCCGGAGCGCGTCGAATAAGTCGCCCCCGAAACCGTGTGTCGCATCGCCAGTTTCCTTCACACGCTGTCGCCATCGACATCGCGAGTCAATTCTTAGCGCGGCAACAACTGCCCCAATAGCATGCTTGCAACACCCGCTGCTGCAGACCCACTAGACACCAAAATGGCACCGCTACCCATCACGACCAACCAAAGCCCGAGCTGCCAGCGCGGCATCACTGTCGCGCGCTCATAAGCCGGCCAGACGCGGCATAGCCGGCCCGTGACCAGACCCAAGAGCAGCACCGACAACAAACCAAGCAGACCCAAAAACAAAACGCCGCCCGCTGGCGGACCGGAAGCCGGCGGAACCAGGACCACACCATCGGCCGGCTGTCGTGTAAACATGAACAGCATGATCGCCTCACCGGTGAACGGTGCATCAGCCAGCTTCGAGAGCGCCCTCGGCACAAGCAGGCGCCCCCCGACAGTTGGAAACATTGTCGCGAATGCCTGCGCACCCAATGGGTAAGCATGATCGAAACGGCCTTGGGTGCGAGCGGCGCCAATCCCAAACGCACAGGCAGAAGTGCCTAAACCGTAAATAACCGGCCCTGCATCAACATCTACCGAGAACGCTGGCATGGAAACATGCCGCGGATATTCGCGAAACCCGCTGATCCACCTGCCCTGTTGCCAAAAGTGTTCCTCGAGCCCCGCATACCAGCGTGCTGCCACATCAGGCCAAAGCTCCATAGCCCACAGCGACATGAACGCAATTCCGACACCACGTGCAGAGCTCACACCATTGCCCTTTTGCGCATCCGTTAGATACGCCGGCAGTCCGGTCGAGGCGTCCAGACCATTGCCTTCAAACCCACGGACAGAGCGATTTAGCATTTGTGTGTGATCGGTACCGAGCAATGGGTCGGCCCGTTTGATTGCCGCCAACGCCGGCAGAATGTCGATGGGGTAGCTCTCCCCGGGATAGTCGTCAATCAAACCGTGGGGCGATGCATCGAACTCCGCGGCCAGACTCGTCACCTGCTCGCGCAGCAAATATTCGAATTCGGTATCGCCACTGAGCGATTGATAACTCACCAGACCATTAATGAGCAGCATCCGATAGAACAGGTTTTCACGCTCCAGGTAAGCGTCACCCCAGTACTTGCGCACCCACGTCGCGTGTCCAGGATCCACAATTAGCTTGACCGCTGCACGTATGGCATCACGCGCGTAAACCATAGGCTGATCCGCCGCGGCAACGTCACGATCAACGGCGTCGCGCTGCAGTGCTTCGGTACCCCACAGATAAAACACGGCGCTGAACATGGGCCATTCAGTTCCCGCGACGTCGCTGAGCCGTTCGGTCGTCGCCCGGCCCGATCGAACCCGTTCATCCGCCCACGGCGCAAATTCTTTTGAGAGGTTTTTGTGCCAACGATGCGTAAATGCGGGCACTTCAGGTGAAGCCAAAACGCCCGAATGCAGCACCCGCGCCGATTCAACGGCAGGCCAGCCAAGGAAAATGACAACGAGCGCCAGCGCAAACGCGGCATTGATGATGGCGACGAAACGTAAAATAGCGAAAGACTCAAATGTAACCGGCGGCATGCCGACCCTATCTTACTGTGATTTGGATACCAGCAGAAAAAACAACCCCGACGTCAAAACTTGCCGCTGTTACCCCACGCTTCGCGCGGCAAAATGGGTTCACACACATCCCAGTGCTCGACCAATTTCTCACCGTCGAGCCGGAAGATATCGATCACGGCTAAATCCTGGGATACGGTTTTTTGTTCACTTAGTGTGACCACGAAATCGCCCTGCCCGATTAATCGATGGCACTTGTGGTAATGCGGATAGTCGCCGCTGGTCGATGAATCGAACAAAAAGCGATTAATGCCCGTAAGGCCATCGGCCATCTGGGGGCTGTGCTGCGCGTAGTGTTCCGTGGAAATGAAGTCGCCAAGTTTGCCGATATTGCCGCCGAGCAACACCTCATCGAACAACGCTGCCACAATTTTCTTATTGGCGTCCGTTTGATCGAGGTCCACAACGTCGGTAGCACCATCGATCGTACTGCGACCCGATGCTGTTTTGGGCTCGAACGCCTGGATCACATCCCAGTGCTCAACAATTCGATCGCGCTCATCGGTATCAAAAATATCGGCGGTTACCCACTGTGCTTCGCCGGTGCTGTGCTGGGTGTAGCGATCGCCGGTGTAACGCGCGACGGCTTCGCGCGCCTTACCATCTCGAATACCTTCGAGATAAAGACCCTTCACATTCGCTAGTTTCTGGCTGCCCACAAATCCCAGTTCTCTGGCTGGCAATGGAGAAGCGTCGCCGTACGCCGCAAATAACGGCTGGATTATTCAGGAAATGAAAAACTCCAAAGCCGGGCGGCTATGGAGCGCTGTTCCGGGCAAACTACCCGAAAGAAAACGGACGCGACATCCTTGTCTGGCTTCCTTGCCGCTGCGCTGCGTCCCTTGCGGTGCGAATCCTTGCGCGTTACGTCCGATGACCGAATCTAAACGTGTTCTTGATCACGTTTGCTGATCACGGTTCTAAAGATAGAGACCTTCGGCCACGCTGCACAGATGTCAATTGCCTAGGGTCGTTTGACTCCACTTCGTTGGCACTGAACAGTCTCTTTCGAAACAATCAACTACCGATCAAACTAAGGAATGTGCTGCAACCAGCCCTGCGTATCGAATTTCTCCTCCACGCGCTTCCTGGCCTCCGCGTATTCGGCCTCCGTAATGTGGCCTGGGCTCCCGCCGTTAAGCTCCACAAACGTTTTGAGCATGTGGCTCTCAATCGCCTCACGTTCGAGGCCCGTCTGGCTGCGTACTGGATCAACGCGCTTTGCGGCGCTGGCCACCCCTTTATCCGACAGCTTCTCACGACCAATGCGCAGCACTTGCAGCATTTTGGTCGCATCCATGTCATAGGCCATCGTGACATGGTGCAGCACCGTCCCGCCCTTGTAACGCTTTTGGGCGGCACCACCAATCTTGCCTTTGGGACTCGTAATGTCGTTGATCGGTTTGTACACCGCCTCGACGCCGAGGCCGTTCAGCGCTTTGAGCACCCAACTGTCAAAGAACGCGTACGACTCAGCAATATTCATCTCCGCTACCAACTCGCTGGGGGCATAAAGTGAGTACGTAATCGCCGTGCCTTTTTCTACAAACATGGCACCACCACCGGTCACACGCCGCACAACGTGCACGTCGTGTTCTTCGGCTGCTTCCGCATCCACCTCGTTGCGCAACGATTGAAACGCACCGATGATCACGGCTGCGCGATCCCACGACCAAAAGCGCAGCGTGGGCGGACGTCGACCGGCATCGACCTCTTGCGCCAGAACATCATCAATCGCCACATGCATGGCAGGCGTCATGACTTCGGCCTCGATAATCTGCCATTCGTAATCGCGCCAGGTTTTGCTGGCGCCTAGCGCCCGCCGCACGGCGATCGCAACCGCCTCAAGACTAAAACCAATCAGCTCGGCGTCCGGTCGCAGCGCCGCTCTCATCGAGGCGGTCATCTGTTCGACGGAGGCGTCCGCATTAAGACCTTCAAGGCCGCGTCTGAAATCACCGAGCGCTTCGGCTGGTTCAAGGAAAAAATCACCCGCGATCTGGACCGCCGCCAGCTTGCCCTCGCGCACCTCCAGGTCCGCGACCACCATCTTACCGCCCTGAACTTTGTATTCGCCGTGCATCATTACTCCCCTGTGACGACAACTGAAGGCTGCGCATATTCGCACATTTGAACGCTGGCGGCAGCGGATTGAGATCGAGAGCCGCCTCCCAACCGTCAGGCATGCCGTCACCATCGGTATGATCGGCAGGTAAGTCGGATCAAATCAACCGCTTCTTGTTCGTCGATGCTCGCAGTCGCACGACCGCGCCAAGCCCGCGACACAGACAACTGGCTGTGAGGCCTGCACAGAAACATTGCCGCTCGGCGTCGTCCAAACCAGATATACCGTGGTTGCCAACAACACCAGCGCCACCAGCAGGCACGCCCGCCGGCGCCATCCATGTCGCGGTTTTTTATTCGACTGTACCCGCACTGATTTTTGCTCTAGTTTTGCTCTAGTTTTGCTCTCTGACCGCAAATTTATAACACATGAGATCGCGGCCTCGTGTCTCATTGGAAAGCGTCTTCCGGAATGAAAAGGACCCGACTCTATGAGATATCAGCATCTGCCGCTGTACGCTGCGCTGTTGTTTTCGCTCAGCTGTACCGGCTTGAGGTCGGCCCCCGTGACCAACATGACTGAGTCTAACTTCCATCAACGCGGTACTGTCGCAAGCGCAGACGGCACGCAAATTGTTTATGAAACCCACGGCCGCGGACCTTTTACACTTCTGCTCATTCACGGCTGGACCTGCGATCGCAGTTACTGGCGCAAGCAAATCGAACCACTGTCGGCCGATTTTCAAGTCATCACTGTCGACCTTGCCGGTCACGGCGAATCCAGCGCCGCGCGCACGCAATGGACGATGGCAGCATTTGGCGAAGACGTCGCGGCCGTCGCCAACAAACTCGACGCGCGCAATGTCGTTATCGTCGGCCATTCTATGGGCGGCCCGGTCATGCTTGAGGCCGCACGCAGAATGCCGCAACGAGTACGCGCACTGGTCGGCGTGGACACGCTAAAAAACCCCGACGAAGCGATCACGCCCGAACAAGCCGACGAGCTGTGGGGGGCGTTTGCTGGCAATTTCTCCGCAGCCGTTGAAGGCTTTGTGCGCCGCCAGTTTTTCTTGCCGCAATCCGATCCCGCCATCGTGAACCAGATTGCCACCGACATGGCCGCCGCTCCACCCGCGCTATCGATTGCCGCTGGCAAGAACTTGTCGGTTTATGATCGACGTGCCGCGCTGGAGGCGGTCGCGCACTTACCGTTGACGTTAATCAATGCGCCGATCCCACCTACTCAGCCCGATAAGTATCACAGCGTGCATGACAACATGACGCTCATCGTCATGGATCAAGCTGGACACTTTCCGATGCAAGAAGTTCCAAACTTATTCAACAAAATATTGAAAAACACCGTTCTAAAAACACCCTGACGCTTGACTTAATTTACGTTGTTGCCGAACCACCGCACATCGCGTCTTTCATAACGCGGTTTTTACACTTTTGTTACACCTTGTGCGCCGTTTGCGTGGCACACTCCGCACTCACACCCGCATCTAAGTCGGGTGAAACCAAAATATTTTGTGGAGAGAAACATGACGACTCATATCAGCGCGCTGGCTATTGCAGCTGGCGTCACGGTGTGTGCTGGGGTTGGGCTTTTGTTTGCGACGGCAGACGAGCAAGACACCACCGCATCGCAAGTAACCCAGGGCATGACCGTAACCATTGATGCAGAAACCGGCGAACTTCGTGCGGCGACCGCAGAAGAAGCGGCGCGACTCGCACCGATCACTCGCAGCACGAACAAAGAAGCCAAAGTTGTACGCCGTGCAGACGGCTCTGAGTCCATGCGCCTCGACAGCAGCTACACGACCTACAGCACGGTGACGCGTGACGAAGACGGCAACTGGGTAAAACAGTGCGGTCTTAATCACGACCACGCTGCGCACAACGTCGCACCGCAAACCACCCAGCTGGAGGTTCGCTAATGCGCCTGAACAAACGTAATCGCGCTCCTGCGCTGGCCGCCGCCGTTTGCGCGCTGGCTGCTGCACCGGCTGCCATGGCCGCTGACATTGTGATTAGTCAAGGCGCGGGCTTTGATGACCCATCACCCGCCACACCGATTGGTGGCAATGCCGGCACGACCGTCGGCGAACAACGCCTGATCGCGTTCGAATTTGCCGCCTCGCTGTGGGGAGCCATACTGGAAAGCGACGTCCAGATTGTGGTCGCGTCCAGCTTTGCACCGCAAACCTGTAACGCCCAGGGCGGCGTCCTCGGTGGCGCCAGCCCGCAATTTATCGAATCGGATTTCCCCGGCGCGCCTATTCCGAACACCTGGTACTTCTCGGCACTGGCCAACTCGCTGGCCGGCACCGATCTGAACCCCGGTGGTCAGGACATCAACGCCACGTTCAATGCCAGCATCGACAACAACGACGATTGCCTTGCCGGCAGTAACTGGTACTACGGTCTGGACAACAACCCAAGCGGCGGTGACATCGATTTCTTAAACGTGGTAATGCACGAAATCGGTCACGGTCTTGGTTCGGCCAGCGTCGTCAGCGTGTCCAACGGCACACTGCCGAGCAACCGTCCCGACATCTACTCGCGCTTCGCGTTCGACACCGACCTCAACCTGCACTTTGATGAAATGACCAACGCGCAGCGTCAGGCGTCTGTCATCAACACCGGCAGCGTTGTGTGGGATGGTCCTCTTGTGACCGCCGCCGCACCGGCTATCCTTGCCGGCTCGCTGATTGGTGAAATCACCAACCCTGCACTGGGCGAAGTAGAAATCCAAACCGCAGCCTTCGGCCCGGCCGTACCAAGCTCGGGTTTGAGCGGCAACGTCGTGCTGATTGACGATGGCACCGGCACCGGAACGGACGGTTGCGAACCGCTGACCGCGACGAGCGCCGCTGCAGTAGCTGGCAATATCGCGTTCATTGATCGCGGCAATTGTAACTTCACCGTCAAAACCGTGAACGCACAGAACGCAGGCGCAGTTGGCGTCATTATTGCGAACAACGCAGCAGACGGCCTGCCCCCGCTCGGTGGCAATCAGGCTGGCATCACGATCCCAACCGTCGGCGTCACGCTTGCTGATGGCAACGCCATTCGCAACGAACTGCCCGGCGTCACGATCGATCTGGCGTTCGACGACTCACGTCTGGCCGGCGCCAACAACAACGGTCAGGTGCGTCTGTTCTCGCCGAACCCAGTTCAGCCCGGTTCGTCGTTCTCACATTGGGACACCACGGCGTCGCCGAATCTCCTGATGGAGCCATCGATCACCGCGACGCTTGAGTCACGCAACAACGTCGACCTCACCGTCGCGCTGTATGCCGATGAAGGCTGGGGCATTGTCGACGAAGACGGCGATCTGATCCCGGACGTCAACGACAACTGCCGCCTGGTCTCCAACACCGACCAACGCGATAGCAATGGCGACGGCTTCGGCAACGTTTGCGACGCCGACCTGAACAACGATGGCATCATCAACGTAGTGGACCTCGGTCTGCTGCGCGCCGTGTTCTTCACGTCTGACCAGGACGCCGACCTCAACGGTGACGGCGTCGTCAACGTGGTCGATCTGGGCATCATGCGTGCGTCGTTCTTCGGTGCACCAGGACCGAGCAGCCTCGCGCCTTAACGCGTAACGGTTTGCTGTAAATTAAAGAGGCCCCGCTGGCGTTCAGCGGGGCTTTTTTTGTGCCTCTGAGTTAGGCGCTCCGCCCCCAAAGGGTCGGCTTTGATCGCTTCGATCCCGGTGAGCGGGAGTGGCGGGTTTCACTCTGGGACCGCCCGAGGAACGGGCTAACAACCCAGAGCAAAACCCGCCACTCCCACTCCCCTAATTGAGTCGAAGCTTTGGGGGTGGGCGCCTCTAGCGGCTTAGCTTGATCGTGCGTCGTGCTATTCGGTGCGCGCGGCACGAGCGGCGGCACCTCTTCTCTCTTGCTCTTAACCCCACAAAGCGCGCGGGATTCGAATTACGCACTTGGTTCGGCGTTCGCTTCGGTGGGTATGCGCCTGGGTTGTTAGCCCGTCCTCGGGCGGTCCCAGGGGTATACCCACCGAAGCGGACGCCGGACCAACCGCCAGAATGCGAACCCCGCGC
>JBGCEL010000151.1:0-5924 GCA_045106455.1 Gammaproteobacteria bacterium
CAAACGACGTGCGCTGCTATAGTTTTTGATCTTGAATTCACTACTTAAGGGCGATGCGATGAAAAACGCGATTGTAATGTTGATGCTCCTGTTCGCGGTTGTGACCCTCGCGGCACCGTCCGATGAAGAGCAGATCAAATCAACAGTGGTCAAGATGTGGGCGGCATTGGAGACAGGCGACATCGAGCAGTACGCGAAATACGTCCACCCTGAATACACCCTGTTCGGTGAAGCAGATGTGTACTTGGCCGAAGGCAAAGCGCTGGAACTGCGCAGCATGAAAGACTGGGTGCAACGTGCCAGAGACGTCCACACGGAAATGCATGATGCCGCGGTGACCGTGCGGGGTGACACGGCTTGGATCACCTACTACTGGACAGACGCCGGCTATACCGACGATGGTCGGTTTACGAGTCGCGGAAAATCCACCCGCATTTTCGTACGCGAGGGCCGGGAATGGCTGTGCATTCACGGACATTTTACCGCCGTCGAATAGTGCAACGGCATCCCGAATAGAAGCCAAATTGATCAGCCGACCAATGTTTGATGAAGGACGCTCTTTATCGATCGCCCGCGTTCATTCCACCTCCATCGCATTTTCCCCTTATATACCCAAATTCGCCGTATTTTCCCATGGTCATCGAATGATCATGCACTGGTCACTGTAACGTCAGGACCTGTGACGAGGGTCTGACCATAATTCTCCCAAGACCGACGACTAGCGCGAAATCAATCGCTTAGCCGGGTAACAGCGGGGTTCACACCCCATTACTTATCTATGAGGAGAATTTATCATGACGCTTTCAGCTACCACCAAATTCATCACCACTCTTACCGTGCTGTCATACTCTTTGGCCGCCAATGCACAGACGCCGTCGCTCGGTGAGCCGATCCTAAACAGAGAATCGGTTCAGATTAGCGATCATCACATCTTTGGCAGCGATACGATGGTGGATGGGGCCACCATCTTGATTCGTGACCGTGCGTCCAATCAGGTGAATGCCTCGATCGTAAGCCGCGCGCTGGAACCCGATACCGCTTATTCCATCTGGTGGGCAATTTTCAACAACCCGCAGTTCTGCATCGAGCCTTACCAATGTGGCTTGGCAGATCTGGGTGCTAACGGCGCTCCACGCGTTCAGCCCTATGTGTTTTGGGGCGGCGGCTTTTTGACCGACATTTATGGACTGGGTCAGGCGGACATCCGGCTCTCACCGGGCCGTACCTCACGGGAACAGTTTGCCGGTATCCAGAACTATGGCCTGCAAAACCTCAGCGGCGCAGAATTTCATCTGGTATTGCGTACGCACGGCACGATGGGTGCCGCCGGACCGGTGGCCAAGCAGATTGGCACCGCAAGCGAAGCCGGTCCGTCGGGCGGTTGCAGCAACGTGTTTGCGTCGATTCATCGACCTTAGAAACGGGTTCTACTGTGTACGCGGCCAGCTCAGCGCATCGCGCTGGGCTGGTCATTTTCTTTTAGCGCTTGGTATGGATAACGAACAGATAACGGCGTTGGGGCATCGAAGGGCAATCAACGCGATACGAACGACGATGGGTAACGCAGAGGCCGCAAGCACGTTTTCAGTCAATGACACCCATCTGATTAACTCTGTCGAGATCTAGAATCGCGATGGAGTGGGGCCCGAGAATGTCAATGAGTCCTGAGTTTTTGAGCTTGGTTATAGAGCGACTTACGGTCTCCACCGTCAGCCCCAGATAATCCGCAATATCCAGACGCGTCATCGGTAATTCGACGCAGCTAACGTCGGCATTGGGAAGGCGCTCCAGCAAGTGTATGAATAAATAGCACAGTCGCTCGAGGGCCTTCTTCTGGCCGAGCAGATAGAGTTGGTCGAGCATCATTGACAAGACAAGTTTGCGGATGTCTTGCAAGTTTTCACCAAGCAGCGGAAGACGCTCGGCCAGTTCGTGGAGTTTCTGGTGATCGAACTGGTGGGCGGTCAGGGGGGTAAGGCTTTTGACACCAAACTCATACTGCTCCGACAGACCAATTAAATCACCAGGGAAAATAAACGAAAGAACCTGACGGCGCCCAGAACTGGAAACACGCTCCGCAACTGCGCATCCTGATGCAATCGTGTAGACGAAATCCCTTGGCGTGTTTTGCTCACACAAATATTGACGCTTGCCCAAAACCTTCATTTTGGAATGACGTCCCAAGAGATTCAGATCCTTTGTCGACAAAGATCTGTACAGCACCGAGTTCTTGTCAAACATGCATCATCCATCGTGGAGCGGCAATCATTACGTTTGGCCAGAGGAAATGGGCGCGCGTTAAGCAAAGCCCGGGGTCAAACGGCTGAGGTTCACGATCGAATTTAGAGTATTCGCCTACATTTGTCAGTACGCGCTCGGCAACTCACTCACTTTTCGGCGAGATATGGTGCAATATGACTCTGACTTCTTTGCCCGTAGCTGGTTTTCCCAAAAACATTTCCTGCTCAAGGCCAAATCCCGGGGCGTTGCTCGTCAGTGTTCGCGGCCCAATGGCCGGCGGCTACCTGGATGGACTACATCAGCCGACGACTTAGAGCTGAACGGTGACGGCCTTGGGGTCAAGGTAGGCCTCCAGTCCTTCACGGCCGAATTCTCTACCCCAGCCAGACTGCTTAAAACCGCCGAATGGGATGTTGGTGCCAACCGCGCCGTGGCAGTTGACGGAAACCTGACCTGCGCGAATACGAGCTACGAGCGCATGGGCCGTTTGCAGATTCTGCGTCCACACGCTGCCGGACAGCCCGTAGCAGGTGTCGTTGGCCATGTCGGCGATCGTGTCCAGATCTAAAGTGTCGAAGCGCTGAATCGCCATCACCGGGCCAAATATCTCTTCGCGAACGATCGTCATCTCGGATGTGCAATTGGTAAAAATAGTGGGCGCGATGAAATTGCCCGGTCCGTCGATGCGCTCGCCGCCGGTGACAAGCGTCGCGCCTTCGTCGAGACCGCTCTGAATGTACTTGAGCACGCGTTCACGATGTTGCGAAGAAATCAGCGGCCCCAGCATCGTGGCTGGATTTATGCCATGACCCAATGTCATGTGCCCGCAAAAGCCCGTTAGTCCGGCAAGCATCTGGTCATAAATGTCATCGTGTATGAAGATCCGTGTGCCAGCCATGCAGTTTTGGCCCTGCAGGAAAAAAGTGGCGAGCGCGACGCCGGGAATCGCCGTCTCCAGATTGACATCTGGCATTACGATCACCGGCGACTTTCCGCCAAGCTCCAGAGAAACCTTCTTCAGATTGCCCATAGCGGCCTGAACGATCTTGCGCCCAACTTCTGTGGAGCCCGTAAACGAAATTTTGTCAACGTCAGGGTGCTCCGCCAGTCGCTGACCGGCAGTTTCACCGTACCCATTGACGATGTTCACAACGCCGGGCGGGATGCCTGCCTCCAAAATGAGCTCGCCCAACAGCAAAACACTCAGCGGTGTTAGCTCAGATGGCTTGATGACCGCGGTACACCCTGCGGCCAGGGCCGGCGCGAGTTTTAGTACGGCTGTTGAGATGGGCACATTCCAGGGAACGATTAAGCCTGCAACGCCAACCGGTTCCTTAACCGTGTAGGTCAACGCTTCGGTATGCTGAGAAATGTGGCGTGGCGGTGAGGTAGTGGTGCCTTCAATTTGCTGCGCTAGACCGGCGTAGTAACGGATCATTTCCACAATGTTATTGATGGTCAATCGGGCAATCTGGGATGGCATGCCGTTGTCGAGAATTTCCAGTTCCGTGAAGACGTCGGTTTTTTCTTCGACCAGTTCGGCGAGCTGGAAAAGCAGCTGTGCGCGTTCAAAATGCGAAAGTTTGCGCCACGGCCCGGCAAATGCCGAGCAGGCCGCGGATACAGCCAAATCGATATCAGCGGCCTCTCCTATGGCAACCTCTGCAAGTTTCTTGTCTGATGCCGGATCGAACGTTGCCAGAGTGTTCCCAGCCACGCCGTCTTGCCAGACACCACCGATAAGAAGTTGGTGATCTCGAGCGAGCCACGCTGTCGTCGCGCTCGAAATTTTGATGTCTTTTTCTAAGTCATCGTTAGATTGAATTTGAGGCATCAGCTTCTCCTGCTTGTAAACCTTGCGCCCGCTGTCACTGGTTATTAAGACAGCCCCAGATTTCCGGGAGACGCTATCCCCCGCGGGTCGAGACAGTGCTTCAATGACTTGACCAGATGTCGCACTTCAGGACTCAAACGTTCCAGATATGGGTATGCCTTGCCCAACTGGTAGTTGGTTGCTCCATGCTGACACAGCAGCTCGGTAATATCGCTCTTGATGCGATCCACAAGCTCGCGAGCCTCGGGGTTGGCCTCATGTTTCGGTAGTTGCCCGAGGTAGTCCGTTGGGACCACCTCGCGATGATAGGCGGTTATTTCGTCTGGCCAGTACAGTGCAATCTCGTAGAGAAATGCACTGGATCCAACGGCGCTGAACATTTTTCCGTGCCAGATACCGCGCTGTTTTAGTTCGGCATCCTGTTTTTCAAAGTAGTTGTTTAGTTCTTGGTGAAATGCATTCACGTCTGAGTGCGCCAAGATACCGTGCAATGGGACCCAGCGCTCTCCGTTTGGGCCCAACGTATTGAAAAAAGGCGCAAACGGCATCCCGCGTACAATGGCAGGCACAGTGGCTGGCACTTCTTGTCCAATTTCAATATTAATTTCCCGCAGTCGCTGAACTCTGGAGTTTGCCTCCATTTGATTGACTCCCTCGACAATGTAATGAGTCATGTACGGTGAGTTGGAAATTACTTTTTTTGCATGGAGGGCAGATTGGACGAGCTGCCTGATGCCTTGAGCGTAGGAGGGAGACGACTTCAATATTGAAAGTGCCATTGAGAGCCGTTCTCGGCTGCGTTCCTGCTTTGCAATCTGGCCTTGTGACAATGCGCCGTCAAGAGCGAAATGTGTGTCTTCGAGACGCTCAGCAGCAATCCGCTGCATCGACGTGTGCATGCTTTTGAAATCCGCAAATGCGAATGAGGCTGTCTGGTGGGCTGGACGTTTACGCAAAAGCGGCAGGGTAACCCGTGCTTTCACGCCGAGTGTTCCGCAGTCGCCGGTAAACAAACCGGTCAAATCCGGGCCGTAGTAGCGCGTGAAGGGTTTCGTGCCCGCGGCGCTTGAGCCTGTACTGAGGAGTGAACCGTCTCCCGTGACCACATCCAGGGACAGCACGGATTCAGCCGATATACCGTAGGCTCCGGTGCCGTGGCTCAGCGTATGCTGCGACAGCGCACCTCCGATACTGGCACGCAACCCCGAAAAAGGACCCCAAAAGGGAGTGCGCCAACCCATTGGGTCAAGTCGTTCTTTCAATTGTGCCCACGTCGCGCCTGACTCAACCGTAACGTAAGCATCCGTTTCATTGACTTCGATGATCTTGTTTAGCCTGCCCAGATCAATCATGAGGCCATCGTTTGCATAGGGCAGGTAACCATCCGTGTACGAAGCGCCGCCGCCTCGTACGGTGCAGAATAGTTTATGTTCGTAGCAGTGGCGCATAATCGCTTGCAACTGCTCCACTGAGTCAGGGCGCACCACCGCCAACGGTGGATAGAGCGTTTTATAGACATCGCGGCTGTAGTAGTCGAGCGCGTCACCAGTTATCAGGTTTGCGCTACCAACAATGGCGCAAAGCGACGCCAGTACTGGGTGTGGCTCAGCTAGATGAGTCTGTGTTGGATCCGTCATTTATGCGCCAGCCCCTGTGCGCTTCCGCGTTGTCTATCGATATCGATAGGTTACATCCTAAATCGTTCTATCGGCGTTGATAATTGTCATTGCGCCCGTGTCGGAATACAACAAATCTAGGCTGCGTTAAGACATCCGCGCATTACGCTTGCGGATGATAATCTGGGACAAATATGAAGCGTCTCGACATAGCTATTGTAGGAGCCGGTATT
>JBGCEL010000152.1:0-7525 GCA_045106455.1 Gammaproteobacteria bacterium
CAGCACTGCAACATTTTATGCTTGGTATTGCGGTAGTTAGCCGCAAAGCGGTAAAGTTTGGCCCGTGTTTTATGACGACGGATCAGTGGGGAGATAATAATGCGGCACATCATGGTAATGAACGCCAAGGGTGGCTGCGGCAAAACCACCATCGCGACCAGTCTTGCGGCGTATTACGCCGAGGAAGGCGCGGACGTCGTTTTAGCCGATTACGACCCGCAGGGTTCGTCCAGCGACTGGCTCAAGCTGCGCCCGAAAGATCGCGCGCCGATCACTGGTGTGGACGCGTTTAAAACGGGTCTCAAAGGCGTGAATCGCAGCACCGACGTGGTGATTTGCGATGCCCCGGCCCGCTCCCACGGACCGGAACTCACCGAACTTTTGAATCACGCCGAAACCATCGTGATGCCGGTGCTGCCCTCGACCATCGACATGATGGCGACCACACGCTTCATCAAAGAGCTCGCCGCCAGTGGCCGTATGAAGCGGCGCCAGGCCAAGCTGGGTCTGGTGGGTAACCGAGTGCGTGAAAATACGCTGATCTTCGATGAGCTGGACGAGTATCTGGAAAAACAGCGTGCGCCTTACGTCACGTGTCTGCGCGAGGCGCAAAACTACGTGCGTGCCTACACCCGTGGTCTGGGTATCTTCGAGCTGCCGGAATATCTGGCATGGCCGGATTGGGAGCAGTGGGACCCGCTGATCGAATGGCTCGACAGCCGTCGTTCGCGACCTTAAGGGCCCGCGTTGCCCATCTCAATAAGGCTCGCGGCGATACCGTCCGCGGGCTTTAGGTAGCGGGGCACAACACCCAGCTCTTCACGCATGCGGGTCGTGTCCACGACCCGTGATTCACGCATAAACGACCACGCCTGCGGTGTCGCGTTCGCGCGCATTGTCTCGATGTCGGTAGTGGGGGGGGGTTCTGCGCCCGTTTGCCGTGCGACCTCGGCCACGAACTCCGTGTTGGTCATCGAATGTCCGTCCCCCACGTTGTAGATGCGCCCGGTGTTGGGCGTGGTGAGTGCGGCGTCAATGCAGCGCACCAGATCGTCCACATGAATGCGATTGCCGGGTCCGGCGGCGCTGGGCTCAAGCATGGGGCGGCGCGCCTTTACGCTTGCGAGCTGCAACCGGTCTGGTCCGTAAATGCCCGGCACACGCAGGATAATCCAGGGAATGTTGCGCGCCTCGCACCATTGGCGCGCGCTGGTTTCAGCGGCCAGACGCCGCACGGCGCGGGCGGATTCCGGGTTCGGTGTGTCGTTTTCACTCACTCGCTTGCCGTCGCGATTGCCGTACACACCCGTGGTGCTGATGTAGATCAGGCGGGTGGTGTGCAGAACGTTTAGCGCCGCATTCAAGCGCGGGTCGGCGTCGCCGCTGCGCGGTGGCGGGATCAGATAAACGGCCGGACCGTTTGCCTGCAGAGCAGCGGTTGGCGCGGCATCGAAATTGATCTGTCGGCAGGGCACGTTGGCAGCCGCAACACGCTCGGCGGTGGCTGCGCTACTGACGACGCCGAGTACGTCTTGATGTGCGGCCATGCGCCGTTTGGCCAGACGCAGGCCTGTATAGCCGCAGCCTAAGATCAGCATGTCGTGATATTTAATGCTGCAGCTGTGTGGCGATGGCGCGCGGCTCCAGCCGCAGCTCAAGTTCACGTGACTGACGTGTGCGCAATTCCATGCCGGTATCCCGGGCGCGGACAATCAGGATGGAGGAATTGAGCTGTGTGCGCACGGCGTCCACCGGCTTGCCGTCGATGGTGGGCCGGGCCATGCCCGCGATGCACTCGCGCATAAATTGCCGGCGAAACGTATCGAACGAATAGTCCGGGTAGCTTAAACAGTCGCCCACCTCGGCACCGTTGCGCACCCAGATTTCCGGTGCCAGCGCGTCGGCCAGTCGATAGCGAAAATCGAAAATGGGTTCGGAGGTGCCGATACCGTTGTTGTTGGCAATGCCAACATAGCCATCGGGCTCACGCACGATGCGTACCGACGGCGGTCCGTCGACGTCGGCGATCGATAGCAACGTGGCGTCGTGGGGCGCAACCGCATCGAAGCGTTCAGTAATCACCTGACCGGAGAGCTCTTCGTTGGTGGTAATCAGCGTCGAGATCACTTCTATCTGACCGCCACGCACCCGGCGTACGCGTTCCATCGTGCCGGCCGGTTCGCCGCGGAAATAGACGATGTAGTACTCGTCCTGCAGTGCGAGCTCCTGAAACACGGTTAGCGCATCATCCGCACGCACGCGTTCGACCGTCTCAACCTCGGGTTGCGCTTTGGGCGGCGCACTGGCGCAGCCGACGATCGCCAGAAGGCCTGCGAGAATTAGCGTGAATCTAAACTTGGCCATGTTGAAAATCATCTTCCTTCCTGGGGACGACATTTTCTTTCACCTTACTACCTTTGTGCCTGCTGCGGCGACCCGTTTGGTTAGGTCCTGCCGGGCGATCAGCGCTATCATGCTTCATTCAATTTATATCAGGTTCTCATCATGACGATTCTGCTGCTTGGTCTGGCGATGTTTTACGTCGCGCATCTTGTGCCTGCCACGCCGTTGCGCGGCGTGCTGGCCGGTGCCTTAGGTGAGAACAAGGTCAAGCTCGTGATTACCGTGCTGTCGTTCGCAGGCCTGATTGTTGCGGTGCTGGGCTACCAGCAGGTGCCGGTGGAATATGTGTTCCCACCCAAACCCTGGGCACGTGCGGCGGCGCTGCACGGCATGCCCATCGCGTTTATTTTGTTGGCCTCGGCACATATGCCCACGCACATACGACAGTGGCTGCGCCATCCTATGATGCTGGGCGTTCTGATCTGGTCAGTGCTGCACTATTTTGCCAACGGCGAGCGCGCCGCGGTGTGGTTTTTTGGCAGCTTCGCGGTGTACGCCGTGTTCGCGATTATCAGCGGCACGTTGCGTGGCCAGTCTATCGTTAAGCCCGGTAAGCAGGTGGCGTGGAAGTTCGATCTGATGGCGGTTGGTGGCGGCATTATTCTTTACGGTGTCGTGATGGCCGCGCACGGCTGGTTGTTTAATCGCGTGCTCATCGGTTAAGGAGCGGCGGATGCCTTCAAGGACCACACCACGAGAAAAAGCCTACGCAGCCCTGCGCAAAATACTCTACCGCTGGGCGGCGCCAATGGATGTGGCCGTCGACGAACCAGAGCACTATGGGCTGGACACGCGTCACGTCATGAAGAATAAAAAAGCGCTGCAGTTTGGCTCTGTGCGCGTGCGCAAAACCTACGTGAGCTTCCACTTGATGCCAATTTACGTCAATCCGGAACTCATGGCGGACGCGTCGGACCAAATAAAGAAGCGCCAGCAGGGCAAGTCCTGCTTCAATTTCAATGCACCAGATGATCGTCTTTTTGCTGAGCTTGCCGCGCTGGTGCAGGCGGGTTATCAAGACTATGTCCGCCGCGGGTACATTGGATAGAGCGGCGGGCGGCCTTACAAAAGAGGGATCTCATGCCTAGAGTATTTTTTGCACTGTGTCTTCTCGTGCTGCTGGGCGTTTCGGCTAGTGCGCAGCAGCGTGTGGCGCCCGACGCATTTTTTACGCCGGGGACGCTGGGCAGTGGGTCACGTGCACTGGTGAATTTGGTCAAGCGACCGCGGCTCAAGGACGGGCAGCGTGTTGAGCAATCTTGTCAGGCGCTGATTTCATCCAATCATCGTTTGGCCAAGCTGCAATGTCGCAAAGCCACGGATGAAAATCGCAAGCTGCACGTCGCGCTCCACAGCGCCGCCAGATTCGCGAACTTTCGTTCGGCGTACATTCTGGGCGATCCGGTCACCATTTGGATTCCGTTTCGCGTGGTTGCCAGTGGCATCGATGGCAAAACGCAGCTTGAGCTTTTCTTAGGCCCTGAGAATAGCGACGTGGTGTGGCCGCAAATGATGTTTCAGTTGTTTGATTCGCAGTGCGAGCCGGACAAGAGCGTGGCTGCCCGCGTGGCGATGGCCGCAGACGGGACGGCGTCCATTGCCGGACTGCAGGAAGAACCGCTCAGCGAGGCCTGCATCGCCAGTATGAGCGCGTATTTTGAAACGCTGCAGTTTGTGCCGGCCCGCCAGGACGGCCAGTGGATCGGCACGGACGTGGACGTCATGCTCTACAACCCCACCGGCCGGGCCAGGAAGGATTCGTGGGAAGCTTATATGGTGCTTTAGCGGCGCCGGGTGTCGGTGTTGTCAAAATGGGCGGTCGTGAGTCGTCATTAGAGTAAGCCGCGTATTTCGCGCAGGTTTATTTGCCAGAGGAAACACCACTATGAAATTTGCACTTCTGATTAACGACGACGAAACCTTCCACAACTACACCGACGCCCAGAAAAAAGAGGTGGTCATGGCGCACAAGGCCTACGTCGAGGCGCTGGGCGAGGCCGGCGTGATTGTGGGCGGCGAGCCGTTGGCGCCAAGCGCGGAGGCGGTGACGATTCGGCCCGACGGCACGGTGCAGGACGGCCCCTTTGCGGATTCGAAAGAACAGCTTGGCGGCTTCTATCTGATTGATGTCAAAAGCCGCGACGAGGCGATCGAATGGGCCAGGCGACTGCCGCAGTGTGCGCCCAACGGCGGTGGGGTCGAGGTGCGACCGGTACCTGATTATTCCGAATAGTGATGCCGTGCGCGCGGCGGAGCACGCCGCGCGCGATGCCTACGGGCGTTTGCTTGCGACATTGAGTTGCCAGTTTCGCGACGTGGAGGCGGCGCAAGACGCGCTGGGCGATGCGTTTGAAAAAGCGCTGCAGCGCTGGCCCGTGGACGGTGTGCCCGATGCCCCTGTTGCCTGGCTACTGACCGCAGCGCGTCGCGCCATTATCGATGCGGGTCGTCATGCCGCCGTGGTGGCGCGCGGTGCGCGCGATGTGTTGCCGCTGCTGGATGCGGCGGTGGTGCCTCCGGCGTCGGCCGATCGGCGCGTCGAGCTGATGCTGGTCTGTGCGCATCCGGATATCGATCGCCGTGCGCGGGCGCCGCTCATGCTGCAAACGGTGTTGGGGCTCACGGCGCAGCGCATGGGCGCCGCGTTCGCGGTCACACCGGCGGCGCTGGGTCAGCGACTGGCGCGCGCCAAGCGCGCGATTCGTGAGAAAAAAATACCGTTTGATTTGCCCGAGGATGGCACACGCCACGAGCGACTTGGGGACGTGCTCAACGCGCTGTACGCGGCATTCGGTACCGGCTGGGAGGATGTCACCACGGCCGGCGATTTACGTCACGGCCTTGCCGGTGAGGCCCTGTGGCTGTGTGAACTGGTGGCGCAGCAGTTTGCCGATCACGCCGAAGCTCAGGGCCTGGCGGCGTTGATGATGTTTTCACAGTCACGCTGCGCGGCGCGGCGCAGTGCACAGGGCCGATTCATACCGCTGGCCGAGCAGGATCGAAAGCTGTGGGATACACAAATGCTGCGCGCTGCGGACGCCTATCTGGCGCGCGCGGCGGCTTTGGGTGAGTCCGGACGCTTTCAGCTGGAGGCCGCTATTCAATCGCACCACGTGCGAACGCCGGTGAACGTTGAGTCGGTCGCGCTTTTATACGAGGGCTTGGTGCGCGTGGCACCCACGCTCGCAAGCTATGTTGGGCGCGCGGCAGCGCTCGGCGAGGCCCGCGGTGCGGCCGCCGGCCTGGCGGCGCTGGCCATTCTTGAGCGCAAACAGATTGCCAGCTACCAGCCCTACTGGGCGGTCAAAGCCCATTTGCATGCGTTGGCAGGACAGCGGCCGAAAGCCGAAGAGGCCTACACGATGGCGATTGGTCTGGCGGTAGATCCTGCCGTGGCGGACTACCTCACCGCGCAGCGCGCCGCGATCATTCGCTAACGATTTTTCCGCCAGCGCCTTGCCACGCGCCAAAGCCGCCTGCGATGTGTGCCACGTTAGTCAGGCCCATATCCATGAGTGTTTTGGCGGCCAATGCTGAGCGCCCGCCAGAAGCGCAGTACAACAGCAATGGTTTGCCGCTTGAAAATTCACCCTTGTGCATGGGTGAGGCGGCATCGGCATAAAATTCGAGCAGGCCGCGCGGTACGTGCAGCGCGTCGGGAATGTGGCCGCTTGTGGCCAGTTCGCTGGCTTCGCGTAAATCGATGGTGACCACTTTGCCCGCGCCGTGCGCGGCGATCGCATCGGTGGCGCTTAGCGTCTCAATGCTTGCGTTAGCTTCTGCTACCAGTTGAGCCAGTGTCTTGCCCATGTCGAGTGTCCGAGTTTTTTTAAGAAACCCTATTGTGCACAAAAAAGCCCGCCACGCACTTGCGCACGTGGCGGGCTCTCACCGGGTGATCGATCAGGCCTGACGGCGCTTCACAAAACCCAGCGCGCCCAGCGCAGCCATAAACAGTGGCAGTGCCGCCGGAACGGGCACCACTTCAATGCGAATCGTCGCCAGACCTTTGTTGTAAAGGTCGAGATCGAGGAAGTTCAGCAGTGAGGTGTCGATGCCTGCAGCACTTAGAAAATCAGCGTACGCGTCGGTACCGAACACGCCTTGCACGACGCCGTTTTCGTCAGCACCCTGATTGGGGCCCATCTGGCCGCCGGGGATGTTGGCGAACAGACCGTTGCCTGCCGAGGTGTCAAAGTCGTTCACTTCGGTGCCGGCGTCGTAGACGCGACCGGGTGTGCCCACGTTCAGCACGATCTCGCTCAGCGTGCCGTCGAGCAGTTTGGCCAGATTGTGGACGGTGGGATCGCCGTTACCGATAAAGTAATCGGAACTTGGCAGTACCATCGAGGCGTACGAGAAGTAGTTGTTCGAACCGTCGTCTGCAACGTTGAAGATCTGGGATACGGTCTGACCTGGAGCGATGGGCGCGGCGCCCGTCACGCCCTGCACGCCGCCTGCGGCTGATGCAGCAAACAGATCCGATAACGGACCGACGTTGCCATCTTCAGCGATGGCTTCGAGTCCCGCTGAGGCACTGTCGCCAATCGAAAAGGTGTCGAATGAGCCGTTGTGGAACGCCGTCCAAACCGGCGTGATGTACGCGCCGCCGTTGGGCGCATTGTTGGTGATCGTCACGCGAAGCGACGTTGCTGATGCACTGGTGGCAAGCCCCAGCGCACCGATAGCAGCCGCTGACGCGATCATCTTGGTAAATCGCATAGTTCCCTCCTGATTAACAAACCCGGGGCGTTTCTTATTCCAAACCCCGATTGATCAGTGAGTCTGCGCGCCTGCCCGCGACCAAACCTCACGCAAAGGTCACGGATTGGTTATATTTCCAGCCAATTATCACGGGGTGAAATGTTTTGCCGCTTTGCCCGGTCACATACAGCAACCAAATTACACTGCCGGGAGTCAGGACGTGGACAAAAAACGTATTTCAATCATTGTGTTAAGTGTTTTCATCGCCTTCGTGTTTATCCAATCGCTGTTTTTCAAATTCACGGACGCGCCAGAGACCCAGCACATCTTCGGCACGCTAAACGAATGGACGCGCAGCCTCGGCGTGGGGAATTTGTTTGCGCGTAACGGGATATTTAGCCAGTACGTGATTGGCTCC
>JBGCEL010000153.1:0-21612 GCA_045106455.1 Gammaproteobacteria bacterium
ACGCTGGTATCAAGCTACTACGTGTCGTTTGATCCCGGCGCCAGTCGCGACATCGTGGGTGACATCACGTTCCCCGGCGATATTTTGGGCATCGCCACTACGGTTGAAAACCTCACGGATACCGACGCCGAGCTTGGCAATCCCACCGCCATTTATTTAAACCCGGGGCTGCGCGGACTGGAAGTTGGCGATGCGGCCACGTTTAGTGGCGATGCTCTGTCCGTAGCGTTTGCGGCCAGCAGCCCGGGTGACTATGTTCGTGTGCTGGTGGGCGTGGCGGATACCGACGGCGACGGCGTGGCCGACGAAGAGGACAACTGCACACTTGAGCCCAACCTTGATCAGACCGATGCTGATGCGGACGGTTACGGCAACGCGTGCGATGCCGACCTGAACAACGACTGCATTGTGAACGTCGTGGATCTCGGTATTTTGCGTTCGGTCTTTTTCACCGATGATGCGGTGGCAGATCTCAACAGCGACGGCGTGGTCAACGTCGTGGATCTTGGCATTCTGCGCGCGCAGTTTTTCGCCGCACCGGGGCCCAGCGCGTTGAGCACCGCCTGCGACTAACCTCCCCACTTTTCCTTGAGCAGCGTCAGGGAGGGCGGTTGACAGTGGATGTCGGCGGCCCTCCTGTTTTGCGTCACACGCAAGGCTCACTCCAACGTTTCAAAAAACTCCAGCCAGGCACCGTCGGGGGCCTGCACCGCCAACATGCGCACGTTGCCGTAAGGGGCAATGCGGGTGCTCGTTGGAGACACAACGAGTTCGACGCCTGCGGCCGTCAGGTGCTCGGCCAGTGACGCAATGCTTTGCACCGGATAGCGCAGCATCAGATTACCCAAATTCGGCGGCACGGCCCGTTTTGAAAAATCGCGACCGCTGTAGTCTTTGAATAGCAGCAGCTCGACTGAGCCGTCGTTCTCACCGCTCGGACTCACAATGCGTACGTCACGCACCACTTGAGTCATCGCCTGATGCGACAGCCCCAGCACGTGATCCGCCGCGGCCTCGCTTGCGCCCTGATGCTCCAGATACGTTTTAAAACCCAGTACACCTTGATAGAAGGCCACCGCCCGCGCCATATCGCTCACGATCTGCGTTGAATTAAACGTGCGCGACGACACTTTGAGGTGAGGCCAGCCTTCCAACGGCGGCTCGACGCGCTGCGCAAACGCCATTCTCACGCCATCGGGATGACGTGGGATCCATTCCCACACGTTGAACGGACCGAAAATAAAATTGACCGGAGCCGATGGCGCCTGCCAGCCCGCCCGTGTGACGGCCGCTTCAATGGCCGCGATATCGGCCACGCGCACGTTCATATTGTAGATGCCGCCCGACTCCCAGGCCTGAGCGTGTGGCCGGATGCGCGTTTGCGTAACGCCGTGGAAATCTATGATCCGCACGAAGCCACGGTCTGATTTCGGGTTGGCGACCATGGCGAATCGCGCGGACGCCTCAGCGGGCAAACGCCAAGCAGCCAGCGTTCTGCTATCGACCTGCCCTTGCTCACGAACCTCCCAGCCAAGTACATCCACGTAGAAGGCGGCCCACGCGTCGACATCCGTCACGCTGATCACCGCCTCGCGCCAGCCCTGCGTCACCGGCTGCGCGGCACAGCCTGCCATCGTCCAGACGCAGGCCAAAAGTAGGCTCGATCGAAAAGCTCTTCCTGTCACAACGCTTACCCCCCTGACTTTGCAACGGATACTTTAACCCCGTAGGCAACGGCCGCGTCAAAAAAGACCACGAGAGGCATGCAAAAAAAAACGGCCCGCGCATCGCTGCGCGGGCCGTTCATCACGTCTTATTTAGTGACGAATTAGAGCGTATCGCAGATACCGCCCTGTCCGGCCGGGCCGGGAGGTGCGAAGAACAGCGTACGCAGCACACCGAGGTCGACCACGTTAACCGTACCGTTGCCGTCAAAATCGGCGTTGGCGTCAGCGGTGAAGAACACGGTGCGGAACAGACCCAGATCGATCGCGTTCACAACACAGTCGTTATTCAGATCGGCGTCGCAAAGGTTGCCGTAGCCGTCACCGTCGGTGTCACGCTGGTTAGCGTTGGCCGTGTTCACACAGTTGTCGATGTCGTCGGCAACGCCGTCTCCATCAGCGTCGACAATCAGCTCGCCGAACGTAATGTTGTCATAGACGATGCCGCTGGCGACGAAGTTTGAGGTCACGTTCTGGAAACCAAACTGCAGGATCTGGCCGCTTTCAGCAGACGTAATGGTCAGTTCCAGCGTGTAGGTGCCCCACGTGGTCGGCAGCACATCGGCGTCCAACTCAACCAGGTTGGTGGTGGCGAAACCGTTGTTGGGATCCAGCGTCTTGATAAACGCACTGGCCATCGAAGGTGCGACCAGATCGCCAAGCTTGGCATCAAACTCAAAGACAAAGGTCTTGCCGGCGTCCGACGGACCAACACGCTGTTCCTGGAACACGTTTGATTCAATCGTAAAACCGTTGTTGTGGTCGGTGTTGTTGTAGTCATTGAAGATGACGATCTGCTGATCGCCCTGATCAGGACCACCTTCACCAACCCCAACGTTCGAGAAACCGCCACTGCCGTTCGGTGCGTCAAAAGTACCGTAGCCGTAGAGGAAACCGCCGCCCATGTCGAACACGTTACCAAACACTTTCCAGCCGTCGGCGGCCAGTGCGCCCGGGAAGGTGGCATCGAGGCCTTCAAAGTCCTGCTCATACGACTCAAGCGTCACTTCTTCGAAGCTCACGTTGTCATAAACAATGCCGGAGGCATCAAAGTTGCTCGCACGCGTGCGGAAACCGAACTGGATCAGCTGGCCGGTCTGGGCACCAACCGCAAAGTCGATCGAGTAGGTGTTCCAGTCAACAGGAATAGAGCTCATGGGGATCGAAGCCGAACCGGTGACCGCAAAACCCGCATTCGGATCCAGCGTCAGGATGAACGCTTCGGCCGAACTATTGCCGGCGATATCGCCGAGCTTGGCGTCGAACGTAAACCGATAGGTGCCGTTGACGTCAGCGGCCGTCAACGTGCGCTCTTGAAACACGCTGGTTTCAAGGACGTTACCCACGTTGTGGTCGGGGTTGTTGTAATCACTGAACGTAACGATCTGCTGGGCGCCCTGCTCAGTACCGCCTTCGCCAACCGCGACATTTGAGAACGCACCAGAGCCGTTGGGGGCATCGAATGTGCCGTAGCCGTATAAGAAGGTGGTGCCATCAGGCGCAAACACGTTAGCGAAGACCACATAGCCGGCACCGGTGAGTGCGGCAGGATTCGCAGCATCGAGCCCTTCGAAATCTTCTGAATAGGAAATCGCTGCGGATGACAGCGGAGCGACAGCGCTAAGCGCCAATGCCGCAACCGTGGCGGCGACTTTGGCCTTGCGTGGGCGGAAAAATTCTTGACCAGACATGTTGTTCTCCGGACGGTGTATTTAAGTTTCAGTTTGGTTGTGCCGCAAAAACGGTCGCACGTCCGGTGTGTCGGGCGTCTTGTGCACGGGGGTCAGATACTAGCGTGGCTCCTGCCGAAGCGCATTTTGTCAGATTATGTTTACATCAGCAGTGTCAGACACTTACGTCACTTTTCCGCGCAAGACCCCGCAAAGCCCGCCACTATAGGGTTTGTAAAAATAAGAAATGACAGCGCTGTCGGTCACATTTTTTGATGCAACATAATGGGGCAAGCGACATGCGCAAAAATGCGCCTTTTTGTGACAGCGTGCCGGGTTCGAATGCCCGATGCAGTGATTTACCCGGAAGCCCACCTAGCTTTGTGTCAGCACACCCAAAATCGTGAAACCAATCGCCGCCACACCACCGGCAAGCAGCGCATAGGGCAGCTGGGTACGTACGTGATCAATATGGTCCGTAGCCGCCGCCATGGATGCGACCACGGTGGTATCGCTGATCGGTGAGGCGTGGTCGCCAAAAATCGCACCGGAGGTGGCCGCGCCGAGCAGCAGCGGTACGGGCAAGCCGAGATTGGTGGCGATGGGGACGGCAATCGGAATCATGATCGCGAACGTGCCCCAGCTGGAGCCCACCGAAAAGGCGATGAAGCCCGACAGAATGAACACCAGCGGCGCCAGCAAGAATGCCGGCACGGCGGCGCCGGCCACCCCGGCAACGTAGGGGCCCGTGCCGAGCAGCTTCGCCACATCGCCCAATGCGAGCGCCAGCAACAAGATGGCAGAAATGGGCAGCAGCTTGCCCGCGCCACGCATAAACACCTGCATCAGTTCGGCCACGCTGCCATCGCCGCGTGCAAGCACCATGATCCACGCCGTTAAAATAGCCGCACTCACCGCCCACAAAATGGACGTGGAGCCCGAACCGGCAATCAGATCACCGTCACCGGTAACGAAAAGACCCAATGGCATCATCAGCAACATCACAAGGATGGGCAGCAACATCAGCGCGGGCGACGCCCGTTCATCGCCGGACTCGGTAGCCGGCTCAGGCACCTCCTCAGACAACGGCGCCGCATCGGGCCACAACACATCGCCGCCACGGGTGCGTGCTTCGGCCACCTTCATGGGCCCGATATCAAGACCGCGCGTCGCCACAAACAGCGCCAGCAAAATGGCCGCGATGGCATAAAGGTTGTAAGGAATCGAGGCGATAAACACCTGCAGGGGCTGCTCGATGCCGGCGCCGGCCACCAAACTGATGATCACCGCACCCCAGGCATTGAGCGGAATCATGACGCACACCGGCGCCGACGTCGCATCGATCAAATACGCCAGTTTCTCGCGTGAAATGCCGTAGCGATCGAACAGCGGCCGGCTCACCGACCCTGCGACCAAAAGCGTAATGTTTGATTCAATAAAAATGACCAGACCAATGCCCCACGCCATGATCTGCGCGCGACGGCCGTTGTGCACCCAACGACGCGATTCCAGCAGACGTACGAAACCACGCACGCCACCGAAATGTTCGATGGTGGCAATCAGCGAGCCCACCAGCAGTGTGAAGATCAGCACGCGTGTATCGCCGGCATCGGAAAATACATTCACGATGCCGTCCAGCGAGGCGGCCACGCCGCGCAGCGGATTCCAGTGACTCAGCAACGTAAACCCAAGCCAGATACCGGCAAACAGCGACAAAATGACCTGTCGCGACCAGATCGCCAGAGCGATCGCCAGTAGCGGCGGCAATACCGAGAGCCAGCCCAAAGTTGTCATGGCGATGCCCGCTCATTTAAAAAACCAGCCACGAGACTACCGATCCTGCGCACCAAGGCAAACTTCACGCAGTTCGGTACAATCGCGCCCTGACATTATTAATGGAACGCCACCATGATCGCACCGGTTACCTCTTTGTATGCCTCGCTCCTCGCCCTGCTCTTGCTCTACCTTGCCTATCGCATTGTGAAAGTTCGGCGCAGCAATAAGGTGGGTCTTGGCAGTGGCGGCGACGAAGCGGTCGAGCACGCAATGCGCGTCATGGGCAATGCGGTGGAGTATGTGCCGATCGCGCTGATCCTGATCGCCCTACTGGAAATCAATCACACGCCGCAGTGGATGATTCATGTTTACGGCGCGGTGCTTTTTGCGGCACGGCTGTATCACTTGCGTGGTTTTGGCAGCAACTCAGGCATTTCAAACGGTCGCTATTACGGCACGCTCGGTACCTGGCTTGTGATCGTGTTGGCGGCGCTGACCAACCTGGTTCACTTTGCGCTTTGGGCCACTTGAGACGCGGCAGGCCCATCATCATCGCATCATTGCCCACACAACGGCTGCCGCAAGAATAAATGCAAGCCCAGAACTTCCTACGAGCAGAAGCCCAATTCTGCGTTCTCGAGCTAAGACCGCTATACCGGCAACGACTACTGATACGATGAAAATGTACGGCAGTACTTTTCCAACAGACTCCCAATACACTTGATGATAGTGAAGCAGGTTCATGAGCATGAAAGCCACTAACAGGCTCAGAAAACTCACGCCAAACCCGATTGCAGACCCATAGAGTGTCGCAGCATCGATGCGGCGCCCACCAATTATCAGGACCTCGGGATTTTGGGCAATCGAGTACTTACACCGCAAGAGCAAAACCACAACCACGATACTCACAATCATATCGGCCGATGACTTGACGCCAAGAAAATAAATTACCACTCCAAGGCAATTGAAAATGAGAATCGCTGAGGCGAGACTAAGAATGCCAATGACGGCGAGGCGGAACATTTGACGCTTAACTGTATTTTCCCTCGCCAGATTCGATGTTAGCGAAGGCTCCGACTCAGGCGGCGCGTAAGGATCACTCACTCAACCGACCCGAAGCGATAGTGACCGTAAACATCAAACTTGAGCAACACATCCTCCGATTGAGGACCGGCCCCGATGTTGTGCACCACTAAATAGCGCGTTGAATCAGGCACGCGATCCGGGCCCACGATACCAATGTGCGGTCGACCGTTCGGCAGCCGCCAGCTCACGATATCGCCCGGCTGATGATCCTGCGCCACGCGCGAGGGCGGCAGCGACTTGCCGTGACGGGCAAAAAACACCTCGAGGTTGGGCACGCGGCGATGATCGATATTGGTGTCCGGTCGGGTCATGCCCCAGATAGCCGGGTACAGATCAAAATGGGCCGACATGTCTTCATGCACCAACTGCTGCAGATCGGTGCCGAGCGCACGCAGGGCGCGGATCACCACGTCGGTGCATACGCCTATATTGGCGGGCACGTCGCCGCCAGGGTATTCGATGCGCCGGTAGGCGCCGTCGTAAGCAACCGAAACAGTCGTTCTTGCCAGAGCCGCCTGAGCCAGTTCGTTCGCGGCTGCAGCGGGCACGCCAAGCAACAGCCAACCAACCCCAAGCAACACACCACACAAACCTTGTGTCATACCGAGGACGGCCCGGAAACCAGAAAATAAATACCGTAGCCAATCGCGATCAGCACGCTCAACGCCGCCGGCATCTTCCACGTCCCCTTGTCTTTGGGCACAAAACAGGTTTTCGGATCCGACGGATCATAGCGAATCTCAAGGGCGCCCAACGCCGGTTTTTTGCGCCACACTTTCACCCCGCCGACCGCGGCCGAGCTGTCCTCATCGATACGTCTGCGATACTCGCGACCGTCTACCGACCACACAACGAAAAAATCGGTATCCAAATTTAGGCGAAATTTGTTGCCCATATCTCTTTCGAAGAGGGACTGCGGTTCCAGCTCAACCACGTTGGCCGCGACGGTTGGCCACGATGCGGCCAGCCTTTCACGGACGTAGTAAAAAAGCGCGTACGCAAAAAGAGCGCCTGAGAAAAACAGCAAGCCCATTTCCATCCTCGAGTGATGCGATGACGTCGGCAATCTCCGAAGGCCTAAGCTTGCCACAGAATGTGCGACGGAGCCTGACGCTTCGCAGACCAGAGCACCTGTTATACGATCAGACCATCAACCTAAGGTGATGTTCCATGCCCTACCCACTCCCGCTGCAAAAATATCTGCCCACCGCCAGCCACGTGGTGTGCGGCGCCATGACCATCAGTACGCCCGACGAGGCGCGCGCAGTAATCGACACGGCCATCGCGGCCGGCATCACCATGTTCGACCATGCCGATATCTACAATGCAGGGCGTGCCGAAGCGGCGTTTGGCACGGTGCTGAAGGCGAGCCCCGGCTTGCGCGATGACATGATTATTCAATCCAAATGCGGCATTCGCTTTGGTGATGATTTAGGTCCGGGACGCTACGACTGGTCGCGCGATTGGATCGTGCAATCCGTGGAGAGCAGTCTCAAACGCCTGCACACCGACTTTCTGGACGTGCTGCTTCTGCACCGCCCCGATCCGCTCATGGACCCGGCCGAACTCAATGCCGCATTCGAAGAGCTACACGCCGCCGGCAAGGTGCGACACTTCGGTGTGTCGAATCAAAACGTGGCCCAGATGATGTTTCTCGATAAGCACCTCGAGCGCCCGCTGGTGGCTAATCAGATCGAGATGAGTTTGCTGCACAGTCACTGGGTGGATGACGTCGTGACGGTCAACGACGAGCAACGTCACAGCAATCGCTTTTCTTCCGGCACCGTTGAACACTGCCGCCACCATGGTATTCAGCTGCAGGCGTGGAGCAGCCTGTGCCAAGGTATGCTTTCGGGGCGCGATACTGCGCAGGCGTCTGACGCCGTAAAAACTACGGCAGCCATGGTGACGAAGCTGGCAAACACTTACGAGGTGAGCCGCGAAGCGATTGTTTTGGGTTGGCTACTGCGCCACCCCGCCGGCATTCAACCGATCATTGGCAGCATCAAACCCGAACGCATTCGGGCCTGCGCCGAAGCCACCAAGTTTGAGATGACAAGAGAAGACTGGTGGGCGCTGTACGTGAGCGCGCGCGATCAGCGTGTGCCGTAAGCTAAAACTGTACGATGGCTCCGCCGTCCACATTGAAGCCCAGACCGGACACAAAGCGCGCTTCTTCTGAGAGCAAATACATGCAGGCACTGGCCACCTCTTCAGGCTGGCCTAGGCGACCGGCCGGCGCCTTGCCCTCCCAGTAGGCTTTAAAATCCGGATCATCCATAAACGGCTCGGACATCTTGGTCCAAATCGCGCCCGGCTGCAGGTAGTTCACGGTAATGCCGTGCTTGCCAAGATCCACGGCCATGCCTTTGCTCAAGCCCGCGACGGCGTGTTTGGACGCGCCGTAAATGGCAAGCGACGGGCCGCCCAGGTCCGACATGATGGACCCGAGGTTCACAATGCGCGCCTGATCACTGTCTTTGAGATGGGTAACGGCCGCCCGCGACAATCGAAACATCGAGCGCACGTTCACACTCATGATGGTGTCGAATTGCTCGTCGGTGAGGGTTTCAAAATCACCGGCAATCGCGATGCCGGCGTTGTTGATCAAAAAGTCGAGACCACCCATTGTTGATGCCGCGGCATCGACGATAGCGTCCGGTGCATCGTCGGCCGTGACATCGTGCACCACGCGGTGCACTGCATCGTTTCCCCCAAACGCTGCATTCAAATCGTCGCCATCGCGATCGGCAGCAAGCACCGTGGCGCCGCGTTCAAGCAGCGCTTCGGTGATCGCGCGACCGATGCCGTTGGCCGCACCGGTCACAACCGCCTTGCGGCCTGCAAACACGCTCAAGGCTCTGCTTACTCGCCGAAGCTGATGCCGGCTTCAATACCGAACGTGCGTGGCGGACCAAAGTTCGAGAACGTCCACAGCGCGCCCACGGCTTGTGCCGCGGTCTGATAACGATCGTCGGTGAGGTTGCGACCGAACAGCGACGCGTAGCGATTGCCGTCTGCGCTGGTCCAGGTCACGTTGGCGTTCAAGATGGTGCGCTTCTCAAGAATGGTATCGAACTCTTCGCCGATGTCATCGTTGTAGTAGTACACGTTTTCATCTTCGTAGTTGAAGTTCGTGTTCCAGCGCAGCGTGGCACCGCTGTCCAATTCTGAGTTGTAGGTGATGTCGAGTCCGGCGGTGATATCGGGTGCGCGCACCACGTCGCGACCGGAGAAATCTTCGAGCTCGCCATCGAGGTTACGATCGAGCAGGAACTCGTTGTATTTGGCATCAAGCAAACCCACGTTGGCGCGAATGGTCAGGTTGTCACCCAAAAGCGCCGTCATCTCCAGCTCAAGACCGGACGCATCTACGTCGGCCGCGTTGAACGTACGCGTTTCCTGAAACGCTGTACCCGGCAGTGACACCACCGTGCTGCGCTGGAAATCTTCGTAGTTCACGTTGAACACCGTGGCGTTAACGCGCAGGCGATCACTCAGATCCATTTTCAAACCGAGCTCGACGTTGGTGGCGAACTCAGGGTCATAGGACTGCAGTGGAAAGTTGGCGAAACCACCGGAGCCGGCCTGATCGTTGTAACCGCCGCTTTTGAAGCCGCGCGACACGGTCAGGTAGCTGAAAATGTCGTCGCTAAACATGTAGGAACCGGTCACGCGCCAGGTCGGCTCGCTCCAGGACTGATTTTCACGCTGCACAAAGTTGGATGCCAGCGAGAAGTCCGCGCCATCGAGTGGCTCGCCCAAACCGGCCAGTCCGCCCGGAATAATAAAGCCGATCGGCAGGCCTTCACGCGCCGTGTAGCGCTTTTCTTCATCGGTGTAGCGCGCGCCAAAGCCAAGCTGGAAGCGATCACTCACATCCCAGGTCGCGTCGGCAAAGATGGCGGTGGCCGTGGCATCCTGCGCGTTGCACAAGAGCAGAGGCGTGGCGTTATCCAGCACGCCCGGGTTGGCGGAGCCAAAAAACTCGGTCAGACCAAGCTGCTGCAGCACGCAGAACTCGACGTCGTTGGTTTGATGAAACGCGCCAATCACGTAGTTGAACGGACCTTGAAGATCCGACGCCACGCGAAATTCGATCTGCGTGGTATCGCGATTGTCGTCACGGGTCGCCGAGAAAAAACTCTCGTAAGCGGTGCCGAGATATTCGTTAGGCAGGCGTGATTCCTGCGTGCGATGACCCACCAATCCGTAGAACGAATGATTTTCGGTTTCGTATTCGCCGTTCACATAAAAGCCGAAAATGTCGACTTCCTGACCCTTGTCCAAACCCACAATGCTGCTGTTGTGCAGACCGGCCTGATCCAACGGATCGCCGCTGCTCACGCCCGGAAAACCGAACAGCGTGGCGAGTTGTCCTGCGCCTGCGGGCGTGGTGTTGACCACCGGCACCGCGTCGCTGCGATCGCGCACGAGTTCGAGTTGGGTAAACAGCGAAAACTGATCGTCGGGCTCCCACAGCAGCTTGGCCCGGCCTGAAAATACGTCTTTACCGCCAAGCGATTCGCCGTTACCGGCGACCGGACTGCCGTCAGTTTGACCCGCGTCGCCAATGCCGGCGCCGAAGAAATCCACCGGGTTATCAATCTTGCCGTTCTCGTAATAGCCGTCGCTGCTTTGATAAATGCCGGCGAAACGAAACGCCAGGGTGTCGCTTAGCGGCGTGTTGAAGGCGAGCCGGCCTTTGACGTCATTGAACGAGCCGTACTGCAGCGACGTATCGGCGTACTGCTTGCCAAGCTCCGGGCGTCGCGTGCGCACGACCACGGCGCCAGCCGTGGTGTTCTTACCAAACAGTGTGCCCTGCGGGCCACGCAACACTTCGACACCCTCAATATCAAACGGCTCAAGAAGCTGCGTTTGCACGTGGGGCACCACAAAATCATCGACGATCACGCCTACTTTGGGATCGAAATACACGATGATGTCGGTCTCGGCCGCCCCGCGCATCGCAAACGACGCGGCGTTAAAGCCGGTGACGGTCGCAGCGGAGAAGTTCGGCACGAACAGCGCGATCTCACCGATGTCCTGAGCAAACAGCTTCTCAAATTCTTCCGTACCAATGGCGGAAACCGAGACCGGTGTGGTCTGCAGATTGGTCTCTGCTCGACGTGTGGCGTTCACAATCACCTCTTCGAGACCCTGTGCCAGTGACGGCAAAGCGGGTGTCAAAAGAGCGCAGGAGATGGCGGCGGAAAGCAGGCGAGAGCGTGTTGTCATGGAGTCCCCCGGGACACGTGGATGGCGCTGAAGTTGCCTGATGCTCTGCCATATTCGAAAAAAAGTCAAACGCGATTGTTTTTTTTGCTATAAGGGAAGCCTCAGTTCTGCAAGCACTTTTTTGCACTTGCAGCAAAAGTGCCGCGTGCACGCCACACGGTTAATCACACCTCTAATGAGAGAGCCCATGAACGCACTGTCACGAATCTCGGATCACCACCGCTGGCTGCTGCCGATTTTGATGGCGTGCGCCGGCACCTTGAGCGGCTGCGCCGCCCCAAGCGAACAAGCCGGTACCGATCTCGATGATCCCGATGTGAAACGGCAACTTCAGGGCGCGAGCGGCGGCACCGACGCTCACCCGGGTGCGGCGGTCTACAACACCAGCTGCGCCGGCTGTCACGACAGCGGTATGACCAAAGCACCGGCTCGCAATATTTTGCAGATGCTGGCACCCAACGCGATGCTCGGCGCATTAAACGACGGCATCATGCGACAACAGGCCGCCGCCCTCTCCCCGCAGCAACGCAAAGACGTGGTGGAATTTCTGGTGGGTAAGGCGGATGACACGCCCATCGAAATCGCCCGCTGCGACAACAACAGCGACTGGTTTGATCTGGACCAGGCGCCGGTCGCGACCGGCTGGGGACAACGTCTGGACAACAGCCGTCACATTAATGCCGCCAACGCGGGCTTGTCCAATGCCGACATCGCCGAGCTGGAAGTGAAATGGGTGTTTGACTATCCACAGAGCACGCGCGCCCGTTCACATCCGGCCATCGCCGGCGGCGCGCTGTTTGTCGGCAGCCAAAGCGGCACGCTGTACGCACTGGACCGACGCACTGGCTGCGCACACTGGACGGCCGACGTGGGCGCCGAGGTACGCACCGGCATCACCATTGCCCCGTTCGCCGACACCGGTGGCACACCCGTGGGATTTTTCGGGGACATTCTGGCGCGCACTTACGCCATCGATCTGATCAGCGGCGCCATCCTGTGGAAGACCAAAGTGGATGATCATCCCAACGCCACGGCCACGGCACAGCCGGTGTATTTTGAGGGCAAGGTGTACCAAAGCGTGTCCTCGCTCGAAGTGGTGCCTGCCGCCGATCCCAATTATCCCTGCTGCAGCTTCCGCGGCTCCATCGCCACGCTAAACGCCCGCAGCGGCGAACTGCTGCGCAAGACCTATACGATTGCCGAGGCTCCGGCCGAAGTGGGTAAGAACAATGTGGGCGTGCCGATTTTGGCACCGTCCGGCGCGCCGGTCTGGAACACGCCAGCCCTCGACACCAAGCTGCGCCGACTCTACTTCGGCACGGGTGAAAACTACTCGTCACCGGCCGAAGGATCGTCTGACGCCATCATCGCCATGGATCTGGATTCAGGCGACATCGCGTGGGTTGCACAAATGACCGCGCGGGATGCCTGGAACGTGGCGTGCATGGCCTTCATTACCAACAAGACCAACTGCCCCGAAGAGGAAGGCCCGGATTTAGACTTCGGCGCACCGCCCATTCTGGTGGAACACGGCGGCCAGCGAATATTGGTCGCAGGGCAAAAATCCGGTGTGGCGTACGGCATTGATCCGCGCAGTGGCGAGGTGATCTGGCGACGCAAAGTGGGCCGCGGTGGCGTGCAGGGCGGCGTGCATTTCGGCATGGCCGCGAGCGCCGGCGTCTTGTTTGTGCCGATCTCTGATTTCAGCGATGAACAATGGCCGGTGGCCGATGCCAAACCCGGGCTCTATGCGCTGGATGCGTTCACCGGCGAACCGCGCTGGTCCTATCGCGCGCCCGATACATGCGGCGATCTGGCGGACTGCCAACCCGGCATCTCGGCGGCCATCACATCGCTGGATAACGCCGTACTCGCCGGTCACATGGACGGCATTTTGCGCGCCTACGATCACGCCAGCGGTGACGTGTTGTGGGAGTTTGATGCGAAACAGGATTTTGAATCGGTCGCAGGGCGTCGCGCCCGCGGCGGCTCATTCGGTGGTGGCACTGGACCTGTGGCACACGACGGCATGCTGTATTTTAATTCCGGCTACGGCCTGTATTTCCACATGCCCGGCAATGCCCTCATCGCGATGGGCCCGAAAGACCAGTGATCAGCCCGGCAGCAACTCGCGAATCTGTTGTTCGAGATATTCGAGCAGCGTTTCTTCGTTGTTTTCGCGCGGGTGCATCAGATGGCTGATCGCGATGCCCTCAATCAATGTTTGCGACAGCGTCAGCGCAAGATTGAACGCCTCGCCATCGGTCTGCCATTCGGGAAACTGCTGCTGCGCCGTGGCGTACCATTCTTTATCAAATTTGTTTTGCGCCGGCTCCAGAATTTTACGCAGCTCGTCGTCGTGACGTGCGGCCACCGACAGCTCGATGAAAGCCAAAAACAGCGGATGATTCGCGTGGGCCCAGTACGCCCGCACGGCAAGACGCACGCGATCTTCGTTGCTGGGCAGGGATCTGGACGAATTCACAAACGCCCGCGTGCGTTTTTCAAACAGGTATTCCACCGTCGCGGCAATGATGTCGTTGCGCGAGGGAAAGTGATGCAGCGTGGCGCCACGCGACAGTCCGGCCTGCTGCGCGATCATCATAGTGGTGGTGCGTGCATAGCCGATATTCACAATGCAGTGCACGGCGGCATCGAGAATTTGCTGGCGTGTGTTCGAGCTTTTGTGCGCCTGCCAGCCTTTCTCTCCGGGTCCGGCCGGGATATCGGTTGTTTTTTCGTCGCGCACCATGGCTACCTGCTCAAATCCAAAACGTACTGCGCCTAGCGCACTACGCGATGAGGTTAGCATGAATTTTTTCTTTTCCATTAACTCCAAGCACAACGGAGCGTAAGAACATGAGTGATAGGGTCAAAGGTAAAGTAGCGCTGGTAACCGGCGCAGCATCGGGACTTGGCAAGGCGGACGCGCTGGCGCTGGCGCAGGAAGGCGCCTCGGTGATTCTGACCGACGTCAACGACGAAGGTCAGGCCGTCGCGGATGAAATCGCTGCGAAAACGGGCGCGAAAACCGCGTTCATGCATCAGGACGTGAGCGACGAGGCGCGCTGGGCCGAGGTAGTCAGCACCATCGAAAAGGACTTCGGCGGCTTGAATATTTTGGTCAACAACGCCGGCATCGTCATCATCGCGACACCGGAATCCACCACGCTCGATCAATTTCGACTGGCCAACGGCATCATGAGCGAAGGGGTGTTTCTGGGCTGTCGCGCCGCGATACCTGCCATGCAGCGCGCCGGCGGCGGCTCGATCATTAACATGTCATCGGTGGCATCGCATTTGGGCTATCCGGTATTTTTCGCTTACACCGCGGCCAAGGGCGCCGTGCGCGCCATGACCAAATCCATCGCGGTGCACTGCCAAATGAACGGCTACAACATCCGTTGCAATTCGGTGCACCCCAGCTCGATCGCCACGCCCATGATCGATCAGGCCAACAAGGAGCTCGGTATTGAACCGGCCGAACCGGGCACCGACCCCATCGGTATTGGCGACCCGGCCGATGTCGCCAATCTGGTGGTGTTTTTGGCCAGCGACGAGTCGCGCTTTATGAACGGTGCCGAGCTGGTGCTCGACAACGGCCTCACGATTCAGTAATGCGTCAAGCCACCACGCCGCGCGCGAACAGTGCGCGGCGTTGGTCCTCGTCATAGCCAAGCTCTTGCAGCACCTCCTCGGTGTGCTCGCCCACGCGCGGCGGCGCGCGGCGGATACCCGTCTCGCTTACCGACAAATCTACCGGCAAATTCGCAACCGGTGCCGCGCTTACCTCTGAGCCGTAATCGACACTTGCCAGCGCGCCGAGTGCGTCCACTTGCGGATGCGCTAACGCCTCGCGCGGTGAGAGCACGGGACCACACGGCACGCCGGCGGCATTGAGCTGCGCCAGTGCCTCGTCACTGGAACGTGCCGCGCACCACTGCGCCAACGGTGCGCACAGCACGTCGCGGTGCTCGCCGCGCTGTAGATCGTTGGCGTAGCGTTCGTCGTCAAGCCAGTCATGCCGCTCAAGTAACGTCGCAATACGCGCAAAAATATTGTCGCCCGGGCAGTGCACCAGGACGTGGCCATCGGAGGTGGCAAACACATCCGACGGTGCCGACGTCTGCACGCGATTGCCGGTGCCCACGCGATCGAGCCCCAGCACGCCCTGCTCCACCAAATGCGAATTAAACACCGCCAGCGCCGTGCCCAGCAGCGATGCATTGACCTCCTGCCCGCGTCCGGTTTGATCGCGCTCACGCAGTGCCGCCATCACACCAAACGCGGTGAGCACGGCCGTGCTGTAATCGACATACGGCGCTGCGGCTTTCACCGGCGCACCCGGCACGCCGGTCATGTGCATGGCCCCGGACATCGCCTGCCCCACGCCGTCAAACCCACCCTGCATGGCCATGGGACCGTCGCCACCAAAGCTCGAGACGTTGGCCAAAATGACATCGTCCCGCAGGTTTTTAAGCGCGGCGTAATCCATCCCGGTTTTGATCTGAGCACCGGGTGGAAAATTGGTCACCACCACATCGGCGCTTTGCACCAGTCGATCGCGCACGTCGCGTCCTGCCGGGTCGCTTAAGCGCAGACACACGCTGCGTTTGTTGCAGGCCGTTTGCATAAACACGGCACCGGCGTCGTCGGCCAGCGGCGCGATAAAACGATCTTCGCCGCCACCGATGCGCTCCACACGCACCACGTCAGCGCCCAGATAACCCAGCAGCGTGGCGCAGTACGGCGCGGCCACGTAGCGACCAAAATCGACGACACGCAGGCCGTCCAGCACACCCTTTTTCATTGACGCCAACTTATTCGCTGCCGCTCACGCCCGGCGTACAGCCGGCGATACCAAGTCCCGTGCCCGCGTTGCCGTAGGTCAACAATTTTCGATCCGCCGTTTCCAGCGGTGGATTCCAACCGGCGGCAAAAAGACCCGCCACATCGAAGGTGCCCGGTGCATCCCAATCGGTGCACCAAACGCCGTCGGCCTCGCTCAGCGAACGTGCAAAACCACTATTGGGATCTTCAAGACTAAACTGCGCATCCAGCTGCGCCTCGCTGGCGCCCAGTTGCCGAGCAACCCCGGCCGTAAAACTGCCAATCCCATCGCGACGGTTCACCAGAATCACACGCGGGCAGTTCAGCGCTTTGAGCACCTGCGTTGGCACCGCGTCGCTCCAGCCTCCGGCCGACACCCGACCATCCGGCAACTCCAACGCACGCGACAGGCCCGGTTCGGCCGGCGACACGCTTACGATGTTGCGCCATATATCTTCGCCAAGCGATGTAAAGCGTGCACTCTTGGGATCATCAAACGCACCGATGTTGGCAGCCACAGTATTGAGGTCGCCGGTCGCGCCCCAAAACCCAAAACCGACGTCATCGAAGTTCACGTCCAGACTCACGGGCTCGGCGGCGAAGTAGCTGGCTTTGGCCTGCGCAAACTCTGCGATGGCCTCTCCCTGCAGCACCGACGTGGTCACAAGCGCAGGTAAATACAAGCCAATCGGATCATCCAGACGGTTGGTATCCGTTTGCGGGTCATACGTGTCGCGAAAGGTATCGAACAGTGCCGCAAACTGCTCGCCGCACGTGCTCTGGCCGCTTGGCAACTGCGCCACGGCCGGCCAATCCATCCCACGCCCCTGCACCGCGCATGAACTTAAGAAAGACTGCGTCGACGACGCATCAAACGGTCCGTAGCCGGCATAGAAGCTGCCAAGCCGCCCGACCAAATTCGCAAAGGCGGCAAAATTGATCGGCCCTGGACGCACCAAGGGCAGCGCGTCATTCACCTGAAAACTCAAGCTCGCCTGCAAACCGGCGACGACATCATTGGCATGGAACACCGGATCGGGCGACTGCAAAATAAGCGTGAGCAGTTCCGGATTGATGATGTTCTGCAGATCGGCGTCCTGCAAAATGTCCAGCAATGCCTCAACGCCTGCCAGAGGTTCGTCGCTGTTCAGCAGGTCTTCAATACCGCCCGCCGCAATGGCATCGACCAACTCAACCACGGCAATCACATCTGCGATCAATCCCGTGCTCTGCAGTCCCTGAATCGATTTATACAGCAGCGCCATGCGCGAGTTGAATTCAACCTGACTGCAGGGGCGACCGTCGCAGGTGCGCAGCAGCGGATTCGCATTGATGGATTCGGCCAGAAACACGCTGATGCTGCCCGAGCTGCCACCCGCAGCACCGCCAATCGCGCCAAACTCTTCAATGATTCGTGCGATGGATGAATAATGCGCCCACAGCCGCGGCCCGTTGCCGCGAATCCCAACACAAATGGGCGCCACATAGCCGCCACCATTTTCCGCCAGAAACGCGAGCGACAACGCCGCCGAAGGATCGCCCGTATCCGGCTCATCCGCCATTGCACTCCCGGCAAGCAGCAACGCCGACGACACAGCACCAAGCACTGCACCTGCAAACCACCCTCGATGACGCATACCGCTCTCCCAATTTTGTTGTGGAGCCAGTATAGCGACAAAGACCTTAGCGAGCGTCTAGAGGCAATCTCCGGTCACGCCTGACGGTCCGGGCGGCGCAAAAAACAGCGTGCGCAGGCGCCCCAGGTCCACAACGTTTACCACGCCATCAGGCGCGTTGGCGTTGCCCGTGAAATCGGCATCGGGATTCCAGTTTTGATCACCGGGCGTGGCGAAAAACGCCAGTCGAAACGCTGCCAAATCCGACACATTCACGACGCAGTCATCCACACCTGCCGGCCCGCTGATGTCTGCATCGCAGGCATTCCCGAAGCCATCACCGTTGCTGTCGGTTTGCGCGGGGTTGGCGCTCAGCGTGCAGTTGTCGTTGGCATCGGCCACTCCGTCACCGTCGGCGTCCGCCTCATCGGCATCCCCTTCAAGCTGCAGAAGGTAATCAATCAATGCCGAGCGTTCGGCTGCACCAAGCGCCAGCACCTGACGATGCGGGGCAGCGCTGCCCAACTCATTGGGCCGCGAAATCACGACATCGTCTACGCCGATGTAAGGATTGGGATTGGGCGTTGTGACCACCACCTGGTTGGTGGCGCCGGACGTGAATTGGACGTTATCAAAACGCACGGGAATCCAATTGGTCAGGCGCCAGCGCGGTTCGTTAAAGGTGTCCGGCGGCAGCACCTGCTGCGTAACGCCGTTCACACGAATGTCGATCGGCTGGATATTGTAGGTGCTGGCACGCAGCTCAATGGCGCCGGTGCCGCCACTGCCACCATCCACGTTGTTGAATATGAGTTCGGCACCGTTTGAATTCAAAATAACGTACGCCCCACCGCGCACGGTGTTGTCATTATTTTGTTCCGTAAAGTCGCTGATCACGGACGCGCCGTTGGCGAGCGTGCCGTCTTCCGCCGCCAGCACCGTACCGCCGGTGACGCGAAACACATCATCCAGCGTCGCCGCACTACCGTTGTGAAAGTAAGGCGCGGTTTCGAATACGCCCTTGAGCGTTGGTGTGTCGATGCCGTTCAGCGGCGCACCCAGTCGCGTGCCCGAGGTAGTGCGCAGCGTGCCGACATCGTGCAAGGTTTCGGTGCCCAGCGTGCTGTCGGTCAAGCGCGCGCCAGCGTGGCAATCGGCGCAGCCTTGCGCGACGAAAATACCCTGCCCGGTTTGCGCGGTGGCCGACAAATTACCATCGGGCTCACGGAACGGACTGCGCGGCACGTGCGCGTCGGTCAAAGACGCCACATAGCTCGCCAGCGCATCGAGGTCGGCGTTCAAACCGGTCTTGGGTGCACCCAGCGGATTGGACGTGCTGGCAAAATCGGCATCAGACAAGAAGCCCTTACCGCCAAACGCGTTGCGAATGTCATTTTCGAAATCTTGAATTTCGTCAAAATTGGCGCTCCAGTGCACGTTGCCGTGCGCCATGCCACCACGTCCCCGCAGCGACGTGGTGTTGCGCAAGCCCTCACCGCGCCCCGTGAAATCCCAGGTACGACCATCGTGGCCGCCATCCAGATGACAGCTCGCACAACTAATATAGCCCTCTGCACTCATGCGCTCATCGGAGGCGTGATAAAACACACGCTTGCCGTTCAAAATACCGGGCGACAGCTGCTCACTGCCAACGGTCGGTGTATTCACACTGGTCACCGCGATATCGCCGGTGGCAAAAAGTGCGGACGTGTTCAGACGCGTCACACTGCGCGCCAGGAAATTCTTCACCCACATGCCCTGCGAATTGCTGTCGGCGCACAGGCCCTGCGGCGCGCTCTGCACACTGAGCCGCGTGGTCAGCGTAACGGCGCTGGTGGCCGCATCGAAATCCAGCGCATCAAACACCGCCACTTCGTTGTTGCCCTGCAGGGCCACAAATAAATAGTCGCCCAAAGGTGAAAACGCGCTGGCCGACGCTGAATCACTGTTGTCGATATCCACCGCCTGACTCAACGCGCCGCTGCCAAGATCCACGGCCATCACGATGTTGCGCACGCTGTTATCGGAGTCCAGTTCAGGCCCGGTCAGAACGCCGCGCAAATCATTGGGCTTGTTGGCCGTGATCCACGCCGTGCTGCCGTCCGGTGACAGCACCACGGATGTGAGGTAATTGGCGATACCGCGTCCGCTGGCGGTGCCGTCGGGATTGGCATTGCCACCAAAACGCCCAATCCGAAGCGTGCGCGTCAGCGCCATTGGATTGGTGTCCAGCTCCCACAAGCTGGCGTGATCGCGATCAGATAAAAAGCGCGTCACGTAAAGCGCCGCACCGTCACCGGTAAGCGCCATGCCGCGTGGGGATGCCGGCAATGCTACCTCGCCCTGCCACGCCCGCGAGCTCATGCCGTATCGCGCCACGCTCTGCGCGCCATCCAGTGCCACGTAAACGGCGTCGCGCGCCGCATCGGCCACCAGCGCAACAGGGCCAGCCCCGTGGTCAACATCAATGCTTGCGAGCAGCTGCCCGCTGGCTGCGTCGAGCACCTGCACCTGATCATCATCGCGACAGGCCACCCACACTTCGCCATTGCCCACCGACAGCGAGCGTGGATCGGCGCAGACGTTGGTTTCAAACAGCACGTCGTTGGTATCGGCGTGTACCGCCGTCACCGTGTCGTTGTCCGGATTCACGGTCCAAATATGGCGCGTCGCGGCGTCGCACTGCAGCGGACTGCTCGTGGATGGCAGCGGACCTGCCACGGGATTAAGCGCCGTGACCACCGTCGTCCGGCTAACGACCGTGCCCGCACTGTCACGCACCTGCACGCGCGCGCGATAGTGCCCTTTGTCAGCATAATTATGCGACGCGCTCGCGGCCGCCGCCCATGGCGTTTTCGGACTACCGTCACCAAAATCGAAACGATACTCAAGCGTATCGTTGTCGGGATCGCTGGCCGTAGCATTCAGACTAAACGTGCTGCCCGGCGCCACCGGATACGCCGACGGCGTCACACTTTCCACCACCGGCGGCTGATTGCCACCCACGCTCGAGCCGGTCGAAAATGTAAACGCAAACGCCGCCATCGTATTGCCCGCCGCATCCGCGATGCCGTTCGCCGGGATCACCAACTCGTAGGTGGTGTCGGCGCTCAGCGGATCGGTCGGGGTGAAGGTCAGAATGTCGTTAAAGGCATAGGTCAACTGTCCGTCAATCGGACTGCCGCCCAGCGGCCGCACGATAAACGTCTGACCGTTGATCAACGTGGTGGTGTCGAGGGTCTCGTGGATCAGCAGCGAGATCGGCATGTTCAGCGGATAGTTGCTGCGCCCGGCCTGGGGAATATGAAAACCCACTTCCGGGCCACGCGTATCCGGGGCGGCTTGATGCGCCCACACGGCCATGCCCTGATTCGCGCCAATACCACCGGTCACAAGAAGGTTGCCCACCGGCAACGCAAACTGACTGGTATCCACACCCGTGCCGTCATCATTCGTGCGCGGCGTATTGGCGCCGTTTAAGTCGAGCACTGAATCGAACGTGCGCAGATCAATTTTGTGATCACCAATAAACGCATACTCATCCTGAAACTGCGCATACATCGCCGCCGCACCGGGCAGCGCACGATCGGTCACAAAGCGCAGATCCGTGGGATCGGTGGCATCCACGATGCGAAAACCGTTACCGCCCGAGTTGTACGGGAACACAAT
>JBGCEL010000154.1:0-8162 GCA_045106455.1 Gammaproteobacteria bacterium
CCGTTCAGCGGCGAAATTGCGCAGTTACAGTTCTATCAGGACCCAACCGACACGGCCGAGCGCAAGGTTGTGGGCACGCTGCAGTTTTCTCACCCGGTAGACGCCGCCACGCTCGAGCAGCACGTCAACCTCGGATTACGTGAGGCCGATCAGACCTTGAATGATGCGCCCGGTAGCGTCGTGTTTGATCTTGAATTGGGTCCGCATGGTCGCGTTGCGTACGTGCACTCGGCGTCGTTGACGCTGCCGGAGAACGAAACTTACATGGGCCTGACGGTGGCCGCTGCGATGACGCCCGTTGGCAACAGCGCGAAGCTCGACACGGCACTCGCGCAAAACGTGTTAATTCCAGATCGTGCGTCGTTCTTTAAAGTGACCTCGCTGCAGGCGCAGCTGGTGCGCGATGACAATGATGATCCCGTGCAGACTGTTTCGCTGGAGTGGTCCGACCGCGTCAGCCGCAATGCGCTTGCGCGCCACATCTCGGCGTACGTGCTCCCGGTAAGCCCGATGATCGACGGCGAGCGTCAGCGCAACAAGTATTGGCGCGGGCCGCGCGAAGTGACGCCCGACGTGTTGGGTCAGGCGCGAGAAATTGAACTCACGCTGAACGCCGTCGCCGATGACGCGGCGTTTTTGCACAGCGCCGCGGTCGATGTGCCGGATAACGCGACACTGTATGTGCGCGTTGCTGAAGGTCTGACCTCCAGCGGTGATTTCGTGTTGGGCCGGGCGCACGATGCGATTGTGCGGGTGCCCGCGTACCCCAAAGAGGCGCGGATCGGTCAGGCCGGGGCATTGCTGCCACTCACCGGTACACACGAGCTCACGCTGCTGTCGCGTGGCGTAAGCACGTTGAAAGTGGACGTTGGGCGGGTGCTCGACAACGACATTAATCATTTGGCCAGCCAAACCAACGGCGATATCAAGTCGCCGCAGTTTTCGAGCTACCAGTTTGATGAGGATAACCTGACCTCACGCACCGAACGCTTCGTGGATGTCAGCAGCGCGAAGCCCTCGGAGGCCGCATTTGCCCGGCTGGATATGAGCGAGTTTCTGCCTCAGGGCGGTTACTATCTGGTGACCGTGCAGGGCTGGGATCGCGGCGGCAACTATCCGGTGGGCAGTCGCGATCAGCGGCTGGTGCTGATTTCTGATATTGGTTTGCTGGTCAAAACCAACGCCGACAATACCCACGACGTGTTTGTGCATTCGCTGTCAAGCGGTCGACCGCTGAGCGCGGCGCGCGTGGCCGTGCTGGGCAAAAACGGCTTGCCAATTATCGAGCGATTGGCCAACAGCGACGGCCACGCCACGCTGCCCTCCACGCGCGGCTACCAGCGCGAAAAAACGCCGACGGTGTTTGTGGTGCGCAACGGTTCAGATCAAATTTTTATGCCGTTCTCACGCAACGGTCGCAAGCTGCAGTATTCACGCTTTGATGTGGGCGGTCAGTTCAATTGGGATCGCGACGATGAGAGCACGCTGCGTGCGCAGGTGTTTACCGACCGGGGTTTGTATCGTCCTGGGGAAACCGTTGAGTTGGGTGCCATCGTCAAACGCGACAACTGGGGCGCGCTTGGCAATCTGCCCATCGGCTGGCGCGTAAGAGATCCGCGCGGCAACGACGTGCTGGAAATGCGTCAGCGTTTGCCGGGCGACGGTCTGGTTGAGCTGCCGTTTGCCACTGAAGCGGGTTCGCCAACCGGCAACTACTACGCGAGCCTGTTCGTGGTGGAGGCGAACAACCGCAAACGCGAAATTGGCAGCGTGCGCTTTCAGGTAGAAGAGTTTCAGCCCGATCGCCTGCGCATCAAGGCGCACATCGATGGCGATGCCGGGGCGGCGTGGATCAAGCCGCAGGATTTGCTGTGCAACGTGCAGCTCGACAATTTGTTTGGAGCACCGGCGCAGGGGCGGCGAGTGGCCGGTTTTCTGGAGCTCACGCCGTCGGGTATTCGCCTGCAAGACTTCGCCGATTATCGGTTCGATGATCCCTTGCGCAAAGACGGCGTGGCGCCCGCGCGGGTGGCAAGCGTACTCGGCGATGCCACGACCGATGACAGCGGCCACGCAGCGCTGGCGCTGGATTTGGCGCGCTATGAGCAGGGGGTCTATCGACTCGGCGTCACCGTTGAGGGCTTCGAGGCCGGCGGCGGGCGCAGCGTAAAAACCCACGCCAGCGTCATGATGTCGCCGCTCGATTATCTGGTGGGTTACCGAAGTGCCAGTGATCTGGGCTGGCTGCAGCGTGACAGCGAGCACGCGGTCGATTTGATTGCCGTGGATTCGTCCGGCGAGGCGATTGCGCTGCAAGAGCTCACTCGGTCTATTGTGGCCTATCGTTACGTATCGACGCTGGTGAAGCGGCCGAACGGCACGTTCGCGTATCAGTCGGTGCGTCAGGAAACGCCGCTGAGTTCTGCGCCGCTGACGCTGCCGGCAGAAGGCGTTAAGTCCATCTTGCCCACGGAGGAGCCGGGCGCGTACGCCATGCTCATCACCGATGCGGCCGGGCGCGTCTACAGCAAAGTGGATTTCACCGTGGCGGGTGCACGCAACGTCGCCGGCGATCTGGAGCGCGATGCGCAGCTCACGCTAAACCTCAACGGCGACAGTTTTGAACCGGGCGAAGAAATCGAAATGGAAATTGTGGCGCCATTCACCGGTACCGGTCTGATCACGATTGAGCGCGAGCGGGTGCTGGCCCATCACTGGTTTGTGGCCGACACCACAACCTCCGTGCAGCGCATTCGTGTGCCTAACAATCTTGAGGGCAACGCCTATGTCAACGTCGCGTTCGTGCGCGATCTAAATTCGCCGGAGATTTTTGTCAGCCCACTGTCGTACGCGGTAGCGCCGTTCGCGGTGAATCGCGATGCGCGCACGTTGGATGTGACGCTGAACGTGCCGGAAAAAGTGCGCCCCGGGGAGGCACTGGAGATTGAGTACTCCACTGCAGCCGACGGACGCGTGCTGATCTTTGCGGTGGATGAGGGCATCTTGCAGGTGGGGGACTACGAACCGCCGTCGCCGCTGGATTTTTTCATGCGCAAGCGCGCGCTGCAGGTCAAGACCTACCAGATGGTCGATCTGATCTTGCCGGAGTTCGAAGCCTTCCAGCGTCTGGCGGCGCCGGGTGGTGGTGATGGTGCCGGTCTGGCGCGGGGCAATCTCAACCCGTTTCAACGGCGCAATGAGACGCCCGTCGCGTTTTGGTCTGGCGTACTCGACAGCGGACCACAAGTCCGCACGACGACGTGGAATGTGCCCGACCACTTTGATGGTCAGGTGCGCATTATGGCGGTTGCTGTCAATGACGCCGCCCTTGGCAAAGGCCAGGCCAGCACGCTGGTGCGCGGCCCGTTTGTGTTGAGCCCGAATGTGCTTACGGCGGCGGCACCGGGTGACGAGTTTGAGATCAACATCGGCGTGTCGAATCAGCTTGAGGGATCGGGCAGTGACGTGGCCGTTAGCGTGACGATTGCGCCCACCGAACAGCTGGAGGTGGTCGGTGAGGCCAGCCAGACCTTGAGTATCGACGAGGGTCGCGAGGGCCGGGCGCGTTTTCGCCTGCGTGCGCGGGACGTGTTGGGCGCGGCCGAAGTGGCCATTGTAGCGGCCGCTGGTGAGGAGCGCGCCGAGCGGCGGGCGACATTGAGCGTGCGCCCGGCCGTGGCGTACGTCAGTTCGCTGCAGGCGGCAGTACATCGAGGTCAGGTGCCAACGCTGGAGCCGAAGCGTGAGCTTTACGCCGCCTACGCCGATGAGCGCATTGCCGCGTCGGTCAGTCCACTGATTTTGGCCGACGGTTTGCTCGACTATCTCGATGCGTTCCCGCACGCCTGCGCTGAGCAAATGGTCAGCAAAGTGTTTCCGCAGGTTGGCCTGCTTGGTCACGCCGACAGCGCGCTCGACGAGGCTGCCGTGCGCGCGGCGTTTGCTGGCGTCGTCAGCAAGCTGCGGGCGCGGCAAACCGGCGAAGGCGGTTTCAGTTTTTGGCTCGGCGATGATGCGGCCGCCGAATTTCCAAGCGTCTACATTTTGCATTTTCTCACCGACGCCGCCGTGCATGATTTGCCGGTGCCGCGCGCGATGCGCCGTGCGGGCATGAATTATTTGCAGACGCTGGCGGCGCGCGAGGTTACGTCGCTACAGGCCGCGCGGGTTCGCGCCTACGCCATCTATGTGCTCACCCGCAACGAAGTGGTCACCACGGGCTATCTGACCAACCTGCATGAGTTTCTGGATGACGCGCACGCCGACGTCTGGCGTGCGGACTTGATCGGTAGCTACATGGCAGCAAGCTATGCACTGCTCAAGCAAGAAGCGCTGGCGACACCACTGATTCGTGCCTACAACTTTGCGGATGGCAATGAAACGTTCAGCGACTTCGACACCCGACTCGGTCGCGATGCGCAGCACGTCTATTTGCTGGCGCGTCATTTTGATGGCGAGTTTGAATCGCTCGACGAGGCGCGTTTGCAGGCGCTCATCGATCCGGTCATGGCGAATCGTTTTAATACGCTGTCGTCGGCGTACACGATTCTGGCGCTGGGTGAGGTGACGCGTGCTCAAGCGCGTAGCGGAAATCTACCGCCTCTAACGCTGCAGGCGGCCGGCAATGTGCTGGCAGATGCGCAAGTCTTTGCGCGTGCGACGCTCGCCAGCAACGCGCGTCAAATCGACGTCACGGGCAACGCAGACGGGGCGGTGTTCACCGCCCTAAGCCAACGCGGTTATGACCGCCTGGCACCAGAGACCGCGCTTGCCGAGGGCCTCGAACTCGAGCGCCAGTATCTGGACAAAAACGGCGAGCCGGTAACGCGCGCGAACATTGGCGATGAGTTAACCGTGCGGCTGCGCGTACGCGGTCTGGGTCGCACGCGCACGAACGTGGCGGTCAGCGATCTGCTGCCGGGCGGCTTCGAAGTGCTGACCGACACGGTGCAGCGCCGGTTTGGTGGCTGGCAAGCTGACTATGTGGACGTGCGCGAAGATCGCGTGGTGATCTACGGCAGCTTCGGCGATCGCGTGGCCGAGATGCGCTACCAGGTGAAAGCCACCAGCGCCGGCCGCTTTAGCGTGCCCTCGGCATTTGCCGCATCGATGTACGATCGTGGCGTACAGGCACGCACGGCGCCCGGCGAGTTTGAAGTGGAGGCGTTGTGACCAAACGCCGCATCGGACTTTTCGCAGCATGCGCGGTGCTTGTGCTGGGCGGTGGTGCGCTGTGGTTTTCGCAGCCGCCGCCGCTGCATCCGGTGGCCGGCTATTCCCACGCCGTGCTGGATCGCGATGGTCAGTTGCTGCGTTTGTCTTTAGCCGCGGACGAGCGCTATCGACTTTACGTGCCGTTGGAGGACATCGCGCCGGCGGTCATTGATGCGACGTTGTTGTATGAGGACCGGTACTTCCGGCGTCATGTTGGCATCAATCCGATCGCGCTGCTGCGTGCGGCGTGGACCACCTACGTGGTGCGTGAGCGGCCGGTGGGAGCGTCAACCATTACCATGCAGCTGGCGCGCCTGCGCTATCAACTCGATACCCGGTCGATTCGAGGCAAGCTGCGCCAGATGGCCATCGCGCTGCAGCTGGAGCGTCACTACAGCAAGGACGACATTCTTGAGGCCTACCTAAATCTTGCGCCCTACGGCGGCAATGTCGAAGGCGTCGGTACCGCCGCGCGCGTGTATTTCGATAAGCCCGCGTCGCGCCTGAGCGTGGCCGAAGCGCTCACGCTCGCGGTGGTGCCACAGCATCCGCTGCAGCGTAATCCCGCGCGTGGGCCGGATAGTCAGGCACTGATGGCCGCCCGCGGTCGTTTGGCCGATCTGTGGGTGGCCCGTCATGCGTTAAGCGAGGCGCAACGCGTGGCGCTGGCGTTGCCGCAAAACGTGCACCATCCACGCGAGCTGCCGTTCCACGCGCCGCATTTTTCATCTCGCGTTGCGCGCGCGGCGAGTCCCGATCAAAACGCAACGACCACCACGCTTCATCAGCCGCTGCAACGCCAGCTGGAGCAGCAGATAGCCCGCCATCTGGCGCGCCTGCGTTCGCGTGGGGTCAATAACGCCAGCGCGATGTTGCTGGACTACCGTTCGATGGAGGTGCTGGCGGCGGTAGGTTCGGCCGATTTTTTCGACGCCGAGCTCGCCGGGCAGGTGGACGGAACGCGGGCCAAGCGCTCGCCGGGTTCCACGCTCAAACCTTTTGTCTACGGTCTGGCGATGGATCAGGGTCTGATTCATCCGCGTAGCCTGCTCAAAGATGCACCGGTGCGCTACGCGGCCTACGCGCCGGAGAATTTTGATCGCGGTTTTATGGGACCGGTGAGCGCCACCGAGGCGCTGATCTATTCGCGCAATGTACCGGCGATCAACCTGCTCGCCGCGGTGGGTCACGAATCGTTCCATGATTTTCTGCAGCGCGGCGGCGTCACCGATATGCGCGCGGCCGACCATTACGGTCTGGCCATGGTGCTCGGTGGCAATGAGGTCACGATGCGCGAACTCGTGGCGCTGTACGCGATGCTGGCCAACGCCGGCCGTTGGCATGCTCCGCGCGACCTGATAAACACGCCACTCGATACCGGCACGCCCCTGCTCAGCCCTGAGGCGAGTTTTCTGGTGCTGGATATGCTGCGGCAAAATCCACGACCGGATCGCACACAGGTGGCGGGCATGCGCGACGACGCGCTGCCGGTGGCATGGAAAACCGGCACTTCTTACGCGTTTCGTGATGCCTGGACGGTAGGTGTTGTCGGGCCTTACGTGCTGGCGGTGTGGGTGGGGAATTTTGATGGCGCCGCTAATCCTGCACTGGTCGGTCGTGAGGCCGCCGCGCCGTTGTTTTTTGCGATTTCGGACGGGCTTATTGATGCCGACTGGCCGGACACGGATCCGTCGCCGGAACTGAATGTGCGCGAGGTGGACGTATGCGCACCCACCGGTGATTTGCCCGGGCGTTACTGTCCGCGGACGGAGCGCTCGTGGTTTATTCCCGGCGTGTCGCCCATCCGCGTGTCGGACGTGCATCGCGCGATAGACATCGAGATCGACAGCGGTCTGCGTGCCTGCAGCGCGTCAGGCTCAACCCGTAAAGAGGTGTTTGAATTTTGGCCGTCCGATATCGCCAGCGTGTTTGAACACGCCGGCATCGCCATTCGACGACCGCCGGCGTGGCAGCCCGATTGTCCGCTCGCCGCGCAAGCCGCCAGCGGCAAGCCGCCGACCATCACCTCGCCCGACAATCGATTGGTGTATCAGGTGCGTGCTGCGCGCCGGGATCAGGAAAAACTGGCGCTGCAGGCAACCACCGACAGCGATGCGCGCTGGTTGTACTGGTTTGCCAATGGCCGCTTCGTGGCGCGGGTTGCGCGTGATGTGCCGGCTTACTGGAATCCGCCGCTGGGCGAGCACGAAATCGCGGTGGTCGACGATTTGGGGCGCGGACACGTGCGTCAGGTCGCGGTGGCGCTGGTCCAGTAGCGGTTTGGTGCTTGCGTCGTCCCCGGCGCAATGGTGCAATGCGGTGGTTGCCCGTCGTCTCGTGGATTACCAATCATGCCCAAACTCTCGCTGCCGAAAGAACGTATCAAAGTGGTGTTTCTCGAAGGTATCCACGATGTCGCCGTGCAGGCGATGCGGGATGCCGGCTACACCAACGTGCACACGTATCCCAAGGCACTGCCCGCCGAGCAGCTCGAGAGTGTGCTGTCGGATACCCATTTTCTTGGCATACGCTCGCGCACCAATCTAAACGCACAGGTCTTGGCCAAGGCGCCTAAGCTGGTCGGCGTTGGTTGTTTTTGTATTGGCACCAATCAGGTGGACCTTAAGGCCGCTGAGCTCGCCGGTGTCCCGGTCTTTAACGCGCCGTTTTCCAACACGCGCAGCGTCGCGGAGCTGGTGATCGCGCAGATCGTTTTCTTGATGCGCGGCATCCCGGCTAAAAACGCGGCTGCGCATCGCGGCGAGTGGCTCAAGACAGCGAGTGGCAGCTACGAGGCGCGCGGCAAAAAGCTTGGCATCGTGGGCTATGGTCACATCGGCTCGCAGCTTGGCGTGCTGGCCGAAAGCCTCGGCATGCAGGTGCAGTATTTCGATATCGAGAACAAGCTGCCACTGGGCAATGCCCGGGCGCGTGCGGAACTCGCGGAA
>JBGCEL010000155.1:0-8273 GCA_045106455.1 Gammaproteobacteria bacterium
TCGCCCAACGCCAGATCGAGCAGCACTTCAATGGAGGGCCCGCCTTTCATATGAGACAAAAGCTCAAAGGCAAATTCCATCGTGATTTCGGCCACCTTGGCGTCGCCCGCGATAATGGATTTAAGGAACTGCGCTTTCTCGCCGGCGGCACTGGTGGTGCCCGGCAGCGTGTTGTAAATGAAAAACTTGAGCGAATCGGCTCGGTGCTCGTGGCCTGAGTCTTTGATCTGCTCGATTAGCTCAGCGACGAGGGCCGCATCGTCGATCGGCTTTGGGTGCAGACCCTGCTTTTCGCGAGCATCGATTTCTTTCAAGTAATCTGTGTACAAGCTCATGATTTTCCTAAAACTTTAATGGCAAGTGAGACCGAGAGCAGCAAGCTGCGAGAGTGAGCCCAAGCACGCCCGGCGCAGAGCCCTCTAGTATATCAGGCTATCTGTATCGGCAAGAGATCAGACACCTCAAGCCCGTCGGCCAGCGCGGTACACATTTGCCATAGGCGAGGCGGGCATGAACACTGGGGGTTTAGACGTGACACGAAAAGGCGCCCCATGCAGCTGATTCACACCCAAACCCATCAACACCTTCACGCGCTCCACCCCGAGGCCGCGACCAAAATTGTCGATCTGCAGCAGATTCTGAGTCAGGTGTCGCTCGACGACAAACTCCTGTCGTTATGCAGTGAGTATTTTGACGCCACGCTACGCGAGACAGATTGGACGCCTAGCGGCGAAGTATCTGCGCTTGAGGCAGCGGTCACCGACGTCTGTGCTCAATTCCGCTTGTCGGTCGCGGACGTCACCGACCGACAAATTGCCGCTCTCAATCAACACCTGTCGGCCGACGAGGTGTACAACCTGATGTATGCGATTTATCTGATCGAGGGTTCAAAGCGACTCGAACTAATGCTGGAGGGCATGACGTCATGAGCGATTTATCCCCGCGCTTGCCAACGCAGGACCTGACTCCCGGCGAATCGGCCGGCGGACCACTTGAACAAGCCATTGCCGAGTTCGCGGCGGCGGCTGTGCGGGCAAACGCCGTCGACCCGCTGGTGACCGAAATCGTACGCCTGCGCTGCGCTCAATATCACGACTGTCGTCTGTGCGGATCGTTTCGCGTGCAGGAGGCGCTGGACGCGGGTTTTGATGAGCGCATGCACAAAGCGATTGGCAACTACGCCAACAGTGATTTCAGTCCGCGCATCAAGGCAGCACTAACGCTATGCGATGCGATGATTATTCATCCGGGGACCATCGATGCAGCCGTCAAAGCGCAGGTACGCGAACATTTTTCTGATGCACAGATCGCGGAGATTTGCGTGGATGTCATGAAATGGAGCCAGCAAAAAGCGCTGGTGGCGCTGCGCATTGAGCCGCCGGCATCGGAGCAACATCTCACGCAGCTGATCTTCGATGAGAATGGGCACCCGGTAGTCGGGGAAGCGTTGCCAGCCTAGTGTGAGTTTAGCGGGCGACCGCACCCACCTGATCCGTTGTTTGCGGATCTACGCCGCGGCGTCTTTGTACATCCAGCGTCCATCAATTTTGCTAAAACGACTGCGCTCCTCCAAGCGATGCCCGCGGCCCGCAATCCGATAGTGCGCAATAAACGTGACGGTGCCCGTGGCATCGAATTCGCCACCCTCTTCGGTGTCCAGAACTTTAAGCTCGAGCCAACGCAGTTGCTCGTCGAAATCCAACGCACTCGGGCGCGTTTCGGGGTGCCAGGTGGCCAGCAGATAATCGGCGTTCTTCGTCACATACGCGCTGTAGCGCGAGCGCATTAAGACAACGGCAGTCTGTGGTTGCGTTGCGCCCAGCAAATACGGTTCGCAACACCGCGCAACGCCCGCTGCGTCGCCGCACCAGCACGGCGGCGTTTTCTTTTTGGCACCCATTGTTGTTCTCCCGCAGGGTCTGAATCATAGGCAGGACCACCTTCCCGTCGCAACCCTGTCGGTTTCGATATCCGGCGGCGTGAATAGCCCGGTGGTACGACGTCGGCCCGCCGCTTCAGTCGCAGGCGTGAGCCGGGCACTGTAAAGTGTGTCGATGAAGTCTGTTTTTCCGGGCCTGACCCTCGCGATCGCACTTGCTCTTTTGGGCCAGTGGTTGTCGCAGTTTATCGGTATTGATCTCATGGGCATGGCCAAAAGCCCGCTCAGCGCCACGATGGTTGCCATTGTGCTTGGCCTGTTGATCGGCAATACCCTGACTCTGCCCGCCATTTTTAAACCCGGCATTTCGTTTGGCGTAAAGCGCGTACTGCGTTTCGGCATCGTAGCGCTCGGCATTCGGTTGAGCCTGGTTGAAGTGGGCACCATCGGGTTGCAAGCGCTGCCGGTTATTTTAGTCGCCGTCACCACCGCGATTTTGGCCGTACGCTACCTGGCACGGCGCGTCGGCATGGACGATCGTCTGGGCACGCTGATTGCCGTGGGCACCAGCGTGTGTGGTGGCACCGCGATCGTCGCCACCGCGCCCGCCATTGGCGCCAAAGATGATCAAGTTAGCTACGCCGTCGCCTGCATCACGTTGTTTGGCATGGTGGCGATGCTGGTGTATCCGTTTGCCACACATTGGTTTTTTGACGGTGACGGTTTCGCCAGCGGATTGTTTCTTGGCACCGCGGTGCACGACACGGCTCAGGTCGCCGGGGCCGGCCTTGTGTACCAACAATTTTACAACGATCCTGAAGCGCTCAATGCCGCCACCGTCACCAAGCTGGTGCGCAACCTCGGTATGCTGATCATCATCCCACTCATGAGCATTCTTTACTGCCGCAAGAACGTGGCGGGCGGCAAGGCACCGCCGTGGTACACGATGGTGCCGCTGTTCGTTCTGGGCTTTGCCGCTATGAGCTTGCTGCGCACGTTGGGCGATGCCACCACGCCCGCGCTCGGATTTCTGTCCGCCGCAAACTGGGCACACATTGTTAGCATCGTTGCTCAGGCCGCCACATTTCTTCTCACCATCGCGATGGCCTGCGTAGGCCTTTGCACCAGCATCAGCGGCATACGCACCATCGGGCTCAAGCCTCTGGCAATCGGTTTATTTTCGGCGCTGCTGGTCGGCGTGGTCAGCGCGACCACCATATCTGTTCTGTATTGATCTGAGGTTTTTTTCAATGCCCAAAGCGCGAATAGGGCTGCACGCTCTGTATGCAAAAGATGCACTGACCGCGGATCAATTACTGTGGGGTCGACAGAGCGATCCGATGACGCGTCGTGGTTTCCTGCGTAACGCCGGTCTGGCGGCGATGGCCGCGGCCGTAGGCGCGCATATTCCCTACGCTCGTTTTATGCCGGGCGGGCTCATACCCGCGGCGCTCGCGCAAAGTGCGTCTGACTTTGAGATTCCCGGCAAAGACGGACTGGTGATCCTCAATGATCGGCCACTCAACGCCGAGACGCCGCCGCATCTGCTCGACGATGAAATAACGCCCAACCGGCGGATGTTTGTGCGCAACAACGGCATCGTGCCGGACCACGCCGACCTCGACGCAAACTCTTGGACGCTCAGCATTGCCGGGGAATCCGCGCAGCGCATCGTGCAATTAACGCTGGGCGAGATCAAAAAGCGTTTCAAACACCACACGTACGCGCTCCAACTTGAGTGCGGCGGCAACGGCCGTCACGAGTTTGTGCCAGGGGCGTCGGGCAATCAGTGGACGGTGGGCGCGGTCGGTTGTCCGCTGTGGACCGGCGTGCGTTTGCGCGATGTGCTTGAGCACGTTGGGATCAAAGATGACGCGATTTATCTGGCCTACGTTGGCGCCGACAAGCATCTGAGTGGCGACCCTAAAAAATTGCCCATCTCACGCGGCGTGCCGATGAGCAAAGCGCTGGAAGATGAAACCCTGCTGGCGTGGGCCATGAATGGCGAAGCACTACCCGCACTGCACGGCTATCCGCTGCGCCTCGTGGCCGGGGGCTGGCCCGGGTCGGTATCCGGTAAATGGATATCGAAACTGCTGATTCGCGATCGCATTCACGACGGCCCGAAAATGGGCGGCAAATCGTATCGCGTGCCGTGCGAAAACGTCGCACCTGGCAGTGATGTGCCGGACGACAAAATGTGCATTATCGAATCGATGCCGGTGAAGTCGCTGATCACCTATCCGCAATCGGGTATCGAGCATCAGATGAAAAAATCGCTGGAAGTTCGCGGCCATGCTTACGCTGGCGATCTGGCTGTGAGTACCGTGCACACCTCCATCGACTTTGGCGCCACTTGGCAGCAGGCGCAGGTTAGAGCGCCGCGAAATCGTTTGGCATGGCAATCGTGGCGAACAGAATTGAGCTTTGATGAACCCGGTTACTACGAAATATGGGCGCGCGCGACGGATACGCAGGGCCGTGCGCAACCGATGGTGGTGCCGGGCTGGAATCCGAAGGGCTATTTGAACAACGCGTGTCATCGGATTGCGGTGTTGGCGTCATGAGCACGATTCGCGTTTTGACGGCGCTTTGGTGTTGTTTTGTTGCAGGCTCTTCGATGGCGCAGGAGACGCTAGAGCTTGATCCGGAGTCGGGGCTTGTGATGGCGCCCGGATGGGAAATGGTGCGGGCTCACTGTAGCGGATGTCATTCCACTCAATTGGTGACGCAGCAGCGTGGTAATAAAAAGCAGTGGCGCGAGCTCATTCGGTGGATGCAAGAAGAGCAAAACTTGTGGCGGATTCCCGATCCTTCTGAAGAAACGATTCTGGACTATTTGGCGACATATTATGCGACGCCGAAAGTTCGGCGGCGGGTGGGGTTGGCGGAGGAGCTGTTGCCGCGCAATCCCTATGCTTCACAGGCGGATGCGGCGACGCCGATTAATTGAGGTTTGCCGCTGCGCAATGCGTGTTGGTGTCTAAAGCCGGCCGTCAATCCTTTGGAATTGACCACCCACCGCACGAGCGTATGATTTCACGCGAACGGGCCGGATCGATCCGCCCTCTCGGAACCAGTCAGCATGACGTCAAATCACCATCTGCGAATTTCACTCTTAGCGCTGTACGTGCTTGGCCTCGCCGCCTGCACACCCACCCACACCGTGCGACCGCTCCCGGAGTTTGTGAAGCTGGCCCTTGCACCAGGAGACGCGGTCGAAATTACGACGCACGACGGCAAAACATTCGACCTGACGTTGAGTGCCGTTGAGGCCGACGCACTTGAAGGAGACGGCCAGCGCATTGCGCTTAGCGATATCAAAGACATTCAAAAACGCGCATGGGATGCCCCGCCGTTGCCGTGCGGTGGCGAGAAGCCAGTAGGCTGTTCCGTGCCGTGGCTCATAAAACTGACGAGCGATACCACCAGCCACTACATGACTGAGTTTCACGATGCCTGCGTCCAGCACGATTTTTGCTATCGCCACGGTGCCCGCAGCTACGGCCATACGCGAGACGATTGTGACGCCGAGTTTCTCGATAACATGCTGGCCACGTGTCCGGCGCCGGCGCGCGGTGTGATCAGCAAGACGCTGGACCTGCTGGACGACGCACCCACATCGCGCAGAGTGTGTCTGGACACGGCACAGGGCTTCCACTCTGCCATTCGCCACTTTGGTGAGAAGCATTTTTTGAGCGATCAAAGTACCTACTGCGAGTACGACGGCCCGCCGTTTGCTAACGCGCCTTCGAGCGCTTCACCTGATCTTTGATCATGCCATCGACAATATTCCAGAACGTCCACGGCCGCGCGCCGATCAGGATGCCAAAGCCGCGCTTCTGATCCGCGGGTAGGCTGCGATCAATCTCGGTCAGCTCGGCAAATTCCTCCGCAAAACGGTCGATGCGCCGCTGCAGCACCATGATGGATGCATCGGACAGTTCGGCCGATTCCAGTTTGATGGTGTCGTGCTCGGTGTCAAAACCGTGCGCCACAAACGCATCTTTAACCCGCTGCTCGTAACGCCGCCGAACCGGGCCTTTCGGATTCCAGCGGATGCGGCTGTCGGTTAATAAACGCACGCGATTGCGTGGCTGCAGCTCGATCAGGCGCAGGCGATCGAGTCGCGTCAAATAGCGATTCTGGCCCAATTTGTCGAGGTTCAAACGTCGCCCGATTCTCGGCACGCTCCAGCCAACGAGCAGCAAATAGAAGTACGACATCAGCACCGGATCGTCCGCCAGCGCCTGCTCCTGTTGATCGGAAAGCTCATCGCGCCGCGCATCGTCACGTGTGGCGGTCATGCGCGCGAGATCGTAAATCGACATCTCAAGAAAGCGACACACGTCCTCGAGGCGCTGCACAGAAAAGGTCTTTTCGGAGAAGAGACGCTTCACGCTGGACTCACTCAAATCGAGCGCCTCCGCCACGTCGCGGTAATTGAGCCCCTTGGCGCGCAAACAGCGCTTGAGGGTATCGAGCATATGTCCGGTCTGACTCATCCGTACTGATTCTCGCTATCGTTGCGTATCGTTATTCGATACTTCTCACAAAGATATTGTATTTCGATACTTGGTGTCTAGTATGGATCTCGTCGTCAGGCACCGGGCCGGGCGAAGCAACAGGAGAAAAGTAATGAGTCGCAACGTTTTAGTGATGATCGGTTTGGCAGCTGGCCTGAGCGCATGCGCGGCCACGCCGCTGCAAATACCGCAGGCCGCCAACATTATGGTCACGCGCAACGCCCCCGCCGCCGATTGCGAATTTCTGGGTGAGGTTCGTGGCACTCAAGGCAATTTCTGGACGGCCGATTTCACCAGCGATGAGAACATTGTGATTGGCGCACGCAACAAGATGCGGGATGCGGCATACACCATGGGCGCTAATTTTGTGCAGGTTGAACTGGAAAACCCGAGTCACAACACCGCCGACTACTCCAGTGGCGGGGTATACAGCTCCACGGTAATTGGCAATGCCTACCGTTGCGGCGATATGCGCAGTGCCCGTGTGGTTAACGGGGAGTGATACCGCTAGTCGGTGCTCTGTTGAGAAGACAAATTCACCAGAAGCTCGGCAAGTGACCGACGCTGCTTAAGCGAGAGTTCGCCAAGAGCCTCATTGGCAATATTGAACCGAGCCTTTGCGGCTCTCTTGGCCATTCTTTTTCCTGACGTGGTGAGTTTGGCGGTCTTGACCCTTCGATCCGTTTGGCTGACGTGGCGTGTAATAAACGCCGCCTGCTCCAGCCGGTCCAATGCGGCGGTCATCGCACCGGAGGTCAGAAGAACGGCTTCTCCTAACTGGCCTGGGGTCAATTCATACGGCGCGCCGGAACGCCGGAGTGTCGCGATGATGTCGAACTCTGTATACGGCAAACCCATTGGCTTGAGGGCGTCAGCCGCTTCTTTTTCGAATTTGCGTCCCCATCGCATGATGCGACCCACAACGAGCATGGCGCTTGCATCCAGCTCCGGACACTCTTGCGCCCAATCCACGACGAGTTGATCGATCAAGTCGTTCTTTAGTTTATTGCTCATGCATTTATCTTGACACAAAGATAAAACGCCCTCAATATCTTTACATCAAGATAAAAGGATGCCTGCATGAACCAACTAAAACTGACGCTCTTTCTGCTAATCGCCTCTAGCGCTTTGTCTGGCTGCGGGAAGTCAACGTCTCCTGTCAAAACCGGTTCGACCACACCCGTTGTGTCGCAGACCACCTCGCACCCCATGGTGTTGAAGGAGCTCGTCATCCCAAACGCGCCGCAAGAAGCCGTTAGCGAACGAGGCGTCATTACCGTGCCCGTGAACCGGTCCAAAATGGCTGGCCAGGAAATTGACGTCGAGTTCTTTCGGTTCAGCAGGCTTCCTGAAGCAGACCCTGACACCCCGCCCATCTTCCTACTCCGTGGAGGACCTGGATATCCTGGCTTGGGCGATGCCGTGAACAACGGAGCGTTCTATGCTCGCAACATTCAACGCTACACTCGCCTTTCGGATCTCATCATTGTCGGTCAGCGGGGGTTTGGTACTTCTGGTGATCTGTCGTGCGATAGCGCGCCACTGTCTTCATTGGACAGCGTCAATACGATGGCGAAAAGTCAGGTTCGCTATCGTCAAACATCGGTGGTGTGCCGCGATAAATATTTGGCTCAAGGCCTGGATTTAAGCGGTTACAACATTAAAGAAATGGCCGCTGACGTTGCCGACATTGCGTCCGGTCTGGGGTACCAGCGCATTCAACTCAAAGGCAACAGCTTCGGCTCGTTCTGGGGAATCGCCGTGCTGCGGCATCATCCAGACCTTGTCGCGCGCGCCACGTTTAGCGCGCTGGAAGGCCCCGATCACACTTTCGATCGCCCCAGCGCCGTGAAGGCCGCGTTTTCAAA
>JBGCEL010000156.1:0-5206 GCA_045106455.1 Gammaproteobacteria bacterium
ATGTCCAGCGCCGTGATCAGATTGTCCAACACGTTTTGCAACGCGGCGTAGCGTAGATAGTCCGCGCCATCGTGACACACCACCAGCGGGTAGCGACGATTGCGTCGAAACGTGGGCGGCAGATACACAAGCACTTCGCGATCCCGGCCAAACGCCGCGCTGTGCAACCGATGCCGACGCACGTTGCCCCGCCGCGCTTCCTCGTCATGCAACGTCCAGGCAGGTCGCGCGTAGCCGTAGCCCTGACACACAGAATTGGCGCCAAACGGATCGCGCGCACGCACGCTGTTCAATGGATCCAGAATCAGTTCGCTGTGACCGTTGCGAACCACCTCAAACTTGTATTCGATGCGCGAGTCTTCGGGAAACTCGATCGTCACGGCCCACAGGTCGGTGTCTTCAATGCGCACCAGCGGCTGCGGCCCATCGAGCCCCGCCATCCAGCAGCGCAGCGTCACAGACTCAGCGTCGCCGCGATACACAAACGTCACGCCCAGCGGCGACACCAGCGGGAAGCGATGCTTATCGACAAACGCGTCGATCCGCGCTTTGTCAGGCGTACCGTCGCGGGTCAGGTCATCCAGTCGCGTTGTCATCGCACTTTCAACTTTTTGAGTTCGCCGTCGCGCGTCAGGCGGCGGCTTTGGGTCACGCTATCGAGCTTGTCATCTTTCATGCGCACAATCTGCCCCGGATCCAGCGTTACCACGCGGCGCGGCGCAAAACGTCGACTCATGAGTCCCAGGCGCGTGGTGCGCGTGGTATCGAGGCGGCGGCGCGCGTTCGGCAACACTACCAGACCGGGCGCAAGCCCCAGACCCTCGTCAAAAATCTCGGCATCGCGCAGTCCCTGCGGCGCACGATCGTGATAGAGCACCACACGCTCGCACAGCGCCATGGCACCACCCGACCAGGCCACGATGTGCTTGTCCGCCAACATCGATTTAAGACCCAGAAGACGCAAGCGACTGCTTAGCACGCCCACGTTGCCGCCGGTAATGATGACGCAACGCACGCCATCGAGTTGGGCCTGCAACGTGCCGCGCACGTCGGCCAAAATCTGCCCGCCGTGGGCTTGCTCAACCTCAAGATAACGCGCATGGGCCGCAGCCAGCCGCTGTAAATGATGCCGATCCAGCGCACGCAGCTGCGTGATCGCATGGCGCTGATCCAGTGGTGCAAGATCACCACTGACCTCAAAAATATCTTCGGCCGCTTGCATCAGATGCCCAAGCCGCAAACGATACTGGCGCTGCAGCTGGCGCAACGTGTCCTGTCGTTCACGATGGGCCGCGCCAAGCTCCGGCGCATCCGAGGTGAGTGTTTCGCTGCGGCCGTACAGCAGCAGATCTTCGAGCGGCCGCTGCACAACCTTGTGCAAATCCTCGAGATCGTTTTCCGCTTCCTGCCAGCCGGCGCTGATCACCGCGACCGTCTCGTCGGCGTCCGTGAGCGCGGCAACTTCTTCACCAATGACCGGCAGCGTGCGTTGCGGCCCAAGCAGTACGCGCAGGCTCATCGCAGCTCGACCCGCACCAGCTGCACAATGTTCTTGAGCGCATCTTCCACCACGGCCGTCTCGGGATGACGCACGATCACAAAACCCTCGCCCTCATAACTGCCCGACGGTGCCTGCCCTTCACGCGGCAGCTGCACATCCACCACCAGATCACCATAGCGACGCTGCGCCTCGTCCAAACCGTGAATGGCGTGCACTCGTCCGCTGCCCTGACCGCGAAAGTACGCAGCGCCTGCCGCGTAGCGTCTTGGTGGCGGCGTGAACGTGTCGTCGGTCATCAACCGTGGCCACGCCTTATAGAAATCCAGATCGTGGGCAAACGACAGGAGCGTCGTAAACTGCGCGCCGGGCGGACGCGCGCCCACTTCCGAAATCGCAATACGTCCGTCGGCCAGCGCGAACCACTCCATATGTGAGAGTCCGGTTTCAAGACCCAGCGCCCGCAGGCCGCGCAAAGCGGCTTCACGAATCGGATCAAACTGTGGCCCGTCGATATCTCGTGGCAGCATCACGGACCACTGAATCCACTGGTTTTCCATGACCTCCAGCGGCGCCGGAAAGTAGCGCGAGATGGAATGCCACACGGGCTTACCGCCGATCATCACGCTATCAAACGAATACTCGGTGCCGCGGACGAATTCTTCAAATAAGGTGGGCGCCGCCGCATCGGGCACAAAACGCGCCAGGTAGTTTTCGAGATCCGCCGTCCGATCAAGACGAAACGTACTCTTGCCGCCCGCGCCGGCCGGTGGCTTAACGACAATCGGGAAACCTACCTCTGCGATAAACGCGCGGGCAGCCTCAGCTGACCCCACCAGTGCGTGGCGCGCACACGGCACGTCCGCCGAGCGCAGCACGTCCTTCATGCGTGACTTGTCGCGAAAACTCAACGCCGTTGAGACGTTCACACCCGGCAGGCCGAGGGCTTCGCGCGCGGACGCCAGCGGCACCTGAAGCTGCTCCAGCGGGCCGAACAGACGATCCACCGGCCCGATTTCACGACCCAGCGCCCGCGCGGCCTGCACCAGCTGATCGGGGTCCAGCGCATTATTGACCCGGTAATGCGCGCGCAGCCGATGACGTAGGGCCCGGGGAAGCTTTTCCACCGGGTCCTGACTGATCAGCGACAGCGCGACATCGTCCATGTGCACGGCGCCTTCAAGAAAGCGGACCGTGGCATCCATAAAAAAGGGGGCAACAAAACAGGCGTGAGTCTTCATGGGCGCAAAGGAAAACACCGGGCGGGCAGCATGGCAAGGGCTTATGCGAAATAATCCGCCACGCCAAACCCCATTTCGGCGGCACCGTCGTTAATACCCCTACCAGACACGCAGGAGATCACGATGTCGCACGCTAAAACACCTTTGTCCATTACGTCCAAGCCCACCCTCGCCCTGACTGCTGCCATCAGTCTGGCCCTTTTGAGTGCCTGCCAGAGCAACGTGGGTCAGGAGGAGGCAAGCGCCCCGACACAAGAACCCGCGCCAACCGTGACCGTGACCGGTGCGCGCCAGGCCGAACACGAACGTTTAACGGCTGACGCCGCCCTGCCGGAGGCCGTGCTGGCCGACAAGCGCGGCCGCGCCAAGCCCGCCACATCCGCTCCGATGCACATGTTTAACCAGGTCGTGGCAAGCCCCGCCGTGCCGCATCCCGGCGAGGCACTGGATCGAGAGCAATACGCCACCATTGATGATCAGGGACTCATGCTGACCGAGCAGGACCCGGTCTCTACGTTCAGCGTCGATGTGGACACCGGCGCGTACGCCAACGTGCGCCGTTTTCTCAACGACGGCTCGCTGCCGCCCACCGACGCGGTGCGCATCGAGGAGCTGATCAACTATTTTAACTACGCCTATCCGCAGCCGAAGGACGCCACGCCGTTTAGCGTACAAACGGAGATCGCGCCCACGCCGTGGAACGCCGATACGTTTTTGATGCAGATCGGCATTCAGGGCAAATCGATTCCGGCCGACGAGCGCCCTGCCAGCAATCTGGTGTTCCTGATTGACGTATCGGGTTCCATGCACAGCCCGGACAAACTACCGCTGCTGAAAAAAGCGTTTACGCTTTTGACCAACAATCTTAATGACCGCGATCGCGTATCGATGGTCGTGTATGCCGGCGCCTCGGGTCTGGTGCTGCCGCCCACCGCAGGCGACGACGGCCAACGCATTCTCGAAGCACTTGAGCAGCTGCGCGCCGGCGGCTCCACCAACGGCGCATCGGGCCTGAAGCTTGCCTACAAAACGGCGCGCGAAGCGTTTATTGACGGCGGTATTAATCGCATCGTGCTGGCCACCGACGGTGACTTCAATGTCGGCATCGCCAACGTCGAGCGCGTGATTGATCTGGTGGAGCGCGAACGCAAAACGGGCATTTCGCTCACCACCCTTGGCTTTGGTTCGGGCAATTATAACGACGAACTCATGGAGCGCATCGCTGATGCCGGCGACGGCAACTACGCCTACATCGATTCGGTCGCCGAAGCGCGCAAAGTGCTGGTGGACGAAATTGGCTCCACGCTGCACACCATCGCCAAGGACGTCAAAATTCAGGTGGAGTTTAATCCGGCGCAGGTGGCCGAGTACCGCCTTATCGGCTATCAAAATCGCATGCTCAAGCGCGAGGATTTCAACAACGACAAAGTGGACGCGGGCGACATTGGCGCCGGCCACACGGTCACCGCGCTGTACGAACTCACGCCGGTAGATTCTGCCGCGCGCAAAATCGATCCGCTGCGTTACGGCCAAGAAGAGGACCAGAAAGAGCACAACGCTACCTCGGCCTCCAGCGAACTGGCGTTCGTGCGCCTGCGCTACAAAGCGCCCGACAGCGATACCAGCAAGCTCATCGAACGCCCCGTCGATCGGTCGCAAATTATCGATCCGCGTCGCACCAGTGATGACTATCGATTTGCGGCCGCCGTCGCCGCCTTCGGACAGCAGCTACGCGGCGCGCCTCTGCTCGGCGATTACACGCTGAGCGAAACCCGTGCGTTGGCCGCCGGCGCGCCGGGTGCCGATCGGGCCGGCTACCGGCGTGATTTTCTCGCACTCATCGATGCTACGGCGACGCTACAAAACGGCACCGACAGCGATGGCAATGCGATTGCGGGCACCGACTAGCCACGGCGACGACGGCGCGGCGGTTTCGCCGCGCCGTCGTCTGGCTTACTCTTCGCTCCATGGATGAAGTGCGCGACCGCGACCTGATGACCCGCTATCGAAAAGGTGACGAAAAAGCCTTTGAGCTTTTGTATGGGCGGCACAAAGGTCCGCTCTATCGTTTTTTGCAACAACGCTGTTTTGATGCAGAGACCGCCAACGACGTCTTTCAGGAGGTGTGGACAAAAGTGATTCGTGCTCGCCTCACCTACGAACCCACCGCCAAATTCACCACCTGGCTCTACCAGCTGGCGCGCAATACCTACGTGGACCACGTGCGTCACGTGCAGCGACGCATTCGCCTGGTGAGCGACAATGACGCAACCGATAACACGGCCAGCGCGCAGCCCAACATTGTGGACCAGGTGCAGGGTGATCAGCTCCAGGAGGCGCTCGACAGTGCACTACGCGATCTGCCCGCCGAGCAGAAGGAGGCTTTTTTGCTGCATCAGGAAGTCGGCCTCACCTTGCCAGAAATTGCGCACGTAACCGAGGTGGGGCGCGAAACGGTCAAAAGCCG
>JBGCEL010000157.1:0-6934 GCA_045106455.1 Gammaproteobacteria bacterium
TGGCGGCACAACCCACTGTCAATCATCAGCGTCAGTTGCTGCGCAAGACCGGCCTTAAAGCCGCGCCGCTGGTTGGTGTGGTTGCGCTGGCCGTCTTCATCGCCTACCCGTCGATCGCCGCGCTGGTCGATGAACCCCGGCTCCTTGAGCTTAAATGGTATTTTTTCGCCATCTTGCTTCTCGAACTAACACGGGTCTTCGTTGAGAGAATCTGTCACGGCACCAACATGATGAAAATCAGTGCCAGTTTGAGTGGGTGGTCGGCCATCTCGGTGCTCCTGATCACCGTACCGACGGTATGGTTTTCACCCACTGCGGCCACCGTCGTGGCGGCCAAAGCGGCCGGCATGCTGATCCCATCCGCAAGAGCCATCTATTCGATCTACAAAGCGCTCACCAACACCGGCGATAACAACGCCGTTGATCCGACGTCACTGCCCCGTGTGCGAGAACTGGCCACCTACGGTCTAACACTTGCGATGATCTCGCTAGCCGACTTTGGTTTTATCCAGACCGATATCATCTTGCTCAGCTACCTCACCGACTCGGCGTCGGCCGCGGTGTACTCGGTTGGCGTGCTGTTGGTCATGAAGCTCACGTCTATTTCCAGAGCGCTTGGGTTTGGCGTGTCGCCGCAATACGCCAAGGCGGACTGCCCGCCGGAAGAGCGCTTGCGCCTCTATCAAAATGCACTCAAATACGTTCTGGTATTTTGCTTCCCGTTCGCATTTTTTATTGGCGCATTCGCCAGCGAGACATTGAATCTATTGTTCGGCGACAAGTACGCCGATGGCGGTACGACGCTCGCGCTGATGTGTTTATTTCTGGTCATGGCCACCGTGCTGGCCATCTCAAGCCCCGTGCTGGATTTTGGCGGCAAAGCCCGCATTCGGGCCATCGCCGCGTTCAGCGGTGCGGCCATCAATATCGGTCTGAACCTTCTGTGGATTCCAAAATACGGTGCGGTGGGCGCCGCGTTGGCGACACTGTGCGGCTATTTCGTGCTGTTTTTGGTCACGCTGATCGCGGTACGACTCATGCTGGGCAACAAACTACTCGACGATCGTGCGCTGCGCAGACTCATCGTCATTGTCGCTCCCTTTCTTGCCCTACTGGTAACCGCCTGCAAATTTGCTTCGAGCCATGGCTTCTGGATTTGCATGCCCGCGATGGCACTGCTGTATCCGCTGGCCATCGTGAAACTCGGCATCGTTGAGAAAGCCGAAGTTGATCGGGTCATGTCATTTATCAAAAAGAAAAAATAACCCGCTCGAGTTGAGCCGCAGCGTGCCGCTTATCTTGGCGACTTGATGTTGGCGCGTGCGGCCTCGTTCGCTTCATTGCCTTTGTTCGACACCACGGTATTGCCGGCGCCGGTATCCAGAATTGGATTGGCGGACAGACTAACGTGATTGTTTGTGACCAACGCGTTGTCACCGGCCACCTCAATCGCAAAACGTATCGAAAACGCCGCGATATGATTACCCGAAACCAGACAATTGGACGCGGTGTCCATAATGCGCAAGGCGTTCGACCCAGTGTCGTGGTCGGTATTGGTGATCTTGTTGCCTGAAATCACCGAATCGCTTACGCCCACTTTGATACTGCCACTCTCGAGTCGGTTATTGATAATCGACGCCGGACCTTTATCGGCGGTGCTGACATCAATCATTTTCGTGGCGCGCAGCAAGCCCGCCGCATCTGCCTGCATCACGCAGCCAGAGATGTTGCGGATATTCTTGATCACAATCGTTGTGCGACAGTCCAACACGGTAATGTTGGCGATGGAGACGCCAGAAAACCCGGCCTGTTCATCAAACAGCGCTTCGGCATCCGCACCACAGGCTCGATAGACACCCCCAATCACGCTGGCACCAACACCATTGGCAAACGACACACATGGGCCCCTGACGTTCGTCATGATGTTGTCCGAGATTTGTACATCACTGCCATTCACGGAGATCGCGGCGCCATCCATATCGTCAAAGGTGTTGTCGCTGATGTTGACCCCGTAGTAACCGCTGTAGGTCATGCGAATACCGATGGTCGTCAGGTTCGAGAACGTGTTGCCGCAGATCGCGATCCCGCGTCCGGTGTGGTTGTTGGGAATGCTGCCGGAAAAACCGATGCCGTGGCGGCAATCGCTGATCGTATTGCCGGTAATGGTAATGGCGCTAAGCAGCTCTGCGCCCTGATTGTTGCCGTTACCCTGCAGACCAATGTTGATGCCATAGAACGACATGTTGCGAATTGAATTACCCGCGATGGTGATGTTCCTGATCGGCGCAGGGTTCACCATTTTTAGAGCAATGCCGTAAGTCAGTCCGCCACCGCCATCACGAATCGTGTTGCCAACGATCGATACGTTGTCACAACCCTGCTTGATCGAAATAGCGCCGCCACCGCCAAATTCTTCCTGCGTAGTATTGATCAGCGTGTTGTCCGCAATCACCACGTTTTGGCAGTAGTCCAGTTCGATGCCCTCGTCGCCCACGTTGTCGACCGAGCAATTTGAAATGCGTGCGTTTTTAATCCACTGCAAGTTAACGCCGTGCGTCTCTTCAACACCGTTGTCCGCGTGGGTATGCGGGTTGTCGTCATAGAACGACATGTTGGAGATCGTAACGTCTGAGAAGAGTTCGTCATCGGGCACAGAATCACCCACTTCGGCATCGATGCCGGTGGTGTCCGTACTCAGTCGCAGACAGTGCCAAAACGTTCTGAATGGGAATACCCCGGTTAGCCTGAAACGCGAACCATTGCCCGAGATGCTAAGACCTCTGCCGCCCCTGGGTAATTCGATACTGATGCCCTGTCGCTCGATACGATAGTCGCCAGGACCAAATTCGATGTGCGCCGGCAGGTGATCCAGCGCATATTCAAAAACTTCAATGAGCCCATCACGCACGTCTTGTGCTGTGCCAAGCGCGTAGTAGTTGACACCATTGGCACCCGACACGCTGACCTCACCGGGTCCAAGCGCCGCGCCACCTTCTCGGCATGGGCTAACACCCTGACCAATGTTAACGGGATCAAGCGGAACAGAAGGGTCGACCGGCGAACCCGCTCGGTTCTGCGCGCCAACGGTGCGACTGGCACCCAGCGCTGCAGCCCCCGCGGCCAAAAATGTGCGTCTTTTTATACTCATAGGCCTGTCACCATAGCCCGTCGTTTCAAGCAAAACAATGTGCCACTGGCGCGCGTTACATAACGACGAGTGTCACGACAACGTGGTGCTAAGACGCAAGAACTACCCCACTCAATGAGACTGCGGAACTCTGCGAATTTTGTCTGTGTCGTAACCGATACGCGCCAGATACGCCACACGTGCGGCGTAGTCCTCGTCGCTAATAGTCGGCGTACGCGCCATCAGCCACACGTAGTCGCGTTTGGAACGCCCAATGATGGTTTGCGTGTAGTCATCGTTGAGCCAGCTGATGACGTACTCGGCTTTGATCGGCCAGATGAAACGCATACCCCAGATCGCATTGGACGGATCGTCGCGCACAAAGCCAACCGGGTTGTATTGTTTGAGGGGCCCATCGAAGCTGCCCTTGTTGAAACGGAATGTGGTTTCGATGCGGCCAGGCTCGGTCATCGCATAAGATTCGATGGCGTTGTGGGCTTGTTTTTCGATCGCCGTGGGGATATTCGCAATGACGTACCAATCTCCCATGAAGCGTTGCAGATCCACGGATTCAGCGACGGGCACGGTTGGCGGTGAACTGGCACAACCCAGCATCGCGGCGAAAGAAGAGACGAGAGGAATCATTGCCAGACGCATTGATGGGCTCCGGGGGTTAACGTTCAGTCGGAGAATATCAGGCCGCTGATTTGAAGCATCGCCGGACGGTAACAGTGTGTTTCATCAGGAATAGATGGTGCCCCGAAGAGGATTCGAACCTCTGGCCCCCAGATTAGGAATCTGGTGCTCTATCCAACTGAGCTACCGGGGCATGTTTTGCCATCGGTTTTTAGTTTAGCATCGAGACTGAACCTTTAGGAGATCGGGTCATGACCACTACCGACAATCGCGTTATCGTTCGCGATGCGAGCCTCTCTGATGCGACGTTTATCGCCGATGGCAACATTGCGATGGCACTTGAGACCGAAAATAAGGTGCTCGACCCAAACCTCACGCGACCCGGCGTACGCGCGCTGCTCGAAGATCCACTAAAAGGCCGCTACTTTATTGCGGACTCAGCCGGAGAAGCCGCCGGCCAGCTTATGCTGACCACGGAATGGAGCGATTGGCGCAACGGCGATTTTTGGTGGATTCAGAGTGTGTATGTCCTACCCGCATTTCGTCGCCACGGTGTGTTTCGTGCACTGTTTAATCACGTCGAACATGCAGCTCGAAACGCGCCCGGCGTCTGTGGCATCCGACTTTACGTCGAACGCGACAACGCGCGCGCACGACAAACCTACCTCGATCTGGGCGCCGAGATGACCGACTACGATCTGATGGAATGGCGACTCGCTAAATAAGACTCAGGATCACGTGCCGCGTGTGCGGCGCGTGACGATGTTCCCACAGATAGACGCCCTGCCATGTCCCGAGTGCCAATTTGCCGCTCATCACGGGAATGCTCAGATGGCTTTGAGTCAGCACGCTGCGTACATGCGCCGGCATATCGTCCGGACCCTCCGCGGTATGGATGAAGTCCGGGTCGCCGTCGGGTACCAAGCGCGCCATGAACACGTCGAGATCGCGACGCACATCAGGGTCGGCGTTCTCACACAGCATTAGTGACGCCGAGGTGTGCTGAATAAAGAGCTGACACAGCCCCTCTGCAACCCCCCGGTCCGACACCCATTGGCGCACCTGATGCGTGATATCTACCGTCCCGCGGCCGGGCGTCTCGACGACTAACGTGCGATGCATGTTCTGCTCCGAATAGATTGGCCGAAAGAGCATCGGGGCACGAGGGCTGGTCGGTCAAGTGCCAGACGCCCGGCACAGTGATAAAATCTCGGGTTTTTACGCAACGGAGACCAAAATCATGGCAAGTGCACAAGCCCGCCACATCCTCGTCAACACCGAGGAACAGGCCAACGACCTGAAAACCAAAATCCAAAACGGAGAGGACTTTGCGGAGCTTGCGAAAGCCCACTCTTCTTGCCCCTCGGGCAAAAGCGGCGGTGAGTTAGGTGAATTCGGCCCCGGCCAGATGGTTCGTGAATTTGACGAAGTGGTCTTCTCGGCACCGGTCAATGAAGTTCAGGGTCCGGTCAAGACTCAATTTGGCTTTCATCTTATCGATATCACGCAGCGCACTGATTAGACCTGTTCGGAGGCGTCGCTTCGCTGGCGCCTCCGACGTCTACGAAAATCTGATTTTTTATCCCTCGCCTGAGGGAATCCCTCTCCTTTCGTCGCATAGTAATATGAGCCACGCTGAATTTGCCGTGGTCCCGCCTTAGAGCCGACATAAAATCGAGGGAAAAACCCATGCATTCAGGGCATTACAAAACAAAGCTCATTCACTGCGCCGCAGCGGCCGCGTTTCTGTTAGTCATGGCAGCCCCAAGCGGTCATGCCGTGAGCCCGACGAGCACAAACTACGCCATCCCATGGGATACCATTGACGGTGGCGGTGGTACGGCTATGTCTGCCAGCTATACGCTGCAGGACAGCGCGGCACAGCCCAGCCCGATGGGCGACAGCGTCAGCGCGAGCTATCGCGTGCAGCCTGGCTTCTACTCGGTGCCAGATACCGACAGCGACACCGTGCGCGATTTCATGGACAACTGCACACAAGACGCGAATGAAGACCAGCGCGACACCAACGGCGACGGTTTCGGCAACCGCTGCGATGCAGACCTAAATGACGACGGTGTCACCAACGCCGTAGATCTGGGTTTGTTACGCCTGCGCTTCTTCACCAGCGACCCGGACGCCGACCTCAACGGCGACGGCGTCGTCAACGTCCTGGATCTGGGCATCATTCGCCTGCGCTTCTTCACAGCGCCGGGGCCAAGCGGCATCGCGCCATAAACGATTTCAGACAGTAAAGGCCAATCGCAAACCCTCTCGTCGCAGAGGGTTTTCTTTTGCGCTACACAAACGCCTCATACTAATTTGAAAAAGGCACCAGCCATGAAACACCAATCCACTCTTTTGGTCTTAAGTTGCGCCTGCGTTTTGCTACTTGCCGGCTGCGACTAGACGACAGAACAAACGGGCGCCGTCGACGGCGTTCTGCTGAATTTCAAAGCCGCCACCGACAGCCGCAGCAGCTGCGCACCGGAGCGCTTTGACTCCGCATACATTGGCGCAACAAATCTGCATGCAGTACGCGGAGACACCAAGTACGTATTACCCAATGGGACGACCGAAATACCTTTTCAGATCGTATTTCGCGGCGAAGACGATAACGGTATGTCCCGGAGTAGCAGCATGATCGGACTGAACCACAACGGTCCGTGCAGCGATCTTGTCATCAACACCACGATTGAATTTTGCGAGTACTTCGGCGACGCCGGACGTGAAAAGCGCCGCTGCCCTGCCATTAACGTTGAGGGCGCAGAGGCGTTTGCTGGCATCAATATTATTCGCGAAGACTAAATAGGCTTGGGGCGCGTCGATCCCAGAGGTCGGCTTTAGGTGCTTCGATCCCGGGGAGCGGTCGGCTTTGGGTGCTTCGATCCCGGTGAGCGGGAGTGGCGGGTTTCACTCTGGGATCGCCCGCGGAACGGGCGAAGGACCCAGAGCAAAACCCGCCGAGCCCCCTCCCCGGACAGAGGGGAAGCCTTGGGGGTGGGCGGCTCAAGAGGCGAAACCCGCTAGGGCGACGTGGCCATGGCTTCCCTGCGTGTATTTCTGCACCAGCATCGAGCTGTGCATGTGACCGACATAGGCGCCGTTCTCATCGGTATCGTTCGCGACGACTTTCAGTTCGTGCTTGGCGCCGGTGTTATAGATCTTGAACAC
>JBGCEL010000158.1:0-13460 GCA_045106455.1 Gammaproteobacteria bacterium
GAGCGCTTTTTCGTTGCCGGGCTGCTGCACGACATCGGTATCCTCGTGATGTACAGCCAGTTGGACGGGCATGTCGCTGACATGCGTGCAGAACTGGATGGCGGCGAGCACACGTTGCACGCGGCTGAGCTTGAACGCTTCAAATTCAGCCATGCCTGTGTCGGCGCAGAGGTTATGGCGCACTGGGGATTGCCGGCGAGCCTGCTTTCGGGTGTTCGATTTCATCACGTTCCAGCCGGCGCGCAGACGGCCAATCACGAAGCTGCGCTCATTCATCTGGCCGACCGGCTGTCCAACCAGAGCAGTGATCACTCGTTGCACCCTGCTACCGAACCGGAACAAGGGGAGCACGGCGATGCTCTGAGAATTTTAGGCGTCGACAGCGCTACATTCAACGCCACAGCCATCGTCGAGCGGTCACAAACCGCCTTCAGCCAGGCGATGCGCAACCTGATGCCCTGATCGTTTCGAATTTCGTTCCGTCAAGGCAGTGGGGCCACCTTGGCAAATGAAGCCAGGCCGCGCTCGCGACCACGCGCGGTCTGTGGGGACGGCCCACTGTCATCAACAATGTGGAGCCGCTGTGCTACGCGGCCGCCATTGTCGAGCACGGGCCGACCGTTTTCGCCAACGACGGCGCAACGCCTGGCTGGAAGTTGTTGAGCATTAGCGGGGACGTCGAGCGACCGGTCATCTACGAACACGAAACCTTCGGCTTCGGAGGCCGACACTCTATAGTGTCACCGTGCAACTACAGCGATGCCTGGCACTCTTTCACCAACTCGTCGACCGTTTTCTCATAGGACTGCCTATTTCCCGCCGCATCGGTCACGGTAACGCGCAGCCTCGAATCGTAGATCCCGGTGATGTTGGCGCCGGACAAATTGCGCGAATAGATCTGCCCGTTCTGAAGCAGTGCTGGGTCAACCACATCGAAGTAGGTGTCGTCGTTGATATCCACATCCAGAGCGACAATCGCGCCGGAATCGTCCCAGAATCCTATATCGAGCGACGCCGGCGTCACCGCGCAATCGGTACCGTTGGGCACGAACGCACTTTCCACGGTCGGCGGAAAACGGTCTTCATGATAGCCGTAAGGTTTGCCGGTAATGTCCACCGGCGCGTGATTGTCGATCCACTGCGACAATTTGTAGACCCAGTTGGCCGCCACCGCGCTATTCCCGTTGCAGGTAGCCAGGTTGTCGTGCGCGCTGGTGTAAACAAAACCACATTTTGACGGATCGCCGTTGCTGCACGTCGAAAAATCAGGGGCGTCCGGTTGATACTGAGCCTTGCTATTGTCGCGCCCGTCCGTACGACCGCCGAACGCGGCCCAAAACATTGGGCTGGCATTCGCGTTGTAGCGATTGATGTATTTGCGGGCGAACAGAGGCACGAGCGGATTGCCCGGTGCCGGCTTACCCTCGTCGGCAGGCAAGCCGCCGGTCAAAAAAGCGTTTAGCTTGCTCGGATCATAGTCGAACGCGTTCTTCGCGTTTACATCATTGCTGCCCTGCGCGTGGCAGCTGCCGCACTGTGTATGAAACTCGGCAGACAAGTCCTGCCAGACCGGCACGTCTGTCACAGCGACACCGGTTTGCTGCACGACGTCAGCCTGACAGTTCGCGTCGTATTGAATGGTGGCTGTGCTGAGCGCCATGTCTGTCGTCGCCACCGCCGGGCTGGACGAATCACTGGAATACCAATCGATTGCCTCCCCTTCACGATGGTTGTGACACCCACCGCAGTCCACGCGTTCTTCGCGCGGCTTCAAGCTGTGCCATGAGCGCACGTCCGCAAGCTTCACACCAGTGCTATCCAGAAGATGGAAGTCGAGCGGTACGTTGGCCGGTACCAACGCTTTGAATGACGCATCGCTCTGACCTTCCATGCCGAGCTTGAAAATACCCAACAGTCGTTTGCTTTCTTTGCTGCCAGCAAAATCCGTTCGGTAGCCCTGCTTCCTGTAATCGAATTGGTCTTCGCGCAAACGATTGCTGGTCAAATAAATAGCGACGCCGAAAACATCGCTCATGTCCGGTGGCGCACACGACCCTGTCTGCAACGAGATGTCGCCCGGTCCGTTCTGCATCAGCCGGCTAAGACCGGCAATGTTGTTGTACAACGGATCAACTTTCGCGTCACCCACGACAAACGGATCGAAATACCCAATCGACGCGCGACAGTCGACGGGCGTCACGTCCGTATTGTACAAAGAGGATGTGCCGATCACCGCGTACGGGGCGCCCGGGGGATGGGCGAATCCGCTATCAATCGGCGACGGCGGCACATCTTGCTGAGCATCACCGGTCGGATGCGCCACGCCGGTCAAGCGTTGCGACCAATCGATCACAGGCTTGGGCCAAATTGCCGCGTACCCCGGACCAAAGCTCTTGATCACTTTCTGATACGCACCGGGCGATGCCGCCGGGTCGGCCGCCTCCAGATCAGTGTGCACAACGTATGGCCGGTAGCGGTGATGCGAGTAGTGGTGACTCGCTTTGACCGGATCGTAAGCGGCGTAGAGACTGTCGGGCTCGCCACAAGCCGGGGTGGTGAATTTGCCGTTATCGCTGTCATCGTCATGAGTAATGACATTTTGCGTAATCTTTACCGCGCCGACCTGCCCCGGCACATAGCCGTTGGTGATCGGATTGTCGTAAGTGTTGAGTCCTACTTTGTTCATAGGCTGCGCAATAAGCGCGCCGAAGCCGTTGTTGTTTTGGTTGTAGTACTGCGTGGCCACGGTGTAGTCGCCGGCGGGCAGCTCAGGGCTACTCGTGGTCTTGACACAAAAACTCGCCAGATGCGCCAACTCGTTGCCGAACCCATAGCCAAGCAACGGTGTCCACTTGTGTCCGATCACCTGTTGAATATGCCATTGTCGCGCGTCTTCGGTATTCGCCTGGTATGAAAACGCGTAGCCCGTGCGCAGCCGATTGGGACTGATGGCAGACGTGGTTGTGTAATATTGCGCTTGCTTGATATTTGACAGCGGTTCCGGTGCACCGAAATCTATGTCGGCGGTAAACAGGTTGAAGTTCTTGTTCTTGCGCGTCATTCGGTTGTTCGAGTTCCCGGTCAGAGCACGGGTGCTGGAGAACAACAACTGACGACCGTACGGACCGTCGATTTCAATGGCACCGGTATACACGATGCCCGCAGGAAAGGACGCGGTGTTGGTCGCTTGAATGGGATTGGTGGCGAACTCCAGTTTGTCCTGCGGCAACGTTTTCGTCAGACGGCGCGCGGTGAGTGTCGAGGGCGATGTATTCACATCGGCCAGCAGAGGCGTAAGGTCGATCGAATACAGATCCCCGCCTTTCGCCCAGCCCTCGAAATTGGAGTGCGTCACTTTTGAGCAACAGAAACCCAGATCATAGGCGTCGTGAAAATACGTGAAGTACACGCGCGAACCGTCAATCGAAATGCTCGGCTCGATCACAGAGCCAATAATATGATCGTCGTAGTAGCCGCTCACTGGCGTTAGCGTGCCGTCCACCATCCCGTCGTGAACACCTTCGATTGGAAACAGCTTTTTCGCCTGGCCATTCGTCAGCAAAATCCACAGTTCTTGCCCGGCTTCCGGTGCGCCAACTTGCAGCACATCTGATCCAAAGTTGCCGCCATTTACTTTGCCCACAAGCTCGCCCATACGACCGGTGGTCGCCTGATCACGATACGAAGAGACAAACACGATTGGAAAATCCGGGCGATGGTAGTTCGGGTTGGTTTTCCACGTGCGAAAACGTGGCGGCGGATACGGCAAGACCACTTGGTCCGCTGCCGTGGGCGTGCTGGTCGCGATGGTCGTCTGCGCGCCGCTCGACAACGTGAACAATGACAGCATCAATATCAACAAAAAGCTTCGAGTAATCATCATCGGCCCCTAATTCCCCATTTTTCCAGAAGACCGTTGGTACGATCTTATGCGTACATGGCACGCCTTTCCGGCAAATCGCATGTCATAGAGGTTGGAGTCAGCGACCGATTGTTTTGCCCCCCCTGCGCGTGTCACGGTGGGCTCTGTGGTCTTTGGGAGTCGAGTCAGGCCGTGCTGGATCCAACACGGCGCATGGGGCTCAGATCAGCAATGGATTCGGGACGATGCAAGGCAAAACCCTGCCCATAGTCGGCTCCGAGATGTTCAGCGATCCTGCCCACCTCATCGTCCTCGACAAACTCGGCGACGACCTTCATGCCCAACGAATGCGCAATATCGATGATGGACTTAACAAACAGACGGTCCGTCTGATCGCGCGCAATATTGCGCACGAAGTGTCCGTCGATCTTTACGTAATTGACGTCGAGCGTCTTGAGGTAGCCAAACGACGAGGAGCCGCTACCAAAATCATCCAGCGCAAATTCGCATCCTACGTCACGCAATGTCCCAATCAGGTTACTGGCCTCGCGCTGGTTGTGCATTGCGGTCGTTTCGGTGATCTCAAAGTTTAGAGTCCCCGGCGGCAACCCGGCGTCTTCAATCACGTCGCGAAGCTCAGGACAAAACCTCGGGTCACTCAGACTCGCACCCGACAGGTTGATCCAGAACCGATGCGCAGAGCGCGTAAACTCGGTGTGGCTGTTGATGATGGCGATGGTCCTACGCACCACCCACTCATCGATCGCGCGGCTGAGCCCGTAACGCTCCACCACCGGAAAGAACGCGCCGGGTGGGATCATGCGGTTCTGTGCGGGGTCATACAAGCGCAGCAGCACCTCGATATGTTGCGCATTGTCCGCGGCCGGAGCGAAGGCCTGTAGCCGTTGCCCGTAAAGCCGATACTCATCTCGCTCAAGCGCAAGCGGCAAACGCTGCACCCAACGAATTTCCTCCCGCTGTTCCTGCACGGCCTCCATTTCATCCGTCGCAAAATGTACTCGATTGCGACCCTCTTTCTTGGCTGTGTAGCATGCTGAATCGGCCAGCATCGTCAGCTCCTCAAGGGTATTGGCACGCGCGTCGATGCGTGCGACACCGATACTGGCCCCAATCCGAAAAATTTGGCCGCCCCATGCAAAGCGCAGCTCCGCGATGCACCGGCGAACAAGCTCGGCCTTTTTGCGCGCCACACTCTCCTCGCATGAGAGCAGGATAATGGAAAATTCATCGCCGCCATTTCGTGCGACCACGTCAGTATCTCGCACGGAGCCACGAAGCAGGGCCGCCACTTGCACCAGCAGATCGTCACCCGCTGGGTGTCCGCAAGTATCGTTAACCACCTTGAAACGGTCCAGATCAATGGCCAACAGATAGGACAACTTGTTATCCATCGACGCTGCAAACGCGCGTTCCAGGCGGGTCGCAAAGGAGCGGCGGTTGTGCAAGCCGGTGAGCTCATCAAAGCTTGCCTGATACTCAAGCTGTCGGGTCATTTCCCGGCTTTGCGTAACGTCCTGCGTCATGACGAGGAAGTAACGGGTAACCCCCTCGGGGCCACGAATCGGCGATAGCGTAAAGACGATGACGAGGTTCTCATTGCGCTGCGTCAGGCAGGCAAACTCACGGCTTTGACCGGGATGATCAGCCGATGCCATCTCGACAAGAAACGCTTCGAACTCATCGCGATGCGGCGGCGCTATGATACTGGGAAGCAATTCGTTCGAGTCCACGGTGCCGGTCGGCCAAAACTGCGCTCGCATCTGCGGATTCAGATCGAAGATGCGACCATCGGCAGTGACCAGCGCCATACCCAGGGGAGAGTTCTGGTAGGCACGCTGAAATCGGTCCTCCATCTCTTCTCGCGCCAACTCGGCCTTCTCGCGTTCTTCCATCTCGCGCCGCAGTTGCTCAGTGCGCTCGGCGATCGAACGTGTGCGCTCATCAACCTGACGCTGCAGCATGACATTGTTGCGCTCGACGCGCAGAGTCCGAAGACGAATCAAACCGGCACACGCCGCGAACAGAGCAGCCGCGCAGGCCAGGCGAAACGGCAGCGTCTGCCAGTACGGTGTGGGTACGCGCAGCGCCATGGACATAGGTTCACTCCATTGTTCACCACCGCGCCTGGCCCGTACCTCAAACACCATATTGCCGGGCAGCAGACGACCAAACGTCACTGATGTGGGTGCACTTGGCGTACTCCAACGCGGGTCCATTCCAAGCATCCGGTGGCTAAACTCAATATCCTTCGCCGCACGCGTTGAGACAGCCGCAAACTCGATCACGGCGGTAGATTCCACGACGTTAATCACGTCGCCGTCATTCGGGGCAAAGGCCTGATCGGCCAGGTGCACGGCGACGATGGTCGGTGGGGGTGGGGGCGGATTGTCCATCGGCAGCTCAAGGTCCATACGCGTCGCCCCGGCCGCAGTGCCCACCCATAGCGTGCCCGAGTCTTCGAGGAAGCTCGCATGATTCTTGGTCTCGATGCCCTTAAAGCCTTCATCGGCGCCGTAGAAATCCAGATTGGCACTGGTAAGGTCGTAGCGATATAGACCACGCTCTGTGCCAATCGCCAGCGTGTTATCCGGCAGCGGGACGAGCGCGTAGATGCTCTGTCGAGCCAGCACCTCATGACTAAATGTCAGATCAACGCTGCCAGATTGCCAAAGCGCGATGGTTCCGCCGAGTGTTCCGATCCAGACCAGATCATTGCCATCTGCTTCCTGTCGAATGGCCAGGTGCATAGGAGACTGCCCCCCCAGGTCGTCGACGGAAAGTACTTGCTCTGGCTCAGCATCAGGTTGGTTCGTCGCCATGCGATAGATCCCGTGGTTTTGAACCGCGATCCAAAGCATCCCATTGGAGCCAGCTGCGAGGGAGTAGATCGGTTTATCTTGACCGAATTCGAAACGCCGTGTGCCCGCCTCCTGCGGATGCTCCGCGATGAGTTCGCCGAAGGGTGTGCCGGCCCAGATCCACCCGCTGGCATCGCGAGCGAGGGCAAGCACCGAACGAGTTTGCTCCCCGAAGACGGGGCTCGGCGTCATGGTCGCCAAATCGATGCGTTGCGATTGGCCGCGCACGCAGCCCATCCATAGTTGGTTTGCGTCCGGCAGTATTTTCAGGTCTCGCACCTCGCAGCGGCGCAGACCCAGCGCTTCGTTCACGTCCACAAGCTGTCCGTCGGCGTCGGTCATCAGCAACCCGGTCCCCGTGCCGAACCAATAGCGGCCGCCTGCGTCTGACGCGATGGCGTAGACAATTGAACTGGTCCCGCGCACTTCCAGAGGATAGTGCGTAAACCGTTCGCCCAGATAACGACCAAGACCAGAGCTCGTAAGCACCCACAATATTCCATCGCGATCCAGCAAGAGACGTCCGGGCCCGTTGACCGGGATAGGCTTGTGTGGCGCATCGGCCGGCACAATGGATGTGCGCGTGCTCACCCATGCCAGTCCATCGCTGTCGAACGCCAAATCAGTTACCCGATCTCCAAAGTCTGCGTCTCGCCACAGGATCCCGGCTGGCCGGTACAGTCCAATGCGCCCGTCGCGACTGCCTACGGCGAGCACGCCGTCCTCACTCGCGTGAATGGCCGTCACCTGCGCATCGACGAGTCGCGGGTTGGCATCGCCGCCGGGCGTGTAGACAAACAGGCCCTGATTGACGGTCAGCAACAAGATCTCGCCGGAAGGCGTGGGCGCGATTTTGCGAACGAACATACCGGCAAGCCCCGGGAGCGGTGTGATCCTCGCCATTGGGTCGTTCAGATCGAGACGGGCGGCGCCCAATGACTGAAAGCCCAGATACAGCACATCGTTGCTGGTCGCGAGCGCACGTACCGGGGACCGCCGATCCTCGCGTGGCGCGTAGGTGCGCACGGGTCGACCGTTTTCAACCAGTGTCAGGCCGCCGCCCGTGTCACCAACCCACAGCGCGTTGCTTGCATCGACGTGCATTGCCGTAGACCCGTTTACTCGCAGGCCCTGGCGTGTCGTCAGACTTTCGAACGATCGACCGTCGAAGCGGTTAACGCCGCCCCATGTCGCCAGCCAGATGAACCCATGCTGATCCTGTTCGAATGCCTGAACGAGGCGCTGGTTGAGCCCGTCCTGAACGGTGTAGAAACGAAACGGAGATGCTGCTGTGCCCTGGGCGCAAGCGCAGACGACGGGCAAAACCGCAGCCAGCCCGACCCCCACTGCGACTAACAGGCGCGAAAGCCACCAATTACGCAATAGTACCAACGCCTCCATGCGCGGGAATTTCTGCATCCGAGCTTCACCGGTCTGTCCTTGCCCCCTGGAAAAATCTCGCGAAACGGCCGCCACAGAATGAACGGGCGGACCGTGACGGCGGCGAGCCAAGGGGGGGGGGTAGCGTGCCGCGCATTCCGGAGCACCGGCATGCCGTGTCCTCCATACACGGTAGCGACGACTCAACGAATCTCTTTAGCCCATCGTATGGTGCACAGCAACTAACAAGCCGATAACCGCGCCAATGACCGTCCACATAAGACGATTTTCCGGACGACTCTTAAGTCATGCGCGGGGCCAGATTGTGCACAACCGGTTCGAATTCAGGGATTGTGCCCAGGGCCCGAACAGGGCCGGGCCATCAATGCGAGAACAAACCATCGCAGCAGCCGGGCAATACGCGGGGCTTAGCCCAGCTGATCCCTTCAGCGGCGCGGACCCAAAAAGCGTCGGGCTGCGCTCGCCAGCTGTCGTACATAGCGCGATAACTCATATTCTGTCTCTTTGAGCAGACGTCACGATGCGGGCATCCGCAGCACCGGTTTGATCACCCGACCGGCATCCAGATCGGCCAGCGCTTCATCAATTTTTTGAAACGGATAAAACTGGATCAGGCGGTCAATCGGAAGCTCGCCTTGCTCAACGAGCTTCACCAGCCTTGGGATATAGCGCAGCGGTCGGCTTGAGCCCTCAAGCACCCCGGTGATGGTGCGCCCCATCGCCAAATCGGACGGCTTGAACTGAAAACCATCGACCCAACCAGGCACGGCCGCGACCCCAACATGGCCACCACAGCGCACAGACTTCAGCGCGTTGTGAAAGGTCTCGACGGTGCCGGCGCTGTCCAGACAGTAGTCGGCACCGCCTTGCGTGAGCGCCAGAATATCCTCAACGCAACCCTCGCCGGCATCAAAAACGTGCGTGGCACCAAGCTGCGAGGCCAGTTCGCGGCGCTGCTTATTAGGATCAGTCCCCACAATGATGCTGCAACCCAGATGCCGGGCCATCATCACCGCACTCATTCCCACCGCGCCGAGCCCGGTGCAAACAATGGTTGATCCCGCCTGCGCGAGGAACACATTTTCCACGGCGCCCGCACCGGTTTGCACGCCGCAGCCCAGCGGACCAAGCATGTCCGTATCCACCTCGTTGCCCACCGGCACCACATTGCGTGCCGTGGCCAGAGCATGGCTGGCGAAACTCGACTGCTGAAAAAACGAACCGTTCACCGGCGACCCGTTCTCACGCAGAAGCGTCGTTCGACCGCCCGTCCTGGCACTGAAAAAATTGACGTCCATCGCGGTATAGCAATGTGACGGGGCATCCGCACGGCAGTTGCGACACTCGCCGCAGGAGCCAAACGTGAGCAACACCCGATCGCCCGGCGAGACGTGCGTGACCGCACTGCCGCATCGCTCGACGACACCGGCCCCCTCATGGCCAAGCACGGCCGGTAGCGCCAAATGGCTCTGCACGCCAATGTCCGTATGGCAAATACCGCAGCTGGTGATGCGCACAATCACCTCGTCGTCGCCCGGGTCGGCCAGGATCAGCGGTTCTATGCGCATACCCTGACCCGCGGCATCCAGCACGGCGCCCGCTATTTTCATGATGTTGTTCTCATCGCACGGACACTAGCACGGCGCCAAAATGGTCAGATATACGTTTGCGCTGTGGGCCCACCGATCAACCGCTGGCGTTCACGAAAATGATAGACCGGCGCCCGCCACAATCACCTGTGTTCGTCGTAACTCAACCATCGGCAAATCGCCTCCCTGCGGATTGACCGGCAAGGCGACCAAACGTTGTCGCGGTTAACAGACCGTTACCGGCCAGATAGCCGGAGCATCCCGGACCGGAAATGCCGCGCGCCGCGCCACCGCCAGCATAAAGATTGTTGAACAGTGAGCCGTCTTCGCGCACGACGCGCCCATCGGCATCCACTTTCAAACCGCCTTGCGTATGGAACAACGCGCCGTGCACTTTCACCGTGTAATAAGGCGCCGTGAGCACGGCTCGATCGGCAAATTCGCGATCCAGCGGATCGGGTGTTTCCCCACGCGTCGCGGCGGCCACCTGCGTCAGCGTTTGGGTGAGCGCATCCAGCGGCACCCCGGTGATATCGGCAAGACCCGCAACGCTATCTGCACTGCGCACGGCGCTCTGCGCCATGGCATCGCGGTAGTCGTCAAACTCCTGCATCATTTCGTGCAGTCTTTGGTCGTAGACGGTCCAGGCTTCATGACCCGGCTGAGCCACCACCTCGACGGCGTGCTCGGAGTAACCACGCGCTTCGTTGGCAAAGCGCTCGCCGCGCTGATTCATTTGAAAGCCACCTTCCATGATCACCGGCCACAAGATCGGCACGCCGTGGCCCGCTGCGAGCCCGCCGTGACCCTGATAAGAATGAATATCTTCGATGGCCGCGCCGAGCTCGCGGCCCCAGACAATCGCATCCCCCTTGTTTCCGGGGTGACCAAAAAAATCCGCGTTCACGATTTCCGGAATGTAGTGCGCCACCATTTCGGGATTGCCGGCAAAACCGCAGCACGCGAGGATTAGGGCATCACACGACAGATCTTCGGTGCTGCCGTCGGGTCGCGCGCAGCGCACGCCGCGAACCTGTCCGTCGTCCTGCGCAAATATGGCGCTTACCCGCGCCTCGGTTAAGACATCCACACCGGCTCGTTCCACCGCATTGCTGAGCGCGCCCATGAGCTCACCGCCGGTACGATTGGGTGAGCCGTGCATGCGCATCACGGTATGGCCGGGATATAAAAACGAATCCACCAGCGACAGCGGCACGCCCTGACTGTCGGCAAGCCACTCCACGGTGTCAGCGGAGGCCTGCGCCAGCGACAGCGCAATCTCGGCATCGGTGGTATGGCCTGTTTTGGCAAGAATGTCGTGGGCAAACTGCTCCGGCGAATCGTCGATGCCGGCCTCGCGTTGGAAGCGCGTGCCCGCGGCGGGGATCAGGCCGGTCGACATTGACGTGGTCCCCAGCGCCTGCGCATCGGCCTCGAGAACCAGAGCAGACGCGCCCGCTTCGGCCGCCGACAGCGCGGCGGTCAATCCGCAGCCACCACCGCCAACAACGGCCACCGCCACGTGCATAGCGAAGTCGGCGTCTTCGGGTTTGAGTAGGCTCATCGCATCACTCCGGCTGCGGCGAAAGGTGGGCGCGCGCAGCGTCTGGCAAGCCGCGAATCAACCTATTGGGCAGACGCGCATTGTCCCACACGGGATCACGCGGCGGGCGATTGCCAAAGCGGGCCACAACGAGCGACAAAGACGGCACGATGCAGACAACTTGGTTAGAATTTCCGTCAAGCAAAAACAAATCTGCCGCCAGATCGCGCTCACTGTTCAAATTTCGTCCAATATCGACACTGGGATTCAACGGACCGCGGCGCTCGACGTAGTGGCCCACCACGTACACTCCCATGCCGGCATGCGGGTTTTGTTCGGTGGGCATTGTGATCGTCTGCACAAACTCCTCCAGTAGCAACCGAAGATCGCCAACGCGCCCATCATTGAGCAACAAAATGCCCACATGTCCAGCAAATGGCGCACTTTGATCGCCGCCTTGTCTTTATTGCGCCACGCCTGAATGTAGTTGGCCACCGGTAGAAGACAGCGGCTTCCCGCGTGCGTACACAGCGTTAAGACAACAGCATGCGCGGATCGCAAACCTTGCCGTCCACGGCCGATGCGGCGACGGTGAGCGGGCTGGCGAGCAACGTTCGAATGCCCGGCCCCTGGCGGCCTTCAAAATTGCGATTGCTCGTACTGATCACGGTTTGCCCGGGCGACAGGCCTCCGCTGTCGCCGTTCATGCTCAAACACATGGAACAGCCCGATTCGCGCCACTGTGCGCCGGCACGCTGGAAAATCTCATGCAGGCCGGCCGCCTCGGCCTGACGCTTCACCGCTTGCGAGCCGGGCACGATGAGTAATTGAATGCCCTGGGCGACGCGGCGACCGTCCAGCACCCGGGCGACCTCGCGCAGATCCGAGAGCCGCGCATTCGTGCAGCTGCCAACGAACGCCATGTCGATGGGCGTGCCAAGCACCGACTCGCCGGCCGTCAATCCCATGTAGCGCAGAGCCTGGCGCTGCGCGTTGTCGCGCGCCTCGGGGATCGCCGCGTCGATAGCACCTACCATGCCAGGATTGGTGCCATAGGTGACCTGCGGTGCGAGCCGCGTGACATCGAGCGTCACCTCTTTATCAAAGCTCGCCGCGGGGTCGGAGCGCAACGTTTGCCAGCGTGCAACCGCCTGCTCCCAGGCAGCGCCGGTGGGACACAGTGGTCGTCCGTGCAGATATTCAAACGTGGTGTCGTCGGGCGCCATCATGCCCGCACGCGCGCCGGCCTCGATCGACATATTGCAGATGGTCATGCGCGCCTCAATGGGCAGTGCATCCACGGCCGACCCGCGGTATTCAATGACATGCTCCACGCCGCCATCGACGCCAATTTTGCCAATCATGGCAAGCACAATGTCCTTTGCGCTGACGCCTTCAGGCAGTGCGCCGCGCAGGTTAACGGCCAGCGTTTTTGGCATGCGTTGCAACAGGCATTGGGTGGCAAGCACGTGGGCGACTTCCGTGGTCCCGATGCCCAGCGCCAGCGCCCCCAGTGCGCCGTGTGTGCTGGTGTGACTGTCCCCGCACACCAGCGTAATGCCGGGCTGAGTGATACCGAGCTCCGGACCGATCACGTGCACAATGCCACGGCGCTCGTGGGCAAGATCATAGATTTCGATCCCAAATTCGGCGCAGTTTTCACGCAGCTTGCGCACCTGTCGCGCCGGCGCCGACATGGATGTAGCAAAGTCACCGTAGAGGTGATCGGCGACGGTCGGGGTAGAGTGGTCGGCGGTAGCGAGCGTGAGATCCGGTCGGCGCACGCCAAGGCCACGTTCGCGCAGCATCTCAAACGCCTGGGGCGAGCTGACCTCCTGCACCAGGTGTCGATCGATGTACATAACCGCCGGAGCCTGCTCGCTCTGTGCCTGCACCACGTGCGCGTCCCACACTTTGCGAAACAGCGTGCGCGGCTGCTCCGCCGTCGAGCCTGTTGTCGTTGTTGCGCCTGACACTTGTGCTCTTTAGCGCTTCAACGTCTGCAGGTAATTCAGTGCAGCGGCCTCGTCCACCACATCACCGTACTTTGCATTCATATCAAATAAATTGGCGTTGTGGGGCTCGTCATGCCGATCACCGCAGGCATCGGACACAATGATCGGAATAAAGCCGTAGGAGCAGGCGTCGATACACGTCGCACGGATGCAGCCGCTGGTGGTCAGCCC
>JBGCEL010000159.1:0-6712 GCA_045106455.1 Gammaproteobacteria bacterium
TGCTCTGGTCACGGACATCATCAGCGATTTGCAGGGCGAGATTCGCGCCAAGGACGCCCAGATCGTGGTCCATGAGCTGCCGGTCATCCACGGCGACCGACCGCTGCTGCGGACGCTGTTTCTGAATCTGCTGAGCAACGCAATCAAATTCCACAAGCCCGACACGGCGCCGAGCATTGAAATTTCAGACGCCGCAAATCCGGCCGACGAACTCGTGCAAATCGACATCCGCGACAACGGCATCGGCATTGAACAGGAGCACCAGAAAAAAATCTTTTCCATGTTCCAGCGCCTGCATGTCGCGGAAGACTATCCCGGCACGGGTCTTGGTCTCACGATGTGTCGACGTGTTGCCCTCGATCACGGCGGGCATATAAGCGTCACTTCAAAACCCGATAGCGGCAGCGTTTTTTCTGCGTTCCTGCGACGTATTTGAATGACCGATAAGGACGCCAAAGCGCCACTCGTGCACACGCTGATGGTTGTGGAGGATGACGCCATCGAGCGCATGATCTATGAGCGGGTTTTGAAGCGCTCCGGGATCGTTGCCAACATTTTGAGCTTCAGCTACGCGGAAGAGGCCTTGGCGCATTTGCAGGACGCCGGCAGCGACTCGGTGGACGCCATCTTGCTGGATATCAACATGCCACGCATGGACGGCTTCGAATTTCTCGACGCGCTCAAGCGGCAGTTTGGCGCGCGCTTTCGCGCCGTCGTATTTATGCTCACGTCATCGACCAATCCGCGCGATGCGGCCCGCGCTGACACCTACGCTATCGTGCGCGACTTCTTTAACAAGCCGCTCGACGACGATCTGATTGCGCGAATCGCCGAAGGCGTACAAACCGCCTGATCGCCGGCGCACAGCGTTATACTACGCCGATGCTGCCACCCGACCTATTTGTTGATCATCAAGCACTGCTGTGGTGCCTCACGCTGTTTGCCGATCTGGCCATTGCCGTCTTGAGCTTCCGATTTTTTGGTCGCGCCGGGTTGGTCGGTGTGGTGGTATTCAGTTTGTTGCTCGCCAATATCCTGGGACCAAAACTCACCACCGTGTTTGGCATGCAGACCAGCATGGGCGTCATTCTGTATTCGAGCATTTTTTTCGCCACCGATTTGCTTAGCGAACTGTACGGCCGTGCCGCGGCGCAAAAAGCCGTGCTCGTGGGGTTTTTCGTGAGCGTCGCTTTGGTGATCATGACGCAGCTAAGCTTGCAGTACGTGCCCTCCAGCGCGCCCGAAACCGCGGAGTTCGCGCGCTCCGTGCACGAGGCCACGCTGACGCTGTTCGATTTCACACCGCGTTTTGTGTTCGGCTCGTTGCTCGCCTATCTGATTAGTCAGAGCTTCGATGTATGGGTGTTCCATAAACTGCGCGAGGCCACGGCCGGGCGCCATTTGTGGCTGCGCAATACGGCCTCCACGCTTGCCTCGCAGCTGGTCGATACCGCCATCTATGGTCTGGTGGTGTGGTGGGGACTGGTGAGCTTCTCGACCGCCGTGCAGCTTGCGATGGCCAAATATGTGTTTAAATTTGCGATATCAATTATCGATACACCGTTTATTTACTGGGCCAGACGCTGGCACGTCCAACACGGCGATGGGCAACAAGTCTGAAGCGAGCAAAATAATGGAGCAAGGGCGTTGAAAAAATCCAAAAACGAAGTGGCTCTGGTCAAGGCCGCGCTGGATATCATCATGGCCGCGGCAACGAAGCGCGGCGTGGTGGAATTTGAGGCCACCGATTCGGCCAACGACAAGATCGAGTACTGCTACCGTCTGCTGGTGCATGACAAGGCCATTATCCCGCTGGCCAACGATCAACTCTCGCTGCCGAACAAGAAAAAGCGCCTCGCGTCGTGGGCCATGAAACATCTGCCGGACGGCCATCCCTTAAAAAAATAGCGTCCCGGGGCAAAAGGCTTCAAACTGTGTCCGAAACCATTCGGAGGCCGAAGCGCCATGTCGTTCAAGTTCAAGCGCATCATGCTGATCGCTTTCATGCTGGTCGTTGCGGTGATTCTCACCGTGGTCATGGCGCTTTCGCGCGAGAAGCCCAAACGCGAGCCGATCAAGGAAGTCATTCCATTGGTCGAGGTTCTGGATCTGACACCATCCGCGGTGCAGTTCACCGTCGACAGTCAGGGCACGGCCCAGCCGGCCGTCACCACTCAACTCAGCGCTGAGGTCACCGGCCCGATCATCTCCATGTCACCATCATTTGTGGTGGGCGGGGTGTTCGAGGCGGGCGAGACGCTCATGCAAATTGATCCCGCTTTGTTTCGCACGACCGTGACCCAGACCGAGGCGGTGCTAAAGCAACGTCAGATTGAATACGATGGCATCCGCAATCTGGGCGCAAAAAACTATCGCAGCAAAATTGATCTGGCCAGTGCTGAAGCGGCGCTCGCCACAGCCAAGGCCGACGTCGCCCGCGCACGGCGCGATCTCGACAAGACCCGCGTACGCCTGCCCTATGCCGGCATCGTGCGCGAGAAAAACGCCGATGTCGGGCAGTTTGTTGCCGCCGGCACGCGCCTTGGCACCACCTTTGGCACCGACACCATTGAGGTACGCCTGCCGCTCAGTCAAAGCGACCAGCGCTTTGTGGACCTGCCAAGCGCGGCGAATTTCTCCAACGACGACAAGAGCGTACCGCTCACCCTGACCGGCCGCTACCGCGGTCGCGAGGCAAGCTGGAGCGGACATGTCGTGCGCACCGAAGCCACGATTGACGAAACCAATCGTGTCACCTACGCCGTGGCCCGCATTGACGACCCCTATCGTCGCCGCGACGACTCACCACAATCCACGCCGCTACCGGTTGGCACGTTTGTAGGCGCCGGTATCCCAGGACTTTTTGTCGACGACGTGCTGGAAATTCCGCGCTCCGCCGTCCGCGGCAGCGGACAGGTCGTTTTCGTTGACGAAGAAGGCCAGCTACGCATTCGCGACGTCGACATTATTCGCAGCGATGCGCAAAAAGCCTACGTCGCCGCCGGCTCGGTGGACGAACGACGCGTGGTGATCACTGATCTGGAAACACCCACCAACGGCCAGCAGGTGCGCATCGTTGGCGAAGAGGAAGACCGCATCGAGCCCGACACCACAAACACCGACGACACCGCCACCACAGGCGGAAGGTAGAGACCAATGAGCACCGCAGGCGAACAACAAACCGGCCTCATTGCCTGGTTCACCCGCAACCCGGTCGCGGCCAATCTGCTGTTGCTGGTGGTGTTTGTGGCAGGCGGCTTCTCGGCCTTCGACATCCGCAAGCAAACCACGCCCGATTTTCAGCTCAACAGTATTTCGGTACGCGTGCCGTATCTTGGCGCCGCGCCGCAGGAAGTCGAAGAAGGCGTCATTGTTAAGGTGGAGGAAGCCGTTCAGGACCTGAACGGCATCAAGAAACTTAACTCCACGGCCTCCGAGGGCTCCGGCACGGTTTCTATCGAAGTGAATATCGATGCTGACATCGACCAGGTGCTCAGCGATGTAAAAACGCGCGTCGATGCGATCTCCACGTTTCCGGCGCTGGCCGAAAAACCGGTGATCTACAAACAGGAAATCCCGATTCCGGTACTGTTTGTCGCACTCTACGGCAACCTTGATGAGGTAGCGCGCAAGCAGCAGGCGCAAAAGCTCCGCGACGATCTAATGACCCTGCCGGAAGTCACTCAGGTGGAAGTCCTCGGCGGACGCGACTATGAAATTAGCGTCCAGGTGTCTGAACAAACACTGTTGGAATACGGGCTGTCGATGAGCGACGTGTCCGCGGCCATTCAAACCGGCGCGGTGGATTTACCGGGCGGCACAATCAAAACCGAAGGCGGCGACATCCTGCTGCGCACCAAAGGCCAGGTGTATGCGGGGATCGATTTTGCGGATCTTGTGCTGCGCACGTTCCCGGACGGCACGCGGCTGACGCTCGGCGACATCGCCACAGTTAAGGACGGCTTCGTAGAACAAAGCGGCTACGGACGCTTCAACGGCGAACCAACCGCCACGCTGCGCATCCTCACCGGCGGCCAGCAAAACGAGTTGGCGACGTCAAAAGTCGTCAAAGCGTTTGTTGAAGAAAAGCGCGCGCAGTTGCCCGAAGGCGTCACGCTCGACGTGTGGGTTGATCGCGCGCACTATCTCAACGACCGCTTGAGCATGATGCTCAGAAACATGCTGCAGGGCGCGATCCTTGTGTTTATCGTGCTGTCGCTGTTTTTGCGCCTCAAAGTGGCGCTGTGGGTTTTAGTGGGTATCCCGTTCGCATTTTGTGGTGCGCTGGCGCTCATGCCGCTCGGCCCGTGGCCCGTCACCATCAACGTCATCAGTCTGTTTGCGTTTATTCTGGTGCTGGGGATTGTGGTCGATGACGCCATCATTATTGGTGAGAGCATTTACACCACCACGCGCGCGGAAGGTCACACCATGCGCAACGTCATCAAGGGCACACATCGCGTGGCCACCGCTGCCACGTTCGGCGTGCTCACCACCATCGCTGCTTTCGCCCCGCTGCTGTTTATCGGCGGTTTGTTCTCACCGTTCATGGAAGCGGTGGCGATGGTCGTGGCGTTGTGTCTGATCTTCTCGCTGATTGAATCGAAGTTAATCCTGCCCTCGCATCTGGCGCACACGCATATCGCGCCGGTGAACGAGCAAGAGATCTTCGCGCCGTATCGCCAAACACCCTGGCTCAAACGAATTCCTAAGTTTTTTCAGCGGCTGCAGCGACACGTGCAGCACGGACTGCAGTTTGTGATTCAGCGCGTTTACCGCCCGCTGCTGGTGCGTGCCGTGGAAGCGCGGGGCGTTACGATCGCGCTGTTCTTCTGCATGCTGATCCTCACCACCGGCCTGATCGCGGGCGGCTACACGCGCGTCGTATTTTTCCCCACCGTGCCGGGCGATTACGTGCAGATGAATCTGGTGATGCAAAACGGATCGTCTCCCCAGCGACGTACCGAAATTCTGGAGCAGGTGGAAAATACACTGTTCCGCTTGGTAGACGAATACGATGAGGCGCATCCCGAGAGCATTCGACCGGTGAAGCACGTGGCGTCATGGACCGAAGGCGACATCACCGGGCGCGTCATTGTCGAGCTGCCGCTGGATGAGAATCGCCCGCTGGATAATTTCGACATCACGCAAATGTGGCGCGATGCACTGCCGGATTATCCAGGCGTACGCGAGCTGTCGTTCTCGGATGGCGACAATTTGGGTGGCGGCGCGCCCATTAGCATTGGCCTGTCCGGCAACAACTACGCTAGCCTGCTGGCCGCAGCCGACGCGCTGGGTAGCAAAATTTCGGAATACGACGGCACGTACGACGTGCGCAACTCCAGCAACGAAGGCGGCGAAGAGATTCGCTTGAAAATCAAACCCGAGGCGCAGGCACTGGGGCTCACGCTACAGTCATTGGGACGTCAAGTGCGTCAGGCTTTTTACGGCGAAGAAGCGCAGCGCATTCAGCGCGGCAAGGATGAACTCAAAGTAATGGTGCGCTATCCGCCGGAGCAGCGACGCAGCATCGCGGATTTGCGCAACATGCGCATCCTCACCCCGGACGGCGGTCGCGTGCCGTTCAATTCTGTGGCGGACGTTGAGTTCAACAAAGCCTACTCCACCATCACCCGCGTGGATCGCAAACGCACGGTCACCGTAACGGCCAACGCCGATCCGGAGATCGCCGAGCCAGAAAAAATCGTTAAAGACCTTTATAAGGACTACATACCAGAGCTCCTCGCCCGTTTCCCAAGCGTCGAAACCCAGCGCAGCGGTTCGAGCGCCGAGGTCTCGGAGCTCATCCGCAATTTCAAAGTGGCAGGCATCGCCGCGCTGTTCCTGATTTTCGCGCTAATTGCGATTCCGCTGAAGTCTTACGTACAGCCGCTGATCATCATGTCCGTGATTCCGTTTGGACTCATTGGCGCCGTGCTCGGCCACCTGATTACGGGCAACGCCATCAGCATGTTTTCGGTGTTCGGCCTCATTGCGCTGTCCGGCGTGGTGGTGAACGACAGCCTGATCATGGTCGACTTTATTAATCAGGCACGCCGCGATGGCGTTGATTTAATAACGGCGGTCATCGACTCGGGCACCGCACGCTTCCGCGCCATCGTACTCACGTCACTGACCACCGCGTTTGGCCTGATGCCCATGATGTTTGAAAAAAGCGTGCAGGCGCAGTTCGTCATTCCGATGGCCATCTCGCTGAGTTTCGGTATTTTGTTTGCAACCGTGATTACGCTGTTTTTGATCCCGTCACTCTATGTCTGGCATCTGGACGTGAAGCGTCGCCTGAAGCAACTTTACTTCCTGCTGATCGGTCGCGACGAGGTGGTGCCGCAGCCGCGCTAAGCGGCCGCGCATTTATTAAGTGGACACGCTGCTTAACACCGGCCAACGCGTACTGGCGCGCAACTACGCCCCGGCGAAGCTTGGGCTGGTGCGCGGCGAAGGCTGTCGCGTATTTGATGCCAACGGCCGCGGCTACATCGATCTTGGCACCGGCATCAGCGTCACCTCATTTGGTCATCGCCATCCCGAAATACAAAAAGCCGTGCACGAACAGCTTGAGCAGCTCTGGCATGTGAGCAATTTGTACTACAACGAACCGGCCGTGCAGCTTGCGGTCGAGCTCACCGAATGCTCGTTCGCTGAGCGCGTGTTTTTTTGCAATTCCGGCAGCGAAGCCACCGAGGCGGCCATC
>JBGCEL010000160.1:0-16686 GCA_045106455.1 Gammaproteobacteria bacterium
CCCGCCGCGCGTTCAGCAAAATACACCGCGAGTTTCTCGAAGTCGCTTTTGCTGTCTTCAAGGCCGGTGTGCATGGAGCCCATGAGGGCGCGATTCTTGAGCGTGGTAAAGCCAAGATCCAGCGGTGCAAATAAATGCGAGTACGGCGTAGCCATCGTGATACTGCGTGTCCCCGGTGCCGAGTGAAGCGCTGATGCGCCTGCTCGATCGAATCAGTAGAATAGGCGCCCTATTGTAACCGACCAAAGCGCGTTAACGGGGCACTTTTTGAGCTTGAACAACCTGATCGATATTGGTGCGAATTTAACCCATGACAGCTTTGACGCCGATCGCGCCAAAGTGCTCGCCGACGCCCAATCGGCGGGGGTTGAGCGGTTTATTGTTACGGGTGCAAGCGTTGCGGGCTCGGAAGCCGGTTTGGCACTTGCCAAGGCCCATCCCGGCACGCTTTTTGCCACGGCTGGTGTCCATCCGCACCACGCCAAAGACTGGCAGGACGGCGATGCGGATACTTTGCGCGAACTGCTCACCCACGATGCCGTCGTCGCGGCGGGCGAATGCGGACTCGACCACTTCCGCAATTTTTCCACGCCACAGCAGCAGGCCGACGTGTTTGAACAACAGCTGGCCTTGGCGGCGGACAGCGGCAAGCCGATCTTCCTGCATCAACGCGATGCCCACGCCCAATTTCTGGAAATCCTGGACCCATGGTTGCCTAAGCTGGCTGACGCCGTGGCCCACTGCTTCACCGGTGAAGGCCACGAACTGCGCGACTATATCGAACGCGGTCTGTACATTGGCATCACCGGCTGGATTTGCGACGAACGCCGCGGCCATCATTTGATCGAACTGATTCGGGAGATTCCAGAAGACCGCCTGATGATCGAAACCGACGCACCGTATTTGATGCCGCGTACCATTCGCCCCAAACCCAAGAGCCGACGCAACGAACCAAAATATCTGCCCGTGGTGCTTGACGCGGTCGCCGCAGCGGCCGGTCGCAGCGGCACCGACGTGGCGCGCGACACCACGCGCAACGCGATACGTTTTTTCCGTTTACCTGACACTCAACCTGTTTCCTAATGAGGCCCAACATGGACGCCAAAAAACTCAAAGACTTTGTTGATAAAAAATGGGACGACAGCATTGTTCCCACGTTGTGCGAATACGTAAAAATTCCGAACAAGTCGCCGTTGTTTGATCCCGATTGGGCCGAACATGGCCACATGGACACCGCTGCCGAGCTGGCGCTGAACTGGTGCAAGGAAAATCCCATCGAGGGCATGACCGCCGAGATCGTGCGGCTTGAAGGTCGTACGCCGGTGCTGTTTCTTGAAATCCCCGGGCAAATTGATGACACCGTGTTGCTGTACGGACATCTGGACAAACAGCCGGAGTTTAACGGCTGGGAAGAAGACCTGGCGCCGTGGAAGCCGGTGATCCGCGACGGCAAACTTTATGGCCGCGGTGGCGCGGACGATGGTTACGCGGTATTTGGCTCGCTAACCGCCATAAAAGCGCTGGCGGAACAAAACATCCCTCATGCGCGCTGCGTAATCCTGATCGAATTTTGTGAAGAAAGCGGCAGCTTCGATCTGCCCTACTACATCGATCTTTTAAATCCGCGCATTGGTCGACCCACACTGGTCGTGTGCCTTGACGCCGAGTGCGGCAACTACGATCAGCTCTGGTGCACCACCACGCTGCGCGGCAATCTGGTCGGCACACTCAAGGTCGACGTGCTCACCGAAGGCGTACACAGCGGCGGGGCCAGCGGCATTGTCCCGTCCAGCTTTCGCGTGCTACGTGCGCTGCTCTCGCGCATTGAAAATGAGGAAACGGGCGAGATGTTGCTCGACGAACTAAAAACCGACATCCCGCAACAGCGGCAGGATCAGGCCGACGCCACCGCCGACGTGCTTGGCGCCACAGTCGCAGGCAAATATCCGTGGGCCGGCACCACGGGACCTGTCGTCAGCGATGTCGCCGGTCAGCTGTTGGCCAACACGTGGGAGCCCACGCTGTGCGTCACGGGCGCCGACGGCATGCCAGCAGTCGGTAGTGCTGGCAACACACTGCGTCCGGGCACACACGTCAAACTCTCATTTCGCTTGCCGCCTACGGCCGATCCAAAGCGCGCGGCTGAGGCCGTGAAACGCACGCTCGAAACCAATCCACCCCACGGCGCACAGGTTGAGTTTCATGTGGAATCGGCGATGGGTGGCTGGAGCGCTCCCGAGGTCGCGCCGTGGTTACACGACTCGATGGTCGCTGCGTCCCAGGACTTCTTCGGTCGCGACGCCATGTACATGGGCACCGGCGGATCGATACCGTTTATGGGGATGCTCGGTGAGAAATTTCCGGGCGTGCAGTTTTTGGTGACCGGTGTGCTGGGTCCGCATTCCAATGCACACGGCCCCAACGAGTTTCTGCACATTGCCACCGGCAAGGCGATTACGGCCTGCGTGGCACGCGTGCTGATGGATCATGCTCAGCAGGCACGGGCTGCGAAAGCCGCCTGAGTTGGGCGAGTAACTTGAAGTTCGTGCCTGCGTCTTAGCGCGCAGGTACGAGCTGCGACGGCAGCACAGGAGTGGAAAGCAACCGCTCAAAACGTGCCCAGCGATCGGCCGGCTCCTCGCCTGCCCGCTCCACGTAGGCCGTCACCAAATCACGACCCAGGTTGTAGTTGATCACGTACGCGCCGTACTGATCGATAAACTCGACACGTTGCTGCGCGCGCTCGGGCGACATCAGCGCATAGCGCCCCAACCAGGCCGCGGCCTCCTGCGCATCAATCTCTTCATCGATGTAACGCCGCGCCGCTTCGTTGCCGGCGTACGACAACTGCTCGACCAAGCCCTCTATGTCGTAGTACAACGTCGCCTCAGATTGATCCAGACCGGCCAACGCAAACAGCTTGTTGCGCTCGAACGCCACACGCTCGTTGCCGGGAAACGCCATCACGATGCCGTAGTTGGCCGTGCCCTCGGCAATAAGACCGGTGGGACTGAACAGCGGCAACACGGAAAATTCGATCCAGCCACGGTCGTTCAAAAGATGCTTTTCCATTAACGCGTTGTACACGTGATGACCCGGATAGCCTTCGTGACAGGCCAGATCAATGGCCCGATCAATATGAATGGGTAAATCCGTGTTCACCTGAATCAGGCTCGTTGCATCGCCCTGATACCAGTTGTACGCGCCCCAGGATTTATCCTTCACATATTCAATCTTGAACGACTGATTGGTGGGCAGCGTCAAACGCGCGGCGGTGCGGCGCGCGCATTCGGTAATCGCCGCTCGAAATACCGTGTCGAGTTGCTCTGGCGGGATCACAAAGTTCTTGCGAAACGTCGCGTAGCGCTTGGCCACGTCGCCACGACCCGGTAGCAAAATATCGAGTTCGTCGAGTACCGTCTGAAAAAAAGCAGCATCGTGACGCGGCGCGACAGCGTCATACAAACCGCGTGACTGCTGATCAAACGAAAACGTCTCGCCCATGACCATACGCGCACGGAAGGCCAGCGCCTCGTATTGGCGCGCCAAATAAATGCGCCGACGTTCGCTGCGTGCGTCGCTTTGTCGCGCCGCGCGTAGCGCCTTGCCCGCGCGTTCTGCCGCGCGTCGAATGGTCTTTAGAGGCACAGCCTCATTCGCCGCATCGCGTCGCCATTGCTCGGGTCCGTGATAGGCGTCCACGTAGTCTTCATCGTGCTCACCCAGATCGAGCGCGAGGCGCACAAAGCGCTCGCCATAAATATCGAGATTGGTGGGTGTAATGCCCGGCGTGCTGGCGCAGGCGCCCAGCCACAACGCGAAGAACACGACAAAAAGAGATCTCATCACGCGGCCGCCTCCTGGCTCAGTTGTGTCCAGTGGTTGTAGTAAGGGCTCGTATCCGCTTTGCCTGCCGTCGCGGCATAGGACTCGGCCAGTGTCTCAGGTGTGGTCACAACATCGGGCAAATCAGCTCCGAGTGTCACATCCCCGACGAGCACCACACGCCCTTCCACCGGCACGTCGTCACCCAAACGCGCTTTGAGCGCGATGATACGTCGATGCATCAGCTCCAGAGGGTTTTCAAACGCGATACGCCGGTGCGGCGTTAGTGCCGTCCACTGATCCATGGACGCTGCACCAAACACCGTGCCTTCAACACGCTTTACTTCGAGCACAAGCAAGCCCGCACCCGTCAGCACAATTAGATCAATTTGGATTTCACCGTCCACGCCGTCGGGAATGACACGATCGACCAAGGTGTCATGACCAATAACACGCAATGCTTTGCGCAGTGCGCGCTCGTGACGTCGCGCCGGCGTCCACCACCAGCGCACCAGCAATCCAATGAGAAGGACAGCCACCACAGCAAAGACGCCGATCATGGTTGAGCTGGGCTCGGGCATACGCAATTAAGAACACGCAGAGGGAAAGGTTTGGAGACTATTGCACAGTGCCGCGATGGACGCCACGCCCGCTCTCACCGGGTAACATGCGTATGCCAAGCGTCTTCACCAAACCATGGTTTTAGAGCGTTTTTCGGCAGCCCCGGGCGGCGCAATGGTCGCGGACGCAACCGCTCACCGTCATCAGAAATGCGTCATCAGCGCAGATAGTGTGGGCGTAAGCTGAATGCTCTCGCTCGGCAAATCGAGCAACGCTTGCAGATTGGCCGGCACGGCCACCGGGCGTCCAATCAATGGCTCGACAACGGTTTCAAATTTCGCCGGATGCGCCGTTGCGACCACCACCCAGTCGGACTCTTTAAATTCAGGCTTGATGTGGTGATCGTAGGCATGTGTCGCCGTTGCCGTGTGCGGACAGAACACTTCATCGCGCGACATCGCGTCGTGTTTTACCTGCTGCTCAATCGCGGCGTCGTCGACAAAGCTTGCCGTGAAGCGAGCGCGCAATTCAGCGTCACTGTACAACGCGCGCAGTCGTTCCATGTTGCTCGGGTTGCCCACGTCCATGGCATTGGCAAGCGTCGCGACACTCGCACGCGCACGCCACGCACCGTCGTTAAAAAATTCGGGCACGCTGCGATTGTCGTTGGTGGCAAAATGGATATGTTCGATCGGCGCGCCGGTGGCTTTGGCCCATACGCAGGCAAGACCGTTGCCAAGATTGCCCGTGGGCACCACAAACGACGCCGCGCGACCGGTGCGTTCGCGCATCACAAGACTCGCCCACACGTAGTACGCGGCCTGCGGCAAGAGCCGGCCAAGGTTGATGCTATTGGCGGACGACAAGCGCCGCTTGGCATTGAGTTCCTGACTCAAAAACGCCTCTTTGACCAGCGTCTGACACGCATCGAACGGGCCGTCCACGCAAAACGCGCGAATATTGTCGCCCCAGCAGGTGAGCTGCTGCGCCTGTCGCGGCGACACCTGGCCATCGGGAAACAGCACGTCCACCAGAATGCCCGGACGCTTGTGAAACGCCGCGGCGACCGCACCGCCGGTGTCCCCGGAGGTGGCCACCAAGATGGTCAGCGGCTTGTCGCTGTCGTCATTCAAGCGTGCAAAGCAGGCGGCCAGAAAACGAGCGCCAAAATCCTTGAACGCGGCCGTGGGGCCGTGAAACAACTCCAGCACGCTGAGCTTGTCCTCCAGCGTTTTGATGTGCAGTGGAAAATTGAACGCTTCGGCGCAAATGGCGGGCAACTCGCAGGCCAGCGGATCACCCACGAAAAACGGCTGCAAAAAGCGTTCGGCAATGTGCGGCAGATCATCCGCCCCCACCTGCGACCAATCTATCCTCGGCAGTGCGTCGGGTACGAACAGGCCGCCGTCGTCGGCAAGCCCCTGCGCAATGGCTTCGCTTGCCAGATGCCCCAGACCATCGCCTGCGGCCCGGGTACTAATAAATTTCATAACTCGCTCTGTGCCAGTAGTCGCGCACCGGGCGCATCCAAACGTGAGACCACGCGTTCGCAGTCCAAACTCTCGGCGGCGAAGCCGTGCTTAAACGCCGAACTCACGGCCTGCGCGTTGTCTTGTGGACACCAGGCAAACATCGCCGGCCCGCTGCCAGAAATCGAACACGCCAGCGCACCCGCCGCCAATACATCCGACTTAATCGCATCAAACCCCGGGATCGCGGCTTTGCGCTGCGGCTCGATCAGGGTGTCGGTGAGATGACGCGCAATCGCATCGTGATCATTCACACTGCACGCGTGCACGAACGCCGCCAGATGGCCGGCCTGCGTCACCCATTCATGCTGCCTGTATTGATCGCGCAGTAACGCACGACCCGCACGCGTGGTCAGTTCTAAATGCGGTCGTGCGAGCACACACACCAATCCTTGCGGCAGTGCGAGCGGGTACGCCGGACCGTCCGCGGGGGCCAGTACCAGTCCGCCGAGCAAGCTGGGCGCCACGTTATCGGCATGCACCGCACCGCTGGCAATGGCTTCACCCTGCAGCGCAAAGGTCAACAAATCGGCATGATCCAGTGGGACATCCAGCAGCGCATTGACCGCCACGGCTGCAGCAACGGCCGAGGCCGCCGAACCACCCATGCCTGAGCCTAAAGCGATGCCTTTTTGGATGGTGAGTGCCACGCCAAAATTTGCATCGGCGTGCGCGAGCAGCGCCTGCGCAACACCACCGGCGGTGTTCTTCGCCGGATCGCGCGGCAAATCTACCGCCACGCCTTCAATCGCCTCGATCACGACACCGGACGACTCGCGCCGCGTCGCCGTCACCGTATCACCCGGCGACGCTAGCGCCAGTCCCAACAGATCAAACCCAACCGCGACATTGCCGACCGACGCCGGCGCAAACGCGTGAGCCACCGGCAGACCGGTCACACGGCCGCTCCAAGATAGGCCGACAACCGCAGCAAATCGGCAAACACGCCGGCTGCCGTGACCGCCGGACCCGCGCCGGGCCCTTGTACAATCAGCGGATTGTCGCAGTAGCGATCGGTCTGCAGCTGCACAACGTTGTCGGTGAGGTTAATGTGCGCAAACGTATGCTGCGCCGGCAGTGAACGCAGCGCGACCGACGCACCGCCGTCGGCGCCGAGCGTTGCGACATAGCGCAATACTTCGCCCTTACTTTGCGCCTGTTCAAAGCGTGCGGCCATGTCACCATCATGGTGGGCCAGCGCATCAAGAAACGCCGCCACGTCGCCGTCGTCCAGCCCGGCCGGCACAAGACTCTCCACCTCAACATCGTCGAGCTCGATTTCAAGCCCCATTTCGCGGCCCAGAATCACCACCTTGCGCGCCACGTCCATACCGGACAGATCATCGCGCGGATCGGGCTCGGTGAAGCCCGCTTCTTTGGCCTCGCGCACGATGGCGGAAAACGCTTTGCTGCCGTCGTACACGTTAAACAAATAGGCCAGCGTGCCGGAGAAAATACCCTGCACGCTGCGCACCCGGTCACCGGTCTCACGCAGATCGCGCAGCGTTTGCAATATCGGCAGACCCGCGCCTACGGTCGTCTCATACAAATAGCGCGACTCGCCACGACGCATCGCCTCGCGCACAGCCCGGTACTGTTCCAGGCTGCCGCTGTTGGATTTTTTATTCGGCGTGATGATGTGAATGCCGCGCTCCAGCCACTGCGGGTAGCGATTGGCCAGCCCCTGACTGGAGGTGCAGTCAATGATCACCGCGTGGGGAAAGTGCTCGGCGTTCACGTGATCCGCCAGCGCATCCGGGTCTGATTTATGGTCGGTTTCGGTCAGCAGGTTTTCCCACTGACCCAGATCCAGCGCGCGCTCGTCCAGACACATGCGTTGCGAGTTCGCCAGCGCGCGCACGCGTAAATCGAGATTAAACTGGGCGCGCAGTCGTTCGCTCTCGCCGTGCATTTGCTCCAGCAACACGCGACCTACCGTGCCGCAACCGAGCATGCCAATGGACAACGTTTGCGGCGATAAATAAAAGCGCGAATGCACCGCGCGCAGCGCACGGGTAGTGTCACTGCGATCGATCACCGCGGAGATATTGCGCTCCGACGAGCCCTGGCTGATGGCGCGCACGTTCACACCCGCCTCACCCAGACTGCCAAACACCTTTGCCGCGACACCCGGTGTACCGGCCATGCCGTCGCCCACAACGGCCAACACGCTTAGACCGTGATTCACCGTCACGCGCTGAATAACGCCGGCCTCAATTTCGGCGCGAAACGTGGTTTGCACGATGTCGCTGGCCCGTTGTGAATCGTCATCGGGCACGGCAAAGCAAATGGAATGCTCGGAGCTGCCCTGGGAGATCATCACCACGCTGATGCCGGCCTGGGACAGCGCGCCAAACAAACGTTGCGCGGTGCCCGGCACGCCAATCATGCCGGCGCCCTCAAGATTCACCACCGCCATGCCGTCGATGCTCGTGATGCCCTTAATGGCTGATTCGGACGGCGGCGCGTTGTCGCTCTTGTCGCCAATGCGCGTGCCCGGTGCTTCGGGCGCAAACGTATTGCGAATGTAGATTGGGATTTGTCGCGCCACCGCTGGCGCCATGGTCTGGGGATGGAGCACCTTGGCGCCAAAATACGCCAGCTCCATCGCCTCGCTGTAAGACAGCTCCTCGATCACTTTCACTTCGCTGACCCAGCGCGGATCGGCCGTCATGACGCCATCGACATCGGTCCAGATATGAATCTGGCTGGCACCCAATAGCGCGCCAAAGATGGACGCCGAGTAGTCACTGCCGTTGCGCCCAAGCGTGGTGTTTACACCGCCCGGCGTGCGTGCCACAAAACCCGTAATGACAACCGTGCCATCAAAATCCAATCCCAATCGCTCGCGGATACGCGGCTCACTGACCGACCAGTTCACCACCGGTCCCATTTCGTGATCGACCACCTCAAGTACGTCACGCGCATCGAGCCATTCGACTTGGCGCTCGCCCCAACGTGATTTGAGCAGGCTGCCCAAAAGCCGCGCCGACCACACTTCGCCATAGCCGGCGACCGTGGCCACCACGGCATCCGAAGCATCGCGCATGAGCGCCGTCGCGCGCGCGATGTCGGCGATGTCACTGAGATCTTTGGCGTGCTGTGCCACGTAGGCATCGCGCACGTCGTCCGCAAGCAGCTTTGCGGCCAGTTCGTTGTGACGCTCACTCAGCGCATCGAGCGCAGGCACAAAGTCGCGCCCTTCACGTGCATCGTTGACGATGCCCAGCAGCGTATCGGTCACACCACGCGCGGCAGAGACCACCACCCCCTGAGGACCGTACTGACGATCGGCCAGAATGCGTGCCACGTTTTCGAAGCGTTCTGCATCGGCCAAAGAAGAACCGCCGAATTTGTGCACAACAAAGGTGTGCGTCCAGGCCGGCGCGTTGGAAGTCGTTTGGTTCATAGTATTGGAGGATCAGACGTTAGGAAGACAACCGAGATATTTTTGCACGCTGGCGTGCAGACCGTACTTGAGCGCATCGCTAATGAGCGCGTGACCAATCGACACCTCAAGCACGTCGTCGATCTCAAGAAAATCACTTAAATTCGCCAACGACAAATCGTGCCCGGCGTTCACTCCCAGCCCGAACGACTGGGCTCGCTGCGCCGCATCGCGATAGCGCTCGCGCGTGGCTTCGAATTCGCCGGCTTCGTGGGCCCGTGCGTAATCCTCGGTGTACAGCTCAATACGATCCGCACCAAGCTCAGCCACCAGCTCGTATTCATCGGAATCCGAATCCATGAACAAACTCACGCGGCAGCCCAGATCTTTAAATGCGGCTATGTGATCTTGCAAGCGCTTTTGATACGCGCTCACGGCCCAACCGCGATTGGAGGTAATTTGATCCACGCTGTCGGGCACCAGCGTCACCTGCGCCGGGCGCGTGTCTTTGGCCAACGCCAGCATTCCGGGGTAATCGCCGAGCGGTGCCTCGAAGGGATTGCCCTCGATGTTGTACTCAATGCTCTCGCGCGTGGACAAATATTTGGCAATCTGGTGCACATCGCGTGGCTGGATATGACGCTGGTCCGGACGCGGATGCACGGTAATGCCGTGGGCACCCGCCTCGACCGCCGTGCGCGCTGCCCACAGCACGTCCGGGTCATTGCCGCCCCGACCGTTACGCAACCACGCGACCTTATTGACGTTGACACTCAGCGCCGTCACAACGCATCTCCCCGTGCAAAACCTGAGTATGCCCCAAAACGCGCGTAATTCCGCACCAAAATTGCTGATATGTCGGTGTGAGGCCAGTGATCCATCGCGCCATTTTGTGGCATTGCGGATCGCCTGAGCACACGCGGCTCGCTATGATGCCCCCATGACGCTTCTACGCCTCGATGAGGTCGCGCTCGACTTCGGCGATCAAACCATATTCAAAGACGCCAGTTTCGCCATTGAACGCGGCGAGCGCGTCTGCCTGGTGGGCCGTAACGGCGCCGGCAAAACCACTTTATTCCGCCTGATTACCGGTGAACAAACGGTCGACAGCGGCGCGTTGCAGCTCAGTCCGGATTTAACCGTTGCGCAACTCAAACAAACGCTGCCGGAGCAAAGCGACATGAGCGTGCCCGACTACGTGGCCACTGGCCTGTCTGAGATTCGCACGTGGCGGGCCCGCTATGAGGAATTAGCCGGCAATGCCGGTGATCCGGCGACGCTGATCGAACTTGAACATTTACAGCGCCGCCTCGACAGCGCCGACGGCTGGCACCTCGAGCAGCGCGTTGCGAGCTTCGTGACCGAAATGGAACTCCCGGCCGAGCGCCAGCTCAGCGAACTGTCGGGCGGCTGGCGTCGCCGCGTGGCGCTGGCGCGCGCCCTGATTCGCCAGCCGGATCTATTGCTGCTGGACGAGCCCACCAACCATCTCGACATCGTGACCATTCGCTGGCTCGAGCACGCGATTCGCAACTACAGCGGCGCGGTGCTGTTCGTGACCCACGACCGCGCCTTTGTACAGACGCTCGCCACGCGCATCGTAGAGCTCGATCGCGGCAAGCTGCAAAGCTGGCCCGGCGACTACGCCAACTTTTTGCGCCGTCGCGAAGACGCACTGGCGGCTGAGAAAAAAGAGCACGAACGTTTTGACAAAAAACTCGCCGAAGAGGAAGTCTGGATTCGTCAGGGCATCAAAGCACGGCGTTCGCGCAACGAAGGCCGCGTGCGCGCGCTGGCCGCCATGCGCGAGGAACGCGAGGGCCGCATTAAAGCACCCCGCTCCGCCAACATGCACATCGATGAGGCCGAGGACTCAGGGCGCAAGGTCATTCGCGTGCACAACGTGGGCCACGCCTACGACGGCAATACGCTGTTTCAGAATTTGTCCCTGAAGGTCATGCGCGGCGCGCGCATTGGTCTGGTGGGCAACAACGGCGTTGGCAAGAGCACGCTGTTGAACATCATGCTGGGCAACCTGGCACCCACCGAAGGCACCGTGAAGCACGGCACGAACCTCCACATTGGCTACTACGACCCGCTGCGCCAGGATCTGGAGCTGGATAAATCGGTAGCGTACAACGTGGGCGAAGGTCGCGACTACATCGATATCAACGGCAAGCAGCATCACATTGTGGGCTACTTAAAAGGCTTTTTGTTTAGCACCAAACGCGCCATGACGCCGGTCAAGGCGCTGTCCGGTGGTGAACGCAACCGCGTGCTGCTGGCCCGCCTGTTCACACGCTCGAGCAACCTGCTGGTGCTCGACGAGCCCACCAACGATCTGGATGTGGAAACATTGGAGGTGCTGGAGCAAAAACTGACCGACTACGCCGGCACCCTAATTGTTGTGAGCCACGACCGACAGTTTCTCGACAACGTGGTGTCCAGCGTGCTGGTGTTCGAACGTGACGCAGGCGTGCGTGAGTACGTGGGCAACTTTAGCGACTGGCAGCGTCGCGGGCTCGACTTAGCGGAGATCGATCGACCACAAAGGCTCAAAAAGCAGGCCGCTGCAGCGGCCGCGGCGCTTAGACGAAAAAACGCCCCACCCACCAAGTTGAGCTACAAAGAGCAGCGCGAGCTCGACGGACTGCCCGAAAAAATTGAAGCGCTGGAAGTCGACATAGCCTGCGCCGAAGCTATCGTTACGGCGCCAGACTTCTACGAGCAGGGATTCGAGATTACCCGTCCGGCACTCGATGCTCTGGAAAAAATACGCCACGACCTGGACGCCGCGTCGGAACGCTGGCTCGCGCTCGAGGAAAAGCGTGAATCACTAAGCAAAGACTGACGCCCGAAGCTACCTACGAACTCGTCTTTAATGCCGCTATGTACTCGCTCAAGCGCGCCGGCGCCTGCGCAAATGCCCGCTTCTCAGCCGCGCTGCAGCGCTTGACCCAATACTCGGCCGACGAGGCCTCAGAACGATTTCCCACCGGCACGGCGACCAACAGACGCAACGGCCCGCGCCCGCGCAAATAGCGCGCACCGCGCGGTGCCCCGGCGCGGTGCTCCGCCAACCGGCGACCAACGTCCATAGCAATGCCCGTGTAGACAGACTCATCGCCACAGGCAATAAGATACAGCCACCATGTCGCCGCGACGCTCACGTGGGATTTGAAAAATAACGGTTGGGAAGGCGCATAGGATGGAAGGAGAAAATGGTGGGTCGTGCAGGATTCGAACCTGCGACCATCGGATTAAAAGTCCGGTGCTCTACCAACTGAGCTAACGACCCAAGCGCCAGCCGCGCATGATACCGCAACGCACCCAAATCTCAAGACGTGGCGTCAACATATCGAGTGGGGTCGGCGAGACCGGCCGCAGCGAAGCCCTCGCGCCGCAAAGAACACGCGTCGCAGACGCCGCAGGCCCGTCCTTCGGTATCCGGCTGGTAGCAGGAAATGGTGGCTGAGTAGTCCACACCCAGCTCGGTTCCGCGCGCCACGATGTCCGCTTTGGTCAGCGTCATCAGAGGTGCCAAAACGCGCAAATTTTGCCCCTCGACGCCGGCTTTGGTGGCCACGTTCGCCAGCTGCTCAAACGCCGCAACAAACGCCGGCCGGCAGTCCGGGTAGCCCGAATAGTCCACCGCGTTGGCACCGATCATCAAATCGCGCGCCCCCAGCGTTTCGGCATAACCCAACGCCACGGACAAAAACACCGTATTGCGCGCCGGCACGTAGGTGACCGGAATGCCCTCACCGCCCGCCTCGGGTACAGCGATATTTTCGTCGGTGAGCGCTGAGCCGCCAATGGCGGAGAGATCGACGTTCACCGTGCGATGTGACGCCGCACCCATATCGCGGGCCACGCGCGCCGCGGCCGTCAGCTCCACGCGATGACGTTGGCCATAATCCACCGACAGCGCATGGCACTCGTAGCCGTCCGCGCGAGCCATGGCCAGCACCGTGGCCGAATCGAGTCCGCCCGACACCAGCACGACCGCGCGTTTTTGCTCAGCGCCCATGCACATCGCCCCACAGATATTTGTGCAGCTGCACCTGTAAGCGGGCGTGCAGGCGATCGGCCAGCATCCAGTCGGCCAGCTCGCCGGGCGTCACCACGCCGTGACTGGGCGACAGCAGCACCGTCGTGCGCTCGCTTAACGCATGCTCGGTCATGATCTCGCGCGCGAAGTCGTAGTCCGCGCGATCGCCAATCACAAACTTCACCTGATCGTGCTGGGTGAGCAGCGCGAGATTGTCATAGCGGTTGCGCGTCACCTCGCCCGACGCCGGGGTCTTGATATCCACCACACGCGAGCAGCGCGGATCCACGTGACTCACGTCCATGGCACCGGAGGTCTCCAGCGACACCGCGTAGCCGGCGTCGGCCAGTGATTTGATCAAAGCAATGCAGTTTTTCTGCGCCAACGGTTCGCCGCCGGTCACGCACACGCGCCGTGCGCCGTGCGCGGCCACGCTTTCGAGCACATGGTCAATGGTGGTCCATTCGCCGCCGTGAAACGCATACGCCGTGTCGCAATACGTACAGCGCAGCGGACAACCGGTCAGACGCACAAACACCGTGGGCCAGCCAACGCTGTTGGCCTCGCCCTGCAGCGAGTGAAAAATTTCGGTGATCTTGAGTCGCGAATGCGCGGGCAGCGCGGATTTTTGCTCCGCGATGCCCGCATCGCGCTGAATGACTTGAGTCACGGCGTTAAGACTAGCGCCCCGCCTGCGTCATTTGTTCAAGACGCTGCTGGGCCAAACGTGCCGCCGTCGTGTCGGCGTAACCGTCCACCACTTTGGCCAGCGTTTTGCGCGCCGCCGTGAACTGCTTTTTCTCATACTGGCTGAAGCCAATTTTGAGCATGGCATCGGAGACTTTTTGCGAATCCGGAAAACGCGTGACCACTTCGTTGAAGCTCGCGATCGCGCCGTCAAAATCGCCGCTCACGTAGCCGGTTTCGCCGCGCCAGTAGTAGGCGTTGTCGACCAGCGAGTTTTCCGGAAACTGCTCGATAAAACGATCGAACGCAATTTGCGCTTCGTCGTAGCGACGGTCTTTGAGCAAGGCAAACGCCTGCTCGTACACCGCGCGCGGGTCGGTCACCGCCACCATGGCATCCGCCGTGCCGCCCGGTGCAATCACCGCGCCTTTTTGCAGATCCTGAATACGCGTATCCAGATCGACGTACTGATTGCGATTGCGCTCGGCCAGTCCGTCCATATTGAACTGCGTGGTCTCAATATCGCCACGCAACGCATTGACTTCGGTGCGCATTTGCGCCACCTGCGCATTGAGATCGAGCAGACTCTGGTTGTTGACCACACGCTCCATCCGCAAAAGACGCTGCTCAAGCTCGGTAAGCTTGATCAGCACCGGATCTTCTTCCGGCGGTACGGTCGGACAACCGCCCAGCACGACCGCCAACGGCAGCCACGCCAGGTGTTTGGTAAAGCGCTTCATCATTACGGCAGGTAAACGATTTCAACGCGACGGTTTTGCTGCCACGAAAACTCGCCCTGACCACGATCGGCCGGACGTTCTTCGCCGTAGCTCAGCGTCTCGATTTGCGAGCCCGACACGCCCTGCAGCATCAGTGCCTGACGAATGGCCTGCGCACGACGCTCGCCAAGTCCGATGTTGTACTCACGCGAGCCACGCTCATCGGCGTGCCCTTCCAGACGCACACGGGCGCCGGTGTCAGCCAGCCACTCGGCGTGGGCCTGCACGACGGGGCGATCTTCACGACGCACGTCGCTGCGATCAAAGTCGAAGTAAATGACGCGCGTATCGGTGAGCTTGGGCTCTTCATAACGTGGCGTGACCACTGGACGTGGCGGCGGCGCTTCCTGCACGCGCTCAACCACGGGCGGCTCGCTGACTTCAATTGGGGCTTCTGAGGTAACGTCCGCAGACGGCTGTTGCGAGCAGCCAGCAGCAAAAAAAGCCACAAGCGACAGAGCGAAAAGTTGATAGCGCGACATAGTGTGTCTCCAGTCCATACTAAAAAGATGCGGGATATCCCAACTCAAAACAAACCTTAAGGCAATGAAGAAGGCGCAGGCGGCGGGGCTGCCTCGCGCGATTTCGCGGTCAACCGCGAGCTACGCAGTGGCCCCCAAACCGGTTCACGCACGTCACGACCTCGCGAATCGAGACGCTGGCGAACCAGACCGTCGGTGGAGACAGTGGCGAGCACACCACGGTCACCCTCCCGCGTAGCATAAATCAAAGTGCTGCCATTGGGCGCAAAACTTGGCGATTCGTCCAACTGGCCTTTACTCAGTACAAACACGTTGCCGCTGCGCGGCTGCACCGTGGCGATGCGGTATTTGCCATTATCGATGTGCACCACGGCGAGTCGATCACCATCGGGCGAGACGCGTGGGCGAGCATTGTAGTTACCTTCAAACGTGAGCCGCACGGCCGGACCGCCGCCGGAGGACACTTGATACACCTGCGGACCCCCGCTGCGATCGGAGTTGAAATAGATCGAGTCTCCATCAGCCGACCACGTCGCTTCGGTATCGATGGCCGGATGCTTGGTGATGCGGGTTAGCGAATTGGAGCGCAGATCGGCCACAAAGATATCGAGGTTGCCGTTTACATCCGACAACGTGAGCGCCAGCTTCTGGCCGTCGGGGGAAAACGCCGGCGCCCCGTTCACGCCCTTACGCGCCGACACCTGACGGCGCTGACCGGTCGCAAGCGTTTGCACGTAGATGGCCGAGCCGCCGTCTTCAAACACCACGTAGGCCATTTCCCTGCCATCGGGGGACCACGCTGGCGACATGATCGGCGCCGCGGCGTTGATGACCTCGCGCTGGTTCGCGCCATCGGCATCCGCGACCACCAGCGAGAAGCGATCCTGATCGTTGGGATCGGCGCTCACATAGGCAATGCGCGTGGAGAAAATTCCCGGCTCGCCGATCAGCGATTCGTAAATCACATCACTAATATAATGTGCCGTGGTGCGAAGATCCGACACGGGACTTGCCAGTGTGAAACCCAACAGTTGTTCTCTTCGTGGCACGTCCATAACCTGAAACGTGACGCGCATCTGGCCGTCGGACGTCGGCGTTACTTTGCCCACCACCACAATCTCGGCCTTGAAGATCGCCCAGTCGGCGTAATCCACCTGCGAGCCGTCGGTGGGACGCTCCAGCATGCGCCGCCGCGATAGTGGCGCGAACCGTCCGCTGCGCGTCAGATCGGCATCAATCACCTCGGCCATATCCAGCGGCGCGGGTCCCTGCCCGTCAAATCCGAACGGCACCACGGCCACCGGAATGGGATTGGGCACGCCACCATCGACGACGATGCGCAGCTGCGCCAGTGCCGGCAGCGCGCACAGGGTGCACACGGCAG
>JBGCEL010000161.1:0-10333 GCA_045106455.1 Gammaproteobacteria bacterium
CGTAACATTAACGATACGAGATGGTAGTAAAGTAGCAAATTCAGACAAGTTACTCGATCGAATGATCACCGCAATGGTCCAAGGCGTTGAACCTTCCACCGTATCGAGTGTAGAAAAAACACAAGGCCGCCGGATGGTTTCGTTTGAACGTACTGTGGGTGGTCAGGAAATCATACAGACCAGCTTGACCATCTATGCCGAATCAGCCGAAAAGAGCTATTTACTCACGTTGAATCACTCTCGTCCGTTGGATGCTGATCCTATTGATCTAAGAGAGGTGAGCATTAAATAAAGCTACTTTGAGATGCCGTTTATTACAACCTATCCCTGAGAGTACGTCGCTCGACCACTGTTGCAGGGAACAATCGCGCTTCCCGTATTGGGATGCAAATCAAAGAATAGGAGGTACGGCAGATGTCCAGACGCCCAACCATCCCACTTTACGATTGGCGGATCGCCGTTCATCTTGAGGGCGCGCAGCACGTGCAGCGTCAAGATGGCATGCCGGCGGTCGGTTGCGACTGCGACAACTGCGTCTGGTGGCGCGAGATCTATCGCGATGTGCTGCCCGAAAAACTACAGCAGCAACTACCGCGTTTTGGCGCCGATCTTGATCGGCCGAGTGATGTGCACCCCTATGGTGGCAGCGAAGGAGGTCTCTACGACTTTCGCGTTCAATTTCACACTGTGGGCAAAATCTTATCGACGGCCGGTAGCGATGAGCAATTTGTGGAAATTCAAAATGAGCCGTTGAGGATCACCATGCAGGTGGTTCGGGGGCATAAATTGTATTTCTACACGCCGGACATTCCCGATGCTTCCTGGGGCGATGTGCTGTGTATCGAGATTTGGGTGTATGGCGTGGAGCGCGACAGACCCGCTACGCAAAGTTAGCCTGAGGCGCTGTTTCAGGTTTTCTCATCTTCCGCCGCGAACGCCGACGTAATGATGATCTCTTTGACCTCGGAGCCAAGCGGAATGGCTTTCACAACCGTGTCCTGAAGCAGAAACAGCGTGGTATTGGTTTTGCCAATCATTCGCCCGGTTATGGCTTTACCGTCGGTAAACGCGATCGTGATTGGCTCGCTTTCGAGTACGGATTGCCGGGCGCGGTCGCCGTATACCTGTGCGTACAGCGCGAGCATCAAAACCAAAGTAAGGGGCCAGGAAATTGCCTGTATTTTCTCGGACCATGCGGCTTTGTTGGTGCCGAAGGTCAAAAAAGTATAAAACCGGGGTGTTTTTTCTTTGAAAAAACTATCGGTCGCGTAGATCAGTAGAAACAGGGCCACTGCGGCCAAGCTTAATATAAAGATAAAAACGTCTTCAAACGGTGCGATTAAAAAGTAGAAGACATCCGCATACTGAAAAATGTTGATATCGAACTCAGAATATTTTTCATGGTAGTAGAGCATGCCGACACCCACCATGGTGAGGTAGGCGAGGGTCAAGATGCTCTGTGCCTGCTTTAGCGCGCCCGTCAGCGCGCTATTCGTTTCAAGGTCGGCCATGGCGCTGGATGCAGGTCAGATCTAGCCGGGTCGCGCTGGCTCGTCTTCGTCTTTCTCATCAGCAGGGCGCGTGGTGCCGGTAGCGGCTCCGCTCAGCGTGCGAAAAATATCTTCCTGCGCTGACTTCCAGCGCGAGAAATTTTTCATGGCCACGTTGGCCACCATACCCACCGGATCGACGCCCACCACGCTTTTCACACGGTCACGGAACTGTTGCTGCTGGTTCATAAACAGCTTCAGGCTTTGCTCCATGTAATTGCCCACAAAGTGGTGCATGTTGCCGCCGTAGGAGCGAATAATCTGGGACAGGAATTCGGTGCTGAAGATCGGCTCGCCGTTCTGCTCCTGCTCGCTGATCACCTGCAGCAAAATGCCGTGGGTGATGTCTTTTTGCGATTTTTTGTCGATAACGACAAATTCCACTTTCTCCATGACGAGTCGGCGGATGTCGGAGAGCGTGATGTAGCGCGATTCTTCGGTGTCGTAAAGGCGTCGGTTTGGGTACTTCTTGATGGTACGGGTGCCGCTCATAATTCACCTTTGATTGTGCGTGGGTATTGCGATGCAACGTGGTTAATGTTCCGAGTGTAACCGCCCGCTATGCTGCTTTGCAATCAGGCGATTACCCTTGTTCTACGAACGGCATAGTTTTTATATTTTTCAGTGGCTTGGGGTTCCAATGTCGAATTCCCCAAAGCCACAGTTCAGCCACCGTGTCCGGGGTTGACGCGCTCGATACGGGCAGTTCGAGTGCACCAAATGCTGCGCACAATTGCGCCACCTCGCGGCCCTTGTGCAGCGGCGGTGCGTGGGTTTGTTTGCTGAGCTTGTGGCCGTCGGCATGTACCAGCATGGGCACGTGCATGAACGCCGGGGTCGAGCCACCGAGCGCCTCCATCAATGCGATCTGTCGCACCGTGGTGGGGAGTAGATCAACGCCACGAACCACGTGCGTCACGCCCTGATCGACATCATCGAGACTCACCGCCCACTGATAGGCCGGCAGTCCGTCTTTGCGCCAAACAATGAAATCATCAGGACCGCTGCTTGCCGATTGCTCGCCTTGAATGACATCCACAAACGCGCAGGGATGATCGAGTCTGAAGCGCACGGCACCGTCGGCATGCCGCGCGTCCCGGCAGGTACCTGGATATTGATCGCCCGATAAATTGAGCCGCTCGCGATCGCGCGCGAGTTCTTTGCGCGTACAGCGGCAAAAAAAGGTGTGATCACTCAGATCATCGAGCCGTTCGCGATAAAGCGAGAGTCGCTCGGACTGAAACACCACCGGGCCGTCCCATTCGAAACCGAAGCGTTCCAGGGTGCGCAGAAAGCCGGCGCTGGCGCCCGCGATTTCACGCGGTGGATCAATGTCCTCAATACGCAACAGCCAACGTCCGTTGGCTTGCTTCGCATCAAGGTAGCTGGCAACAGCAGCTAAAAGAGAGCCCGCATGAAGCGGGCCGGTGGGAGAGGGAGCAAATCGACCGACGTAGTCGGCATTAGCCACACTCATCCCCCCATTTGTTTCTCGCGAATCTCGTCCAGCGTTTTGCAGTCAATACACTGCGTGGCGGTGGGCCGAGCTTCCAGACGACGCACACCAATCTCGATACCGCAGGATTCGCAGTAGCCGTAATCGCCTGTATCAACCGAGTTGATAGCCTCTTCGATTTTCTTGATCAGCTTGCGTTCGCGATCACGCGTGCGCAGTTCGAGGCTGAACTCCGATTCTTGCGTAGCGCGATCATTCGGATCGGGGAAGTTGGCCGCTTCGTCTTTCATGTGGCCCACAGTGCGGTCCACTTCCTGCATCAGCTCCATTTTCCAATTGAGCAGAATCTGACGGAAATGTTCGCGCTGATCTTCGCTCATGAAGTCTTCGCCACGCTTTGCCTCGTAGGGCTTAATCGTGGGTGCATCAAGAGCGCTCTTGCGTGAGCTCTTCTTCGCGACCTTTTTCTTGGCCGGTGCCTTTTTCGCTGTCACCTTTTTCTTGGTCACAGCTTTTTTCGCGACGGTTTTCTTTTTCGTCGTGGTTTTCTTTGTCACGGACTTTTTCTTCGCAACAGGTTTCGCAGCGGTACTCCGCTTCTTCACGACCTTTTTCTTGGCCGCAGTCTTCTTTTTGCGTGTGGTGGAACCGGCTTTCTTGCGTGCTGGCATAGTCTGCTCCTGCAGAATCACGGATTTTGAAGGCGGTCGATTATAGCTATCGCGCCGCAAATGTATACAACGGGTTGCCCAGATTGCTATATCGGGGCATAACTTTCTGTATTCAATGGATAATGTTGTAAAAAAGCGTGGGCAGCCGGTGTTAGCCTAATCCATAACGAGCGCGCTGCCGCTCCGGCAAAGTCTCATGCAATTCATTGCACTAGGTGACTTTGCCTTGAACTGACTCGAACAATCGAGTGCACAGACCCGTCATTAAAGACTGTCCAGAGCCTAAAAAGTTGCTCCAAAATTGTGGCGCATTGGCCCGTGTTTTTTCGTACCAAACCGTGACGCATTACATTAAACTACCGCGCTGTTATTGCTAACCTCCCGGGCCGCCTCACTATGCGCTTGAGCAAGATCAAACTTGCGGGTTTTAAAACCTTTGTTGATCCAACCACTGTCACGCTACCGCGCAACCTCTCCGGGGTTGTAGGCCCCAACGGTTGCGGCAAATCCAATATTATCGATGCCGTGCGCTGGGTCATGGGCGAAAGCTCGGCCAAAAATCTGCGTGGCGACGAACTCACTGACGTCATCTTCAATGGTTCGAGCGCGCGTAAGCCGGTCGGCACCGCGATGATCGAGCTGGTGTTTGATAACTCGGATGGCACCATCGGCGGCGAGTACGCCGGCTTTAATGAGGTGTCCATCAAACGAGTAATGACGCGCGAGGGCACGTCGCAGTACTTTTTGAACAACACGCGTTGCCGACGTAAAGACATCACACGTGTTTTCTTAGGCACCGGACTCGGCGCACGCAGCTACTCGATTATCGAGCAGGGCATGATCTCGCGCGTGGTCGATGCCAAACCCGAAGAGCTGCGCGTTTATGTAGAAGAAGCCGCCGGCATCTCAAAATACAAAGACCGTCGCCGCGAGACCAGCAACCGCATTCGCCACACGCGTGAGAACCTCGAGCGTCTCAACGATTTGCGCGACGAGGTCACCAAACAACTTCGTCACCTGCAGCGTCAGGCCAGAGTCGCGGAGAAATATAAAACACTCAAAGACGAACAGCGCCAGCTCAATGCCCAACTTATTGTGCTGCGGTTGTCGGAAATGCAAAACCGCGAAGAGGTGGAGGCACGTCTGACCGCGGAGAAAGAAAACGAGCTGGAAGAGGCGATTGCCAGTCAGCGTGCGTTCGAGTCCAAGATCGAGAAGTCGCGCGCCGCGCACGCCGATCAGAGCGACAAGTTTAACGAGGTGCAGGAAAGCTATTACAAGCTTGGCGCCGAAATCGCCCGCATCGAACAATTTATCCAGCACACCCGCGAGCTCAAGCAGCGTCAGCAGGCGGATCTGGATGAGTGCACGCAGGCACTGGCCGAAATCGATCAGCGCCTCGAATCAGATGCGAAACGCGTGGGTGAGCTAGATCGCTCGCTGAGCGAGCTGTCGCCCAATTGGGACGTGCTGCGCAATCGTGCCCAGGAATCCGAGAAAGCCTGGAAAGAAGCCGAGCAGGCCATGACCACCTGGCGCAGCGAATGGCAGGAAGTACAAAAAGAGGGCGGTGAGCTCGGCAAACGCGTGAGTGTCGAACAAACGCGCATCGAGCATCAGGAATCGCAGATCGCGACGCTGGTTTCGCGCCAGAAGCGCGTGGAAGTGGAGCGTCGTGAACTCTCTGTTGATGAGCTCAATGCCGAGATCGCCACGTTCACACACAACGAGGTCGGCACACGCGCGCAACTGGAATCGGCCAAACAATCGCTGGCGGTTAGCGTGCAGGACATCGCCAAGGCGCGTGAAGCCGAACGCGAACTGACCTCCAAACTGGATCAGACGCGCGCCGACCAGCAGCAGCAAAAGGGCCGTCTGGCCTCGCTGGAAGCCCTGCAGCAGGATGCTCTGCAAAGCGGCAAGGGCAGCGAGAAATGGCTGTCCGGTAACAATCTGGCAGAGCGCCCGCGTCTGGCAACGCAGCTCAAAGTGGAGTCTGGCTGGGAACGCGCCGTTGAAACGGTATTGGGCGATTATCTTGAGGCAGTGTGCATTGATCGGCTCAATGACGTGCAAAACGCCGTGAGCGAGCTTGATGGTGCCCGTGTCACGCTGGTTGAGGCCAGCGGTCCGCCGCATCCATCGTGGGCGGGCAGCCTGCAAGACAAAGTGCGGGGCGGCAATGTGGCGCGCTCACTGTTGGCCCCGGTGCAGGTCGCCAATTCGCTGGGCGAAGCGCTGGAGCGTCGCTCGACGCTTGGCACCGGTGAATCGATCGTGACGGCCGACGGTATTTGGGTCGGTCGCGACTGGCTGCGCGTGAATCGCGATGAGGCATCCCGTGAAGGCGGCGTGCTGGTGCGCGAACAAGAAATACGCAAACTCAATGACACCTGCGCGACGCTTGAAAACGAAGTGAGCACGTTGGCGCAGCAGCACGAGCAGGCGCGTCTGCGCGTGCGTGAGCTTGAAGCCAAGCGTGATGAACAGCAGGACAGCGTTAACCGCGTGCATCGTTCGCATGTGGATCTTCTGGCGGGTTTGGATGCCCGTCGACGTCAGTTTGATGATGTCACCTCGCGGGTCACGTCGCTGGCAGCAGACGCCGACGAACTGGCGGCGCAGCTAAAGCGCTCCGAAGAAGCTCTGGGCCAGGCGCGCGAACAGCGTGACGCGGCGCGTACAGCACTCACCGACGTCGAGAGCCGTCGAGCACGCTTGGAAGACCGCCAGGCCGGCACACGCGAGACGCTCGAAACCACGCGCTCAACGCGCGAGAACGATCGACGTGCCGCCCATGAAGTGGAAGTGAAACTCGAATCACAGCGCTCATCCCATGCGTCGCTGTCAGAAAACCTCGAGCGACAAAAAGAGCAGAAAGCGAAGCTCAGCGAAAAGCGTGATGCACTCACAGAAACCATCACCAACGCGGACCAGCCACTGGCGAGTCATCAGGAAGAGCTGAGCAAGCACCTGGAACAACGGCTCACGGTGGAAAGCGCGCTGGCGGACGCACGTCGCGAACTAGAACAAATCGACGAGCGCCTGCGCAGCGAAGTGGAAAAACGCAATGCTGCTGAAGCCGAAGTGGGTGATCGACGCGAGGCTGTTGCCGCCGTGCGTATTTCAGCGCAGGAAATTAAAGTGCGCCGCGACACGCTCATGGAGCGCTTCGGCGAAACGGGCCTCGAACTCGATGCCGTGCGCGAAGAAATTCCTGAAGAGGCGAACGTTGAGACGTGGGAAACCACACTTGCGGATATCGAACAAAAAGTGGGTCGTCTGGGTCCGATTAACCTCGCGGCGATCGATGAGCACAAGGAAGCATCGGAACGTAAAGAATACCTGGACGCGCAGTACAACGATTTGACCGAAGCGCTGGAAACGCTGGAAAAAGCGATCGCCAAAATCGATCGCGAAACACGCACGCGTTTCAAAGAGACCTTCGATCAGGTCAATCAGGGTTTCCAGCGTCTGTTCCCAAAACTGTTTGGTGGCGGTCAGGCGTATCTCGAACTGTCCGATACCGATCTGCTGAACGCCGGCGTTACCGTGATGGCGCGCCCGCCTGGCAAGCGCAACAGCACGATTCATCTGCTGTCGGGTGGTGAAAAAGCACTGACCGCCGTATCACTTGTGTTCGCAATTTTCGAACTCAACCCGGCACCGTTCTGCATGCTCGACGAGGTGGATGCACCGCTGGATGACGCGAACGTCAACCGCTTTTGCAACATTTTGCGGGAGATGTCGGATCGTGTTCAGTTCATCTTTATCACGCACAACAAGTCGACCATCGCATTGGCTGAGCAGTTGCTTGGTGTGACCATGCAGGAAGCAGGCGTATCGCGACTTGTCGCGGTGGATGTAGACGAGGCCATTGAAATGGCCGAGGCATCTTGATCTTCCCGAGACTTTAGTACCATGAGCGAATTGCGTTGGATTCTTATTGCACTGGGTATCGCACTGGTTGCGGGTATTTTCTGGTGGAGTCGTCGTTCGGCATCGGCGCCCGCCGCCAGCGTAAGCACACGGCGCGAACCGGATCTTGGTGACAGCCCCGTTTTGTCAGAAGCACCGACCGTTGCCGATGTCCCTGAGGTCGTGCATTCGTCCGCGGACGCCATCGTCGATGCCACGGTCGATCCTTACGCTGAACTTGAGAGCGGCGATCAGATGACCATCCCGATGCCGGGAGACCCGGTTGCGGCCGAGGCACCGCAAGAGCCCGAGCCGATGGTGGCCGACAAAATTGTGAAGCTGCATTTGGTCGCACGCGAGGATGCACCTTACGTGGCCGCCGACGTGGTGGCCGCATTGCGTGCCGAGGGCTTGCGCTTTGCGCACTACGATCTGTTTCATCGTTTTGAGATCGAGGGCAACCCTGGTCCCACGGATCGACCGTTGTTCAGCGTCTCGGACATGCTCAAACCCGGTTCTTTTGACCTTGAGACGCTGGCGGACAAATCGCTCAAAGGCATCAGTTTGTTTTTGGCTTTGCCAAGCCCTGGTGATGGTGTGGCCGCCTTTGCGGATATGCTGGCGACCGGCCGTCGATTGGCCGCCACGTTGGGCGGACAGTTGGTGGATGAGCAGGGGTGTAGCGTGAGTCGTCAAAGCGCCAGTCACATGCGCGAAGACATCATCAACTACCAGCTTGGTGCCCGCACTTCGGCCGACGAAGAATAAGTGACTGCACCGGCGAAAGTCGTCCATCGCGTCGAGGCGCTGCGAGCGCAGATCAACGAGCACAATCATCGCTATTACGTTGACGATGACCCAGTCATTCCGGATGTTGCATACGACACGCTGTATCGCGAACTCCTTGAGCTCGAGAAAGCTCACCCAGAGTTAGTCACTCCCACATCGCCCACTCAACGGGTGGGCTCGACACCCGTGGGTCAGTTTGAATCCGTAACGCACGCCGTGCCCATGCTGTCGTTGGCCAATGCCTTCGAGGACGCTGAGGTGACTGATTTTGATCGCCGTGTGCGCGAGCGCGTAGAGCATGAGGGTGAATTGCGCTATGTGGCCGAACCCAAGCTCGATGGCCTCGCCATCAACATCCGCTACGAGAACGGCCAGCTCACACAGGCCGCGACACGTGGGGACGGGCAGACCGGTGAAGACGTTACGCATAACGTTCGCACTATCGACTCAGTGCCCCTGATTTTGCGTGGGAGCCCCCCGGCTGTGCTGGAGGTGCGCGGCGAGGTGTTTATGCCGCGCGCCGGCTTCGACGCGATGAACGACAAGGCGCGGGCGGCAGGCGACAAGACATTTAAGAATCCACGTAATGCGGCTGCCGGCAGTTTGCGTCAACTCGATCCTGCAGAGACGGCCAAACGTCCGCTGGATGCCTTTTTCTATGCGCTGGGTGAGACATCGCAGAACATGCAGGTGGCGTCACAAACCGAACTGCTAAGCCTGTTGCGATCATACGGTTTACGCGTGTGCCCCGAAGTTGAAACAGTCGCCGGGGTGGCAGGTTGCCTGTCGTTTTACACGGACATTGGCGAGAAACGCGACGGCTTGCCCTATGACATTGACGGTGTGGTGTACAAAGTGGACAGCATGCTTTTGCAGCGCCGCGCCGGATTTATTTCGCGCGCGCCGCGCTGGGCGCTTGCACACAAGTTTCCGGCGCAGGAAGTGACCACCACACTTGTGAGCGTAGATTTTCAGGTTGGCCGTACTGGCGCCGTCACGCCGGTCGCTCGACTTGAGCCGGTCGATGTTGGTGGCGTAACGGTCAGTAACGCCACGCTGCACAACATGGATGAGCTTGAACGCAAAGACGTACGCCCGGGCGATACGGTGATTGTGCGTCGCGCTGGTGATGTTATTCCGGAAGTGGTGAGCGTGATACTGCGCGATGACGAAGAGCGTGCCGACCCACCGACGCTGCCCACCACATGCCCGGAATGCGATTCACCTATCGAGCGTCCAGAGGGCGAAGCGGTGGCGCGTTGCACAGGTGGCATGGCGATCTGCCCCGCGCAAAAGAAGTTTGGGGTCTGGCATTTCGGCTCGCGCAAAGCCATGGATATTGATGGGCTCGGTGAGCAGGTCGTGGAGCAACTGGTGGCCACCAACAAAATTGGCCAAGTTGCCGATTTATTCACGTTGACGGTGCCTGAGCTTGTGGAGTTAGATCGGATGGGTGAAAAGTCAGCCACCAATCTGGTCAATGCCATTGCCAAGAGCAAGACAACCACCTTCGGTCGTTTTCTGTACGCACTTGGTATCCGCGAAGTGGGGGAGTCTACAGCGCAAACGCTGGCGGCCCACTACGCGACGGCGGCCGATCTAATGGCGGCGACGGCGGAAGATTTGCAAGCGTTGCCGGACGTAGGTCCTATCGTCGCGCAGCGCATTGTCGATTTCTTTGCATTCGATGCGAACCGCGATTTGGTTGAGCAACTTGTCGCCACCGGCATCCACTGGCCAGAACACAAACCCATCTCCGCGGACGACCAACCTCTGGCGGGAAAAACGTTCGTCATTACGGGCACGCTAGCTTCGATGACCAGGGAGGAGGCGAAGGCCGCCATTATCGCGAAGGGCGGCAAAGTGACGGGCAGCGTGTCGAAGAAAACCGACTATCTTTTGGCGGGGGAGAAGGCTGGGAGTAAGTTGGAGAAAGCTGAGAGGTTGGG
>JBGCEL010000162.1:0-8247 GCA_045106455.1 Gammaproteobacteria bacterium
AGCGCAACGCTTGATCCGGGCGTCTATCGGCTCGTCGCGCAAACCGACATTACGCCAGGTGGTTTCGAAACGTTTGCTGACTTCACGTTGAGTGCGGCATTTAGCATCGACCCGCAGGCCGATCTGGACAACGATGGCGTGCCCAATACGAACGACAACTGCGAAATTGTGGCCAACCCCAGTCAATTTGATGCCGACAATGACGGCTACGGTAACGCCTGCGACGCCGACTTCAATAACGACTGCGCCATCAACGTCGAGGACCTCGGCATCCTGCGTGCGAATTTCTTCAGCGCCGATCCAGTGACCGATGTGACCGAAGACGGCGTAGTCAACGTGTCAGATCTGGGCCTCCTGCGGGTCTTCTTTTTCCAGCCGCCGGGGCCCAGCGGCGTGGTAAATACCTGCGACCCTCAATGACTTACAGCTTCATAGGCAAATACAATCGTTTTGGTAATAACAATCGATTGGAGTAATTAAGGCACGTTCGATACCTTGTCGCCATGGACTTAAAACCACCACGGATTAACGACGAGGAATCATCATGAACGACATCGCAAAGTGCCCGGTCATGGGCGGCGCGAACCTGCAGCCCGTGACCGGCAGCTCGGCCAACCAACACTGGTGGCCGAACCAGCTGAACTTAAAAATCCTGCAGCAAAACGGCCCGCAGGCAAGCCCGATCGCCACTGACTTTAACTACGCGGAAGCATTCAAGAGCGTCGATCTGGATGCGCTATACGCCGACCTCGAATCGCTCATGACCACCTCCCAGGATTGGTGGCCCGCCGACTACGGCCACTACGGTCCGTTTTTTATTCGTATGGCCTGGCACAGCGCCGGCACCTACCGCACGTTTGACGGTCGCGGCGGCGCCGCCAGCGGCACGCAACGCTTTGCACCGCTGAACAGCTGGCCCGATAACGGCAACCTCGACAAGGCGCGTCGCCTGCTGTGGCCCATCAAACAAAAGTACGGTCACAAACTCTCGTGGGCCGATCTGATGATTTTTGCGGGCAACGCCGCGCTCGAGTCCATGGGCTTCAAAACCTTTGGCTTCGCCGGCGGACGCGAAGATGTGTTCGAGCCTGAGGAAGACATTTACTGGGGCCCTGAAACACAGTGGCTCGGCGATGAACGTTACAGCGGTGAGCGCGAACTCGACACCCCGCTGGCCGCCGTTCAAATGGGTTTGATTTACGTCAACCCAGAAGGTCCCAACGGCAAGCCTGATCCGCTCGCCTCCGCCCACGATATCCGCGACACGTTCGCGCGCATGGCCATGGACGATGAAGAAACGGTGGCGCTGGTCGCCGGTGGCCACACCTTTGGTAAAGGTCACGGCGCAGCCGATCCGGATAAATATGTGGGCCGTGAACCTGAAGGTGCCGGCATCGAACTGCAGGGCCTGGGTTGGGCCAACACCTTCGGCAGCGGCAAAGGTGGCGACACCATTACCAGCGGTATCGAAGGTGCCTGGACCAGCAACCCGGTCCAGTGGGATAACGGTTACTTCGATGCACTGTTTGGCTACGAGTGGGAACTGACCACCAGCCCGGCCGGTGCAAAACAGTGGACGCCAACCAAAGCCTCCAATGCCGACGGTGCACCCGCCGCGCACGATGCATCAACGACCGAACCTTTGATGATGACCACGGCCGATATGGCCCTGCGCATGGATCCGGCCTACGAGGCGATTTCACGACGCTTCCATGCCGATCCCGAAGCGTTCGCCGACGCGTTCGCACGTGCGTGGTTCAAACTCACCCATCGCGACATGGGCCCGTACGCGCGCGGTGTAGGCGCGCAGGTGCCGGCCGAGCCGCAGCTGTGGCAGGACCCGGTCCCCGCGGTGGATCACACGCTGATTAACGCCACCGATATTGCCCACCTCAAAAAAGCGATTCTCGACAGCGGGCTTAGCATCGGTCAGCTGGTGAACACAGCGTGGGCATCAGCGGCAACCTACCGCGGTTCCGACAAACGCGGCGGCGCCAACGGTGCTCGCATTCGTTTGGCGCCGCAGAAGGATTGGGCCGTGAACAAACCCGACGCACTTGGCCCGGCCCTCGACGCACTGGAACGCGTGCAGACGCAGTTCAATGCCACGCTCGATAGCGGCAAACGCGTCTCGCTGGCGGATGTGATCGTGCTTGGCGGCTGCGCTGCCGTTGAGGAAGCCGCGCGCCGCGCCGGCAACCCCATCGAAGTACCGTTTACCCCGGGTCGCACGGACGCCTCACAGGACCAGACCGACGTCGATTCGGTGGCCGTACTGGAACCCACGGCCGACGGTTTTCGAAACTTCATTGCCAAGGGCCACACGCGTTCGGCCGAAGAACTTCTGCTCGATCGCGCTCAGCTACTGACACTCACAGCACCGGAAATGACGGTTTTGGTCGGCGGCATGCGCGCCCTGAACGCCAACACCGGTGGCAAATCCCACGGAGTGCTGACGGCCAAGCCCGAGACGTTGAGCAATGACTTTTTCGTCAATTTGCTGGACCTGGATACGGACTGGCAGGCGGTCGATGACAACGGATTGATTTTCGCCGGGCGCGATCGCGCCAGCGGGGATCTGAAGTGGACGGCGTCACGCGTTGATCTGGTGTTTGGCTCGAATTCGGTGTTGCGCGGTATCGCCGAGGTGTACGCGGCGGACGATGCGAAAGACAAATTCGCCGCTGACTTCGTAGACGCCTGGACCAAGGTCATGAACGCGGATCGCTTTGATCTGAGTTAAGAGGGAACACGCGGCGGTCTTGTGCCCGAGCCGCCGCGTGATTTTCCAGCAGTGCGCCTTGAACCTCGGCCTCTGATTTCGCGAAGACCTGTCAGTTCGCGCGCAATCAGGGCGACGTTTGAGGCGCTGTTTTCCTACAGCTGCTTGAGTACAGCATCCATCGTCTCTTTGGCATCACCAAACAACATCCGCGTGTTGTCTTTGAAGAACAGCGGATTCTGCACACCAGCGTAACCGGTGGCCATGGAACGCTTCAGTACAATGGTGGTTTTTCCTTTCCACACCTCAAGCACCGGCATGCCGGCAATCGGGCTGTCCGGCACGTCCTGCGCCGACGGGTTCACAATATCGTTGGCACCAATCACGACCGACACATCCACATCCGGGAAGTCGTCGTTAATTTCATCCATTTCAAACACGATGTCGTAAGGCACCTTGGCCTCGGCCAACAGCACGTTCATGTGCCCTGGCATACGGCCAGCCACCGGATGAATACCAAAACGCACGTTGACGCCCTTGGCTTTGAGCGTGCGCGTAATCTCGTACACGGTGTGCTGCGCCTGCGCGACCGCCATGCCGTAGCCAGGAATAATCATGACCTCCTTGGCATCGAGCAGCATTTGCGCCACTTCCTCGGCCTGCACGGCCACGGCCTCGCCCTGATCAACCGCCTCGCCCGAGGGCGTCGAGCCACCCGACGTGCCAAAGCCACCGGCAATCACGGAGAAAAATTTGCGATTCATGGCGCGGCACATGATGTAACTCAAAATGGCGCCACTGCTGCCCACCAGCGCTCCGGTCACGATCAACAAATCATTGTTGAGCATGAAGCCGGTGGCCGCCGCCGCCCACCCCGAATAGCTGTTGAGCATGGACACCACCACGGGCATGTCAGCGCCGCCAATGGCCATGACCATGTGCACACCAAACACCAGCGCGATCACCGTCATGAGAATCAGCGGCAACATGCCACCATCGTCGGCTGATTGCGTGACAAACATCTTGCCCACGATCACCGCCGCGACCAGCAGGCCCAGATTAAACAGATGACGACCGGGCATCAGCACCGGTTTGCCGCCAATACGTCCGCTAAGCTTGCCAAACGCGATAATGGAGCCGGAGAACGTTACCGCGCCAATCAAAATACCGAGGTAGGTTTCCACGTCATGGATGGTTTTGGCCGCGCCGACGAGCTCCCAATTGTGATCCAGAAAATTGGCGTAACCCACCAGCACGGCCGCGGCGCCCACCAGTGAGTGCAAAATGGCCACAAGCTCAGGCATCTGCGTCATTTGCACGCGCTGCGCGAGCAGCAAACCCACGACGCTGCCGACAATCAACGAGCCGAACAGCATCACGTAGTTGCCGTTTACAAGACCAAGAACGGTGGCCACCAGCGCAATGGCCATACCGGCCATGCCGTAGTAGTTACCGCGACGCGCGGTCTCCTGATTCGACAAGCCGCCGAGGGCCAGAATAAAAAGAATGGTTGCCGCAATGTAGGCGGCCGTTACGATGCCAGGGGTCACGTGTCAGGCTCCTACTTACGAAACATCTGCAGCATGCGCTGCGTGACGGCAAAGCCGCCGACAATATTGATCGCGGTGATGAGCACCGCCAGTCCGGATAACCACATGATCAGATTGCTATCTGAATCAATCTGCACCAGTGCGCCGATGATAATGATGCTGCTGATCGCATTGGTCACACTCATCAGCGGCGTGTGCAGCGCCGGCGACACGTTCCAGATCACCATGTAACCCACGAAACAGGCCAATACGAAAACGGTGAAGTGCGCCATGAAATCGGGCGGCGACACCTGACCCAAGCCCAGCAGCAACGCCAAGCCACCCACACTGGCAATCAACGGACCCACAATGCTCGGTGGCGTGTCCGCGACAGCCTGAGGCGGTGCCGGCTCGGCTTTGGGCGCCGGCGGCGCCGCGGAAATTTTCGGCGGCGGTGGCGGCCAGGTGATCTCGGCGTCACGCACGATGGTGGCACCCCGCACCACTTCATCCTCGAAATCTACCGTGATCTGACCGTCTTTTTCCGGCGTCATATCGGTGAGCAGATGACGCAGGTTCGTCGCATAAAGCTGTGAGCTTTGCGTGGCCAATCGGCTTGGCAGATCGGTATAGCCTATCAGCGTGACGCCGTTTTTCACGACCACGTCGTTGGGTTCGGTAAGTTCGCAGTTGCCGCCCTGCTCGGCCGCCAAGTCCACCACCACGCTGCCCTCGCGCATCGACTCGACCATCTCAGCAGTAATCAGCTTCGGCGCGGGCTTGCCTGGAATCAACGCGGTGGTGATGATGATGTCCACCTCACGCGCCTGCTCGGCAAACAACGCCATCTCGGCCTCGATGAAGGCCTTGCTCATGACTTTGGCGTAGCCGCCTTCGCCGGCGCCGTCTTCCTCTTCCTCGTAATCGAGTTCCAGGAACTCGGCGTCCATACTCTCGACCTGTTCTTTCACTTCAGGTCTGGTATCAAACGCGCGCACGATGGCACCCATGCTCTTGGCCGCACCGATGGCCGCGAGACCGGCCACGCCAGCACCAATGACCATGACTTTGGCGGGCGGCACTTTACCGGCTGCCGTGATTTGTCCTGTGAAAAAGCGCTCGAAATGCTGCGAGGCTTCCACCACCGCGCGGTAGCCGGCGATATTCGCCATAGAACTCAGCGCATCCATTTTCTGGGCCCGCGAAATTCGCGGCACGCTGTCCATGGAAAGCGCCGTGACGCCTTTTTCCTTCAGCGTTTCGAGCAACTCAGGGTTTTGTGCCGGCCACAAAAAGCCGACCAATATGTGCCCCACGCGCAGCATGTCCAGTTCGAAGGCATCCGGCCCGCGGACTTTCAAAATGATGTCGCACTGCTCAAACACGCTGGCAGCATCGGGCAGCACCGTGACGCCCACATCCTCGTACGCCGCATCGGTGAATTTCGCCTGAGCGCCCGCCCCGGACTGCACACACACCTCATAGCCCAGCTTTTGCAGCTGCGTCGCCACTTCCGGCGTGGTAGCTACTCGCTTCTCGCCGTCGTAACGCTCTAAAGGAACACCGATTTTCATGCAGCCATCACCGCGTCAGCCATTAAACAGTGGGTCATTAAAGCCCAAAGAGGCATCAGTTGAAAGGTCTGACGGCCGAACGCAAGTTTCGCTACAATAGAGTCACCGTCGTACTTTGGGGATGAATATGCGTCATTTGCTGCTGACTTTTGTGCTGGTCGGGATTGCCGGTTGCGGCGTGGTTACCGAACGCTTCTCGAAAAAGGCAATGAAACCAGACAGCACGCGCCTTGAGGCCGTTCTCGCCGCACAAAGCGATGAGACCAAGGCCCGCTACGACGCGCGTAATCCAGGCAAAACGCTCGAATTCTTCGGAATTGCTCCCGGCATGACTGTGGTGGAAGGCCTGCCCGGCGGCGGTTGGTACAGCCGCATTCTGATCGACTACGTCGGCCCTGACGGCGCACTTATTGGTGCCGACTACGCGTTTTCAATGTGGCCCAAGTTTGGCTTTTTCGATGAGGCCGCCATCAAAGCTAAAGAAACCTGGGCGACGGACTGGCCGCAGCAGGCGCAGGAATGGCGCTCCGAGCAAAGCGCACCGATTACCGGCTTTGCGTTTGGTGCCATGCCAAAGAGCATGCACAACACGGCCGATGCCGCGATCTATGTCCGCGCGATGCACAATCTGGCGCGTTTTGAAAACGATGGCGGCTATCTTACTCAGGCGCTGCGCGACACCTTCAATGTGCTCAAACCCGGCGGCATCGTTGGCATTGTCCAGCACGAAGCGCGCGACACCATGAGTGATGAGTTTGCACAGGGCGGTCGCGGCTACCTGAAAAAATCTTTTGTGATCGAAACCATGCGTAGCGCCGGTTTCGAATATGTTGGCAGCCGCGACTTCAATGCCAACAGCAAAGATCGACCCGGCGAAGACGACATCGTGTGGCGTCTGCCACCGTCGTTATCCACTAGCCGCGATAACCCGGCACTGCGCGATGAACTACTGGCGATCGGCGAGTCCAATCGCATGACGCTCAAATTCCGCAAACCACGGAATCCTTAAGCTCGTCGCGGCATGCCGCGTCTGTTCGTCACGCTGTCGATCGATAGCGACGCGTATTTGCGTCACTATCGCGGCAGCGCTAAGGACGTGGCTGCACGCACCGACGACGGGCGCAGCGTGCGCTTTCCGGCCAACATACTGCGCAATGTGGTAACCCGCGACGGGATCCACGGTCGCTTTTGCATTGAATTTGATCAGCGCGGCAAGTTTGTGAGCATCGAACGTGCTTGAGCGCATCGACGCGCGTCTTCTTATTGTCATCGCCGCGGTGTTGTTCTCAACCGGCGGCGCCGCCGTCAAAAGCACGTCGCTCGGTGGTTTCGAGGTGGCGTTTCTGCGCTCAGGCGTGGCGTTCGTGGCGCTGATGTTGCTGGTACCGTCCTGCCGTCGTAACTGGCACTGGCGCACGGGACTGGTGGCCGTGAGCTACGCCGCAACGCTGATTTTCTTCGTGTTGGCCACCAAGCTCACCACGTCGGCCAATGCCATTTTTTTGCAGGCCACCGCTCCACTGTATTTATTGTTTCTGGCACCGTGGCTTCTGCGCGAAGCCATCACCCGACGTGATGTCGGATTCATGCTGGTCATGGCGGTTGGTCTGGCGCTTCTGTTCGCCGGGCAAACCGCGCCCACAAACATCGCCCCGGATCCCGCGAAAGGCAATCTGCTGGGTGCCGCGTCGGGCATTACCTGGGCGCTCACGCTCCTCGGTCTGCGCGCACTGGCGCGTCGCGACGGCGGCGAGTCGGCCACCACGGCCGCTGCCATGGGCAATCTCGTGGCGTGTGTCGCCTGCGCCGCGTTCGTGCTGCCGCTAACGCAGGTAAGCACCCACGACTGGCTGGCCATTGCCTACCTCGGCATTGTGCAAATCGCGCTGGCGTATTGGATCGTCACGTTCGCCATGGCGCGCGTCCCGGCGCTGGAGGCATCGCTGCTGATTTTGGTCGAACCGGTCCTCAATCCCGTCTGGTCATGGTGGCTGCACGGCGAATCACCGGGACCCATGGCACTGGCCGCCGGGTTGTTGATCATCGCTGCCACAGCCGCGCGCACTTTCACGACACGCCCCACCGCGTAATCTGGCAATTGCGCTGCACTCGCCGCACGTGCCAGACTCCGAGCGATGACACAACGCGCCCAGCAATTTGATCGTGACGGCTTTGTCGTCGTACCCAATCTGATCTCCAGAGACGATGTTGACGACGCACGGCGCGCCGCCGCCGCCATTGTCGAGGCGTTCGAGCCTGCTGATCACCCAACGGTCTTTTGCACCGGCGACCGCGATGCGGGTCGCGACCAGTACTTCATGGACTCAGCCGAAGCCGTGCACTGCTTTGTGGAGGCTGACGCCGTGGACGACAGCGGCAAGCTCACCTGCGCCAAAGCCGACGCTATTAATAAAATTGGTCA
>JBGCEL010000163.1:0-22405 GCA_045106455.1 Gammaproteobacteria bacterium
GAAGCGTTCAAGCTCAGCCGCGTGCAACGTGTGCTCGCCGCCATCCAGTTCTGCACGCATGTCAGCGACATGCCCGTCCAACTGGCTGTACATCACGAGGATACCGATGTCGTGCAGCAGCCCGGCAACGAAAAAGCGCTCCGGATTCGGGGTGCCGAGAGTCTTGGCCAGTTCGCGTGCCGTCAGCCCGCACATCACGCTGTGGCGCCAGAACACGTCCATCGAAATCAGCCCGGAGTTCAGCCCTGAAAAAGAACGCACGGCGGTGATCGCAAGCACCAGGTTATACAAATCGCGTACACCGATAACATTAACAGCGCGTTCGATGGTGTCGATTCTGGCGCTAAAGCCAAAGTAGGCGCTGTTCACAATTTTGAGCAGGCGCCCGGTCAAGTTCGGGTCCATAGCCACCACCTGGCCAATGTCGGCCGCCGTCGCTTTTTCCGAGCGAACCAGGTCGTACATTTTGACGCAGACCGTTGGGGGTGTGATCAGGGCGGAAACGTCGCCGACGATCTGTTCAAGCGTTGGCAGGTCTTTGCTTTGGAGCGAGTGGGCCAGGGGCTGTCTGAGTTGATGCATGATTATGTCTTGTTATGTGAAGCGTGCCTGTCTCAACAGTAGCGGCGGTTGTGCACTACTTCTTTAGCCAGCTTGTACCGCGTTTGCGTTCAAAGCTGTGAAATGGTGCGCCTTTTTGCCGCAAGTCGCGTCTTTAGCGATGGCTGTTCATGCCGCTAACAGTATCGTCCGTACGAAGGCGAACAACCTGTGGCATATCTGATTTATTCCCCACACCGACAACTGGGACGATTTCTGGCAAACCTTGCCGCGGTAGCGTGCGGGTTTGTCGTTATGTCAACTAGTGCGCAGGAATCGTTCGACTGTCTGATCGAGCCCAACGTAATGGTGGAGCTGAGCAGCTCGGAATTTGGTTTATTGGCTAGTATAAATGTAGACGAGGCAGACGTGGTGGCGGCCGGCGACGTGCTGGCCACGCTGCACAACGATGTGGAACGCGCGTCGCTCGCGCTGACCAGAGCACGCGCAGAGTCCGATTCCGAAGTTGAACTGCTGCGCCACGATCATGAATTTAACCTGCGCAAGCGGCGTCGCATCGAGCTACTTCAGGATCATCAGGCCATCTCGCCGCAGACAGCGGACGAGGTGCGCACCGCCGAGGAACTGGCCCGTCTGCGACTTCGTGCGGCAGACGAAAAGCAGCGAACCGTGCGCCTTGAAGCGCAGCGCGACGCGCTGTCTCTGAAACGGCGCACCATAACGAGCCCCGTAGACGGAGTCGTGGCCAAGCGCTACAAGAGTGCTGGCGAGTACGTTGAGGGCGATGCGATTTTGCAGCTGGCGCAGCTCGATCCTCTGCGTATCACGGTGGTTCTGCCGATCACCATGTTTGGTCAGATCGAGGTTGGCATGCAAGGGACGATCGTGCCCGAGCTGGCTATTGACGGCGATTTCGTTGCTTCGGTGATGAGCATCGATCCGGTGATGGACTCGGCCACAGCGACGTTTGGCGTGCGCCTGTCTCTGCCCAATCCCGATCATCGCCTGCCTCCGGGGTTGCGCTGCTCAGTTGCGCTGCACCGGGAGGACACGCCGCAAGAGCCAGATCGCCAACTTGCCCAGAAGCCCGCGTTGCCTCATACAGGGCCGCCTTTGCTTTCTGCCATGAATCCTTCTGCGCCTTCAGCGAATCCTCCGGGCAACAACCTGGTTGAGTCACCAGCCGAATCGATTGAGGCATGCAGCACCCTGGGGCCGATTGATGAACCCGACAAGGCAGATCAATTGGCGTCACAGCTCGTGCGCGCGGGCGTGGTGCCCGATCGACGCTCAACCGCTACCCGGTCGGGAAAACCGCTGTGGATTGTCATGTCTCCCGGATCGAACGTCTCAAGCAGACGTCTTCTTGAGCGCGTGCGCGATGCAGGTGTTTCTGATTTTCAGATGTATCGGCGTGGCCGTTGGGAGGGCCGTATTTCATTCGGCGTGTACAGTGGTACCAAGACAGCAGAGCATCGTCGCCGGCAGCTTACGGCGCTGGGTTTCGCAACCGAGCTGGTAGACCGAAACGCCGGGCAGCCGCAGATTTGGTTCGACGTGCCCCGGCCTGCGGATGACCCCCTGGTTTCTGAAATTATTGATGACGCAGGATTCGATGTGCGCATCCAGGAAGTCTCCTGCCCGCGCTTGGCCAGTCGGTAATGACCCCTCCAACGAACGCCAACAGTGCTCTGACGCCAGTCGATTCGGCGCCGACTGTCGATGGCGAACGTGCTGCCGCGGCGCCCACGCTTGCCGCCCTGCCGCCCGTTGCCAGCATCGACGAACACGCGCAGCGCTGGCTTGCCACACAGTGTTCCATGATGACGGGTGTATCACACGCTCTTGTTTTGCGTCGTGAGTCGAGAACCGAAGACGCGCCTGTGGATCAGCTTGTTGCATCATGGCCTGAGCGTGCGGCGGCAATCCAGCCGACCTTGATGAATGTGGCGCTGAAAGTGCTCAAGACGTGTGAGTTCGTGATCGAATCATGCGTCCGCGGCGACCATGGCGACCATGCCCGATGCATTGTCGCGGCGCCCATTCTGAAACGACGTAACGAATGTGCCGTCGTGGCCCTGATCTTGCCGGCGGCGATCAGGCGGCAACAGCAAGCCCTGGTTCAGCTTTTGAAATGGGGTGCCGACTGGTACGGCCTGTTGCAGCGGGATCAAAGCGAGGTGGTGCCCAAGGGCAGGTTGGTCGATGTTGTGGAAATGCTCGCCAGCAGTCTCGAACACAGCGAATTTCAGGCTGCCGCCACTACTGCCGTAACAGAATTGGCGGCGCGCCTGGGCTGCTCTCGAGCGAGTCTCGGGTTGCTCGATGGTGAGCACGTTACCGTCCACGCTGTTTCCAATACATCTTCTGTTGATGCGCGCTCCAATCTTATTCGCGACATCGGTCGTGCGATGGACGAGGTTGTGGACCAGGATGCCACCATCGCGTTTCCGCCCGTATCGAATAACGCTCCGCATGTCTCCTTTGCGCAGGAGGTGCTTGTCAGGCGCAACGAGGGCGGTGCAGTGTGCAGCGTGCCGCTGTACGACGGTGATCAGGTCATCGGCGCTTTGACGCTGGAGAATGATCGAACGCAGAGTTTCCGTGCACAGATCATTGAGACCTGCGAGGTATTCGGTGCGCTGCTGGGGCCCGTGGTCGAACTAAAATTTGAAAAGGAACGATCGCTGGCGCGCAAAGTGCTTAGCGCAGGGCATGACTTTTTCTCACGCCTGTTTGGTCGCCGTCACTTTGCGTTGAAGGCCTATGCGCTGGCACTTGCCGGCCTGGTGCTGGTGCTGAGTCTGGCCACGGGCCAGTATCGCGTGACGGCGCAGGCAGCGCTCGAGGGCAGTCAGCGCAGGGTGATCACGGCGCCACGCGAAGGCTTTGTTGCCAGCGCATCACTGCGCGCCGGTGACATCGTCGCTCTGGGCGACGTACTGGCAACGCTTGATGATCGCGAGTTGCGTCTGGAGCGAACCAAGCTCGACAGTCAGCGTGAGCAATTGGAAAAGGAATACCGCGCTGCGCAGTCGGCGCACGACCGATCCACCGCGGCGATTGTCGGTGCTCGCAGGGCCCAGATCGACGCGCAAATTACTCTGATCGAACAGCAGCTGAAACGCTCGCAACTCACGGCGCCGATCTCAGGCATTGTCATCTCAGGTGATCTGAGCCAGTCGCTCGGCTCACCCGTCGAGCATGGTCAGACGTTGTTTGAGATCGCCCCGCTGGATGGCTATCGAGTGGTTCTCGAAGTGGACGAGCGCGATATCGGCGAGGTGCGGGTTGCCCAGCAAGGGCACATTACCCTTACGGGCCTGCCCGGTGATGCGCTGCCGTTTTCTGTTACACGTATTGTTCCGATTTCCTCGCAGCGCGACGGTCGCAACTACTTCGAAGTGGAAGCGACACTGGATGATGATGCGCCACTGGTGCGACCGGGCATGGGCGGCGTGGCCAAAGTGGACATTGAGCAGCGCAAGCTAATCTGGGTCTGGACCCACACCATGAGCGACTGGCTGCGTCTCAAACTCTGGACATGGTCAAGCTGAGCGAGGCCTCCCAATGAGCTCACTTTTTAGCCCGTCCTGGTACCGAGTTGCCTCGCTCAAGCCGCGATTGCGCAGTCATTTCGAGGTGCATCGCCAACCCACTCGCGGTGATCTGTCGTTCGTTTTGCAGGACCACGCGCAGGGCAAGTTCTACCGCTTTAACCTCAACGCCTACGACCTCGTGGGTCGTATGAACGGTGAGCGTGCTGTTCATGAGATTTGGCAAGAGGCCCTGAATGCTCTGGGCGACGACGCACCTACGCAGGACGACACCATTGCTCTTTTGGGCAAGCTCCATGAAGCCGATGCGCTGCAGGTGAATGTGACGGCCGACTGCATGGAGTTGTTTCGTCGCACGCAGAAGGCCAATAAGTCGTGGTGGCAAAGTACCGCGCGCAACCCCATGGCCGTGCGTATTCCGCTCTTCGACCCGGATCGCTTGCTGGCCGCGCTCGTGCCGGTTTTTGGACCGTTGCTCAGTCCCGTCGGCTTTGTGTTGTGGCTGGCGTTTGTTGGCTGGGCTGCCACGATCGCGGCGGCGCACTGGCCTGAGCTTAGTCACGGCGGTGCCGATCAGGTACTGGATCCCAAAAATCTGCTGTTCATGTTGCTTGTGTTTCCGCTGGTCAAGGCATTGCACGAACTGGGGCACGGCATCGCCACGAAGAAGTGGGGTGGTGAGGTGCATGAGATGGGCATTACGCTCCTGGTCTTTATGCCCATTCCCTACGTGGATGCGACGGCTGCGACGGCCATACGACGCAAGTGGCGGCGCATCGTCGTCAGTGCGGCCGGCATGATGGTAGAGTTGTTTCTCGCGTCGGTGGCGTTACTCGTGTGGATCAACGCCGAGCCGGGTCTTGTGCGTCTGACGGCGTTCAACGTCATGCTGGTTGGCGGCGTGTCGACGATTTTCTTCAACGGAAACCCGCTGCTGCGTTTTGATGCCTACTTCATGCTCAAGGATGCGCTGGAAATTCCGAATCTGGCGTCGCGCTCCTCGCGCTATCTTACCTATCTGATCCAGCGCCATCTGTTTGGCATGACCAGCGTCGAATCGCCAGCGACGTTGCCGGGCGAACGCCGCTGGCTTTTGCTTTACGGCATTGCGGCCGGGCTTTACAAGTTTGCGATCAGTATTGCGATTATTCTGTTCGTGGCGGGCAAATTCTTTTTTATCGGGGTGTTGATTGCGATCTGGGCGGCGATCATGCAAATCGTTATGCCCATCTGGAAGATGACGTCATTTGTGCTGTTCAATCGCGCGCTGGAAAAACAGCGCTGGCGTGCGATAGGTGTAACCGCGGCGTCGCTTCTGGTGTTTGTGCTCGCCGTGTTTGTCGTGCCTGTGCCGGTGACGACGCGTGCCGAAGGCGTGCTTTGGCTGCCGGATCAGGCTCAGGTGCAGGCCGGGACCAAAGGCGTGGTGGCTGAACTGCTGGTCGAGCCGTTTTCCCGTGTCGAGCCTGGCCAGCCGCTGGTGGCCCTCGACGACCCCATGCTGACGTCACGTGTTCAGGTACTTGATGGACAAGTTGCGGAATTGAAGGCCCGCTATCGCGTAGAGCGCGAAACGAATCCGGTGGAAGCGGGCGTCATCAAAGAGCAAATTATCGCGGCGCAAGCCGAACGTCATCAGGAGGCCGAGCGCGCCGATCAGCTCGTGGTCAGGAGCCAGAGTTCTGGCGTGTTCGTATTGCGCAGGCCTGACGATCTGCTCGGGAAATTCCTGCAGCAGGGTGATCAGATAGGGCTTGTACTCGACGACGCCTCCATGATCGTTCGAGTGGTCGTGCCGCAGCAGCGCATCGGACTGATTCGCGAATCGGTCGAGGAGGTCGAGGTGAAACTCGCCGATTCGATCGCACGCACACTGCCAGCACAGATCACGCGCGACGTGCCGGGTGCGCAGACGCGCCTGCCCAGCCCGGTTCTGGGCAGTAACGGTGGCGGCTCGATTCCTGTGCAGCCCGGCGATGACGAAGGCGTCACGCCGGTGCAGAGCGTGTTTGCGCTGGATATCACGTTGGGGATTGAGCCCGAGGTTTGGCGTATTGGCCAGCGCGCCTACGTTAAATTTGAACACGGACGCCAGCCGCTGGCACAGCAGTGGGTGCACGCCGCGCGCCAGGTCTTCCTCAGTCGATTCGGGACGTAAACGGGGTGGCTGCCAACACCATGCCAAGGCCGGGACCGGCTTACGGGGAATATCCGGAAAACGCTGCGCCAAAACCCGGTCGCTTTGACCTCTTGGTTAATCGCTCTATCGGCCGGTTTGGTTCACGCTGGCAGGAACGCACCCAGCAACGCGATGACATTGTGGCACGCATAGAAGAGGCCGGCGCGTCGCTTGAGAACATGCCCGAGGAATTTCTGTCGATGTCGGTGCAGGGATTGCGCCTGCGTCTGGCTCGTGACGGCTGGAGCGAAGAGCTGGCTTTACAAGCCTTTGCGATGGTGCGCGAGGTGTCCGGTCGCGTGTTGGGCATGCGTCATTTTACCTCTCAGCTTCTCGGTGGCTGGGTGATGTTTAACGGCAAGGTGGCCGAGATGCAAACCGGCGAGGGCAAGACACTTACCGCGACGTTACCGGCCAGTACCGCCGCGATGGCGGGCGTGCCAGTGCATGTCATTACCTCCAACGATTATCTGGCGACACGTGATGCCCAGCTGATGCGGCCGCTGTACCAAGCGCTGGGCCTGACGGTGGGCGTGATTGAAGAGGGCATGGATTTCGAGGCGCGCCGCGCCGCTTATGCGAGCGATATTACCTACTGTACCAACAAGCAAATTACTTTCGATTACCTGCGAGATCGCGTGGCCCGCGGTGCTCACACCGGCAAGCTGCATTTGCAGCTTGAGCGTATTTACGATGATCCGCAGCAGCGCAGCCAGCTGATGCTGCGTGGCCTGTGTTTCGCGATCGTCGATGAAGCCGACAGCGTGCTTGTCGATGAAGCGCGCACGCCGCTGATTTTGTCTCGCACCGTGGAAGATGACGGTGAAGAACACAGCGACTATCGGGTTGCTATGCATCTGGCCGATCAGCTTGCTCCGGATGAGCACTTCAGCGTGCAGCCGCGCGAGCGCAGCGTGGCCCTGCGCGAAGCCGGTCGCCAGCGTCTGGAAGAATTGACCGAATCGCTGGGTCAGCAATGGTCGTCGGCGCGTCGACGCGAAGAACTTGTGGGGCAGGCGCTCACCGCGCAGCACGTGTTCATTCGTGACCGCGATTATGTCGTGCGTGATGACAAGGTGCAGATTGTCGATGGCAACACTGGCCGCACGATGCCTGATCGTTCCTGGGAACGAGGGTTGCATCAGATGGTCGAGGTCAAGGAAGGCTGCGAGATCAGTGGACATAAAGAAACGCTCGCACGCATGAGTTATCAGCGCTTTTTTCGACGCTATCTGAAGCTGTCGGGGATGACGGGTACCGGTCGCGAAGTGGCACAGGAATTCAGTGACGTCTACGGCATGAGCATGGTGCGTATCCCCACCAATAAACCGTCGCGCCGCGTGATGTGGCGGGCCCGAGTATTTGTTAATCAGGCGGACAAGGATCGAGCCATTGCCGCCAGCGCGCGCAAACAGTGTGCGCAGGGGCGTGCGGTGTTGATCGGGACGCGCACTGTGGAATCGTCCGAGCGGCTGGCGCAGAGTCTGCGCAGAGGCGGGCTCGATCCGCAGGTGCTCAATGCGCGTCAGGATGCCGATGAGGCGCAGATCGTCGAAGGGGCTGGGCAAGCCGGTCGTCTTACCGTCGCGACAAATATGGCCGGTCGCGGCACCGACATTGCGTTGGCCGACGAAGTGAAGGCCAGCGGCGGACTTCACGTAATCGTGGCTGAGCGTAACGAGGCATCGCGCATTGACCGTCAACTCATTGGACGTTGCGCCCGACAGGGTGATCCGGGGACGTATCAGATGTTTGCCTCGCTCGAAGACGACATCGCGCAGCAATTCTATCCGGCTGCGGTGCGCAAGCTGATGGCACTGTTTGCTCGGCGTGCCGACGGCCGCCTGCCGCGCTGGCTCGGCGTCGCCGCGCTCAATCTCGCCCAGTCTGCGCTTGAGCGTCGCCATGCCAACGCGCGCGCCGTACTGGAAAAAGAGGACGAACGACTCGGCGATCTGCTCGCGTTCAGCGGTCAGAAGGAGTAGTCCACTTTCCTAAAGTTCGTACTGGCCTTGTCGCTAACTGTGTTGCGGGGACATGTTCCCGGGATTAGCCGCGCGTCACTGACATGGCGCTTGCTGTGAGGCGTCTGGTCGCTCGGCAGCGGAGAAATTATGACTACAGCACACGAATTATGAAAAGAAAGGCCTCAAGAGATCGCCGACCTGTACTGGAGGAGCTGGAAGCTCAGGTTCTCTATTCTGCCGATGCACTCGGTGGTCTGGATGCCGTGCTGGTGGCCAACAAGGACGAGTCTGTGCTTGAGGCCACCCTGCTCGAGAGTCACAACAACCACGCTGAAGTCAGCGCGGCACAAGTTGCCGTGTCGTCGGAACAACTCGAACAGGTGCGCCACGAGATCGTGTTCGTCGATACCGACACCGACAACTACCAGCAACTCGTGGATGACCTGACCCGTAACAGCGACGGCACACGCCAGTTCGACGTTTACCTTCTGGACAACTCTCGCGACGGCATCGAGCAGATCAATTCGGTGCTGGCGGGCTACACCGGCCTCGATGCCATGCACATCATTGCGCACGGCGACGACGGCGTTCTGGACCTCGGCGGTTCGCAGCTCGACCGTACAGGTTTGAATGAGCACGCCACACAAATTGCAGGCTGGGCAGACGCGTTCTCCGAGGGCGGTGACTTGCTCATTTACGGTTGCGATCTGGCTGCCACCGTGGACGGCCAGGCTCTGGTTGACAGCCTGGCGACGCTGACCGGTACCGACGTGGCAGCGTCGAACGACCTGACCGGGTCTGCGGCGCTGGGCGGTGACTGGGAGCTCGAGTATTCGGTCGGGAAAGTGGAAAGTCACGTGGCGTTAAGCCAGCAGGCGCAGCAGAGCTATATTGGTGTTTTGAGTCTCACTACCGAAGGCAGCGAAACGCGGGTCAATACCAGCACAACCGGCGACCAGATTTTGACACCCTATGGCGGTGGCAACATCGCTATGGATGCCGGCGGCAACTATGTGGTGGTCTGGACCGACAACAACAGCAATTCCGGCGACATCTATCTGCAGCGCTATGACGCCAGCGGTGTGGCCCAGGGGTCGAACGTTCGGGTCAACGCGACGACCGCGAATATCCAGTCCGAAGCGCAGGTCGCTATGGACGATAATGGCAACTTTGTTGTGGTCTGGCAGAGCGTGGGGCAGGACGGCAGCGGAGCCGGTGTGTACGCCCAGCGTTACGACGCCGGCGGTGTCGCGCAGGGCAGCGAGTTTCGGGTGAACACCGTCACGCTCGGCAATCAGTCATTGCCCAGCGTGTCGATGGCGTCGGACGGTTCGTTTGCCGTGAGCTGGACGGATGATCGCAGTGGAAACGGCGATGTCTACGTCCAGCGTTTTGATGCCTCGGGCGTCGCTCAGGGCAGCGAGATTGTCGTCAATTCTACCACCACGAATACTCAGGCCTACTCAAGCATCGCTATGGACGCGAGCGGCAACATGGTGGTTTTGTGGGAGAGCGATCAATCCGGCGACAGCGACATTTTTGCACAGCGCTACAACGCCAGCGGCGTGGCCCAAGGTAGCGAGTTTCAGGTCAATACCCACACCCTCAGCGCACAATGGAATTCCGTGGTTGCGATGGCCGACAACGGCAGCTTTGTCGTGGTGTGGGAGTCTGAAGCTCAGGACGCAGGCGGCAGCGCGGGCATCTACGCGCAGTTGTACAACGCCAGCGGCGTGGCGCAAGGCAGCGAGTTCCGGGTCAACGAAGTTTCTTCCACGAACCAGACCGTGCCACACGTCGCCATGGATGCATCCGGTCGCTTCATTGTGACGTGGAAAAGCGACTTGCAGGATGGCAGCGACTCGGGTGTCTACGCGCGCTTGTTCGATGTCGACGGCACCGCGCTGGGTGACGAAGTGCTCGTCAATACCACGACTCTGGGTATTCAAAGTCTACCGTCAGTCGCCCACACAAACGACCAGGCCGTCGTCACCTGGTACGGTAACGGTCCCGGCGACGGCGATGGTGTGTTCACCCAACGATTTTCCACCTTAAATCGGGTGGTTGTCGCCGCTGACAGTGCGGTCACAACAACGCAAGACGCGCCGGTTGTGATTGATCCGACCGCTAACGCCACCGACGCAGACACCGATGCCATCAGTCTGATCGAATTCACGCAGCCGGCCAATGGCTCGGTGGTGGACAATGGCAACGGCACGCTAACTTATACGCCTGACGCAGGCTACGTAGGCGCCGATTCGTTTGAGTATGTTGCGATAGACGCCGGTAGCGGGCTGCAGCACTACTTCGGCCTGGACGGCAATGCGACAGATCTGGTGAGTGGTGCCAATGGAACACTCAATGGAACCACCACCGTTGCCGGCGACGTTGGCAACGGATTGAGCTTCAATGAAACCACGGACTATGTCTCGCTACCGGATATTTCCTACAACAGCGAATTCTCGATATCGTTTGAGTTTCGCGTCGACGAAACAGACGGGAGCCTGTTTCAGTATCTGTATAGCCACGGCGACATAAGCGCGACCAACAGTATCAATGTGTTCCTGAACGAAGCCGCACACGGCACCGATCCCAATGTGCTGCGAACGGTGGTCAGGGACGCAAACGACACTCTGGATAACACGGCTCTTGAGGTTGACATTGCCGGTCTTGTTGGCGACGGCCAGTTTCACACCTACACGCTGACGGCCGGAGCAAACGGGTTGGAGGTATTTCTCGATGGCGTCTCCGTGGCCAGCGATGCCACCCGTGGCGTGGATGGTGTCGATCCCACGGGCAACGCCATTCTCGGCAGTCGGCAGGATCTTGACTCCGCGCGGATGTTCGGCGGTGTGCTCGACTCTGTTCGAATATTTGATAACGCGCTTGCCAGCAGTCAGGTCGCTGATCTTGCATCCAATTTAAATCGCGGCAGTGTCAATATTGGCGTCACCGCCGGTCCGAACGCGCCAACCGGTCTTGGCGGTGGTATTGAGCTGAATACTGATGGTGGCAATGATGCTTACCTGATCGCTGATGACGGTGGCGCGCTTCTGGGCGGGGCCTCCGAACTGACGATGGAGGTTCGCTTTTCCACCGAATCAACCGACAGAGTTCAGTTGTTTTCATACAATGGCGACGACGCACGCGACGGTCTGTATTTGGCCATCGAGCCTGATGGCACCATGCGAATCATCATAGATGGTGATTTTTTGCCTGGCATATCCGGTATCGACTACAACACGCTGCGTGATGGGGATATTCACAGTGTCGCCCTGAGTTGGGATAGCACGAATGGAAACTGGGCCATTTATGTTGATGGCGCCTTGACCGACAGCGGGAGCGGGCTTGCCACCGGCGGCACGCTGGACGGATCGGCGGGTGTGGGTGAACTGGTTTTCGGTCAGGAGCTGGACAGCCTGAGCGGCGGCTTTGAATCTTCTGAAATATTTGCCGGCACCTACTACGACGTTCGCATCTGGAACGAAGTCCGGAGCGAGCCCGAGATCGCGCTGCAGTATCAGAACAGACTTGACAGCGGCAGTTTGCCGACCGGGTTGATTGCAAACTGGCAAATGGACGGCTTTGATGGCGCAAATCAGGTCGTCGATGTCGTCAGCGGCAACAACTTAAGCCTTGCCAATGTCCTGCCTGCCCCCGTCATACCCATTGACGCGTGGACGGATCAAAATGGCGGAGCGTCTGCCAGTGGCAACACCATCACGTTTCAGGACGAAGGACAAACCGGTTGGGATTCCGAGGTCAACTCCGTCCCGCTATCTTCTCTTGGATTTAGCGACAACTACACCGTCTCATTTGAGCTGGACAACCTCACCAACTTTGGATTTGTTATCGGGCTGGGAGCCGCCGAAGCAGGAGGAAACTTCTCGGATGTCGACTACTCGATGTATCTAGATCACAACCTGCCGGGCATGATCGCGGTCTACGATGAAGGCAATGCTGCGGCGACGGTGAACGTCGGCTATGTTGCCGGCGATGTATTTTCGTTCTACGTCAACGGCACAACGATCGAATATCAGCACAATGGCGTCACGTTTTATACCGCGACCGGTGTGACCCCTGGTACAGATTTGTATGTTGATTCTGCGTTCTATGCAGCTGCTTCAAGCTACGCCAACCAAAACGATTATTCACTGAGCAATTTTACCGTGCGCAGCGGTAATGCGGCCATACCCGACGGCTATCTCTCAAGCACCCCGACCGAGGATCTGCACGTCAGCGAAAATGCGGCCACTGGAACTTCCGTTGGCTTTGTTGTACCGAGCGATTCCAATGTAGTTGCAGATATCGTTAATGACGGGCTTTTTACCGAAGCCCCAACGCCAGCAACGATCGCAACTTACACGCCAGGACAGTCCATTGGGGACTGGACTGTTTCGGGTAGCGCTGATGTGCATTTGCATAACGCAAATGGCACCTATCAGGACGGCACGCCGCTGGGTGGCAACACCGTACATCTTGGCGATGACTTTGATGCGGAAATTTCGCAGACTCTGGCCACCGAAGCTGGCACGCAATACCAAGTGGTATTCGCCGCATCTGGCGATTGGCGATCGGGTGGCGACAAAGGAGTGCGTGTTTCAGCCGCGGGGCAGACCGCGGAATTCATTTACGACGCCGCGCCCGGTAACTTCAGTTTCAGTGACAGCATAATCTGGGAACCCGGCTCGATGACGTTTACCGCCACGGGCGCATCCACGGTCCTGTCTTTTGAATCCATCGAGGATGGCCTCGGCCGGGGAGTGCTTCTCAGCGATATTCGGGTCATTGAAATTCCAGCGGCCGTTACGGAAATTTTGAACAACGATCCAACACTGTCCTACGACGCGGCGACGGACAAGTTCTATCGTTTTGTGAATTCACCCGATGGATTTGATGCTGCGCTGGCCGGTGCGACCGGCAGTAGTCTCAATGGTGTTGCAGGCCAACTGGTCACAATCGATTCGGCCTACGAAAACGAACTGATCCGGCAGTTCGCTCTGAATTCCGGAAACGAGATTTGGATTGGCGCTCGCGACACGAACAACGATGGTAATTGGAACTGGCTCGACGGTAGCGCTGAATCCGATGAACAGTTCTGGGCCGGCGGTAACGCAGGCTCTGCAGCGGCCGGATACTTCGCTCCCACTTTCGGTCAGTCGCAAATCGCAGGCGAAGACTACGCCCGCATGATCACCGATGGAACCTGGGCCGACGACACCTTAGGCAGTAACAACGCCTACGTCATCGAATGGGACGCCAGCGAAGTGCTGTCGAATTTCACGTTTGCGCTAACTGACGATGCGGCCGGACGCTTTTCCATTGACAACAACAGCGGCGAAATTACGGTCGCCGACGGTTCGCTGCTTGACTACGAAGCGGCAACCTCGCATGACATCACTGTTCAGGTCACCGATGCGTCAGGCAACGCGTTCAGCGAAATGCGCACCATTGTCGTCGACAATGAGCAGGAACCAGCCCAAACCGTTCCAGGGCCGCAAACCGTCGATACGAATGAGGTGCTGACCTTCAGCGCCGGTAACGCGGTTCCCAATGCGGTGACAGTAAGCGATACGCTGATCGGCACAGACTCGCCCATGCAGGTTCAGTTGTCGGTCAATGATGGAGAATTAAATTTGTCCACCTTGAGCGGCATCACCGTTCTCAACGGCGCCCAGGGCAGCAGTTCCATTACGATTGCCGGCCTCGAATCCGACATCAACGCTGCGCTCGAAGGCATGACGTTCACGCCGAATGCCAGCTTCAATGGTAGCGTCTCGCTCGAGGTGTCCACATCTGTCGCCATGGCTGTGGCTGGACTAGAGGGGCACTATACGTTTGAGGGTGGCGCCGCGCTCGATCAGAGCGCTGGCAACATCCAGAATGGCACGCTCACGGGAGGGGCGACGACCGCGATCGATCCCGAGCGGGGAGAGGTGCTCAGTCTTCCCGGTAACGGCGCTAGTGTAGACATCAGCGGTTTATTTGGCGAGCCGGCCAATGTGACGCTCGCGGCGTGGGTCAATCTTACGTCGGCAGATGTTAACGGGGCGGACGTGATTTCTCTGGGCGACAGTGTCTTGCTCAGGCTTCAGGAAAGCGGCAGCAATGATATATCGGGATACTATTACGACGGTACCGCATGGAACCGAGTAATTTTTGATGTTGGGTCGTCGCTGGTCGGAGCAGGGTGGCGTCACGTTGCTTTCTCATTTAACGACGTCGATAACACGGCCACCCTCTATCTGGATGGCATTGAGGTAAGTTCCGCCAGTGTAACCAGTTCGATATCGTACGGTCTCGGTGCCAACACAGTGATCGGAACTCATGGCGGATCCAGCAATGGCTGGGACTTTAACGGCCTGATCGACGATGCTCGCATTTACACGCGTGCCATTTCTGCCGATGAAGTCGCCGCACTGGCAGCCAATCGCGCTTCGACCAATGACAACGTGGACATCAGCGTTACCTCGATCAACGATGCGCCAGTCTTTAGCAATCTCAATGGCGCCCCAACCTACATCGAAGACGGCACGCCCGTGGTGCTGGATGCTGACGTCGGCATCCTTGATGAAGAGCTGACGGCGCTTGATGACTTTGGTGGCGCGTCACTCACACTGGCGCGCGCTTCTGGGGCAAGCAATGACGATATCTTTAGCGCCACCGGTAATCTGGTGTTCAACGCGGGCACGCTTGAGCTAGCTGCGGCGAACGTTGGCAGCTATACCAACACCAACGGAACTCTGACCCTGACATTTGGTGCAGGCGTGACCAACGCGCAGGTCAACGAAATCATGCGGTCGCTTGCCTACGCCAACAGCAGTGAAGCGCCTCCGGCCAGCGTCCAAGTCGATTGGACGTTTAGCGATGGAAATGCCGCGGACGCGCAGGGAAGTGGGCCAGCCTTAGCAGCGACCGGCAGCACAACCGTTGCGATCATCGATGTGTCCAACGATGCCAGTTTGGTCGTTCCCATCGCGCAGTCGGTGAATGAAGATGCACCCCTGATTTTCTCAGCCGCCGACGGCAACGCGATCGTGCTGGACAGTGGCAACACGAACAATCCGGTTATTGCGGTGACGCTTGCAGTCAGCAACGGTTCGCTGACGCTTGGCACCACAGCCGACATCACATTCGTTGCCGGAACAAATGACGGCGACGCAACGGTGATGTTTTACGGCACAGAATCGGCGGTCAACGCGGCGCTCAATGGCCTCCAGTATCAAGGCGCCCCGGATTTCAATGGCAGCGACACGCTAACCGTAACCACCGGGTCGTCTGCGGCCACCGAAGCGACGCTGTACGCTCGCTATGAGTTTGGCAATGGCGCGCAAATTGACCAGAGTGGTAACGGCTTCGACGGCACGCTAGTCGGCGATCCAACATTGACGGTCGATCCCGAGCGTGGGGACGTGATGACGTTCGATGGCGATGATCGAATTGAGATTGCCGGAGGTGTTGCCGGGCTGGGCGATCAGGTGACTTTCTCCGCATGGGTCAACCTGGATGCGGGGCAACAGGACGCCGTATTCCTGTCCATCGGCGATGAGTTTTTCGTTACGCTGGATCAGTCGTTTTCAAGCTACTCCATGGGCGTGCAGGCGCGAGGTTTTAGCACCAATAATCTGAATTCGGCCAATAACATCGCAGGTGAAGGGTGGAACCACGTCGCGGCAACGCTGAACGACACCACCAATCAACTGCATCTGTATTTGAACGGAGTGCTGATTACCAGCAGCAGCGGCGCCTTCGACTTCGGTGACATCGACTGGGGTAGTCCGAGTTCGCCGAATATTACAATCGGTTCGATGTCCGACGGCTCGGACGCGTTTGTTGGAAGCATCGATGACGTACGTGTTTACACTTCGGAACTCACTCAAGCCGAGATCCTCGGGCTGCTTGGCGACCACGGATACGCCACCGATGCGGTTGCGATCACCGTTGATGCGGTGAACGATGCTCCTGTATATACAGCGCTCCCGGCGTCGAACGAAGCGGTTATCGATGAGTCGGTTTCCGCCCCGTCGGTGCTGGCCTCCGGCGATTTCGATAACGATGGTCATCTCGATCTGATTGGTGCAACCAATGGCGGACAGGTGCTTTTCTACACCAACGACGGCAACGGCGGGTTCTCCAGTGGGAGCGAGCTGTTCAACACGGCGGGCTATGATTTCCGATCAATCGCGACCGGGGACCTGGACGGGGACGGCGATCTCGATGTCGTCGTCACGAATCTGTCGCCGGATGGCAGCGAAGACGGGATTTTGATCTTCGAGAATCAGTTCGCTGAAGCCGGTTCTGCCACGTTCACGATGACCTCGATGGAGTCGACCAGTTTCGATGCCTACGATGTCGCGATTGCTGACATCGACGGCGATACACGTCTGGACATTGTCGCCAGTTTTCAGTCCGGCGAAGTCATCGTCTACGAACAAAATACCGCCGACGTATTCACACGCATCTCGGCCGCCAGCGTGGCCGGTGCGCGCGGCATCGATGTCGGTGATATCGATGGAGATGGCAGCCTCGATATTGCCGTGGCCGGCAGTGCCGGTGTCTACTGGCTGGAAAACGATTCGGCGGCGAACCCCAGCTTCACTCTGCAGACGGCCCTGACGTTAAGCGATATCGCCGACGTCAAAATTGAGCAACTGAATGCCGGTACCGATGCCGACATCGCGTACTTGCGAGATAATTTCTTTGGTTCGCAAATCGGCTGGCTGCAAAGCGACGGTGGTGTCACGCCGGCGTTTACCCAACAGGTCATCACGCCGCTGCAGAACTTTAGCACCTACAGCGCCAATCTGGTCGCGGCGGACATCGACAACAGCGGAAGTACTGATCTGATACTGGGGTGGACGAGTGCCGATCAAGCCGTCATTTACAGCAATGATGGCTCGGGAACATTTACGCAAGACACCACCCAGTCACTCACGCCCGATGGCCCGTCGTGGGTTGAGGCGGCCGATCTTGACGGGGACGGTGATCTCGAACTGTTGTATGCCCAGTCGGGCGACTCGACGTTCAGTCTGCACGTCAATCGTAGTGCCGGTGTCTACACAACCATCAATGCCAACGAAGACACAACGCTGACCGGGCTCCAGGTACAGATCGACGATGTCGACGCTCAATCCAGCGATTTGTCCATCACGCTGACCGTGACTAACGGCGTCGTCACCATCCCAACGGGCGGCGTCACATTTGCCGGTGGAATAAACAGTGGGAACAGTGTCGCGTTCACCGGCACGCTCACCGAGATCAACACGGCGCTGAACAGTTTTAGCTTCACCCCCGACGCAGACTATTTCGGCGATGCGTCGATCGCAATTGCCGTGAATGACCTCGGCAATACCGGCAGCGGCGGCGCCGAAGTGGCCAATGAAACTCTTCTGCTTCACGTGCAGTCCGTCAACGATGCGCCCAGCTTCCAGGGGGGCGTGAACGCCCACTCTGGACCGGAAAACGCGACGTTCACTCCCTTTGACACCGACATTGCGATTGCGGATAACGACAGTGCCAGTTTCAACGGTGGGGCGTTGACCATCAGTAGCGGCAATCCCGGGCCGGCTACAGACCAACTTCAGATTCTGGAACAAGGTGGTCTGACCCTGACTGGCAACCAGGTCCGGATTTCAGGCGTGGCGATAGGCACCTGGGCAGGCGGCGACAACGGCACCGACCTCACGGTCGTATTTAACGTGAATGCCGACGTCAACGCAGTCAATCAGGTATTGCACAGCGTCCGTTACAACAACACCGACGACACGCCTTCGTCTTCGCCATCCATCACCGCATTTGTTACTGACGGTGACGGTGGCGCCAGTCCGGTACTAAACGCCGACATTACCCTGGTCGCTGAAAACGATGCGCCGACGTTCATCTCCCTCGACGGCACGCCCACGTTTGTTGAGGACGGCGCACCCGTGGTGTTGGATGCCAATGCGCAGATCTTCGACGCCGAACTTTCTGAGGGCGACGATTTCAACGGCGCAACGCTGGTCCTTGCCCGCAACGGTGCACCGAGTGCCGACGATGTGTTCTCGGCGACCGGCACGTTGAGTGCGCTGACCGAGGGCGCGAACCTCGTGGTGGGAGGCACCACCATCGGCACCGTCAGCACCAACTCCGCCGGCACGCTGGCCTTGGCGTTCAACGGTAGCGCCACCAACGCGCTGGTCAATTCGGCGATGCGACAGATCGCGTACAGCAACAGCAGTAACCTCCCGCCGGCGACGATCCAGATCAACTGGACCTTCGACGATGGCAACGCGGTCGACCAGGGTTCCGGTGGAGCCCTCACGGCGTCGGGCAGTACTACTGTGTCTATTCAGGGCTCGGCTGATCTGAGTATCACGGCGCCGACGACCGTTGCCACAAACGAAGATACCGTGCTGGTCTATTCCGGAGCGAACGTCATCAGCGTGGATGACGGAATCGCCGTCGACACGCTGACTCGGGTCACGCTCAGCGTGACCAACGGCAGCCTGACGCTGGCTGATTTGACGGGGATTACTTTGGTCGACGGTGCCGACGGGTCGAGTGCCATGGTGATCGAAGGTCTAAAAAGCGATATCAACAGCGCACTCGACGGACTGCGTTTTACACCGGATAGCAACTACAACGGCAGCTCTACACTCACCATCTTCACGGCTATCGCGGGCGGGCTCGAAGGTCACTACACATTTGAAGGTGGCAATGCGAACGACCAAAGCGCCGGAACGGCGTATGACGGTACGCTCAGCAACGATGCCGTCATCGTGAACGACGTTGAGCGCGGAGATGTTCTGAGCCTGGATGGCGATGGCGACACTGTGACCATCAACAGTCTGTTTGACAGCCCGGCGTCCGTAACGATGGCCTCCTGGATCAACGTGCAGGCCTACGACGAATTCGGTTCGGCTGTTATGAGTCTCGGCGAGAACGTGCTGATCTGGCTGGATCCATCGGGGGTAGATGCGATTCGCGCCAGCTACTACGACGGTACTGACTGGAACGAAGTGGAAGTGGCCGGTGCGAGCCAGCCCTTGATCGGGACAGGGTGGCACCACATTGCCTACACGGTTGACGACGCGGCCGATACGCAAACGCTGTACCTTAACGGGCAGGTCATCGGGCAAACGAACTATACGGAATCAATTTCATATACCCTCCCAAATACCGTGACGCGGATCGGCGGGCATGCCGGCACCATAAGCGGCCGAGAGTTCAATGGCCTGATTGATGACGCGCGCGTCTACACCCGAGCTCTGTCGGGGGAAGAAATTGCCGCTCTGGCAACCGATCAAACCGAAGCCATCACGAGCGTGGCGATCACGGTGGATGCGGTCAATGACGCCCCGATTGTTACCGCCCCCGGATCAGCCTACAGCTATACCGAACAGGGCAGCCTGAACATTCACGGCACTGGTTTCAGTGTGGCCGACATCGACGACAACGGCGGCATGATGACGGCGACGTTTAGCGTTGGCGAAGGCCGCGTGTTGATTGATGCGGGAGATTCGGGCGTGGTACTCACCTCAGGCAATTTTGTCACTTCGGGAAACAGCACGGACACGGTGACGTTTACTGGCACGCAAGCCCAGATCAATGCCCTGCTTGATGGCAGCAGCACGGGTACCATCGTCTACCATCATGATCAAACCGCGCTAAGTGATACGCCCTCCGCATCAACCACTATCACGCTTAACCTCAACGACCAGGGCAACACGGGTGCGGACCCGGGCGACACAGGGGATGGCAGCAGCGAAGAACACTTCGCCACGCAAACGATCAATATCATCTCTGTTAATGACGCACCAAACCTGTACGGCCAAAACCTTATCTCCAATGGTACTTTTGCTGCGGGTCTCACTGACTGGACGACCACAGGCGAAGTCAGAGGTACGTTCGAAATAGCCACGTTCGGTTCAAGCAATGCCGTCGGACCACATACGCTGTCACAGAACATTGCGACCAGCGCCGGCGAGACTTACGTGCTTGAGTTTGACTCTCGGGATGACCACGGCAACCTCAATCAGCAGTTGGAGGTCACTGTCGATGGCGCCTCCAATCTGCTCACCACCGAACAGATTCTCACAGATACCGATGGCGCTGGTTTCGTCCGCTATCGCTTTACGTTCACAGCCGATTCAGGATCTGCAACCGTCACGTTTGCAGACACCTCAGACAGTGCCGGGTCGAACAGTTCTACTACACGCGGTGTAGACGGTACGATCGACAACGTTTCGGTGCGTCAAAGCGGTGGCCCGCTTGGCTCGGTGGCGTTCACTGAAAACGGAGCGGCCGTCATTCTTGGCGGCGGTGTCACCCTCTTCGATGCCGAAATTGATGCGGGCCTCGACGATTACGATGGCACGACTTTGACCCTTGCTCGCAACGGTGGTCCCAGCAGCGACGATTTGTTCAGCGGTAGCGGAAACCTGGTTTTTTCTGCTGGAACACTGGAGCTGTCTTCGGCAGGCATTGGCTCGTACAGTTACATTGGTGGTCAGCTCGTGATCAGCTTTAACGACACCGCGAACAGCGCGCAGATCAATGAAGTTCTGCAGTCGATCGCCTATCGCAATGTTAATGACGCGCCGCCTGCCAGTGTACAAATTGATTGGACATTCGATGACGCCAACGCCGCTGATGCACAAGGTAGCGGCTCATCTCTCACCGCCAGCGGCAGCACCACGGTCAATATCACCGCCGTTAACGATGCCCCTGTTCTCACCGTTAACCCTGGCGGCGGCACCTACTACGAGAATACTCCGGGCACCTATTTCGATACCGCGTTGACGATCAGCGATGGAGACAGCGCTGACTTTGACGGCGGCCAGGTGACGGTGTCTGTTTCTGGCAGTGGCGAAGCGACCGACCGTCTGACAATCCGCGATGGCGGCGGCGTCTCGGTCGTGGCCTCGGACGTGCGTTACGATTTTGGCTCGGGACCCGTGGTTGTCGGCACGGTTGCTGGTGGCGCCGGCCATCTCGATCCCCTGGTGATCACGTTCAACGGTCAGTCCGACGCGACGAGTGTGCAGGCGATCGCACGACAGATCGCATTTTCCAGCGTCAGCGACGCACCGTCGGCGGCCCAGCGTGCGCTTGAGATGGTGGTCACCGATGGCGACGGTGGCACCAGTGCGGCGGGGCAGCGGACAGTGAACGTGATCCCCGTGAATGATGCGGTGGTGCTGGATCTGGATGCCGACGACTCGGCGGCGTCCGGGCTCGATTATGCTGCGGCGTGGACCGAAGGGGCCGGTGCGGTGTTGATTGGCGATAGTGATGCGTCGCTGGTTGATCTGGATAACCCGAATCTGCAGTCCATTACGATCACAATTACCAATCTGCTGGACGGCGCAGATGAATTGCTGAGTGCCAACACAGCAGGAACTGCCATTGTTGCAAGCTACGACTCGATCAATGGCGTCCTCACGCTGTCCGGTGACCATAGCCTCGCGGAGTACCAGCAGGTCCTGCGCACCGTCACCTACGACAACTCGGCCGGTGCGCCGGATGAAACTGCGCGGACCATCACTTTCGTGGCAAACGATGGGACCGATACCAGCGCGGTAGCGACCACGACGCTGTCGATGACAGGCGTCAATACCGCAGCCGTCGTCAGCGGCGATACCAGCTACACTGGCGCTGAGGGCGACGCGGTCGGGGGTAATATGGACGCCGCCGATGCCGATGGTTTGAACGATGGCACCGTTTTCTCCGTGACATCGGCGGCAGCCAACGGCAACGCCGCTATTGATCCGGCCACAGGCGTGTGGACCTTCACGCCGACCGACCCGAACTGGTTTGGCAGCGACAGTTTCACAGTGACCATTACCGACGATCTGGGTGGTACGACCGAGCAGGTTGTCAACATCACGTTGGCGAATGTGGACGACGCCGCAGTCATCACCGGCGATGTTTCCTTCAATGGCGATGAGGGCGACGTGGTTGGTGGTGATCTTAATGCCACGGACGTTGACGGCCTGACCGATGGTACGTACTTCACCGTAACCGCCGCAGCGGCCAATGGTACTGCGGCCATTGATCCTGAAACCGGCGTCTGGACCTTCACGCCAACCGATCCCAACTGGAACGGCACCGACAGCTTTACGGTCACGGTGACCGACGATCTGGGTGGCACGACCGAGCAG
>JBGCEL010000164.1:0-26373 GCA_045106455.1 Gammaproteobacteria bacterium
GTCGGATTCGCAAGAAGGTTGGACTGCCGCAGGTCAGAGTGCATGATTTGAAACGCACTTTCGGAAGGCGCCTACGCGCGGCCGGAGTGAGCTTCGAAGATCGCCAAGATTTGCTCGGTCATCGTTCGGGGAGAATCACCACACACTACTCCGCTCCGGAGCTCAACAAGCTCATCGAGTCGGCGAACAAGCTGTGTGAAAACAACGGTAATAAGCCCCAGCTGGTGGTCTTGCGGCGGCTCATTATTAGTTAGCCTCCCGCAAACTCCCGCACGGATGCTGGTCGCCATTCTAAGAGGCAATGCAAGTTGTTGATTAGAATGGTGGCCAGGGGCGGAATCGAACCACCGACACGCGGATTTTCAATCCGCTGCTCTACCGACTGAGCTACCTGGCCATTTTTTGATCATCGCGGCCTAAAAGGCCGCCCACGCGGTTGGCCAGTCACGAACGACAGCCCGAGCACCACGCGAGCCGCGTATTAAAGCCCCCCACCCCCAAAGTGTCAAGACAAATGGTCCCAAAATGGCCATTCGGGCACCCGCAGCGCTTCGGCCCCGTTTTGACCCACTCCACCCGGACCGTTACCCTTAAACGCCTTATCTAACACACAGCCTCCACATGACCCCAGCGTCCCCGTCGGCCCTCGCCAGCGCCCTGAGCGCAAGCGAATCGGGCACTCTCGCCCAGCGCTTTGCGCACGTGCGCGCGGCAAGCGAAGCGCTGGCCGCGCCGCTGGCACCAGAAGACATGGTTATCCAGTCCATGCCCGACGCCAGTCCCACGAAGTGGCATCTGGCGCACACCACGTGGTTTTTCGAGTCGTTCGTGCTGGGGCACTTTAATAAGGCCTACAAACCGCACCATCCGCGCTTCGGTTTTCTATTTAACTCCTATTACAACACCGTGGGCGAAATGCACCGCCGACCGTTGCGCGGCCTGCTCTCGCGTCCCACGGTCGATGGAGTCGCCGCCTACCGCGCTGACATCAACGATCGCGTGCAAACCCTCATCGCCGAACGCGGCAATGAGCCGGAGGTCGCGTTTCGTATCACGCTAGGTCTGCACCATGAGCAGCAGCATCAAGAGCTCATCGTCACCGACATTAAACACGCGCTGGCGCAAAACCCGCTGCAGCCGGCCTACGTGGAAAAACGCGAGCGCCCGACACCGGCGATCGCGAGCCACCGCTTCATCAACCAGCCAGACGGCGTACTCAAGATCGGTTTCGACGGCGACAACTTTGCCTTTGACAACGAAACCCCGCGCCACGACGTACTGATGCGTCCTCACGCGCTGGCCAATCGCCCGATCACCAACGGCGAGTATCGCGAGTTTGTAAAAGACAACGGCTACACCCGCGCCGACCTGTGGCTCTCAGACGGCTGGTCGACCGTGAACACCGAGCGATGGACGCGCCCGCTCTACTGGCACGACTCACTCGACTCCGCGTTCACGCTGTGCGGCGAACAACCGCTGGACGACGACGCTCCGGTTTGCCACATCAGTTTTTACGAAGCCGATGCCTTCGCCCGCTGGTCGGGCGCCCGCCTGGCAACCGAAGCCGAGCTCGAGCGCGCGCTAAGCAGCGCCACACCCACCGACGATTTTGTCGAAAGCGGCCACTTCCATCCCGGCCGCAGCCAGGGCCCGTCCGGTGAGCAACAGCCGTTGCAGCATCTTTACGGCGGCGTGTGGGAATGGACGCAAAGCAGCTACGCCCCCTATCCGGGCTTTGCACCACTGGACGGCTCGCTGGGTGAGTACAACGGCAAATTCATGTGCAACCAACTGGTGCTGCGCGGCGGCTCCTGCGCCACGCCGGCAAGCCATATTCGACCTACATATCGCAACTTTTTCTACCCCCAGTCGCGCTGGCAGTTCAGCGGCATTCGATTGGCTAAGGACATCTCATGACCACCGACGCGCTCAAAGAGATTGAGCTTCTGGATCTACATCCGAGCATGGGCGATTTTCGTGAAGAGGTGATCGCTGGTCTCTCGCGCCCACAAAAAACGCTGCCGCCAAAATACTTTTACGACGAACACGGCTCTCGCCTGTTCGATCAAATTACCGAGCAGCCAGAGTATTACCCCACGCTCACCGAGTTCGGCATCATGCGCGATAACATCGATGAGATGGCGTCGCTAATTGGTCCAAATGCGTCAGTCATTGAGCTGGGCAGCGGCATGAGCCAGAAGATTCGCATTCTGCTTGACGCGCTGGAAACGGTCGCCGCCTACGTGCCGGTCGAAATCTCCAAACATCATTTGATGGACGCCGCGCAGAAGTTCTCCAAAGAATACCCGGACCTCGACATCCGTCCGGTGTGCGCCGATTTCACCCAGCCCATGCGACTGCCCAAGCCAACCCGTCGCCCCGATCGCAACGTGGTGTATTTCCCCGGCTCCACCATCGGCAACTTCTACCCCGAAGATGCCGTGGCGCTGTTGAAAAACATGTCCAGCGTGGCCTGCAAAGGCGGCGCCCTGCTGATCGGGGTGGACCTGAAAAAAGACAAAGCCGTTCTCGAACATGCCTACAACGACGATCAGGGCATCACGGCCGAGTTCAATCTAAACATTCTGAACCGAATCAAATCTGAGCTGGACGCTGACCTAGATGTTGATGGCTTCAAGCACCGCGCCATTTACAACGAAGAACTTGGCCGCATCGAAATGCATTTGGTGAGCCAGCGCGAACAGACCATCACGATCGAGGGGCTGAAGTTTGCTCTGACCGAAGGCGAACACATTCTCTCTGAGTGCTCGCACAAATACTCGGTGGACGAATTCTCAGAGCTGGCAATTCAGGCCGGCTTCGCACCGCGCCACGTATGGACAGACGAAAAAGAACTGTTCAGCGTGCACTACATGATTTCAACGGCTGAAAACGAAACCAGCTGCGACGAATGATGTTTAGCTGAAATACGCGCACGTCTGAAAAATTGAGCGATCACCTCAGTGAACATAGATAAGGCCTACGTTCTGGAAAAACTGGCGGCGAAAAAAGCGCTGGACCCAGAGTGCATCGGCTTCGGCGTTCAAAACCACGGCTACCAACTCCAGCCACCCATCGAGGCACCCAGGCTGGAGCAACTCGAACGCCACTACGACTTCGAACTCCCCACCGACTACCGGCAATTCTTGCTCACCGTCGGCAATGGTGGCGCGGGCCCAAGCTATGGCCTGTACTCAATTGAAAGTTCGCTAAGCGGCAAAGCCGACAAAACCTATCCGAATGGCGGTATCAAAGGCGGCAAAGACATCAACAGGCCTTTTGTGCGCCCTGAGGAATTCGTGGAATCTGAGGAATGGCCTTACCCCACGGGGCTGATCATGCTCTGCCAGCACGGCTGTGCGAATGATGATTTTCTGGTCGTCACGGGTCCCGAGAGGGGTTTTGTTTGGCAATACATTGAGTGGACGGGCCACCACACACCGGCACTCAAAGACGAACCGAGCTTTGAGCAATCGAATGATCTGTCGCAAGACGAACGCGAAGCGGCACACAAGCAGTGGGTTGCCGCCGTGCTGAATGCTCCGGCGGAAAATCAAATGACGTTCTCAGACTGGTACGCAGATTGGCTGGAAAAACCGCCTTACATTCTGCCGGGCGCGAAGAAACGTAAAAAGGGCCGGTTCTCGAGGCTACTGCGGCGATAAAAAGTCTCGCCCGCAATTGCCGCGCAGGATCAAACCATCCGCACCTCGTCATCCCAAACACCGCGCGGCAACGGCAACCCGCCTAACTCCGCCTCGCCAAGCTTTGGCAGCGAAGCGCCACCGGCCTGCATAAGTAGCGACTCCAGCTGACGCGCATGCTGCGCCACGTGCCAGGTGGTGCGCTCAAGCACTGTCTCAAACGCAGAATCACCGTAGTAGGTTTGAAGGGTATCTTGGGTGCACACGCGCCCCGCGCTTGCCCAAGACTTTAGTCGCATGCCAATAGCATCAAAACAGCGCCCCAGATCGGCCCCAGTGGCAACCGCCTCAGGCGGCATCCGCAGATAATAATCGTAAGTAAGCTCACCCCCCTCGACCGCATCGAGAAATGCCTCGGGGATCACCGTCACGTGATAGGCAAGCGACAATCCGTTGCGATCCTCGCGTCCCGGCAGCGGTCGGGCCAGCGCATCTGCAGGCAAAGCAACGCAAAAACGCCGCGCCGCTTCGAGCAATCGCATCAAGCGCTCCACCAATACCTCAGACGATAAACGATCTCGCTCGAACACCACGCCCACAAACCGCGCCAGCTCATCCAGGTCCTGCGCCATTACAAATTCAGCACCACGTGCCACCACCGGCACGGTGCGTACGCCCAACGCCTCAAGTTGCGCAAGGCCCTTAGGGTCAGCACGCACGTTCACCGATTCAAACGGCACTTCGCGGCCGCGCAAAAACTCTTTAGCCGCCAAGCAGCTCGAACAGCCTGGCTGCCAGAAAATTTGTATGGGATCGGGCACGTAGGCTCCCGGCATGATTACGACGCATTCAAAACTGCCCGCCAGTGTAGCCCCATTATGAAATTTTCGGCTTTCTCCCGTTGCCCACCGCGTCCTCGTGCGCCAAAATCCCATCATGGAACACAAATTCTGGCACGAGCGCTGGCAAAATAATCAAATCGGTTTCCACGAAGCGGAGCATCACCCGCTACTGGCATCCCACTGGCCCGTAGTCGCGGCCGACAGTCACGATGACGTGTTCGTGCCTCTGTGCGGCAAATCGCTGGATATGTGCTGGCTTGCCAATCACGGCCACGGGGTGGTCGGTAGCGAGCTCAGCGAAATCGCGGTGCAGGATTTTTTCACCTCCATCTGCACCGAACCGGAAACCGTTGAGCACGGCGAACAAAAGCTCTACGCCCATGGCAACTACAAACTCTGGTGTGGCGATTTTTTTGCGCTAAGCGAAAACGAGGTAGCGCCGATCACTCTCTTTTATGATCGCGCTGCGCTGATCGCTCTGCCCGAAGCCATGCGCCAGCGCTACGCTCAACATCTGATCTCACTGATGGCACCGGGTGCCCACGGCCTGTTGATCACCATCCAGTACACCAACGAAGAACATAAAGGCCCGCCGTTCAGCGTGCCGCTGGTGGAAATCGATGCGTTGTTTTCAGAGCACTGCTCGGTTGAGCATCTGGAACACGCCGAGTCCAACATTAAGGGCCGCTTTATCGCGCAAGAAACCGCGACGCTGATCATCAAGAACGCTTAAGCAACCATTTCGCCACGTTCTGCATCGAAAGAGTACAAGCGAGCGCCAAGCACGGCCGGCGCGCGCACTCTAAGACTAAGGAACAACGGATGAAGCACTCGATCGCAACCCTGATACTGTTATTTGCCAGCGCCGCCTTCGCGACCTCACCGGCGATCGATTTTTCGGGAGTGCAGGAAAACTTAAGCGGAGAGCCCACTCAGGTTCTTACGCTCGGCACCGTACATATCGCCGGCCAGGACGAAGACACCCTTCCCACCGAACACCTGTCGATGCTGCTGGACAAACTCGAGGCCTTTGCCCCCGACGTCATCGCCATCGAAAGCATGCCTGGGGAATCCTGTGATCTGCTGATGCGTTATGCGTCCGTTTATCCAGACGTCTGGAACACCTACTGTTTTGATCCGCAGCCGGCGCTAACAAGTTTAAATCTATCGCCATCGCAAGCGGCGAGCGAGCTATGGGCACAGCTGCGCGACAAGGCCGAACCCTGGACTCCCGCACAGCGCCGCCACCTCGCCGCCCTGTTCTACGCTGCCGGCAACCCTTATTCCGCCGCGCTGCACTGGCGCCAACTCGATAAAGACGAACGCAAGACCGACAACCACATCAACGACGCACTGCTGGAGGCGATAGAAAAGCGTCTGGCATCGCGCAACGAGGTCAACGTGATTGCGGCGGCGCTTGCCGCTCGACTCAACCACGACCAGCTTTGGCCTATGGACGATCACACTGCTGATCGCATTATCGCGCGCGCCCAAACCAATCCATATCCGGTGTTAAGCGAAGAAGTCTGGAGCAAAATGCCAACCGAGAATCGCGAGCATTACGAGGAAGGCCTGGCCATGTTCGGTTCGCCGGACGGCGTGTTGCGCGCCTATCGACATCTGAACACGCCGCGCTCACAGCAGCTAACCATAGACGGCGATTTCGGCGCCGCGGCCGCGCACAACGCCACCACGCGTCAATACGTCGCATGGTGGCAGGCCCGTGGACTGCGTATGGCTGCCAATGTCATTGAGGCTGCCGGCAACCAGCCCGGGGCCAAGGTTTTGGTGCTGGTGGGAGCGTCACACAAAGCGTATTTCGATGCGTATCTTGATCAGATGCACGACATCAAAATTGTTGACGTAGAAAGCGTGCTTGGCGACGACTAAAGAACGGCGTGAGCGCTACAAAGGCGAAACAAACTCATCCGGCGCCTGCGACCCCTCACCGAAGAAAAACTTCTCCATCTCGGTCTCAAGAAACTTACGCGCCTTGGCCTCAAACGGCGTGAGTCGGTATTCATTAATCAAAATGGTCTGATGCGCCAGCCATTTCTGCCACGCCGTCTTCGACACGTTTTCATACACGCGCGCGCCCAGCTCTCCGGGATGCGGTGCAAATTCCAGGCCTTCGGCTTCTTCTTTTAAAAGCACGCAATTTACTGTGCGGGTCATGACGTTTCTCTTTGACTAATTTGATCGATCAATTTGCTCACCGGCGCGGCCAGTCCAAGCGCAGCCGGTGCGCTTGGGTTATACCAGACCCGCGCGGCGTCCTCCACGGCTGACGACGCATCGAGCGTAACATCCACGGCCACAGGCGTGATGTCTAAATGAAAATGGCTAAACGTGTGACGCATCACGGGCCGCTGCGCGCCCAAACTCACCTCAAGCCCAAGCTCATCACGACACCATTGCGCCGCGTCTTCCTCAGGCCCTAACTCCGGCAGACTCCACAGCCCACCCCAAATGCCGCTGGGCGGACGCTGTTGCAACAATAGCTCGCCATCAGCACTGCGCACGAGCAGCATCGTGGTCGTGCGCACGGGCTTGTCCTTTTTTGGCTTGCGCTCGGGCAGCTCGGCCTGCGAGCCCTCGGCCAGCGCGACACAATCGCCCCGCACGGGACAGTCGGCACATTTTGGTTTGCTGCGCGCACACAGCGTCGCGCCCAAATCCATAATCGCCTGGGTGTAATCGCACAGTCTTGCCTCCGGCGTATGCGACCAGGCGTGTTCCCACAGCGCCAGTTCGGTTTTGCGTTGCCCGGGCCAGCCGCGCACGCCGTGATACCGCGCCAGCACACGCTTCACGTTGCCGTCCAAAATCGCCTGCCGCTGACCAAACGCCTGCGCCACAATCGCGGCGGCCGTCGAACGTCCCACGCCCGGCAAACTCTCCCACACCTCATGATCATCGGGGCAAACGCCATCATGCTCAGCCACGATCACGCACGCCGCCTTGTGCAGATTGCGCGCCCGGGCGTAGTAACCCAAGCCGGACCAGTGATGCAGCACCTCGTCTATAGGCGCAGCAGCAAGGGCCAGCACATCAGGAAACGATGCCATGAAGCGCTCGAAATACGGAATCACGGTGGTGACCTGCGTCTGCTGCAGCATGATCTCGGAGATCCACACGCGATACGCGTTGCGATCGGTTTGCCACGGCAGATCGTGACGACCGTGCTGATCAAACCACGCCAACAGCCGCTGCGCGAACGGCGCCAGATCAGGACTCGGTGGTCGCGGGGGTAGCATCGGGGGCGAGCTCCAGGGCGAAGTTTTCGAGACGCTGCGCGGCATCCGCGCTGCCCTCACGCAAAAACTTGCGAATGAAATACGGCCCGACGACGGGCGGCACCCAGAAGTCCGGTTCCATTTGCATGCGAAACGTCACGCGCGTGGCGCCGTCTTTTTCTTCCAGCACCCAGTTCGAGAGCCCGTATTTCACATCGCTCTTTTCCGGGATCGCCCGCGTCACGATCGAGGTAGGCGGAGTGACTTCGATGTTCTCGGTGCGATCGATGGTCTTGCAAAAAAACAAAACGCAGTCGCGCATTTGCGTAAACACCACGCCGTTGCCGATGTCGTCGCGCTCAATATATCGGCTGTCTTTAAAGATGCTCGACACACGCTCAAACTGATCGTAGTCGGCCAGCACCTCGAACACGGCCTCGATGGGTGCGTACACCATCACCTGTGACTGCACGGTGTAGCGTTTTTGGTCGATCTCAACGGTGACATCCACCAGCTCAGCGCCAAGACAGCCAATCGCTGGGGCCCACATCGTTGCCAGCAAGGCCGCGGCCCCGCTCTTGGTCAACCAATCGCCCATGGTTAGATCCAGACGTCCGCTTCGGCGGTCATATCACCACCGGCATCACCGGTGTTCACGACACCACGCGGTTCGATCAAAAGTATCTGCACTTCCTTTTTCGCTACGGGCCGATGCTCCACGCCTTTGGGCACCACATACATCTCACCGGGCCCAAGCTTCACCGCACCGTCGCGCAGCTCGATCACAAGCTCACCGTCGATCACGATAAAAGTCTCATCGGTATCGGGATGATCGTGCCACACGAACTCGCCTTCAATCTTGGCCAGCTTGAACTGATAGTCGTTCATTTCGGCCACCACACGTGGCGACCAGTGCTCGTTGATCAAAGCAAACTTCTCAGCAAAATTGATGGGCGCTGCTTTACTCATGGCTATTTTTTGAAAAGATCTTTCAGAAGATCTTTCGCCTTCTCATCAATTTTATCTTTGAGCTCTTCTTTTTTATCTTCCACGGCAGTGTCGACATCGCCCTGCGTGGTGCCGTCGCCTTCCTCATCGTTCAAAAGGCCGAGCTTGCTGGCAAGTTTGCGTTTTGCCAGCTGCCCCACGACGCTTGCGACCGACTTGGTCGGGCTGATGCTCGGTGCCTCAATCGTGCCGCCCACATATACAGGCACCTTGAAGCCCAACAGATTGCGCTCCCGTGGCAGCAACTCCTTGCCCTCTTCTTCCACGATTTTCGCCTGCACTTTTACATCCACCACCGACTCGTTCAGATCCACGCTGCCGCCACCGGTTACATCCAAATGCTCGACCGCGGCAATCATGTTCTCGATGGTGACCACACCATCCACGACCCGCGCGCTGCCCTTGAGCTGCTCGAAGTCCGTACGGCGCGGCGTTTTGCCCGCGGGCGGCGCTTCTTTGTCGGCCAGTGCCAGAATGCTCTGCACGCCGTGCCACAGATCAATGCTGTCCACGTAACCATTGGTGAAATCGAAACTTGTCGTGCCGTTGAGCGTGGATTTAATGGCCGAGGTGGTCGCCCCACTGCCGTTCATCAGTACGTTGCCCGAGAGCGTGCCGTGCACGGGCACGTCCGGCATCACCGTGGCTGCGAACGCGTTAAAATCGATACCGCTGACGGTTTCATTGAGACTCAGCGTAGGGCGCGCGCCCGAAGCATCGATGCGAATATCACCGGTGTAGGTGCCGCCATAGAGCTTGGCTTTGGATGGAAACACGCGAATGTTGCCACCATTGGCCTTCAAACCAATCTGCACGTCGGTGGATTCGATGCCCGAAAACGTAAACTTGCCGATGTTCATCGCGCCATTGGCGTTGAGCGCCTGCAGTGTTGCCGGATCAAGCACCACCGCGTCGGCCGCACTGCCCTGATCGCCCTCGACCGGAGCGGCCGTGGGGGCCAGATAGCCGTCGGCATTAATGGCATCCACATCAAGCGTAAAATCCATCACCTGACGCGCGACATCGCTCATCCCGGCACGGCCGGTGATAGTGGTGTCATCGAGCTTCATGACCATATCGTCCAGCCGCGCGACGTTGCCGCGCATGAACACTTTGCCCTGCATCGACACGCGTGACATGGCATCGCTGTCGGCGGTCTCCAGCGGTATGTCGAGACGCGACATGAGTTTGCGTAGCGAAAACTCATCAACGTTAAGGGGTCCGGACGCGGCAAGATCGCCGGACCAGTTTGACGCGTCCAGCGAACCACGCGCTTTCACACCCATAGCGTCAAGCTCGTAACTGTTGAGCGTCATGGTTTCGGCAGTCGGCGCCACGGTCAGCGCCGCGGCCGTCAATGACGCATCGATCGGTGCGGGCACGATGTCACCGCTCACCTTCACATTCATGACCGGCTTGGGCAGCGACAACTTATCGCCCGCAAGCAACATCTCGAGCGACTCGGCCTTGAACGTCAAGTCCAGTTCATCCAGCGAACCACCCTGCGCCGTAAGCGAAATATCGGGCGCGGGCATGTTGATCACTTTTTCGGTGGCCGACATCGCCGGTGCCGTAATCGTGAGCGCAAACGCATCAACGTTGAAATCGGGGCTAAGTTCCTGCCGCTGACCCGACACGGTGAGACGCGGGTTCACAAAACGGAACGTTTCACCGTCACGACGACCGTCGCCCGACAGCTCTACGCGAGCACTCAATGCAGGCTCGTTCACGGTCGCATCAAAACTGGCGTCAATCGCGATTTCGGAATCATCCAGCCCGATGGGTCCGGTGGTGGCGTTGACGTTGGCAAGCTTCACCAGCTGACCCGTTTGGCGATCATCCATGGTAAACATGGCGCCCAGCACTTCCAGCCCGCCGATCTGACCTGTGGCCATCGACGTGGAGCCGTTGCCCTCGGGCACATCCGCAGGCGCGGCTTCGGACCGCGACAGCAGGCTCGCAAAGTTGTCCACACCCTGCTGGTTGCGAATCAGATTCACGTTGAGCCCGCTTAGCGCCACTTTGCCAATCTCAACCCGCTTACTCAAAAGCGGCAGCACCTTTACCCGCGCACTGGCGCTGTCAAACGACACAAAGTCGCCCTCGCCAAACGCCGGATCCTCACTCAAGCGCGTGCGCCCGATGTTCATCCCCACCCACGGGAAATACGTGAGCTCCAGATCGCCATCAATAGAGAGCGTGCGACCGGTCTGCTGCTCCACCTGGCTTGCGATGGTCTGGCGCAGATCGTTCGGATCGAAGAAAAATCGAAACCACGCGCCGACGGCGAGCAGCAACACCAGAATGACGGCGACAAAGCCTGCAAAAAATTTAACTAAACGTGCCATATCGACTCATTAAAGTTGGAAGTAAAAAACGCCAAAGGTTAACGCTACCCAAGATACCGATAATTGGAGTGTGAAATTGACAATAAGTGCAAAAACCGCATCGATCTAACAATAACGTCGCGTTATGTCCGCGAAAAACCGCTGAGCTGTGATCCAGTTAACTGAGATTTACGCGCCAACCCCGTAACTTATACACATCGCCGCACACACCGCCTCGGAGCCTTTGCCCCATGAACGAATTCAAACCCTTTAACACACCGGACCCACGCGACAACCGCGAAAACCGTCCGGTTGCCGAGCCACTTGCGGTTCCGCGTGACATTGACGACCTGCCTATCTCGAACTGGGACGAGTACAAAAACTGGTGCGAGAAGGTCAAAGAAAACTGGGACGTCAATTAACCAAATCATCTGTCGGTGACGTGTCTTTCCCTTGGACAGCGTCACGGCTAGTGCTCAAAGTTTACACGATGAGCGCGCCTGAGCGGACCGACCAACCGTCTCCCCCTCTGCCTCGTCTTATGACGGGGCTTTTTTTTGCCTGCGCTGAGCAGCAGTCACCTTAAAAACAGATAAAAAAACGCGGCCCGAGGGCCGCGCACATGCCTTAACGTTAGGGAGCGTTAAGAGGGGAATCGACGTCGTGCAAACGCCAGCAGTCCGAGTGCAATCAGCGAGCCGCCCAGCGCACCACCGCCACCGTTGTTGACGGCCAAGAAGCCACCACCAACCGCCACTGGCGTATCCCTGAGCTGGTCTTCCAGCGGCAGCACCGCCAGTGCCGAGCTGTCGGCGGGGCCAAACTCGGCCACGAAATCGCCAAAATCGGCGTCGTAGATTTCGACCAGCACGTCGTAGAAATCGGTTGGGTAACCATCGAACAATTCGGTCTCCACCACATATTCGTCGTCAGCGATCGCACCGTTGATCTCGAAATCGTCGGTCGTGTAGTAGAGCTCCCACGGTCCGCCGTTGAGGCTCAAGTACAAAGCGGCGTAGACAAAGGCGGAATCGAAATCGGTATCCACGTCAAAGAACACGTCGAGACCGTAGAAAAAGCCGTCCGCGTCGTCATCAAAATAAATTTCGGCGAAGCCATCAAACACACCAAAGCCGGTGTCCGCATTACGCGGCGCGGCCGAGCGGGCCTTCGAGGTAGGCAGATTGCGCGCTTTGCTTTTGCCCAGCGTTTTGGCGCCGCGGTTCTTAAAGCCCTCGGCGCTGAAGCTACGACGCACGGGGCCTACAGCCGCTCCATCCGCCGTGTTCTTGGTTGCGGCAGGCGCAGCCGTGGCGGCCGCATCCTGTGCTGAGGCGCCGGAGGCAACCCCGAGCAGCACCAGGGCAGCGGCGACGGCGATCAGATCGAGTTTGAAGCGCCGGTCAGCCCGGCGGGCGTTGTTGTGGGTCATGATGTGCTCCCTTGAGCGACGACTTGTGAATCTTGAGCTCCATTAAAGCCCCACGCGCCTGAACCAAAACTGAATTGGGCGGCGAATCGTGTAAACTCGCCGTTTTTCAGCATCCTAAGAACGCCATGCAGCCCTCCACGCCCACTTTTTTTGAACCCAATTTGCCGGGCAGCCTAACGTCATGAGCGACCATCCACGCAAGACCATCCGCAGCTTCGTCCGCCGCGAAGGCCGTCTGACACCGGGACAGGAAAAAGCGCTAAACACGTATTTCCCGAAATTCGGCATCAAATATGAAGGCGAGCCACTGGATCTGGATCAACAGTTCGGTCGGGTCGCGCGCCGCGTGCTGGAAATCGGTACGGGCAACGGCGACGCACTGGTGCAAATGGCGGACGCCGCCCGCGACCACGATTTCCTGGGCGTGGAAGTACACACGCCGGGCATCGGCCACGCGCTGCGTGAAGTGGGTGCCCGCGAGCTCACCAACGTGCGGGTGATGCATCACGATGCCATGGAAGTGCTCGGCGCCTGCCTCCAACCGAACAGCATCGATCGGCTAAATTTGTACTTCCCCGATCCGTGGCCTAAAAAACGTCACCACAAACGCCGCATTGTGCAGACGCCGTTTCTAGATCACGTGGTGCGGGTGGTGAAAGCCGGCGGACTGTTCCACATGGCGACCGATTGGGAGCCCTACGCCGAGCACATGCTCGACACGTTGCTGGCCGACGGGCGGTTTGAGAATGTGGCGCCAGGCACCGACCTTGCGACCGGAGCTGTGCCGCGACCAGACGAACGTCCGCTCACGCGCTTCGAACTGCGCGGCCATCGTCACGGCCACGACGTGTGGGATTTCAAATTTACAGTGGCAGGCTAAACGCGGCCTTGATGCCATCGACCAAATACTGAATGGCCATGGCCACCAGAATCACGCCGAAGATTCGGCTCACCATGTTGGCACCGGTAACCCCAAGCACGCGCATCACCTGACCCGATAGCAGCAGCAGCGCGAGCACCAGCAGCATCAAAAGCGCGACCATGCCGATCAGACCCGAAAACAGCGAAACCGAATGGTAGGTCTCGCCGGCAATCAGCACGAGCGTGGCCATGGCGCCGGGCCCGGCGATCAGCGGAAACGCCAGCGGGAACACGCTGATGTCTTCACGCGAACGGGCTTCGTCCTGCTCGCGCACGGTGGTCGAGCGCATCCCGGAGCGTCGCGCAAACACCATGTCGATGGACAGCAGCAGCAACAGCACACCGCCGCCGATTTTAAACGCCGCGACGCTGATGCCTAAGTACCCCAGCAACCACTGCCCACCCACGGCAAACGAAATCAGAATAACCGTCGAGATCGCCGTGGCTTTAAACGCCACACGCCGACGATAGGCCGCATCACCATCGACGGTGAGCGCCGCGAACATCGGCACGAGCGAGACCGGCTCGATCACAACGAACAGGACGAAGAAATATTTAACGAGGTCAGTGATCACGATGAATCAATCGGTTAACGATATGGCTTAGGGGAATCGAGTAAGGGTGAGCCGAATTAGTGTGCCGATCTAGGGGTTCTCACGATAGCGCCCCTGCCGGCGGCGCGTATGATAACAGGGGCAACGAACAATGGGGATACGACCATGGAAAAAGTCCAACCTGTTGTCGGCAACTGGTACAAGCGCCCCGGTCGCGCCATTTTTGAAGTGGTGGCGGTAGATGATGCCGCCCGCACCGTTGAGCTGCAGTTCTACGATGGAACCGTAGACGAGCTCGACCGCGAAGCCTGGGACACCGCGTTTTTGCAGGACGTTGAGCCACCCGAGGATTACTCGGGATCGATGGACCTGCAGGCCGACGATTATGAAGCCAAGGAAAACGAAGGCGTCCACCAACATTGGGACGATCCGTTAACCTATCTGGAGCAGGCGGACGCCTGAACGCCAGTAGCGCCTTCATCTCACCCCGGCTCTAGCGGGGCTTCGCCAGCGCGCGCCAAAAAAACTCTGAGCTAAGTGAACCGAATACCCGTGAAACCGGGTATTCGGTTCATGATGACGATTGCCAATCAAACTACCCGACCTTGCGTACGAGCCCTTGGTACAACCCTACGGCCAGGTCAGCAGCACGTTCTGATCCACGAAGTAGTAACTCACCGCGATGTTAAACGTGGTGTTGGGTTGCTCCAATGTCAGTCCATCGCTACTGACCGTGGCGGCGCCCGCTACATCCCAGCTGCTTAACGCCTCGTCGTACACATAGACCAGGTGCGCCTCACCCACGGGATAGTCGTGCACGTTGGGCCACGTGAGGGTCATAGGCGTGTCCAGCTCGTCGCCGGAACCGTCGATCACAAACACGGCAAACGGCAAGCGGTTCTTTGGATAACTAATACCAAGTGTGGTCGGATCGACCACATCGACCGTGAGGGTCCCGCTAACCGAATCGGTGCTGTCCACGTACTGCACGCCGGGGGGCAGCGTCAGGCTAAACGGGTGCCAGTCCGACGCGGGAATGTCCGGTGACCAGCCGTTGTTATTTTGCAGCGAACTGCCGTCAATCGTGATCGCGCCGTTGGGGTTGGCGACGGCGATCGGCGCCGCTATTAGCCCGGCAAACACCAAAGCGAGTAGAGCAAAATCAGACCCATTGCGTACGCGAGGGGCTTTCCTGATAAGTTGTTGCATTCGAATTCTCCATTGAGCTGGGCGCGCTGACGTAGCCGCCTTCAACCTTCAAATGGAGAAACGAAAAATTTCTGTGAAAAAAAACGACAGAAAAGCCTTAAATGACTGAACAAAATAAAGATTTTGAAAGCGCCTGGCACACCAATTCGTCGTTTATTCGGCGCGTCAGCAACGCGTTCGACTGCGCAGAGGCGCTTGAGGGCGAGGTGCTCGAGGCGTATCTCGAGAATCTGGGCAGGAGCGATCCGCAGGTGGCCCGACGCCTGGAGAAAATTCTCGACACGGATGTCGACGTCGACGGATTTTTTGAAACGCTCATGGGTACGACACCACCGCTCGACGGCGCCACGACGCTAACGGGGCAAACGGTGGGCGGCTATCGGATGCTCGAGCAGGTAGGCGAAGGCGGCATGGGCATCGTGTACCGCGCACGCAACGAAAACGAAGCGCTTGCACAGGAAGTGGCCATCAAGGTGCTACGCCAGCGCTGGCTAAGTTCTGGTATCGAAATTCGATTCGCTCGCGAAGCGCAAATTCTCGTCAACCTCGATCATCCCAATATCGCGCGCATTCATAACGTGGGGACGCACAACGACTTTCCCTACCTGATCATGGAATACGTGGACGGCGAGCGACTCGACACCTATTGCGCCCGCCACAAGCTCGACATCGAAAGTCGATTGCAGCTATTCGCCACGGCGGTAGACGCGGTGGCGCACGCGCAGTCCAAGGCGATCATTCACCGCGACCTAAAGCCACGCAATATCCTTGTCACGGCCGATGGTCAGGTGAAGTTGCTGGATTTCGGTATCGCCAAAATACTGTCGAACGAAGCACCCTCACCGTCAGACCTCACCCAAATGCTGGGCCAAGTGGTATCACCTGAAGTGGCGGCGCCCGAGCAGTGGCGGAACGAAAGTCAGACCATGGCCACTGATGTGTACGCGCTCGGCGTCGTATTGTTCAAACTTTTGTGTGGCAATTTTCCGTTCCACCGCGACGAAATTTATGCGGCACGGCAAGCCGGCAAATGGCCACAAACACTGCCACGCATGCTGGAGGTGCTGGAGAAGACCGGTGAGGCGGCGGTGGTCGCCGAAGGTCGGGATCTCGACCAGCGCGACCTACGCAAAACATTGGATGGCGATCTACAGGCGATCGTTGCCAAAGCCACCTCCGTCGATCCGGCCGCTCGCTATTTGTTTGCGGCTGAGATGCGCGATGACATGTACCGCTACCTTGAACGCAGGCCCGTCGAAGCGGCGAATGCACGCTGGCTGGATACGGCGCGCATGTGGATCGCCCGGCACCAAGTTCGTGCCAGTTTGTTTGCGGGGTTGGCCGTTGCGCTGAGCTTCATGCTGTTGCTCACGATCCTCGACGCACGAGAAGATCGGCGCTACGTTTCGGAAATTCGCGCCGAGCGCGATAAGGCACAAGCCGTGGCGATGCTGTTGCGTGAATCACTCGGTGTCGCGGACCCGGTTTTCGAGGGCGCCCACCAAATCACGGTGCGTGAAGCACTTGTCTCCACTGGGGCCAAGGTCTTGCGTGATGTGGAAACCAGCGCAGCAACACGCGCCGAGCTCGCGCTGACGGTGGCCCAAACGCTCACCAAACTCGGCGCCTATGTCGACGCCAGACCTTTGTTCGACTATACGCTGACGCTTGCCAGCGAGCGCAACGATCCGGAAGCCCTTCGCGCCGCCGCCGATGCGTTCATTGGCATTGCTGAAATCTCGGTTGAAACGGATGACTTCGACACCGCCCGCGGCCATTACGACCGGGCGTATGCCGCACTGATTGCGAATTTCGAACAGCCCTCTGCGCGGATGCTGGATTTGCTCAACACACATTCGCAGCTGTACAAGCTGTGGGACGATCCACAGAAGAAACTCCAGCTCGCCCAGACGGCGCAAGCGTACGCTCTGGCAAATCCGAAACTACCGGTTCGTATGCGAGCGATTGCGCTGAATAACCTGGCGCTTGCCTCACGCGAGACCGAGACTCTGGCCACCGTGACCGAAATGCTCGAGCGAGCGCATGATTTGGCGCGTACGAAACTGCCCGCCTCGCATCCGTTGGTCGCGCAAATTAACGCCAATCTGGCTGCGGCCTATCTAACCGGCGGCGACGCCGAAGCGGCCGAAGTCGCCTATCTGAGCGTGATCGACACGATTGGGATACAGGGCGTACGACCCAACAAATCCATGGCGCTTGCGGCGTATGGACTTGGCGCCACGCGACTACGTCAGGGACGTTTTGAAGAGGCGCTCGGCCTCGTGCAGACGGCCATCGACTTACACCAGCGCGTAACCGGACCAAACGCCTTTCAAACACTGCGCACGCGCTACGTGCTGGCGTCCACGCTCGCGCTGCTCGACAGGCACGACGAGGCGCTGCTGGAATTCACCGCCGTCCATGATCTGCTCCTGGAGCATCACCCAGACACCTATCTGGTACACGGCGTGCTGATGCGACTGGCAGCCATCGCCATTGACACCGGCGACACCGGGGGCGCCAGCAAAAATCTGGCCCGCGCAGAGAAATTGATGGCCGTAGCAACCCGAGTTACCGACACCGAACGCCGATTCCTGCGCATCATGCAGTGGCTCTGCGCGCCGACGTCGGACGTGCCCGCGTGGCTGGTACAAACCGCGGATGACATTGAAAAGAGCGCAGGACCGTATGGCCTGCCCACGGTGAAAGTCCGTGCGTGGCTTGCCGACCTTTAAGCTAAACGGTGTCCGCCATAACGTGGCGCATCAAAAAACCGTTGGCAAATTTTAGATGACGCTTCACGCTGGACTCTGAGGTCTCGAGTGCCTCAGCGATCTCGCCAATTTTGAGTTGCGCATAGTGCCTGTGAATGAACGCACGCGCGGCCAGCGGGCGTTGTTTTTCCAGCTCGTCAAGCAACTGATCGACCAGCAAGACGCTCTCCGGTGAACGTAAATCCATGAGCATGTAGTCCTCAAGCTCAAGATCCGGCACACCGCCACCGCGTTTTTCCGTGCTCTTGTTGCGCGCGCTATTGATGAAAATTTGGCGCATCATCGTGGCCGCCAAATTAAAGAAATGACGTCGATCGGCGACGTAGATGTTTTTGGCTTTGAGATAGCGCAGAAAAAATTCTTGCACGAGACTGTGAGTGTCCATCGTGGCATCGCGCGGCCAGCCTTTGCGAACGTGCCGCGCGATCATGTTTAGGCGATCGCAAACGAAGTCATGGATCTCCGGTGCGATATGCGCTTCGCCATCGCGCGAGTCTCGCAACCACTGTGTCAGGTTGTTTGTCATAACAGCGCGGCCCACTTCGTGATGCAACGACGAGCGCCGTGCGACATTTTGGTTCTTCATAACACTATATACACCGCCGGAGGTGAAAACAGGCCAAACCCCCTGAAACGTGCAACGTGAAACGTGCAACCCACACTGACTAACGCATGGCGAACCGTTCTTTGTAAAAAATGCGTATTGAACTAGCACCACCGGACAAACGTACGACCGTGGGCTTTTTTAATTCGGAGAACGCCATGGAACTGGACGAACTCACCGGACCAATCACCGAAATGGTGATCTCATGGAAACACGGTGACATCGAAACCGGGCATCTGCTGTTTCGAAAAATGATTGTGCTGCTGGAGCATGCGGCCCAGCGCTACGCCTCTCAGGCCGTAGGTCAGACGGCCGGTGACGCCGTCAACGGCGCCTATCTAATTATTAAACGGGCTGATCCAACGCTGTTTGACAGTCGTGGCAGTTTTTTCGCGCTGTATGTTGAGGCCATGGATTTCTGGCTCAAAGAGCAACGTCGCCTGCGCGCCACACAAAAGCGCCGCGGCGATCCGCTACCGCTGCTTGGCGAACCACGTTCCAGCGAACCGCGACCGCTCATGAAGTTGCTGGTGGAAATGAACGAGGCACTCGAGCACCTGCAAGAAACTGGCCGCATCTGCGCGCAAGATGCGCAGATATTTATGGCGAACAAGATTTTTGGCGTGGCACAGTTTGATCTGGCCGACATCTACGGCATCAGTCGCGACAAGATTGGAGCGATCGCACGCGACGTAGAGAAAATTCTCTACGAGGCATTCGGCGCGCCGACCGAAACCCCGCGTTAGACAATCGCCAGCGGCGAAATATCGGCCTCGATCACGCCGTCATTTTCGCGCACGGCAATGCTGCGCAAGCTCTCGCCCATGCACGGCCCGGTAGCACATTCGCCGCTACCAATATCAAACAGCGCACCGTGCGCCGCGCACATGATCATGCTGTCGTCTTTGGTGAGAAAACGATGCGGCCCCCAGTTGAGCATGCGCCCGGCGTGCGGACACACGTTCTCGTAGCCAAATAGTTTGCCGTCTCGTCGCACAATAAAACCGAATACGGGCATGCTGTCGGTTTCAATTTGAAACCCGCGAGAGCCCGGGTCGGCGATGTCTTTTAGTTCGGCTACTCGATGCCAGTCGGCGCTATTGCTCACGTTTCTGCCTCATTCCACGGTGCCACAATCAGGAGCATGAGCATGCCCGGTATCGCGCACAAAAAGCACAAGAAAAAAAACTGCGTGTAGCCGAGGTTCTCGACCATATAGCCGGTACCAGAATTCACAAACGTGCGCGGTAGTGCCGCCACGCTGGTTAACAGTGAAATCTGCACGGCGGTAAAATTGGTGCTACAGAGTTTGGCGATCAGCGCGGTCAGTGCCACGGTGCCAAGGCCGACGCCCAGATACTCAAGACTTACGGCGGCAAACAGCATCGTCAGGTTGTAGCCCACCATCGACAGTGCCAGGTAGCCAAGGATTGAACCAATTTGAAAAAAACCGAAGATCCACAGCGCTTTGTTGATGCCAACGCGAATCATGGCAAGGCCACCAAGCGTCACACCGAGCAGTAAGGCCCACAGCTTGGCCACCTTAGCCACACCGCCGATCTCGGTGTTACTAAAGCCCATATCGATAAAAAACACCGTTTCCAAAGCCGTCGCCATGTTGTCGCCCAGCTTGTAAAGCATCATGAACGCCAACACGGCTAACGCCCATTTGAAGTCGCGGCGCTGGAAAAAATCTTTGAACGGTTCGACGATGGCTTTGGCAAGCGTTGGCGGCGGTGCGCCAACCCGCGGCGCTTCGCTGATCAGTAGCGTCGTCACAATGCCCACGAGCATGAACAGGCCCACCACCAGATGCACCATCGACCACGGCACGCGGTCGGCCAAAATGAGACCCAACGACCCGGGCACGAGCGCGGCAACCCGATACGCATTGATATGAAACGAGTTGCCAATGCCAAGCTCGTGATCCGGCAGAAGCTCGCGCCGATAGGCATCGATCACAATGTCCTGACTCGCGCTCACAAACGCCGTCGCAATCATGAGCAACACGATCAGGCCAAAGTCGCCGACCGGATCGAGCCGGCCAAACAAGATGAGAATGCCGAGCAGCAGCACCTGCGTGATGAGCATCCAGCCGCGTCGGCGCCCAAGAAACGGCGGCACAAAGCGATCCATGAACGGCGCCCACAAGAATTTCCAGATATACGGGAACGTCGCTAAATTGATCAGGCCAATGAGCCCGATGCCGACATCCGCACGGCGTAGCCACGCCGGTACCAGCTGGGTAAGAAAAAACAGGGGCAGCCCGGACGAAAAGCCAATCGCGAGACAGATTGCCATACGCCTGTTGAGCACACTGGCCCATACGCTGCGTGGCTTAGCCAAGACTATAGTCGTAGTCCGTGATCACCGGGGCATGATCAGAGAACGGCTTGTCGCGGTAGACGCGGGCTTTCGTCGCAAGGCCGGCCATGGACGGTGACGCAATCTGATAATCCAGACGCCACCCCACGTTGTTGGCCCGTGCGTTGCCGCGATTGGACCACCAGGTGTATTCATCGGGCTTATCGACCAGCTCGCGAAAGGTGTCCACGTAGCCGTGCTCGTGAATCAGCTGATCCATCCACTCGCGCTCCTCCGGCAGAAAACCGGAGTTTTTCTGATTCGAGCGCCAGTTTTTAATATCAATTATTTTGTGCGCGATGTTGAAGTCGCCGCACAGAATATATTGGCGTTTGCGTCGCTTCGCTTTTATGAGCTGCGGCAAAAACAAATCCAGAAAACGAAACTTCGCGGCTTGGCGCACATCGCCTGACGAGCCTGAAGGCAGATACAGTGACACGATGCTCAAATCACCGTACTGCGCTTCAATGTAGCGCCCTTCGTTATCGAACTCGGCCCAGGCATCCGAGCCGTCGAACGCCTCGGCCAAACTGCGAATCACGCGCGTGGGCTCATGCCGCGAGTAGATTGCCACACCGCTGTAACCCTTTTTTTGTGCATCAACATAGTAACTGTGGTGATTGCGCGGATGGAACGCCGGCAGCGTGAGCTGCTCTTCCTGGGCCTTGGTTTCCTGAACGCAGCACACGTCGGCACGCTGACGCGACAGCCATTTGAAGAAGCCCTTGCGCTCGGCCGCGCGGATGCCGTTGGCATTGATGGTGATGACTCGCATGAATGTGCTGTTTCGATAGCTTGAAGAGCGTGTATCATACCCAAACCGCCTTCAGTTTTAAGTAAAAGAACAAATGACGAACGCATCGAGCACGCGCGACGAATTCCTGCATCTGGCAATCGAATTAGGCGTACTGAAGTTTGGCAGCTTCACGCTCAAATCCGGTCGCGTTAGCCCTTATTTTTTTAACGCAGGCAAGTTCGACAGCGGCCGTTCACTGGCGGCCCTCGGACGCTTTTACGCTCAGGCACTGGTCGACTCAGGCATTGAGTTCGACATGCTTTTTGGACCGGCCTACAAGGGTATTCCTCTGGTGGCCGTCACGGCGGCCGCGCTGCACGAGCATCACGGCCTCGATGTGCCCTACTCGTTTAATCGCAAAGAGGCCAAGGCCCACGGCGAGGGCGGCACGCTAGTGGGCGCGCAGCTTGCCGGTCGCGTGGTGACCGTCGACGATGTGATCACCGCTGGCACCGCCATCGGCGAGGCGATGGACATCATCTCGAAGGCCGGTGCCACGGCGGTAGGGGTGGCCATCGCACTGGATCGACAGGAAACCGGACGGGGCGACAGCGGTCTATCGGCCATTCAAGAAGTAGAACAAGTCCACGGTCTCAGCGTCGTAGCACTGGCGACGCTCGAAAATCTCATTAATTTTTTACAAAAAAATGAGGGAATTGACGGCGATTTAGCTGCTTTACAAAAATATAGGGATAAATACGGCGCCAAATGAGTCGTATATAGAAGACGAGCGCCGGACGGACTTGGCGCACATTATGCAAATTCGCATTAAGTTCAATGAATTACGTGCGACGTTCGTCACAGCGAAGCAAAAATCGGGTGTGCTATAAATTCCTCAATGAATCTGAAAACCGCAGTTATTGGACTTGCTCTGGCCGTTGGCACGTGTGCCACCGCCCAGGCTGATAAGCTCTACAAATGGGTGGACGACGATGGCGTGGTTCATTACGGCGACTCTGTGCCCGCGACGGACGCACGCCGTGAGCGCAGCGTGCTCAATGAACAGGGCGTGCAGGTAGACGTATTGCCACGTCAGAAAACCCGCGCCGAACTGGCGGCGGAGGCCGAAGCCGAGCGTCAGGTGCAGGCGCAAGTGGAGCGTGAACAGCGAGCCCGTGAACGCGACCGCATTTTGCTCGACACTTATCTGTCAGTGGAAGAGATTGCCGATTTGCGCGATCGACGCATTCTGGCGCTCGAGGCCCAGATTGGGGTCACGCGCCATTATATGAATAACCTCAAGGGCAAATGGGAAGAGCTCGAAGCCGAAGCGCGTCGTTACAACTTTCCCTACAGTGACGATTCTGATCTGCCGGCACTGCCGGACGACATCGCCCAGCATCTTATCCACACCGAACGCGCGATGGCCGAGCACGTGCAAACGGTGCGCACGCTGCGTGAAGAGCAAGGCAACATTCGCGACGAATTCCAGCGCGACATGGATCGATTCAAAGAGCTGAAGGCCGACCGCACAGCGGGCAGCGTATCCACCTCCGGGCAGTTCTAGTTTTTTCCTGAGTGCCCGAAGCCGCCGGCGCCGCGTTCGCTGGCGGTGAATTCTTCCACCACGTCAAATTTCGCCTGCACCACCGGCACAAACACCATCTGACAGATACGTTCTGCCGGCTCAATGGTGTAGGCCACCTGCCCGCGATTCCAGCACGACACAAACACCTGTCCCTGATAATCCGAATCGATCAGGCCGGTGAGATTCCCAAGTACAATGCCGTGCTTGTGCCCCAGACCTGAACGCGGCAGCAAAACGGCCGCAAGCTTAGGGTCGCCGATGTGCATGGCAAACCCGGTCGGGATCAATTTGGTCTGACCTGGCTCAAGAACGATCCGCTCATCGATGCAGGCACGTAAATCCAGCCCCGCCGAACCATCGGTCGCGTGTTCAGGCAAGGCAAACTCGGTGCCCAGACGCTCGTCCAGAATTTTGATCTCAATGGCACGCATGGGCGCTGCTCCTGTGGTTTAAACGGTCGCCGCGAAGCGCTCTGCAACGATGGCCATCAGCTCGCGCGCCACGACGCGTTTGCTGGCGCGCTTGATGGGCACCTGGGCGTCGGCGCTCAAGATCAGCAGCTCGTTGTCGTCCACATCGAAGCCCAGCGGCTTACCGTCGGGACAGTCACCCACGGCATTCGCGCAGATCATGTTGAGCTTTTTGGCCTCGAGTTTTTTCAGCGCGTTGGCGGTCACATCATTGGTCTCAGCGGCGAAGCCGACGGTGAACGGGGCGTTGTCCAACGCTCCTACCGACTTCAATATATCGGGATTGCGCGTAAGCTCGATACGCATCGTGTCGGCGTTCTTTTTAATTTTCTTGTCAGCCACCTGCGCCGCGCGATAGTCCGATACCGCCGCCGCGGAAACAAAGATATCGGCCTGAGCGATGCCGGCGTGCACCGCGTCGTACATGTCCTGCGCGCACTCCACGTTCAGGCGTTGCACGTTGGGTGGCGTATCCAGCGCCACCGGGCCGGCGACCAAGGTGACGTCGGCGCCCAGACGCGCCGCCGCCTCGGCAATGGCAAATCCCATTTTGCCCGAGCTGCGGTTGGTCAAAAACCGAACCGGGTCAATACGCTCGCGCGTGGGGCCCGCGGTGATCATCACGCGGCGACCAAACAGCGGGCCGCGCGTTTTGCGAAACAAAAGATGTTTGTTTACGTGATCGACAATTTCCAGCGGCTCGAGCAGCCGCCCGGCCCCGGTCTCGCCGCAGGCCTGATCGCCCTCGCCCGGCCCAACCAATTCGATACCGCGTTCGCGCAACACGCGCGCGTTTTCCTGCGTGGCTTTGTCGGCCCACATCAATCGATTCATGGCCGGTGCCAGCAAAATCGGCGCATCCGTGGCAAGACACACGGTGGACAGCAAATTGTCCGATTTACCCGCCGCCGTTGAGGCTAAAAACTCAGCCGTCGCCGGCGCCACCAAAATGAGATCCGCCCAACGCGCCAGCTCAATGTGGCCCATCGCGGCTTCGGCTTCCTCGTCCCATAAATCAGTGCGCACAGGACGCCCGGATACGGCTTGAAAAGTGAGCGGCGTGACGAACTGCTGGGCACCGTGGGTCATCACAACCTGCACGGTGGCGCCACGCTCTGCGAGGCGACGGACCAGATCGGGGGCCTTGTAGGCCGCTATTCCACCGGTCACGCCGAGCAGAATGCGTTGGTTTTGTATTGCGTTCACGGCGCGAAGTTTAACCAAAAATCAGGTGCTTGAGGGGAGCATCAAAATGCCAGTGGCGTTTGTTGTGTGCCGAGGGCCATTTTGCCTGTGTCCAGGCCCGCCGCTCGCACGGACAATGGCCCCTGTCGCAACGATGCCATGGACGGCTTCGCGCACCCACGGAGGGGATATGCCGATACGCGACTGGCCAGCCGGCGAGCGCCCCCGGGAGAAATTGATTTCCCGGGGCGCCGCTGCGCTGTCAGATACCGAACTTGTGGCGCTGCTAATCAGCAGCGGCGCCGGCGGGCACAGCGCCGTCGATCTGGCCCGTGATGGCCTGCAACGCCACGGCTCGCTGCGGGCGCTGCTGCGCGCCTCACCGGCCGATCTGATCGCCCAGCCCGGGGTGGGCCCGGCCATGGCCGCCCGTATCTTGAGCGCACCCGAGCTCACGCGGCGTGCGCTGCGCGAATCGGTCGTGCGGCTGGGCACGCTCACCAGCTCCAGCAACACCCGAGCCTTCCTGCATGCGCAGCTGCGCGATCGTGAGCATGAGGTGTTTTGCTGCGTATATTTGGACAACCGCAATCGAGTCATTGAATTTGTTGAAGTTTTTCGCGGCACCATCGACGGCGCCAGCGTTTATCCACGCGAAATCGTCAAACAGGCGCTGAGCTACAACGCCGCACACGTTATTTTCGCCCATAATCACCCGTCTGGCGTGGCCGAACCGAGCGCCGCCGATGAGCGCATTACGCGCAGACTGCAGCGCGCATTAGCGCTGGTGGACATCCGGGTACTGGACCACATTGTGGTCGGAGACGCCGGATGCGTGAGTTTGGCCGAGCGCGGCCTGCTCTAAAGCGCTTTATCGTCACCCTTCGGTTGAACGGTTGGGCATCGGCTGGTATAAAGGCGGGCCATTTTTGCGAGATGGCGGTGTTATCCGCGATCGCGCCAACAAAATCCTTACAGAGGTCAGGATCATGTCCAGAGTTTGTCAGATCACAGGCAAAGGCCCCACCACGGGCAACAACGTGTCGCACGCTAAAAACCGCACACGTCGCCGTTTCCTCCCCAATTTGCACACGCATCGCATCTGGGTTGAGAGCGAGAACCGTTATGTCAAACTTCGCGTTTCGACCAAAGGCCTGCGCCTGATCGATCGTGACGGCATCGACATCGTACTTGCCGATCTGCGCAAGCGCGGCGTGAAGGTTTAAGGAGTCACTGATATGCGCGATAAAATCCGTTTGGTCTCCAGTGCCGGCACCGGTCACTTCTACACCACCACGAAAAACAAACGTCTTCATCCTGAGAAGATGGTTGTGAAAAAATTCGACCCTCGCGTGCGCAAGCACGTGGAGTACAAGGAAGCGAAGATTAAATAAATCTGTCGCGCCTGATTAACGGTTTTTGTAGCCGTTACGAAAAGCCCGCCTCTCGGCGGGTTTTTTTGTGTCCGGCGTGAACGTC
>JBGCEL010000165.1:0-4801 GCA_045106455.1 Gammaproteobacteria bacterium
AGCGCCGCATTGCGTGCGCGCATGACGCGCTCACTACGTGGCAACCCAGGTGCAACATCCCGCAGCGCGACGTAGGTATCGAGTGCCCAGCTTGCCGCATAGTCCTCATAAATGGGTGCCGTTGCAGCTTGCTCCAACGCGGCGAGCGTTGCGGGGGCGTCTTGCGCACGGGCGTGCTCACGGGCAATGATCAGCCAGGCGGCAGCGTTGCTGCCGTCGGCCTGCTCTAACAAGGCGATCGTGTCTACACCAGTGCACTGCTCTCCCGCCTCTGGCTCTTGGCAAAGATGTACCAAATCGTGCGCTACTGCGGGGGGCACCTCGTTGCGTTGAACGGCATCTGCAAGACCGGCGATATCGAGTGTCGGCAGGTTTTTGCGCTGAGCTGCGGTCAATGAAGTGACGTCATCAAGTCGATAGGCGATCAGACGCATAATCGGATCTTCCGATGCGGCCAGTGTCGAAAGAATGCGCTGGTCTCGCTCCTGAATTCGGTTTATGAGCGTTTGGCCATAACCCGGAGAAATGGGATCTAAGCCTGCGTAGATTTCCTGATCGTTATGCATGACGAGTTTGCCGCAACTGTCGACGGCGGCAACGAGCTTCTCAGCAGTCGGGTCTTCCGCCACGTTCTGGTCTGCGACCGGGGTGTGATCCGGCTCTGTGCTGTCTTCGGGTGTTGGAGCGCTAACAGCCTCTGCAGGCTGTTGCGTGTCCGCGGTTTTTACAATGCCACTTTTGAGCAAAAAGACGAGCGCGATCGCACAAATCGCAAGAACTTTCACATACGGAACGCCCCTGCCGCTATTCACCCCACAACCGGCCGCACGTCAAACGCAAAACAAATTCGTTCTTCACTGCTCTCAAACGGAATCGTGCGGTGATAGTAGTAGGACGGAAACAGCACGAGCTTGCCAACCGCAGGCACTTCGCGGCGGACTAACGTCTCGCTGCGGGTCTTCCAGCCCGTGCGGCCGCGACCAAACTCAAGGCAGCCCGCGCCACTGTCGCCAGATACGGCAGCGGGCACCTGAACGTAATACACGCCGCTAAGCCAGCCGTCCGGGTGCATGTGTGGCGACTGATAGCCCTGCGACTCGAGGATGACGCCCCAAATACTCATCTGCCAGGCCTCGGGTTGCCATGCAAAGTAGGGGTGCTGCTGGTTGCTGGGCAATTGTTTGAAGTAGTCGCGTGCGCGTTCGTCAATGATGGTTTTGAAGGCGGCGACGGCGGGGCCGGCGTCGGGCAGCAGATTGCCGCTGTGCCAGCCGCCCGTGGTGGTGCGACTGGCGCTGCCGTGCACCAGTGAGTCGCTGGCGCGTAGTTCCTCTACTAGCGCGCCGTGGAATTCGGTCATCGAATCAAAAGTGGGCGGTGCGGCTGTGCGCGTGTCAGAGCGTAGCAACGCTTCATAGTTGATCAGCGACAGCGCTTCGTCGGTGTAGTCGCACTCCGCCAGTCCGATCGCGTACAGCGCCAGCGCGTTGCGATCAAACGCGTTGAGTTCGTAGGCGTGCTTGGCGTGTCCCAGAGCGTGTTGCGGCTTCTCGCTTTCGAGCAAAAACGTGCCGAGCATGTAGTGCGCTTGCGGGTTGTTGTCGTTTTGCGCGATCACCTGCGAGATCGAGGCGATCGCGTCATCGAGACGTCCCACATTGCGGTAGGCAGTGGCCAGGTTTTGACGTACACCCACGTTGTTTGGATCGGCCAGTCGGGCGGCTTCAAACTGTTCGATGGCCTGCTCGTTATGGCCCAGCATCAAATGGCTGGTGCCGAGCACGGCCGCGGTGGCGGCATCACCGGGCACAGTGCTCTGCAGTGGCGTGAGCCGTTGCAGCACTTCGTCGTGTCGGCCCAGCGCCTGTAACGTGTTGCAGGCGGCGAGTGTGGCGGGCGTGCGCAGGGCGTGCTGCGTGTCCACCTGATCAAGTTGGGCCAGCGCTTCGGTCCAGCGCTCAAGGCCGTGAAGCGCGATGCCAAGAAAGTAGCGTGCCTCATTGATTTGCGTGCCGCCGGTTAGAAACTCTCTGAACAGCGTTTCGGCCTGCGCAAACTGGCCCTGCGCCAGTAGCTGCTGACCTTGATGTAATGGATGCGTAGTCATATTGCAAAGGTAGCAAGACCGTTCGCTGCGGTCACGCCGTGATGGTGCCGTTTGGGGCATTCGACTATCATCGGCCACGTGAATATTCTTGGATTACATTTCGGCCACGACGCCTCGCTCACGCTGGTTCGCGACGGGCGTATCGTCTCGCACGTACTGGTTGAGCGCGACACGCGTGCAAAACAATGTGTGGGTATCCGTACGCAGCAGCTGCAAAAGTTGCTCGATGACGCCGGCATGCGCTGGGAGGACGTGGACGTTTGCGGTGTGGTCTCCACGCAGGATCTTGAGCTGCTTACCGGTCTGATCGATGGCTTCACGATCACACCACGCGCCACCGCGGCGCACACCGTCCCGTCGCCGTTCGCTGACATGCTCGCTCAAGGCGGCATGCGCGTTGACCAGATGCTCGCGAACAACTTGAGTAAAGTGGTGAAGACTGACGGCGAGGCAGCCGTCCGTGCGCAGCGTGCGCGCTGGGAGTTTATCTTGCCAGAGTGGCAGGATTTGCGCGACGACAAAATAGAGTCGCTTGGCTGGCTCAATGCGTTTACCACGCATCCGCGCTGGCAGGCGCAGCGCACGCTCGATCAAATTCGTGACGAGCCGGTCGATCCGGCGACGTTCTCGGATGCGGTCCGTTTGGGCATGCACTATCCCGTAGAGATCATTTGGAACGGTGTCGCTAAACCGGGCTACTTCATCGACCATCACGTGTGCCATGCCGCGAGCGCCTACTATCGCAGCGGTTTCGACCGCAGCGCGATCATTACCCACGACGGGGGCGATGCCACGCGCGGCATCAGTGGTTTGTTTGCTTACGGTGAAGGGCATCAGCTGTTTGTGGTCAGCCCGCATCATCTGGCGTTGGGCGGTATTTATCGCAACACCGGTATTGCGATCGGGTTTGATCTGATCGGGGCCGAGGGCAAGCTCATGGGGCTGTCTTCTTACGGCCGCTCGCGGTTTTTCGATCACCGCTTTGTGGGCAACTGTTTTGACGTCCAGAATCGTTTCGGAAAAAGCGCGGCGCAGGCCTGGTTTGAGCACTGCCTCGCCGAGGGTCGGGCGCGCGGCTACGCGCTGGAATACGGTTCAAGCGAGCACGTGCTGAGTGACTTTTGCAAAGACGTGGCGGCGAGCACGCAAAAGCTGTTCGAGCAAAGCTATTTGATGGCGGCGAACACGCTATACACCATGCTCACCAAAACCAATCGGCGCACGTCCAATTTGTGCTTGTCCGGTGGCGCAGCGCTCAACTGCCCGAGTAATTCTGCACTGTTCAACGATGCACCGTATGCACAGATGTTTGTAGAACCCAATTGCGATGACGGTGGTCTGTCGGTGGGTGCCGCGCTGTATTTGTTTCACAACATGCTGGGGCAACCGGTCGATAAAAATGTCGCGGCCGAGAATCGCTCGCCCTATTTGGGGCTGCGCATCGCCACCTCAGACATTGATGCGACGCTTGCCGAGGCACGTACGCGCTACACCGTGGAGCGTCCGGGCAACCCGGCCGAGGCCGCTGCGCGCGATATTCAGGACAATCAATTGCTGGCCTGGTTCGAAGGTCGCAGTGAGCTTGGGCCGCGTGCTTTGTGTCATCGGTCGCTGTTGGCAAGCCCTTTGCGCAAGGAAAACTGGGAGCACGTCAATGAGGTGAAGGGGCGTGAGTTCTGGCGCCCGCTGGCACCAGTGGTGCTGGAAGAAGATGTGCATGAGTGGTTCGCTGAATGCCCCGGTCATTCGCCGTATATGTTGTTCACGGCCCGCACGCGCAGTCGCGGTATACCGGCTGTCACCCATGTGGACGGCACGGCGCGCATTCAAACCGTGTCGAAAGAATCAGGCATGATTTTTGAGGTGTTGACGCAACTGCGTGCGCTGAGCGGTTGTTCGGTGTCGATTAACACATCGCTGAATCGGCGCGGCGAGCCGATTGTTGACACCCCACAGCAGGCGCTTGATCTTTTTGATCACACGCGCGTCGATGTCCTGTATCTCGAGGGTTGGCGTATTTCCAGGCAAGCGTCGCCCGCCGAAAGCTGAAATACATCGTGATGCGGTCCGGTCTCCTTTTCTGAGAGTTCTTCAGGAGACAGACATGACCCGTCATCTACACACTTTCGTGATAATTGTTGCGCTTTTTACCGGCACGTCGGCGTTTGCCCACGACCGGGATACCGCGGTTCGTAACGCCGTGTTCGATCTGGCGCTAAACGAGGCCGGTTTCGAGCGTGCTCACTACAGCTCGCAGCGGCGACGTGCCTATCGCAGCCCCAGGGGCTTTCGCGCTGGCCGCTATCATTATCACGGTCGTGGCCGCGGCCGTGATGCCTACGGACATCGGCACGGCTACAATCATCGCTACTACCGGCACCATCAGGCGCGCTACGGCTACCGTTATTCCGCGCCGCGCTACCGCCGCTATTGATTCGACTCGGAGATGAAAATGAAAAACCTTCTGGTTTCCTCGGCGTTGGCCGCCGGTGTTTGGCTTAGCCTTCCCGCGTTCGCACAACCGGTTGCGTCGTTTCAAAGTGGCGAGCAACAAACCCAGCTTATCGAGCTATACACCTCCGAGGGTTGCAGCAGTTGCCCGCCGGCCGATGCCTGGTTCAGCGAGCTGGCAGAAGAAGACGGGCTGTGGTCCGACTACGTGCCGGTGGCGTTTCATGTGACGTATTGGAATTT
>JBGCEL010000166.1:0-38652 GCA_045106455.1 Gammaproteobacteria bacterium
CGAAAACGCAGACGCATATCGCGCAGCTGCTCATCCATGTCGCGACAACGGTTCTGAAAATACTGCTCGGTCTTGTCTTGGCTCATGCGGCTTCCTTTGCTCAACGCGTCACTGGCAATGTGCGCGTTTAACTTATTTTTATGGGGACAGGAACTACCCAAGCACCGTATCAGTTCGCATGGCTGGAATGGGGCCAATGCGACGATAGTCCGGCCACCGATGCTACAATCTGCTTCTTTGCCGATTTGACTTAAAACGCCGTGAGCGCCACCCCCGTTGTTTACGAAGTAAATTTGAGCATTGCGAAGCAGCGCGAGGCCGAGTTCGATACGTGGCTCGGCGAGCATGTAGCGCAGATGCTCAACCTGCCCGGCTTCCTTGGCGCCACAACACTGATCGAGGAACGCGACGACGCCACCACGGTGGGTCGCAGCGTGCACTACCAGGTACGCGATAACGAGGCCCTCCAAACCTACTTTGACGAACATGCCGAACGCATGCGCGCGATCGGCGTAGCTCGCTTCGGCGACGATCTGAGTGCTACGCGGCGCACTTTCAGTGCACAGCCCGCGACCAGCGCCGAAGCATGTGCCAACTGCGCCAGCGCCCTGGCCGGTCAGTACTGCGGCACCTGCGGCCAGCGTCACCGAACGCGCATGATCAGCGTGTTCGAGCTGACGCGTGACGTGTTCGAGGACATCTTTCGCTGGGATTCGCGTGTCTGGCGCAGCCTGCGGCCGCTGTTGCTATCTCCCGGCAAACTCACCAATGAGTATCTGGACGGCCGACGCACCTATTACACGCCGCCACTACGCATGTATTTCGTGCTCAGCATTGCCTTTTTTCTGCTGACCTCGCTCCCCGCCTTCGAGGACTTCAATGCGGCCGGCATGCTCGGTGTTAGTTCCGATGAAAACGGCACCGACCTGACGTTTTCCAAAGCCAACCTGCCCGCCGAGGCAGACGAAGAGGATGGCGTGACTGTTGTGATCGGCGACCCGCAGAGCGACGCCGACCCCACCGACCCGTCGATCATCGAGCAGGAAGAAATTGATGAAGAAGACTGCGATATCACATTAGATGAAATAAACATTCCGGGAATCAGCCAGGAGGCACTTGAAAAGCGCGTGCGCGAGTTGTGTTTGCGCGGCACCACGCCCGAAGGCAGACGGGCTTTTAGCAATGAATTTGCGGATATTGCGCCCAAGCTTCTGATCATCATGCTCCCGATCATCGCGTTGGCCAGCAAAATGATGTACCCACTGTCGCGGCGTTATTACGTGGAGCATCTGCTTTTCTATACGCACTTTCACTCGTTTGCGTTTTTTCTTTTGCTGCTGATCATGCTGGTCACCACCATCGGGGCCCGCCTGCCGTTCCTGTCGATCAACACCACGCTACTGGGCGTCGCCGGCGGCCTCTACGGCGTATTCTATTTGTACCGGGCGATGCGCCGGGTTTTTCGTCAGGGCCGGCTCGCCACGTTGTTTAAGCTCTTTTTGGTCTGGCTGTCGTACACCATTGGCACGACGCTGCTCACGGTGATTGGCGCGGCCATTGCTGCGCTGTCGATATGAGTCGCCCACGCGTCATTTTGCACGCCGACATGGACGCTTTTTACGCCTCCGTCGAACAACGCGACCAACCCGAGCTACGCGGCAAACCCGTCATCGTGGGTGGCCGCGACCGCCGCGGCGTGGTGGCGGCCGCGAGTTACGAGGCGCGCACGTTTGGCGTGCGCTCCGCCATGCCCGTGCGCGAGGCGCTGCGACGCTGCCCGGAAGCCATCTGCGTGCGACCGCGAATCGCGCACTACCGAGACGTATCGCGCGACGTGTTCGCCGTGTTTTCCGACATCACACCGGTGCTACAGGGCCTCTCGCTGGACGAAGCGTTTCTCGATGTCAGCGACGTGCTGCATCTGCACGGCACAGCGCAACAACTGGCGCAAATCATCAAACAGCGCGTGCGCGAGAAAACGCAGCTCACGGTGTCGGTGGGCGGCGGTCCCAACAAGCTGATCGCCAAGATCGCCTCGGATTTAGACAAACCGGACGGTCTTTGCATCGTGACCGAAGCGCAAATACGCGCCACCCTCGATCCGCTGCCCGCTGCGCGCATCCCAGGCATTGGTCCCAAAACGGTCTCCAAACTAAAGCGCGCTGGCGTGCAAACCATTGCGGATCTGCGGCAGTCGTCTGTGTCCCGACTCAGACCGGTCTTTGGCCGCTATGCCGAGCGCATGCTGGAGCGCGCCGCCGGCATCGACAACCGCCCGGTGATCGCCTATTCCGAAGACAAATCCATCAGCACAGAAAACACGTTTAGCGAAAACGTGCGCACGCTCGACGACATGCTGGGGCATATTCGCGGACAGGCCGAACAGGTGGCCGAACGCGTGCGCAAGAAAGGTTTCAGCGCAAGCGTTGTGCGCGTGCGCATTCGCACGCCGGATTTTCGCACCATCACACGCCAGCAGATTCTCAAACCGGCCTCCCACGACACGCAGGTTTTCAGCGACATTGCCGCGCAGTTGCTGACCCGCTGGCACGAAGCCCAGCCGGGGTCCGCCGTGCGACTTCTGGGCGTTGGGGCCGGCGGCCTGATCGAGGCCCAGCAGATGAGCCTGTTTGGCAATCCGGCAAGCGAAGTGGATGCCATGGTGGACAAAGTTCGGGAACGTTTTGGCAGCACCAGCCTCAAACGTGGCAGTCGTCTTAACGAATAGGTAACATTTGCGTTCCGACGACGACCGGTCGCTCACGCGCCGGCCAGCCTGTCGCTAACGGTTTTTGCATGTACACCCAGTTTTTCGGCCTCACGGAAAAGCCGTTCTCCATTACTCCCGATCCGCACTTCTTGTTTATGTCGGAGCGCCACGCTGAGGCGCTCGCACACTTAGTGTATGGCGTCACCGAGAGCGGTGGCTTTATCCAGCTCACCGGTGAGGTGGGCACCGGCAAAACCACTCTGACGCGCAGTCTTCTCGAGCGCCTGCCCGACACGGTGGATCTGGCCGCCATTTTAAACCCGCGTCTCACCGTGGCCGAGTTTCTGTGCGCGATCCTCGACGAACTGGGCATGGCGCGTCCCAACAGCACTTCAACCCGTGATCTGGTTGAAGCGCTCAATCATCATTTGCTGGACGCCCACGAACGCGGCCGCAAAACCGTGCTGCTGGTGGATGAAGCTCAAAACCTCGATGCCGATGTTTTGGAGCAGCTGCGACTGCTCACCAATCTCGAAACGGCAAAGCAAAAACTGCTGCAAATTATTCTCGTCGGCCAACCCGAATTGCGCACGCTGCTGGCGCGCAACGATCTGCGTCAGCTCGCCCAACGCATCACCGGTCGCTATCACCTCGAAGCGCTGAATGCGAAAGAGACAATCGCCTACGTTAAGCATCGCATGGCCGTGGCCGGTGCGAGCAGCGATGTCTTTACCTCTGGTGCTTTGTGGGAAGTCCATCGTGCCGCCGGCGGCATTCCAAGATTGACCAACGTCATTTGCGATCGCGCGCTGCTCGGTGCGTTTAGCGAGGAGTCGCACAAAGTCACTCGCGCCATTGTGCGCCGCGCAGCTGCCGAGGTGCAGGGCGCCGCCGGCCACAGCGCAGCCCGCGGCCGGGCACGACCGTCGTACGCCATGTGGGGGGTGACCGCGGCGGCCCTGGCGTTTGGGCTTTGGGGCGTATTGGCCGTTTGGCGCAGCGCCGACGAACCACGCCGCGTCGACACGGCGGTCGCCGCCACAACGCCTGCGCCAAGTCTGGCTGAGGAAGTACAAAAAACCGTTGAGATTCCGCTGGCCTCGCGCGAGCTGCGCGTCAGCGATCGACTGCCGCCGTTGCCCGAATCAAGACCGGCCGCGCAGGCACCCACCGCGTCGCTGGCAAGCTTGCTGGCCGATGGCAGCGTCGACACGGGCACCGATACGGCATTTGCCGAGCTGTTTGCACGCTGGGGGGCACCGCTTCGCAACGGCGCGCCGCCCTGCTCCCAGGCCCGCACCGAAGGTTTGAAGTGTGCGTTTCAGGTTGGCTCCATGCGACTGCTGCGCACGATGAACCGACCCGCGATTCTGTCGCTGGTGGATCAAGATGGAAATGCGCACAACGCTGTGGTGATTGCCGTCGACACCGGCACCATGACGCTGCGCTTTGGCAATCGTGAACAGCGCGTCGCCATTGGCGAGGTAATGCAGTACTGGCTCGGTGAATTTCTCGTATTGTGGCGTCCGCTGCACGGCGATCTGGATTTGCTGCTACCGGGCACGCGCAGTCCGGCCGTAGAATGGCTACGCAGCGCGCTGGCCGACATTCAGTCACTGCCCGCGGCTGGCGATGACCCCGCGTACTTCGACAATGCTCTGCGCCGCCAGCTGCAAACCTTTCAGCGGACCCGACGCCTTGAGGCCGACGGCAAAGCCGGCGTGCAAACCATGATCGCGATCAACTCCGCCCGCGCGTTGCCCGGCACACCGTATCTGGAGGCGCCGTAATGTCTTTTATTCTGGATGCCCTGCAGCGCGCGCAAAAAGCCCACGACCAATCCACCGTGGAAGCCGCCCCTATTCTCGCAGATCAGGTCCCCGAGGCACCGGCGAATCTGCGCGTGCGCGTGATTTGGCTCGCGCTGGCGTTGCTCGGTGCTGGCATCATCGCGTTAGGTGCCTGGTGGATGGGGCGCGAGTCGGCCAGCCCACCGGCAACACGCCCGGCGCCTGTTATTGCGGACCGCGCACCGGTCACTCAGGCTCCAACGCCGCGCGCGGCCGATCGCGCTCCGGTGCGTTCGCTCGATGGTGAAGTCGCGCGCGCACAACCCCGACCGACACCACAACCAGCCGCACCAAAAGCCCCACAAACCTCGGACGCAGAAATTCAAGCCGCCGTCGATGCCGGCGCCACCCTCATCAAACCGCGACCACGCCCCGGACGCGCGGTGGATGTCACGGTGACGCAAGGCACCAGCACGCCGGCTGCGGCGACGACCGCGCCTGCACCTGCGCAGGCACTGCCGCAATACGAGAGCCTGTTACTAAATGGCAAAATTAATTTGCCCAACCTAAAAATGGACATGCACGTATTCAACCGCCAGCCGGCCAAGCGCTTCGTGTTTGTGAACTTCAAAAAATTTCGGGAAGGCGACGATCTCGACGACAACACCATCATTGAGGAAATCACCGACGACGGTGCCGTGCTCAATCACAACGGACAGCGCTTTTTGCTGCGGCCCAACTGATGGCAGGCATACAATATTTGGACGGACGTCGAATTCGACGCGGCATGCGTGCCGGCGCGCTGCGCGTGATCGCCGCGCAAGAACACCTAAACAAGATTAACGTCTATCCCGTACCCGATGGCGACACCGGCACCAATCTTGCTCTGACGATGGGCAGCGTTTATTCCGCCGTTGGCAGCAAACGTTCGCATCGCGCGGGCGAGACGTTCATGCACATTGCCGATGCTGCGCTTGACGGCGCACGCGGCAATTCCGGCGCCATTGTCGCGCAGTTTTTTCAGGGCGTGAGCGATTCGGTAGCCGATTTGGCGCGCCTGTCGGTGGCGCAGTTTTCCGACGCCGTACGTAGCGGCGAGCAATATGCACGCGACGCTTTGGTCAAGCCGGTCGAAGGCACCGTGCTCACCGTCATGCGTGATTTCGCCGACGCCGTGCACAATGCTGTCAGCCGCGAACCAAATACGGATTTTGTTGGCCTGCTGCGCGAGGGGCTTGGCAAAGCGAAAGAATCGCTGGCGCAAACGCCCGGCAAGCTCGACGTGTTGCGCGCGGCCGGCGTGGTCGACGCCGGCGCCGAAGGTTTTGTGCGTCTGATCAACGGCATCTGCGACTACATCGCCACCGGCGACCTGGAAACCACGGTGGACGCGCCCACACTTGCGGTCTCCGACGAACACCGCGCGGGCGAAGAAGTGGATCTGGACTATCGGTTTTGCACCGAGTGCATGATCACCGGCGAGAACATCAATCGCCGCGCATTAAAAGAAGAGCTGATGGTGTTGGGTGGCTCGCTGGTTCTTGCCGGCACCCACAGCAAAACCCGTGTGCATATTCATGTTAATGATCCGCAGCGCGTGTTTGAGCTAGCCGCGCAATTTGGCGACGTCACCGCCAACAAGGCTGACGACATGCAGCGCCAACAATCCGAGACCCACGCGCCAGCTCAGCGCACGGTCATCATGATGGACTCGGCCGGCGACATTCCAGATGCCGATCTCGAACGTCTGGGCGTGCACATGACGCCGGTGCGGCTGCACTTTGGCAACGAAAGTTATCTCGATAAGGTAAGCATCACCGCAGACGAATTTTACGCCCGTCTGGCCACCTCGGAACACGCCCCAAAAACATCCCAACCGGCCCCGGGTGATTTCCGGCGTGAGTTTCAGTTTTTGGCCAGCCATTACGAATCGGTGGTGTGCATCAACGTAACCGGGGCTGCCAGCGGCACCTATCAGGCCGCGGTGTCGGCGGCGGAACGCAGCGGCGCGCCGGAGCGCGTGCACGTCTTCGATTCATGGAGCGTCTCGGTGGGGCAAGGTCTGATGGCGCTGCACGCCGCCGAGATGGCGCGTGCGAATCGCACCGCGCACGACATCATGACCGAGCTTCAGGCCATTCGTACGCGCACCCCAATCTACGCGCTGATTCGTGATCTCGAAGCCGCCGTGCGCGGCGGTCGTGTAAAGCGTTCTCTCAAGCGTGTGGTGGACACACTTCGACTGACGCCAGTGCTTGGTATCAAGGGCGAGGGCGAACTCACCTCCGTGGGTATGCTGCGCGGACGCAAAGGCGTGCTGGAGAAATTCACCCGCTTTGTCGAAGACAAAGCACAGGCCAAAAAGCACTACCGCCTTGCAGTCGGACACACCAACTGCGAGTCAGACGCGCGGCAGCTGTACGACGCGCTGCTGCAAAACATCGAGAATATTGAATCCAGCTACTTTTGCCGCGTGGGTTCCGCGCTTGGCGCTCACACCGGCGGCGACGGCATTGTTGTGGCGCTGCAGGAGTACACGCCGCCCGAGTCAACTCGCACGGCGTGACGTTCTCTAGAGAATGCTGCGTCCAAACGCGCTCTGGATCAGCATCACGGCACGCTCGGCCGACACATTGCCCTGATCCAAAAACGGATTAAGCTCCACCACTTCCATCGACACCATTTGGCCCGTGTCCGCACAATTTTCCAAAAGCTGATGCGCCTCACGAAAACTCACGCCGCCGGGTACCAGTGTCCCGGAACCCGGAATTACGGCCGGATCACAACCATCCACATCGAAGCTCACATGAAACCCAACCGTGTCGGTGGTGACCACCTCGAGCGAACGCTTACACACTTCGGTCATGCCCAGCTCATCGATATCGCGCATCGTAAACGTGGTGATACCTGATTCGCGAATGATCTGGCGTTCGCCGTCGTCGATATCGCGAATACCAATCAGCACCACGTTCTCCGGCTTCACGGTGGGGCACAATCCGCCAATGGAGGCGAGTTCGGTATCGCCGCGCCCAAGCAAATGCGACAGCGGCATACCGTGTATGTTGCCCGACGGTGAAATGCCCGGCAGGTTCATATCGCCGTGGGCATCAAACCAGATCAAACCGATGTCTTGCTGCTGACGCGCATAGTGCGCCGCGACACCCGATACCGTGCCCATAGCAATGGAGTGATCACCGCCGATCACAAGCGGAATAAAACCGTCGTTGAGCGCCTGATCCGTATCGGCACACAACGTGGTGCAGACACCCAGAATTTCATCGCGAAAACGTGCATCCCGACGCTTTGCCTCACGCGTTTCCATGGCTGGTACCGGTATGTCGCTTTCGCGCTCCACCTCATAACCAAGATTACGCAGACTTTGACTCAAGCCCGCGATACGCACGGCTGACGGCCCGCCGTCGGTGCCGCGACGCGATGCACCGAGATCCAGCGGCACGCCGATAATCTTGATGGGCTTACGTTCTGCTTTTAGTGCTGCAACCATAACCTTAAGCCACCTTGCTTACGTGGGATGTCGCGCTGTGATCCAGCGTTAAACGAAACAGATCTTTCGGATCTTCGAGCTCCGGCACCAATTCGATCGGGCGACCCATGCCGAGCTTGCCGCTGAGCTCATACAGATAGCGCAGCGCTGAGTAGTCTTCGAGGGCAAAACCAACCGAATCGAAAATGGTGATCTGCTCTTTTGCATCACGCCCGTCGATCTGTTCGTCCAACACGCGCCACAAATCAAACACCGGCTCCTGCGCATCCAGCTGCTGAATATCCCCTTCCACACGCGTTTGCGGCTCGTACTCAACGAACACTTTGCCCGCGCGCAGCACGTCGGCATGCAGCTCGGTTTTGCCCGGGCAGTCGCCACCAATGGCATTCAAGTGCATGCCTGGCTCCAGCATGTCCGGGGTGATGATCGTCGCCCAGGCCTTGTCGGCCGTGGCCGTGGTCACGATGTCGGCGCCGCGCACGGCCTCTGCCGTGCTGTCGCAAAAGACCACTTCCAGACCGCTTACGTGGGACAGATTGGCCGCCAATTTTTCCATCGCCAAACGGTCGACGTCGAACACGCGTACCGTCTCAATGCCCAGCTGACTGTGAAAGGCCAGCGCCTGAAATTCGCTCTGCGCACCGGCGCCAATCAACGCCATCACTTTCGAATCCTCACGCGCCAGCGCTTTGGCGGCCATCGTGGAGGTGGCGGCCGTGCGAAACGCTGTGGTCAATGTGAGTTCGGACAGCAACAACGGGTAGCCGGTTTTTACTTCCGCCAGCGCACCAAACGCCATCACGGTGGACAGCCCAAGCTCCGTATTCGAAGGGTGACCGTTCACGTATTTAAACGCGTACTGCTCGGCATTGGCGACCGGCATCAGCTCAATCACACCCACATCACTGTGACAGGCGCTGCGCGGCGATTTATCGAACTGCGGCCAGCGCACGAAATCTTCACGCACCGCCTCAGACATGCCGGCCATAAAATCGGTGGCGCCCACTTTGGCGACCAGTTTGCCAAGCGTAGTGACATCAATAAAACGCGTCATGGACCTGTCCTCGTTTGATTCGAGCAACAAGAATAGACGGCATGCGAGCTACTAAAAAGAGAGCATCCTGCAGCATATCGTCAATTTTGTTAGCATTTTGCTAAGCAATACGTCCCTTTTTGATACATATTGAGCAAAACATCATGGCCATCGACGACAAAGACCGGCAGCTCATCGCCCTTTTGCGCAACGACGCCCGCACGCCGGTGGTCGAACTCGCACGCCGGCTGCAGGTCTCCCGAGCCACCGTGCAAAACCGCATGAAGCGCCTTGAGCGCGACGGCGTTATTTTGCAATACACCCTGCGACTCAAGGCTGACGCCGCGCGCAGCAAAGTACGCGCACTCATGAGCATCGCCACAGAAACCAAAAAAGAGCAGGACGTGATCGACGCGCTGCGCGGCTACCCCGCCGTGGCCGCGCTGCATCACACGACCGGTCGGTGGGATCTAATCGCCGAACTACAAACCGACTCGCTCGCCGGTTTCAACCAAATCGTAGGCCAGGTGCGCCTGATCGACGGCGTCACCACAACCGAATCCAATCTGCTGCTGGACAGCCACGCTTACGCGGGAAGCTAGTGTCACGTTGAGGGAATTTGCCGTCCGGTGCCGCTTTAACTAATGCCGGCATGGCAAAACATAACTCAACAGCAAATAGATAAAGGACAATCTAATGAACACTATTCAAAAGACGCTTGGAAGCATTGTGCTTGGCGCCATGGCCATGAGCGCACAGGCCGCGAGCATTTCGTTGGTTTACAACGGCCCAAATCCGATGGGAGATAACACCGACATCATTCTGGCGGCGCCCAACGAGTTGCTCACATTCGATGTGGTCATGGATTTCAGTGATGCCCCAACGCTCGGCGGTGGTTTCGACATCGTTTTCGATCCGTCATCACTCGAATTCGAAAGTTTCACGAACAACGAAATCGGTGAGGACGGCTTTGGGCGCGACCCTGATGAATTTGACGGACTGCTTGAAAGCTGGGCCTTTGGTGCCTTCGGCGGCATGACCGGCCCGGACATCGTGGGCACAGTCAGCTTCACCTACCTCGGCGGCCTAACGGAAATCTCCCTGACGGCTACCTCAGGTATCGGCGGACCGTTCGTGAGCTTCGACAACCCCGGCTCAATGCTCGACGTCGACTTTGGCAGCGTGCAGGTGGTCCCTGTACCCGCCGCCGTCTGGTTCTTGCTTTCCGGTCTGGGCGCCCTGCTCGGCGTACGGAATCGCAAAGACGCTTAACGTCACTTTCGGTAACGATACAGGCCCGCACGCGGTACACGCGCGCGGGTTTTTTTTGGTTGCTTCGATCCCGAGGGTCGGCTTGGCGCGCCTCGATCCCGGGGAGCGGGAGTGAGGGGTTTCACTCTGGGGGTCGGCTATTGGCGCTTCGATCCCGGGGAGCGGGAGTGAGGGGTTTCACTCTGGGACCGCCCGAGGAACGGGCTAACAACCCAGAGCAAAAACCCTCACTCCCACTCCCCTAATTGATTCGAAGCTTTGGGGGTGGGCGCCTCTAGCGGCGTAGCCTGAGCGTGCGACGAGCTATTCGGCCCGCGCTGCACGACCGGCGGCACCTCTTCTCTCTTGCTCTTAAACCCCCCAAGCGCGCGGGATTCGAATTACGCACTTGGTTCGGCGTTCGGTTCGGTGGGTATGCGCCTGGGTTGTTAGCCCGTCCTCGGGCGGTCTGCTAGTACGTCTAGAGGGGTATACCCACCGAAGCGGACGCCGGACCAACCGCACTAATGCGAACCCCGAGCAAAAAAAACCCCGCTCAAGGCGGGGTTTTTGTCGAAGTCGTGGAACCGTTAGCCGGTTTCGTCCAGTTGACGCCAGAACGTGCGAGTTGGGCGGACGCGGCCTCCTGCATCGCAAGCTTCGGCACCGGCCTGGCACTGAATGGTGGTGCCCGTGCTTTGCGTTTCCTCGTACTCGCAGTCGGCTTCAGACGGATCGCAGCCTGGCGGATCCGCTGGGTCCGGCGTGGTAGAGCAGTGCGGACCAAAGCAGGTGTCCAGCATTTGGTCGGCGTCTTCTGGATCGCCAAACAGGAACGTGACTTCCGGTGGAATGCCCGCCTTTTGGAGTACGTCGCGTACCAGCGTGCCCGTGGTCAGGTCGATGGTGTACAACGCGCCACTGCCAACGGCGGGTGCGCACGGGTTGTTCGTCGGTGCGCTGCCTGGCGTGTAGGTCGTGTAGTAGGCAATGTTGTCAAACACGCGTGAGCGGGCCAGAGATTTCTCGCCAGTGTTTTCGATCGCGTATTTGAAGCCGTCGGAACCAGCCGGTACGACCACGTTGCCAGTCGAGCTGAGCGCGGTGAGCGTGCTTGGCGTGATGCCATAGTCGTAGTCATCACTGTCGTCGCCAATCACCTCAAACGGCTTGTAGTCGCGGATGCCGTAGAGATAGTCGGTGATGGCGGTTTCCAACGGATCGGCACGGTGGCCGGACGACAGCGTAATGGTAATGAACGAACGACCGTTGTCGTTGCCGAGCGTGACATCGGGGGCGTAGAAAAAACGTCGGTTGTTCGATGCGCCACCGCTGCTGGTGCCGCCGAGTTCGGCGATCATACCGCCGGTGATATCAAACGCGTCTTCGTTGTGTACGTCGATGCGGAATACGCGCCCAACGATGTCCGAAAAGTAGATGCGATCCGTGGTGCCGTCGAGGTTTAGATCGAGTGGGCGCACCGTCGCGGGAATCGAGTTTTTCATATCTGGAATGACAAGGTTGGCGCCAGCATTGCTGATGGAATAGAGCATCGCGCCGGTCAGGGCGTCAACGATATACACGGCGTTGCCGTAGCTGTCATTGCTAACCGTGCTCTTGCTGTCCTGCGCCGGATCGTAGCCGGCCGTGAAGATCAGCACGTCTTTGGTGTTCGGGCTGTCCGTCGTGCCGAAGTTCATTTTGGTGCGCACGGGCGTGGACCAGCTCTGGCCCATCGCCGGATGATCGGTCTCGTCAAACTGCCACAGCAGCTGTGGTGAATTGCGGTTCGTGACGTCGAGCGCGTAGTAGGCGCTGCCGCCGCGACGCATGCCCACGTACAGGATGACTTGGTCACTCCCGCTCACGACGCCGTCACCGCCGTCGTTCTTCCACGCGACCACCGGGCCGTCGAGACCGTAGCGACGCTTGTTCAAACCAAGCTGAGGATTCTCAGCCATGAACGGGATGTTTTCCCACAGTTCTTTGGGCATAAACGCGAACAACTCGGCACCGGTGTCGCCACTAATGGCGTGCAGGTAGCCTTCGTTGGTGGCCACAAAGAGCACCGTTTCAGGCGACGAGCTGTCGCCGCCGTAGGTAACTACCACCGGCTTGGAATGCAGTGGGTCACCCATGGAAAGACGCGCGTCGGTAAATGAGCCGTTGCCGTTTGAGTCATACGAATCCAGGCCGGCTGCCCAGTCGAGCCAGCGGTCCACAACTGCGTCGTCGGCCGTGGAGGGCCAGGGAATCGAATCACCCGCCGTAAACGGCACCGTGGTGCCGATCAGTGCATCACGCATGAGTTGGTTGTCGCGGTTGATGGCGCTGAGGCTGTAGCCCGAGGCATTGGTCAGCATGTTGCGGGTGATAGTGAACTCACCCGAAGCGCCGCCCGATTCGACGTTTGCACCATCGGGTACGGTAGACCAATAGCTGTGTGCCGTCGGGACGTTTGCATCGGCGTTACCAAGCTGGTCACGACCGTCATAGAAAAAGCCGCTTGCCGGGTTCACAGCGACTTCACCATCCTGGCCGATGATCGACAAACCATCGCCCTGTTCGTTGGCGCGGTACTTGTATTTCTTGACGTTACCAGGCCACAGGTAGCTGTCGTTAGGCTGGAACACGGTGAAGTAGAGTTGATCGATGTGCGTGGTGCGATCGAAATCATTCACGGTCACGGCCGGTGCCGTAAAGCCATTCACATCGTCCGCGACGTTGTTGAAGATGGCGCCCAGAGCGTTGCGCAACGTGTCGGCGTCGTCGGCCGGGTAATACGTGCCGCCGCCTGAGTCGGCTGCGCGTTGCAGAAACGGTGCATCGAGCGCGAAGCCAATGAAGTGACTCACGATGTTCTGCTTGCCGGGCAAGTTGTCATTGAAATCATTGGCGAACAAAAATTCGGCCAGCTCGTCGAGGCATTCGCCGCCACTGGTGAAGCCGTCTGGGTTGGTGCAGGCCGTGGTGGCGTGTTCGGTGTAGTCGGGATCATTCAGCAGGGCGGTGATCAGCGCGGTGCCGTTGATATCGGTGGTCGGCTCGCCGTCGGTGATGTACACCGAATAATTGCGCTGACAGGCGCCGATGATCGGGCTGTCGTAGGTCGTCGTGCCGGACACGTAGGAATTGGGTGTCGAGGAACGCGGGCGTGCATAGTAGCGACCGCCGTTGGCGATGAAGCCTTCCCAGGAACCAACACCAAATAAGGCGGGGGCGCCCATCCAGTAGTAAGCCGATTCCAGATAGGTTTCCTGCAGCGGCGTATTCCCCACGTGATAGGTATTGGCGATTTCAGCGGAAAGCGACGCACGATTGTCTTCCACCGGCACCATCTCATGTACGACCATGCCGCCGTCGGTGTAGCTGTCGCCCGCACCCAGTCGGATGTCGTATTTCATCAATCCGATGTTCACGTTCTCCATGTTGGCGATGAAATCGTTGGCCACATCCTGCATGACTTCCATCCGATCGCGGCCCAGTGGGTCGCCCGCCACTCCGCTGACCATACTGCCCGACGAATCGAGGATCATCAGCACGTTTGGATTGCTGGCCTGACCTTGATCCTGGTTCTGACCAAAGAAGATATCGGTATCGTCCGCCATGGCGGGCACGCCGGCGCCGAGCGTCAATACGCAAAAAGCGGTAGCGGTGCGCAGTCCGCGCGTCGAAAGAATCTTGAAATCCATTGTTTACACCCTGAGCCAATATGTAATAAGACGGCTGCTCGCAAGTGACGATGCAGCGACGTCAGAGTGTAGGGATTACGAGTTTTGATGCACGACATTCACGACGAGTGTGAAGGCCTTGCCGATAAACGGTCAGCGCGCGTGACTATCGTTAAATGAAAATTGAATGCGTGCGCAAACGCTTTGCATGCAGTAGTTTTGGAGGGTGAGGAGAAAGTGTGAAGTGGGTCACATTTTCCTAAATGCTATTTTCTACCACGGCAGTTCGCTGCCGTCACAGTGCCAGAACGAACCACTGTTTTTGACCGACATATTGTCGATGACCTTACAGATGCCGGCAGCGGATTCATCCGTGTCAATTAGCCCGTTGCCGCCGGTCATGTCGGTGCGCACGTAGCCCGGGTGAATCAACGCGACCGCGACGCCCTGTTCGGCCAGATCAACGGCGAGGCTGCGCCCGACCATGTTGACGCCCGCTTTGGAAATTCGGTAGCCGTACTGGCCGCCCGACGTGTTGTCAGCCATAGAGCCCATGCGGCTGGTGATGATCGCGAGGCGCGCTGCTTGGCCAAACATCGAGCGCAGAGCATTGACCGTGCGTAGCGGGCCGAGCGTATTGACCTCGAACTGCCAGCGCATGTCCTCCAGAGCGTCTTCGTTTAGATTGTCCAGCGACTGACGACTCAACACACCGGCGTTATGAATTAAAACGTCAATGGTGTCGCAGCCGGCGGCCTTGAGTCTGGCCGGCAGCTTAGCGAGTACGTCGGCGTTCGTAACGTCGACGTCATCAATCGCCGTGACGTCGATTTGTTTGAGCTCGGCGCTTGCAGTTCGACACAGTGCGAACACGTTGGCGTCCGTGCACAGATGCGTGGCCAGCGCCAAGCCGATGCCGCGGTTAGCGCCACAAATAACAACATTCTTTTTCATGGTTTACGTGTTCTCAGCCGGCGCTGCGCAGAAAGTCTGCAGCACGTTCGGCAATCATAATGGTGGGGGCGTTGGTGTTACCGCTGACCAGCGAGGGCATCACCGATGCATCGGCGACCGTGAGTCCCTCCGCGCCGTTTACCAGCAACTCGGGCGAGACCACCGCTTCACTATCCACGCCCATGCGACAGGTGCCGACGGGGTGATAAATCGACTCGGCCTTGCGGCGAATGAACGCGTTTTGCTCTTCAGCGTTGGTGGAGATTGCCTCGGGAAAGACCGCGGTGCCGCGTACATCGTCAAACATTGGTTGTGCAAAAATATCGCGCGATATGTTGAGGCATTCGCGCATCAGCGTCAGATCCGCCGGATCGCCCAGGTAATTGGGCAGCAGAGCGGGATGCACCTGCGGATCGGCCGATTTCAAACGCAGGCGACCGCGGCTGCGCGGGCGCAATACGCAGGCATGCAGCGTAAAGCCGTGGCCCGGCAGTCGATTGCGGCCATGATCGTCGAGCTGGGCTGGTACAAAATGCAGTTGCACGTCCGGGCGCTCGTCTTCGGCCAGTTCGCTGCACACAAAGCCACCGGCTTCCGCGGCGTTGCTCGACGCCGGGCCACTACTGGTGAGAAGGTAGCGCACGCCCTGAGCGAGTTCTTCCAGCGCGCTGAAGTCGTAGGTGTTCTTGGTGCGGGCGCTGTACAGCGTGCAAATATCGAGATGGTCCTGCAGGTTTTCGCCCACCGCCGGTCGGTCCGCGACCACTTTTAAACCAAGACGACGCAGGTGATCCGCTGGCCCGACGCCCGAAAGCATCAACAGCTGCGGGGAGTTGATCGCGCCGCCGCACACGACCACGTGACCGGCGTCGACGGTAAACGCTTCACCGTCGCGGCGACCGCGTACGCCCACGGCGCGGATGTGGTCGAACAGCACGCGATCAACGTGGGTGTCGCGCCAAACCGTTAGGTTCGAGCGATGACGTACGGGATGCAGAAACGCCACCGCGGTGCTGCAGCGGCTGCCGTTTTTCTGCGTCACGTGATAGCGGCCGATGCCGTTTTGTCGCGCGCCGTTGAAATCGTCCGTGGCGTCGTAGCCGGCATGGACGGCGGCATCGAGAAATGTCTCGGTGAGCGGACTGTTGTGGCGCAACGACTGGACGTGCAGTTCGCCCTCGTTGTTGTGAAATTCGCTGGCGCCAGCGGCAAAGTTTTCGGAGCGCAGGAAGTAGGGCAGCACGTGCTCGTACGACCAGTTGTTGAGGCCATCGTTGGCCCAGCCGTCGTAGTCCTCGCGCTGTCCGCGGATGTAGCACATGGCATTGATCGAACTGCTGCCGCCAAGCACTTTGCCGCGCGGCCAGTACAGCCTGCGGTTGTTGAGTTCGGCCTGGGGTTCGGTGTGATAAGACCAGTTAAAACGATCGCCGGCCGCAAGCTTGGCGATGCCGGCGGGCATCCGTATGTAGGGATGGGCATCGCTGCCGCCGGCCTCGATCAGTAACACCGTCGTGCCCGGGTTTTCGCTCAATCTATTTGCGATGACGCAGCCGGCCGAGCCGGCGCCGATAATCACATAGTCAAAGGATTTACGTCGACGCGGCATTTATTGCCCCCGGCGCTGCAGAAGGTAGTGACTGACCCACCATTTCTGGCCGTTGTCGTAGTTAAATAGTTCGGAGCAGGCGAGGAAAAACAGCCGCCAGCGCACCCACCAACGCACTTGCTGCTCGGCGCCGTAGGTGTCGGCAATCAGTGCTTTGCCAGCGGCGCCGGATGCATCCATGCGCTCCAGCCAGGCTTCCAGTGTTTTGCTGTAGTGCGTGCCGGACCAGCGCCACTGGTCGAGCACCTGCAGGTGCTCTGGAAATTGATAGGGCAGGGCGTCGCTTGGCATCATGCCGCCGCCAAAAAAGTAGCGCGTCATCCAGTCGGACGGTCCGCGATCTTCAAACGGATAGGGCACCTGCCGATGACAAAACACGTGTTTGAAAAACAGGCCGTCCTGATCCAGCCAGCCGTAAATACGTTTATACAGCTCCGGCCAGTTGCGCATGTGCTCAAACATCTCTATCGACATGACGCGATCAAATTTCTTGTCGGTCGTAAAATCGTTCATGTCGGCCGTGATGACCGTTAAATTGGTGTGGCCGCGTTCGGCGGCCTGCGCTTCAATATGTGCGCGCTGTACAGCCGAATTGGAAACGGCGGTGATGGTGGCATTGGGGTAGTGAGCGGCGAGCCACAGCGATAGCGAACCCCAGCCACAGCCGAGCTCCAAAATACGTTGACCGTCTTCGATCCGAGCGTGTTCGCACGACAAGGTTAGGGACCGATCTTCAGCTTGTTCGAGCGTCGTCGCGTTGTCCCAGTAGCAGCTTGAGTATTTTAGTCGCTTGCCGAGGACCGTGAGGAAAAACTCGGTGGGCACCTCATAGTGCTGCTCGTTGGCCACCTCAGGCACCAGCGCCACGGCCGCCTCGCGCATGTGCTGCGCAAACTCGCGTTCGCGCCGGGCCATGGCCTCACAATCACCGTCTTCAATTTCAATGAGTCTCTCACGCAATAACTTGCGAATACCTCGGCGAATCAGTGCATCCGGAATGAGGTCGCGTTCAGTGAGGTCGATGAGCTTTTGCATGGTGTCCTGTACGTCGAGAGTCTTTAAGATTGCCACTTCTTTCGGCTCACGCAGCCTAATGGATGACATGATGCAGAGCAACATAAACGCCGCCTCCGGAGACCTAAATGCCTGAAGGACCTGAAATTAGAATCGCCGCGGATCGCGTGCATGAGGCCATTGGCCGGGGCCGATTGCGACAGGTCTCGCTGCACGTGCCTGCCTTGAAGCGTTTCGAGAAAAAACTCACCGGCCAAAAGGTCACGCAGATTGATACCCGCGGCAAGGCCATGCTGACGCGGTTTTCCGACGGTCTGACGATGTATTCGCACAATCAGCTCTACGGTCGCTGGTACACCACCGCGCCCGATGAAGATCCGGCCACGTCGCGCAGCCTGCGTGTGGCGCTGCACACCGCCAAGGGCAGCGCGTGGTTATTTAGTGCGACCGATATCTCGATCTTGACCGCGGCGCAGCTCGAGCGACATCCGTTCTTGCTGCGACTCGGACCAGATATTCTCGATGCCTCGCTAACCGAGGCGAAAGTGGTCCAGCGTCTGCAAGAAAAACGCTTCGCCGGACGTTCTTTGGCGGCGCTGTATCTGGACCAGCAATTCTTGGCCGGCAACGGCAACTATCTGCGCTCGGAGATTTTGCACTTCGCCGGGCTGGCCTACGATTGGCGTCCAACGGATTTAAGCGCGACCCAGCTAAAGCGACTGGCGCGCGTAACGCTGGCGCTGGCGCGCCGCTCGTACAAAACACGCGGACTCACGAATCCGCCCAAAACGGTCGCGGCCCTCAAGCGCAAAGGATGGCGCTACGAGCGTCATCGCTTTGCGGTGTTTGGGCGTGCCGGTCAGGCTTGCCACACCTGCCGGAGCAAGATTGTCAAAACGGTGGTGGGCAGTCGGCGACTGTATTTTTGCCCCACCTGTCAGGAATAAGGTGCGGTTAGAGCGCCCATTGGAAGTTGAGTGAGAACGACTGGCCGATTTTTTCCTCAAACGTCAGCACGCCCTCGCGTTCAATGGAGACGGCTTCATCCAGCAGATTGCGGGCCTTGGCCTTCACCGTGATGTAGTCGGTGGGATACCACGAGTAGGTCAGGTCGACCGAATGAAAGGGTTGCTCGAAACCGTCCGGAGCGCCGTTGCGACCCGCCACATAGAGTCTCTCGCCGAACACGTTGTAGCCAAGCGCCGCGGAGTGCTCCCCATTGTCCGAATCAAAGCCGAGCGTCATGTTCGCGGAAAGGTCTGAAGCGCCGGTAAGCTTGCGGATCGGGTTGGTGGGGGCGTCGGCGTCCGGACCTGCCACCAGCTCGGAGTCTTGCACCGTTACATTGCCCTGCAGAAAAAACTGTCCTAGCGATCCGCCAAGAAAATCCAGTTTCTTCAGGCCTTCAATCTCCACGCCCATCACCTGCGCTGAATCGGCGTTGATGATTTCGCGTGCCGTGGTGGTGTCACTGGCGGCGGACTCAAAAAACTCGATCGGATTATTGATGTTCTTGTAGAACAAGGTGGCCGTAAAGCTGTCGCCGCCACTAAAAAACCACTCGGCTCGCAGGTCCGCGTTGGTCACATCTGAGGGGATGACGCCGGGATTGCCGTCCACCAGATCGTCGGTGATCGGGTCAACGTAACTGGCATCGGTGATTTCTCGCAAGTCCGGGCGAACGGTTGTTTGGCTCAGGTTCAGTCGCAGTTGGAAGGTCTCGGCCAGCCAGTCACCCATGTAGGTAACCGCCAACGCCGGGTAAATACGGTCGTCCTGGAAGGTGCCGCTTTGAAGCTTGTCCGGGTCGGTGCTCAAGACCGGATTGGCAGCGGAAAAGCCAAATGGATTCCAGTCGAGTGCCACCTGCCGATAGTCCTCCCAGCGCGCACCAGCCGCGATACGCCAGGTGTCGTTAAACGTAATGTCGACCTTGCCGTAGAGCGCATCAACCATAGTGGCGGCGATGTAACTCTGATTGTTGGTGCCCTGAATGTTAAACACGTAGTCGTTGCGTGGATCGAGAATGTTGGCGTCGGAAAATACATCATCCAGCTCGCCGTCAAGCTGACTTGGATCCGCGACGCTGAGCGCGCCAAGACTAAACTGCGACTGACGAAAGACGCGCGCTTTGCGATTGTGCTGATAGCCCACGCTTACGTCGGCCACGCTGCGATCCCCCTCGAAAGGAATGGTCAGATTCCAGCCGTGATTGAGCACGTCATCGCTCAGATCAGTAAAACGATAGTCGGCGGCCGTTGCGTCCAGTCCCACCGCTGATGCAAGCGTAGCGCCGGTCGCCGGGTCAGTGGTGGTTTGTGCGGCAATATCCACTTGGCTTGGAATGTCGGTGCTGGCTCTGGAGTCTGACCAAAACCAGTGTACTTCGGTTTCTGTTGGCAGCCATTCGATGGCACTGACGATGCCCTGGGGTAACCAGCTGCGCGTGGTTTGGCCGAGACGATGAGTGCCCGTGAGTTGGTTCGTGATCATGTCGCGTTCTTCAAACTGAAACCGATAGCCGCGAAAACCAATGCCGTCTGACACTTCGCGGTTGGCGTTGAAAAAATCGCGCACGGCCGTTTCATCGTCCGTATTGCGTAGATAAAGCGTGGTCGTGGCGAGTTCATGATCGTCGGTGAAGCGCACGCCCAGATTCATATTGCCCGACATGTTGACCGAGCGGGTTGATTCACGTTCCGTGTCGGTGCGCTCGGTGGGAAAGCGAAAATTTCGACTGACTGCGATCGTGTTGCGCCAGTTCGTGTCGTAGTTGGCGCCGACGAGGAAGCCGGCTTCCCAGTCCCGGCCGAGTATGAAATTGTTGCCGACACTGCCGCGTACCGAGATATCGGGATGTATGTCTGCCTCCTCGATGCCGATGTTGCGATTGAGTTCGGTGCCGAGTTGGCGGTTGATGAGCTGCGCATCGGCAACCGTCGCGTCGGCTTGCCCCTCGGCGCGCAGCGTGTTCAAGATACCCTGCACGCTGGTGTTGCCAGCGAAACGATTGATCTGCTCAAGCAGCACTGGCGACAGAGTACGACTACCGTCATCCACGCCAAAATCATCATCGCTGCCACCGGCGTAGGTCAGTGCTGTGCCGGAGTTCTGGTCGTTTAAGCCGCTGCCCACCTCTATCAGGTACGTGAACTGATCGGGAATGCCTTTGGTGCGAATGTCGACGCTGCCGCCGCCGAAGTTCGCGGGCATGTCGGCGGAGAAGGCCTTTTGTACGCGTAACGACTCGACGATGGCCGTCGGGAAAATATCCAGCGGAATCACATTGCGCGTCAGGTCAGGGGAGGGAATAAACGCGCCATTGAGCATGCTGGCTGAGTAGCGTTCGCCCAGGCCGCGAATGTACACAAACTTGTTTTGCACCAGCGAGAGCCCGGGCACACGGCGCAGCGCGGTCGCGACGTTGGAATCACCCAACCGACTGATCGCCTCGGCACCCAGTACGTCGACCACGACTTCATCGTCAATGCGCTCGCCGATCAGCATTTGCGTACTGTTGAGCGAACGGCCGATCGTGACCACCTCTTCGATGGGTCCCGATGCGACTTGCTCCAGTACCGGCGCCGCTATGGACAGGCCGGCGGATTTTTTTTTCTGTTCAGAGTCTTGTTGCTGCGCCAGCACCTGCGGACTAATCAGTCCGAGCGCGACGGCGATCGCGATGCTCAGTGCGGGACTGTGTTGCGTTTGTGTTGCCATGAGCGCGTCTCTTATTCAAACCACAGCGGCGCGTCACGGGCACCGTCGTTGATGCCAAAGGTCCAATCTGCCAACCAGTTGGTGTCGGCGAGGCTGATACCGCCCACCGATGTGCCCACTGTTGGCGCGCCTGCTGGGATGGCCCCGTCGATGCTGGACGTGGCGTATTCAATCGAGAACACAGGAGGCGACCCTTCCAGCAGCTGCAGCTCGGTGTCGCCGGCGGCGGTGGCGTTGGTTTGACCTGCAATGGTGGCGAAAATATTGCCGCGGTCGAGCGCAAACTGCTCCACCGAAGTGCCGTTTGGCAGGGATCCGCCGCGCGTGCGTTCCTCGCAGGAAAACACGGAGGTATCGATGATCAGGTCGCCATCCTGCGCGGCCTGCTGTGAGCGGTTGTCGATGCGCAGGCAATAGTTGGAATCGGCAGAATCCACGCCGAATGAAGAGATCACCAATGCGTCGGTGATTTGCGGGAAGATGCCCTCACGCAGGCGCCAGCCCGCACCGGGATCGAAGTCGCCCTGTGCCGGACTCGGCGAGATGATGCAGGTGAGCTTGTTGATCACCGGACGACTGTTGACGCCCTGAGCGATGAACGCCTCGACCTGCGCTTCGGTCAGATCATCAAACGAGCCGATACCGTCGGCCTCGATGCAGTGATTACCAATGTTCTCACTCTGGATAACCAGCGCGTTTTGGATGGTGCCGGAGTAGCCCTCGTCGATATCAATCGAGTCATCGCGCACGTACAGGGCCAGGAAGTTGGTGAAATTTACCGCGCCACCGAACATCTCGATGCCATCATCAAACGTGGAGTAGACCTGCAGGTTTTCCACGATGGTGTTGCGCCCGACGGCGCCAAACGAGATGCCGTTGAGCTCGTCACCGTTGCCCACCGTCGCGCCGGTGTGCTTGACCACCACATATTCGAGGCGGCCGGAGCTGTCATCATTGTTGTCGCCGCCGTACTGGGATTCGTCGAGGCCGGCGGCCCCTTCTGCATCTACGTGGCAATCACTGGTGGCCAAATCGCCGGTCGCTACCGAGCCGGTATAGTCGCATTTGTTGGTGACGCCAAAACCGTTTATCACCATGCCGCCCCACTGTTGCACGGCATCGAAAGATGGCAGTGAGCCGGTGACATCCGACACCGACGTAAATGTGATAGGCGCATCCTGGCGGCCGACCGCAAACAGCTGTGCACCGCGATTGATTACCATAAAGTCGGCCGAGGATTGCCAGGCAAGCGTCGCACCGGCTTCAACCGTTAGAACCGGGCCGTCGCCACCCTCGGCAATGCCGGCCGCCGCCATGGCCGCGTCGCTATCGTAGGTTTCGCCGACAAACAGACTGCCCTCGAAGATGTGGGCGCCGCCGTTGGCGAGCGCCGGAATGGTGAGGTCGACGTTAAGGTTATTGCCGGCATCAACAAACGACGATGAATACGTGCAGTTAGTGCCATCGAAGGTGCCCTCGATGGTTTGGTTACTGGCGTTTTGATAGGAAGCGCAGACTGAGTTGTTGTTCTGTGGTCCGCCGGTGGTCGTGGTGTTGTTGCTGTTGCTGACCGAGGTGGAAGGGTTGATGTTGATATCACCACTGCCGCAGCCGACAAGGGCCGTGCTGATGCCAATTACCAGCAGCGAAAAAAAAGATTTCATGCTTGCGCTCCAATTAAGACTTCAAACTAAAGACTTGGAATGGGAGGCAAGAGTAGCCGTCAAATATTTCGAAAAATTTTCACTGGCGTGACATTTTCGTGACACCTTCTGCACAGAAGCGATAGCCGACCCCACGAACGGTCGCCACATAGTGATCGCAGCGGTGGGGTTCGAGTAGCCGGCGCAGTCGACGCACGTAAACATCGACCGTACGCGCACCCACCTCGTGCGCTTGACGCCACACGCAGGCAAGCAGCTGTTCGCGCGAGTGCACGCGTCCCGGATTGCCCGCAAAGAAGCGCAGGAGCTGATATTCACGAGGGGGAATCTTCAAAGGTGCCTCATCGACGGTAACTTGAAAGTACGCGTGATCGATGCTCAGACGCCCGGCCTTGATGCGGCTGTTGCTGGGGCCGAGAATCGGATTGCGCTGCAGCGACAGATCGATACGCGCCATCAATTCATCGAGGGCATAGGGCTTGGGGAGAAAATCATCGGCGCCGGAGCGCAAGACTCTGGCGGCATCTCGACAGCGTCCGGAGGTCATGAGGACGCGAACCGGCGCCACCCGCCGACTGGATTTGAGATCGCGCAGCATCTTTAAGGCGCGCGTGCGATCCGCAGTCATGTCGAGCATCAGAAGGTCAAACGCGGCGTTGTTGAGTTCGCTGAGCGTACTGTCGAGATCGCTCACGTCGCTAACGCTGTATCCCATCCGCCGCAGCTCTGTGCTGGCTTCTGTGCGTGCGAGTCGATCCTGATCAGAAACCAGAATGCTGGTAGTTGGCATTGATGACGTCCTGTTTAGACCGACGTCTAGGTCATCACGCCAATGTTACGGCCGCGTTAAAAACGCACGCTTTTTTACAGCAGGCTGGCGAGCTTAAGGGCCACACTCATGTCGCCGTCAATCTTCAGCTTGCCCTGCATGAAGCCGATGGTCGGGTTTAGCTCGCCGTCAATCAGGGCCAAAAGGTCTTCAGCGCTGAGGGTGACGGTGCACGGCGCTTCCCCGTCGGTGTCGTTAATTTGATCCTGACTCATCATAAGGTTGCCCTGGTCGCCGCAGTCAAATTTAATGGTGCCGTCGAAGGGCTTCTCGTCGAGGAGCTTCTGGATGCGGGCGCGGGCTTGATCAAGTGCCATGGGACATTCTCTTATGGTGTGGACTGCGCCGAGTTTACTCGAAATGGGGGTATTTGGTCGCGCATAAAAAAGCCCGCCACGTGGGCGGGCTAAAGCCGGGGAGGGCTTTCAACGAAGCGTTAGAGCTGCTCGTCGTCGCCGCCGCGTCTGCGACCGCGCTCTTTGCCACCTGAGCGGCGGTTATCATGGCGCTTGGCGCGTCGTTCCTGCATGCGCTCGAATTTCTCCATTTGCTCGGGCGTCAGATAGCTGCTGGCCGTGGCGTTGGTTTCCTGCGAAATCTCAGCACGTGCTTGCTTCATTTGGGCGCGCAGCGGCTCGAGGCGCGCTTTGTTGCGCTCATGCTGGGCCGCCATGGCGGCCGTGAACTGCTCTGACTGCGCAGCATCGAGGCCCAGACGGTCCGCGAGGCGGCTAAAATCCGGGGCATGTTCGCCGGCGTTAGCAAGGGCGGGCAGCGCCAGCAGGCTGCAGATCAGTCCGTAAAAAAGGGTGCGTTTCATGTTTCTCTCCTGAGTGGTCGTTGATTCGACGGGAATCAGTATCCCAACCAACTGCGAACAGCCTATGCAGGAAATGTGGAATTAGTGTGGAGATATGAGAGCATTCCGGCCGGGCATGTGCCCGGAATACGCGGATCCAACAGTGAGCAAACTCGAACAACTTAAGACTATGACCGACGTGGTGGCCGATACCGGCGACATCGAAGCGATGCGGGAATTCAAGCCGCTCGACGCCACGACCAATCCGTCACTGCTGCTCAAGGCCGCCGCGCTGCCCCAATATGCAGACCTGATTGCTGACTGCGCCAAGACGGCCAGACGCGAGGGCAGCAGCGCGCCCGAGCGCGTGGCGCGCCTGGCGGATCGCTATGCCGTGGCCATTGGCTGCGAAATCCTGAACATTGTGCCTGGCCGGGTGTCGACCGAGGTGGATGCTCGTTTGAGTTTTGACGCCGCGGCGTCTGTGCTCAAAGCCCGCGAGCTCATCAAGCTATACGAAGAGGCGGACGTGCCGCGCGAGCGCATCCTGATTAAACTGGCCTCGACCTGGGAGGGCATCGAGGCCGCGCGTCAGCTTGAGGCCGACGGCATCAACTGCAATCTGACGCTGCTGTTCTGCGACGTGCAGGCGGTGGCGGCCGCCAAAGCCGGTGCGTTTCTGATCTCGCCTTTCGTGGGTCGTATTCTCGATTGGTACAAGAAAAGCGAAGGACGCGATGGTTATCCGGCGGATGAAGACCCAGGTGTTGTGTCGGTGCGCAATATTTTCAACTTGTATAAGTCGCGCGGTTACAAAACCGTCGTGATGGGCGCGAGCTTCCGCAACGCCGGCGAAATTGAAGCGCTGGCCGGCTGCGACCGACTGACCATCGGGCCCAACTTTTTGGAAGAGTTGGCGAACGACGACGGTGATCTGCCGCGCCGCCTCGATGCCAATGATGTGGGCGAGTTTGTGGACTGCGATTTTCGCGACGAAAGTGATTTTCGATTGCAGCTCAATGGCAATGCCATGGCGACCGAAAAACTGGCCGAGGGCATCCGCGCCTTCGCGGCGGATCAAGTCAAACTCGAAGCGTTGCTCGCGGAGAAACTCTGACCTCCAGCTGGCGGATTCTGCGGCGCGGTGGCCACGCGGCCGCTGCGCTGGTCTGCGGTTTTTTGCTGTTGCTGTGGACGGCGCCGGGCTTTGCCCATCCCGAGGATGAATTCTGCACGCCCGGTGAAGACGGTATCGATCCGGCGCTGTGCCTGGCGCTGCGCGAGATGGATCGGCCCGCCACCTCACCGGCGTCGGGGCAAGCAGAACTGGACGCCGCGGCCGTGGTGCTTGAACGCGGGCCGGTGGAAACGTTTGCCACTTACCTGAACATTGGCGTTGGGCATATTCTGCCAGGCGGTCTCGATCACATTCTGTTTGTGGTCGCGTTTTTCTTATCGTCCACGCGACTGCGCACGCTCATGTGGCAGATTGGCGCGTTTACGGTCGCGCACACCATCACGCTCGGGCTTGCCGCCAGTGGCACGGTGTCGCCGCCGGCCGCGATCGTTGAGCCATTTATTGCATTGACCATCGTTTGGGTGGCGGTGGAAAACCTGTGGCGTCGGGATGTGGGCAGAGCACGCACCGTGCTCGTCTTTCTATTCGGGCTGGTCCATGGCCTTGGCTTTGCCGGTTTTTTCGGCGAGTTGGGGCTACCGAGCGGTCAGTTTTTGAGTGCGCTGATCGGTTTTAACGTGGGCGTCGAGCTGGGGCAGATTGCCATCGTGCTGTTGATGGTCGTGTTGACGTATTACTGGCGGCCGCTAAAGGCCCAGTCGGCGGATACCGCGCGAGTGGGGTATCGGCGCTGGGTGGTGACGCCGCTATCGGCGATGATTGCGGCGCTTGCCGCGTATTGGTTTATTCAGCGCATCGCGCTATAGCGTGAAAAAGCAGCGGCGACTGTGAGCGTCGCCGCTGCCGTCAATCAATGGATCAGGTTTCCGAATCGACCGGGAAACCACGACCGCGCAGAAGAGGCTCGATGCTCGGATCGCCGCCGCGGAAGTTGCGATACAGCTCGTCGGCTTCACGCAGACCGCCCGATTCGTACACCCATTTTTTCAGACGTGCCGCCACTTCCGGATCGAAAATGTTCTCAGCTTCGCGGAACGCCTCAAAGCCGTCGGCGTCCAGAATCTCGGACCACAGATACGCGTAGTAGCCGGCCGAGTAGCCGCCAGCAAAGATGTGGCTGAAATACTGCGAACGGTAACGCGGCTGGATCTCATCGATCAGGCCGTACTCGCTGAGCACGCGCTGTTCAAAGTCGCGGGCGTTGGTGATGGCGTTGGCTTCCGCCGAACTCAGCATGTGCCAGCGCAAATCCAGCAGCGATGCGGCGATGAATTCGGTGGTCTGAAAGCCCTGACGGAAGTTGGCGGCCGCCTGCATTTTTTCGATCAACGCGGCGGGGATGACCTCGCCCGTGCTGAAATGCTTGGCGTACAGCGCCAGCATCTGTGGCTCAGGTGCCCAGTGTTCCAGAATCTGAGCCGGAAACTCGGTGTAGTCGCGCGGGCCGTCAACGCCTGAGAACGACGTGTAGTCCACCGTGGTCAGCAGACCGTGCAGCCCGTGACCAAACTCGTGAAAGAGGGTTTCCACTTCCGAGAATTTCATCAGCGTGGGATCGCCTTCGGGCGGCGGCGTGAGATTCAGGTTGTTGGTGATGATGGGACGTACTTCGTCTTCACCGTCGTAGTCCCACGAGCCGCGATAGCTCGACATCCAGGCGCCGCCGCGTTTGGTCGGGCGCGCATACATGTCCATCATAAAGACGCCGACATGACTGCCGTCGTCGACATTGGTCACTTCGTAGGCCGTCACGACATCGTTCCAGGTTTCAACGTCTACCGGCTTGATGTCGATCTGGAACAGGCGGCGTGCCATTTCGAATGCACCACCGCGCACGGCGTTGAGTTCGAAATAAGGCTTCATGTCATTTTCGTCAAACGCGTATTTGGCCTGACGCACTTTCTCGGCGTAATGCCACCAGTCGTGGCCCTCGATCGTGATGTCGTTGCCGGCCAGTTCCTGCATTTCGACGCGCTCGAGCTTGGCTTTTTCAAGACCAGGCGCCCAGACGCGCTTGAGGAAGTCTTCTGCGCCCTGTGGTGATTTGGCCATGCGCGTTTCGAGTTCGTAATGTGCGTGGGATTTGTAACCCATGAGCTCGGCGCGCTTGGCACGCAGCTGCGCAATCTTGATCAGGACCGGGCCGTTGTCGTTCTCGCCTTGCGAGGCACGCAACGTGTAGCCATCAAAAAGACGCTTGCGCAGGTCGCGGTTTTCAGCCTGAACCATGAAGTTTTCATACACCGAACGGTCAAGGCCAAGCATCCACGCTTCTTCGTCTTCGTCCCACAAAGCAGCCTTGAAATCGGCGGACAGACCGGCCAGATTCGCCTCGTCGGTCACTTTGATTTTGAACGACTTGGTTTCCTTGATCAGGTTTTGGCCAAACGTTGTGGTCAGACCCGACAGCTCTTCATTGATCGCAGCCACCTGATCTTTGATCGCTGGCGCAAGCGCGGCACCGGAGCGCACAAAGTTGCGATGCGTGAGGTCCAGCAGACGGGCGTCCTGCTCATTCAAATTCAGCGAGTCGCCCGCGTCGTAGACCGCTTTCACTCGTGCGTAAAGCTCGTCGCTCAAAGTGATCTTGTTTTGCTCGCGCGTCAGCATGGGCCAGATCTGCGACTCCAGCGCGCTGAGGGTGTCGTTGCGCTCGGTGCTGGTGAGCCCTGAGAACACGCGGGCGACGTCGGTCAGGGTGCTGCCAGATTTCTCCAGCGCCACAATTGTGTTGTTGAACGAGGCGGGTTCCGGATTGTTGATGACCGCAGCAATATCGGCGCGCAGCTCGAGCACGCCTTTCTTGATGGCCGGCATAAAGTGGTCGTCGTTCACTTCGCTGAACGGGGGCACGCCAAATTTGGTGTTCCAGTCGGCCAGCAGCGGGTTACCGGCCAGCTCGGCGTCGGTGACCACAATGTCATCGGCGGCCGCCATGGCTTGTGATTTGGCGGCAGGCGCGGGCTCAACCGCGGTCGTGTTGCTGTCAGTGCCGCTGTCGCAGGCGCTCAGCAGGGCCGCAACGGCGGCAATCAAAGGCAATTTGCTTTGGTTCATGGTGGATTCCGGGTCAAAAAATTTGGCGAGAGAATAGCACAGTCACTTCGCCGGGCAGGGCGTTCACGCCTGCCTTTGACCACGGGAAACGTTCACAATTCCCCGAAAACGCCAGTTTTTAGGCGCTACTGGGGTATCAAGCGCGGCGTCAGCAGCATGATCAGTTCCTTGCGCGCTTCGGTGGTGTAGCTCGATCCAAACACTTTGCCGACAAACGGCACCCGGGACAGTCCCGGCACGCCGCGACGGGTTTCGGTTTGCTGATTTTGAATCAGTCCGCCGATCACGATGGTGTCACCATCGCGGGCGCGCACCAGGGACGAGGCTTGGGATATATCCAGGTTGGGCGCGGTCGACTGCACGTTGCCATTGTTGTCCAGCACTTCGCTGACGCTGGATACACGGGTGACCACCGGCGATACGTCCATCGTGATCCAGCCGCTGCCAGAAATCTGCGGGGTGATGGACAACACGATGCCTTCGGTCACGACCTGCGGCACGTCCGTGGAGAAAGTCTGCGAGCCCGCGTTGGTGGCATCGGTGATCTGCTCTTTGCGGAAAAACGTGCGGTCGGTGCCCACTTTGATCAGGGCCGACTGATTGTTCAGCGTGCGGATATGCGGTTGCGACACAATGCGCACTTCGCCTTGCTCGGTCAGCGCGCTGAGCACAGCTGAAATTTGATTGAGACCGTCGTCGATATTGCTGTAGCCGACGCTCGCCGTAGGGCTCAAGGCCGACAGTCCGCCGGCCGGATTTAGCACCATCGTTGTGAAGCTGCCATCAATAAACTCGCCGTCGCCATTTTGAACGAAGCGCGACCAGTCGACGCCAAAACTGGCGTCGTCGTTGAGTTCGACTTCCACAATTTTGACTTCGATATCCACCTGCCGATAGATCGCATCGTTCAGGCTCTCAATAAAAGCGGCGACCTCTTGTACACGTGGATAACGATCGGTCACCTGCACCGTGCCGGAGAGCCGATTGACCACCATGCGTCCTTCTTTGGAGACCAGCTGTGCCAGCTGCTCTTCAAGCTCGGCCCAAAAATCGACCTTGTCAGCTTGCTCGATGATCATCGTGCCTGCCGTGGCGCCACCACCACCACCGGCGTTGCCCCCACCGCCGACGGCACCGCCGCCCTGATCGCCACCACTGGCGCTGGAACTTACCTGCGCCTGACTTGAGCCTGAGCCGCTGCGCACCAGTCGAATGTAGTCCACCGAAAACGATCGGGTTTGCCACGCTTTTACGTACACCACATTGCCGCGACGTTCCCAGTAGTAGCCGTTAGCACTGAGCAGCGACTCCATGATGTCCTCGAAAGGCAAATCGTTGAGATCCACGCTCACGGTGCCGCTCACCTCGGCGTCCACCACCATGTTCAATTTGTAGGACTGACCAAACAGTTTGCAGGCCTTGGCCAGCGGCAGGTTTTCCGCCACGAAGCTGTACGTTTTTTCCTCGACCTCCACGGCTCGGGGCGTGCCCGTCAGCGCGCCGCTCATGCGCATGGATCTTGCCAGCGGTGGGGCGTTGCGAACCGCGTCACGCACGGCCTGTTCCTGATCGATGGCGATCGGCTCGCGCGGTGTGCCGGCACAGCCGCCGAGAAATACAGCGGTGAGAAAACTCGCAATGAAGTAGGCAACGTTACGAGGGGCGGTACGCAGATGTACTGTGTTCATGGGGTCACGCGAAGTTGGACGGATTGGTTTGAGTTGGCCGATGCGAGCACGACATGGTCGCGCTGTATCTGCTGGACTTTGAAGTTGCCGACGCGGTCTCCGAGGCGAACAATGCGGTCATCAATCACCGCCGCGGTCTGGTCGCTGGAGTGCACGACGGCGGTCAAGATTGGCAGTGCGCGCGCAGCGGGCGTCGAGCGTTTTTTCAGAGGCGTTGTCGTGATCAGGTTTACGGCGGCGAGCGGCGCGGCCTCAATCGGAGTATCGATGAACGGATCACGTCGCGGCGTCTCATTAAATTGCAGCATGGCGACATCAATGTTGCGCAGATCATATTGTGCCGTGGCAAGCTTCAGACGAGGCTGTGCGGCTTGCGCTTCAGGTTCGATCGCGGCTTGCGCGAACTCATCGTCCAGATCGGGGAATTCTACGACGGGTTCGTCATCATAATTGGCCGGCATCAGCGGCACGACAATCCGCACGTAAACGAATACGGCTGCAGCAAGCGACATGCCGAGTACGACGAATTTATTGGAGAAGAGTTTATTCACCGGCGTTAACCTCGTCGTGCACCCAGATACGCAGCTCCGCCTCGAGGCCATTGGCGCCACGGGGGTTGCTCGTAATGGCGGCGTCGACGATTTCGACATACCACGGTGTCTTGATCATCTCGCGCATGAAGCGCATTAGGTCCATGTAGGCACCCACGGCGTGGGTGTCGGGCACACTAATTTGAATGCTGACGGCGACCTCGTCTACGTGCGCCATGCGTGAAGACTGCGTTTGCGCCAGCGTGTAGCTGAAATCAAGCGCCATCGCGTTGGCGACTTCACGTTCGTCTGCCAACCACTGCGCGAGTGTGGCGTAGTCGAAAAACACACGTCTGCGGTCCGCCCTGGCGACGCTTTCGCTCAGGGCCGCCATACGTTCAGCGGACCATTCGCGATTTTTCTCGAGCAGCTCGGTTTCCAGCTGGCCTCGAATCGTCAAATCGGAGTAAACGCCGTCAATCAGTGCGATTCGATAGTTGGCGGTGTACCAGATCAGCATCAGGCTGAGGCAAAAAACGGCAATGAAAGCCGCTTTCCACACGCGCGATTTCGTTAACCTGCCAACCAGAATGTTGAAGCGCTTCTGCAGGCTTAAACGCCACGCCATGCGCGGGGGGTTGTCGCGACTTTCACGGCGGCGCTCGTAATCACTTTGTGCTGCCACCGGGGCCAGATCGCGCCACGGTCCGTTGTCGGTCAGGGACAGTGGCACGGCCCGCTTGCCGTCGACCAGGCGGATATCTTCGTCTTCGAGCTCGAGTGGCGTCGCGTTGAGTTTGTCGGCCTCAATCATTGGAACCGACCTTGAATTTCGAATCCGATGTCGCCGTCGCTGGTGGCCGAGCCGGCGTCCAGTTGGCGCATCCAGGTTTCTTCCCATGACATGGTGATCATGGCGTGCCACGGATCGTCGGTCAGGTTCGACTGCAGTTGATTCAGCATCGGCGCGACTTTCTGCAGCGACAGTCCCGTGCGACCCTGAAGACCGATCTCCCAGCCTTCGTTGCTGCGCGAGACGGTGGCTTCCGTCAATACAAGATCCGCCGGTACCAGATCGCCTAAGTGACTCAAAAACAGAGCGGGCAGATTGAAAGCGTCGACATTGAGCAAATCCAGTGTTGATTTCTGATTTTGCATGGATTCGATTTCAGCATTTTTTCGGGCCAGTTCGTCGCGCATGGCGTCAATCTCGATGGCGATGCTGTACTGGTCGTTGAGCCGACTGTAAATCGTGTATTCGACGGTGGCACTGAACAACGCGGCCCCAACAGCGGTAATTCCCACCATGGTGACGGCGGTGCGCAGGAACGTTTTGTAGGAAATTGAGCTGCGCGCAAGCGTTGGAATAAAGTTGCTTTCAATGCGCAGCGGCAGGGCCGCAACCTGCGTCATCCAAAATTCGGGGACGGTGGTGGCGGCGTCTTGACCGAGCGACGTTTCGATCAGTGGGCTCAAACTTGATTTGGCGCGTGTCGCCAGTTCGCCGATTAACCACGCGCCGCCAACGCGTGTACCGATGCGCTGTTTGGCGAAGCCGATGGTGCGATTGATGTCGGTGGCCAGTCGATGCTCAGTCGCCTCGCTCCACGGATAGGTGAGTTCGCGTACAAACAGGATGTCGCCATGTGCACTGGAGATCACCATTTGCGTTCGGTCGTCAAACAGGGCAATGAGCAGGAGCGAGTCGTCGTCTTTGCGCGACATGCTGCGCACGTATTCGGACATGATTTCGGTGAGCGGCACCATCAGTTTCGGCGTGAGGTAGAAGTCCTCACAAATACGCGTCACTGCGTCCACGATATAGCGCGGCATCAAATGCAGCAGAATGCCGTCTTGCTGTTTTTCGCCATGGCTGACGGTGTGATAGCGAAACGTGGCTGGATCATCGAACGGTTTGTCATTGTCGACATGCCGCGCCACGAACTTGCGCATGTCGCTGCGTGACAGCGGCGGCACTTCAAGAAATTCGTGTTTGTGCAGATCGTCTTCGTAGGCAATCGCCACCGATCCACCGCGACTGATGTCCAGATGGTTGCACGCCTCGCGCATGGCCGCGCTGAGACTGTTGAGATCGGTGACCGGTTGTGGTGATTTCCAGCTCTCGACCACGCTCGAGCCCTTCAAGCGCGCAATGCGAAATTCGCCGTAAGCCCACTCAATGCCGTAGTCAATGCTCACGGGTTGCTCCAGTACCAGCTGCCGCCGTCGGTCTGATAACGGCGATTGAGATCGCGATGCACGAGCGAGCTGGTGGTGAGTGGCCCGGTCGGGAAGGGGCTGGCGAATAGAGACAACTCGGTGCCGTCGATCACCCACATCGACAGCGTGCCCTCGATGCCGCCAACGGTGGCCGGTACCGGCTGTGCAGCGCCATTATCGAGACGGTACGCACCCTGCGCACTGTCAGCGTTCGTTAAAAGAACGCGGTGGAAGACACTCCCAAGATTGATGCGCTCCACCTTTAAGTACTTCCCAGCGACAACAGCGGCACCGGCATCATCGTTCCAGATCGCGTTAAACGTCGCGCTGTTGTTGGCGATGGCGGGCACACTGCCTTTCAAATTTGAGATCAGCATCATGCGCGGAGATACCGGAGCGGCGCCTAGCCCGGCGTTTTGGGTGAAACCGCCAAAGGTGCTGTCCACAGATGTGAAAAACCGCGGATCGGCGATCAGTACACGCTGCTGGTTTTTTCGATTGAATTGGATTTGTTGTGCCGTATAGTCGCTGTTGGCAGCCAGCGCCGCGCTCCAGGTGGCCGCGCCCGTGCCCGGAATACGTCGCGTGCTGGTGACATACTCGCGCAGATCGTTGGCCAGTATTTGCAGATTCTGACCTTCGGCCGTGGCGTAGGCGTCTTCCACACCCTGCACAACGCTGGGTGCGAGGATTGAGGCCAATATCGCGATCACGGCCACCACGCCAATGAGTTCGAGTAACGTAAAGCCGCGTTCACGCATCAGCCAATTCCCGTCGCGAGAGAAAACATGGGCAGGAAAATCGAAGCGGCCACCAGCCCGACAATGCCCACCAGCGTAAGGGTGATGGCCGGTTCGATGATGGCGAAAACGCGTTTGATTTGGCGCGGAATCTCCGCGTCGAAGCGGCGCGATACCTGCAAAAGTGATTCGTCGAGCTTGCCCGAGTCTTCGCCGACCACAATCATGCGCAAGGTCAGTGACGACACCACGCTGTGTGCGCGCAACGCATCACTGATGCGGCCGCCACGCTGCACCTGAGCTTGCGCATCGGCAATGGCCGCATCCATGACGCGGTTGTTGGAGACGCCCTGAGTAAGTGTCAGTGCGTCAATAATGGGTACGCCGGCTTTGAGCATGAGTCCAAGGTTGTGCACGAACTGTGATTGCACCAGCAGGCTGATAATGCGGCCGAACACGGGTATGCGTAACTTGATGCGATCGATGGCCAGGTCCAGTTTGCGACTGCGTCGACGTGCCAAACCTGAGCCAAAATACAGGCCCGTGCCTGCACCAATCGCGGCCCACCAGTAGTGACGTGCCGCCTCACCAAGCCCGACGACAGCGCGCGTTAGCGCGGGCAGTTCGAGTTCCAGTTCGCTGAAAATGGAGGCAAACTTGGGCACGACCACGATGAACATCAATGCGATGAGCCCCGCCACCGCGGCGAGGATAACGGTGGGATAGACGCTGGCCTGGCGAATGTCCGCGACGATTTGATCGGTCCACTCAAGGTGAGCGGTCAGGTCGCTGAATGTCTCCACGAGATTGCCGCCGTACTCGCCCGCGCGTATGAGTTTGCACAGCTGATTGGGAAACACCTTTGGGTATTTTTCAAAGCTCGATGAGAGCTCTTGTCCCGACTGCACATTCACCGACACATCCTCAAGGATGGCGCGCAGCGACGCGTGTTCGGTTTCCTCAGCCATGGCGCTGATGGCCTCAGCCATGGGAATGCCGGCATCCATCAATGACGACATGCCGCTGAAAAAATCAATCAGCTCGCGCCTTGGCACACTCGCTATGCGCGTGTTGCGCCGGGCACCTTGCTCTTTGGCATCGATGAGCCAGTAGCCGATTTCCCGCAGCTTTTGTTCGAGTGCATGCTCGCTGTCGGCGCTCATCGTGCCGTCCGTGGCACGGCCTGCTTGATCGACGGCGTGGTAGGAAAAATCGGGCATGGCTGTGAGACGTACTAGCGCACAACGCGCAGCACTTCCTCCAGTGTGGTCTGACCGGCAATGGCTTTGCCAATGCCGTCGTCGAGCATGCGGCGCATGCCCGCTTCGGTTGCCAGCTGGCGAATTTCTCCGGCCGCGGCGCCCTGAATGATAGGCCCGTGGAAACGCTCGTCGATATCGAGGATTTCGTAAATCACCTGACGACCGCTGTAGCCGCTGTTGTTGCATGCACTGCAGCCGTTGGCCGTCCACAGGGTAACGTCTTCATCGATCTGCTGGCCTAGCGCGAGGCTGTCGATGGTTTGTCGCGGGTCGGGGTCCTCGCTCTTGCAGGTTTCGCACAATCGTCGTACGAGTCGTTGCGCAACAATGGACGACAATGACGCCGGCAGCATGTAGCGATCAACGCCCATATCGACCAGCCGCGGAATCACACCAACGGCATCGTTGGTGTGCAGGGTCGACAACACCAGATGGCCGGTGAGTGCGGCGCGCGACGCCAGTTGGGCGGTTTCAAGGTCACGAATCTCGCCGATCAGGATCACGTCAGGATCCTGTCGCAGCAGTGCGCGTAGTCCGCTGGCGAAGTCCATACCAATGTCGGGGCGGATTTGGGTCTGTCGAATCGACTTGAGCGAATACTCGATTGGGTCTTCGAGTGTAAAGACGCTGCGCTCGGCGCTGTTGATCAAACCCAAGGCGCCGTACAGCGTTGTGGTTTTGCCGCTGCCGGTGGGGCCGGTGACGAGGATCATGCCGTAGGGGCGACCCATGTCGCGCTCGATGCGTTGGGTGTCGTCAACGGAAAACCCCAGATCGGGCAACACCAGCTGCAGCCCGGAGCGATCGAGGATGCGCATGACGATGCTTTCACCGGTGTTGATCGGCAGCGTGGAGACGCGCAGGTCCACCGGGTTTTGGCCAAACAGAAAACGAATACGCCCGTCCTGGGGTACGCGTTTTTCCGTGATGTCGAGTCCGGCAAGCAGTTTGATGCGTGCAATCAGCGCGCTCTGAATAGGCTTGGGAATCAGGATCTGTTGACGCATGACGCCGTCAAGACGCATGCGCACGCGAATAATGCGCTCGTCCGGTTCGATATGAACGTCGGTGGCGCCCTTTTTAATGCCCAGCGCGATGATCTGATCGACGAGGCGCACCAGTGGCGATTCCGCAACCGCGTCGTCTTCAGAGGGGACGGCACCCTCGGTCATGATCAGATCGATGGTGTCAGCAATCGATCGACCGCGTGAATAGTGCCGCTCGACCGCATCAAGAATGTTGCCGGCCGGAGCGGTGACCACGTTAATGGCGTAACCGGTTTCGTGTTCGAGATGATCGATGCCAACAACATTGAAGGCATCAGAAATTGCCGCGGTTAGAACGCCATTAACCAGCTCGATCGGTATCAGTTTGTGACGCTTGGCGGTCTCGTAGGAGACGAGCTTGAGCACCTCTTCGTCTATGACAGAGGAACTCAAATCGACAACAGTGGTGTGGGCTTCGCTCGCGACCGATTGGGTAATGACGTCGGCGGTTACAAACCCCAGCTCGATCAATACCTCGCCGAGCAGCTTGCCGCTGTGCTTTTGCTGACGCAGCGCCAAATCGAGCTGGGCCTCATTAACAAGGCCCGCCGCCAGAAGCCGTGCACCCAACGTTTTGCGTGGTGGCGCGGCCACAGCGCTACCGGCCTCAGTCACGGCGGATGTGACGGCCTGCGTGGTGTTCATGTCGTGGCGTCCTTAAGAGCGCGCTTACTCGCGAACCAGATAGACCAGCAAGATGTGAGAATGGTCGCTGTTGACGCCATAGCGTTTCACCCGCCCGGCGGCCTGCCACGCATTGCTGCCGGTTTCGATATCGCCGTCGTTATCGAGAATGTCACTAATGCGCTGCGCGTCGGTATCGGACACTCTGTCCATGCGCAGTACCGTGACGCGCGTCGTATCGACCGTACCGTCCCCGTCAAGATCGAACTGAAAGTTGGCGTTGTTGGTGGACACGATGCCGCGATAGCCGTCGGCTCGAAACGGGTTAACGATGTCTTTTTCTATATACGGGCCGTCCCAGCCTGCAATCGGTGATGCGGCCGGATTGCGCAGCAACACCTTTACGGTTTCGCGCGCATCGGTGGGGATGTGGTTTGGAAACGTGCCGGTGTCGTTGTAATACCGAGTCACCGCCGTTTTGAGTGAATTGACGTCTTCAACAAATGCCGTTACGCGTGCATTCCGTATCGCCTCGAAGATCATCGGCGCTGCGACGCTCGCCAGAATGCCGATGACGGCCACCACGCCAATCATCTCGATTAATGTAAAGCCGCGCTGTCTGTTGTTCATGCCGTGCTCTCCGCATAAGTTAAAGGGATACGGCAAGTTCAGCGACGCTGGCGGGATTTACTTTAGCGGGTGCGTGTTTATGCTTTGGGAAAGCAAAAGCGCGTCACACTTTGAGAGCGTGTGACGCGCGTTATGACAATTAAGGGTGGTGCGCCCGACCGGGGAGGGGGTGTCAGGCGCACCGGGGGAACGGTTTAGCGCAGCGGGCTGACGCCCCACAGCTTGGTGTATTGCTCGCAGTGCAGTACGAGAGTCTCGAAATCGTTGAGATCGAGGTCCGCCGGCAGTGCGTAGCGTTGGGCACCTTTGGCTTTTTTCAGCTTGGCGATGAGCACGCTACCTGCGACGGCGTTGTCGGGCGTGACATCAGCATCGAGACGCGGTGAAAGGAACAGCTTCAGATCGGGGGCGCGACGGGTTTTGAATTTCTCGTTGAGCTCCAAAAAGCGACCTTCGTCGGTCTCTACGATCTTCCAGGTGCCGTGGATTTTCTGATAGCGCTTGGTCCAGGTGCTGCCTTCGTCTGCGGCATGGGCGGCGCTGCTAAATGAGGCGGCCCCAATTAAGAGAACCAGAAAGACGCCGGCGAGACGGGAAAAATGAGTAAGGCTGTTCATGATCGACTCCAAAAAAATGCGATGCGTTGTTGGTGTTGCAACAGGAGACCGGGAGGCATGCAGATAGATTTCGACGAATTTATGTCCGGGCGTCTAATGCGTATGTTCGAGGCACTGAAAGTCGGCTTTAGGTGCTTCGATCCCGGTGAGCGGTCGGCTTGTTGGGCTTCGATCCCGGTGAGCGGGAGTGAGGGGTTTCACTCTGGGGGTCGGCTTTGTTCGCTTCGATCCCGGTGAGCGGGAGTGAGGGGTTTCACTCTGGGACCGCCCGAGGACGGGCTAACAACCCAGAGCAAAACCCCTCACTCCCACTCCCCTAATTGAGTCGAAGTTTTGGGGGTGGGCGCCTCTAGCGGCTTAGCCTTATCGTGCGACGCACTGTTCGGCGTGCGCCAAGCTCTCGGCTACCACCTCTTCTCTCTTGCTCTTAAACCCCCCAAGCGCGCGGGATTCGAATTACGCACTTGGTTCGGCGTTCGGTTCGGTGGGTATGCGCCTGGGTTGTTAGCCCGTCCTCGGGCGGTCCCAGGGGTATACCCACCGAAGCGGAC
>JBGCEL010000167.1:0-48183 GCA_045106455.1 Gammaproteobacteria bacterium
AACCTGCGTCAGGACCTGAATCTAATCCTAACCGAGCTGGCGCAAACGCCACGCGACGTGGTCATGGGCGGGCAAACGGTAAGCGTAGATCGCTCGATTTTTCTAAACGCCTTGCGCAACGCTTTTTACTCGCGTGAGAGCACCGCGTGGCTCCCGCTGGCGATCACCGAATTCGCCGCCGGCAACACGGGCCCCTGGCGCGCCATGGGTGATATCTCCGGCGAGATCATGAGCGGTGTATCGCTCGGCACGATGCTCTCTGTGATGTGCGGCGAAGAGGTACCACGCATGCTGGCCACCGGCGTCGCGACCACCACCACCGCCTTTGAACACATCGATATGTCGTTCTGGCCTGAGGCCTGCGACGTGTGGCCAGCCGCACGCGTCGAAAATGATTTTGACGAACCGGTCAGCTCCGACGTGCCGGTGCTGCTGCTCTCCGGCGCCATGGACCCGGTCACCCCGCCGGCGTTTGCCAACGTCGCACAGGCGACGCTGACCCGATCACGTCACCTGGTGGCCGCCCACAATGCGCACATCACCAGCAACTACAGCTGCGCACCACAACTGATCGGCGAGTTTCTGGACACGCTGGATCCGGACGCCCTGGACGACACGTGCTTGAACCGCGTTGGCCCCGCACCGTTCCTGCTTACCCCAGCCGGCCCCTCACCGTAATCCAAGCGCACTTTAAAGAAGAGATCACCATGATTGAAACACACACCTTAAGAAAATCTTTCGGCGACGTGCATGCGGTTCAAGGCGCGAGCTTTGCAGCACAAAACGGCGCCATCTCCACACTGCTCGGCGCCAACGGATCGGGCAAAACCACGACTCTGCGCATGCTCTGCGGTCTGCTCGCACCCGACCAGGGCCGCGTCACGATTGACAGCGTGGACGTGGCGCAAGACCCGATGGCCGCGCGGCGTCGGCTGGGCGTGTTTCCGGACCCGTTTGGTTTGTATCCACGTCTCACGGCACGTGAGCACATTCACTACTTCGCACGCTTTCACGGACTTAAAGGCGCCAAGTTGCGAGACGCCACCACGCAGGTCGCCGAACTGCTGCAAATGGGCGAACTGCTGGACCGACGCTGCGAGGGTTTCTCGCAAGGCCAGCGCATGAAAGTTGCGCTCGCGCGCGCGCTGGTGCATCGCCCGCCTAACGTCATTCTTGACGAGCCCACCCGCGGTCTGGATGTCATCAGCGTGCGTCTTCTGCGCCGCGTGCTGCGCCGCATGGCCGACGACGGCTGCTGCGTGTTGCTGTCATCGCATTCGATGGCGGATGTTGAAAGCCTGTCGGACAACGTGATCATCATCGACGGCGGTCGCGTGGTGCACACCGGCGCGCCGCAAGACCTGATTGCCAGCACCCAGACGCCAAATCTTGAAGAAGCCTTCATCGCCCTGACGCAGCGCGAGGCGGCCTGAGCCGTCCGCCCCGGAGACTATTATGTTTGCCACACTTTCCAACGTACTGCACAAAGAAACCCTCGACGTCATTCGTGATCGTCGCAGCATTGGTATTTCGCTGAGTTTCGCCATTTTCGGGCCCGTGTTTCTGGCCCTGATGCTCAACAACATGGCCGAGTCGGCCAACGATCCGAACGACTTGCGCGTAGTCGTAGCCGGTGGCGAGCACGCGCCGGGATTAATCACGCATCTCGAGGAACGTGGCGTCATGTTTTCTAATGCCGACAACGAATCGGCCGCGCGCGCACTGCTCGACGAACAGCAACGCGTCACCTTGAGTATCCCAAAGGACTATGCGCAAAAATTCACCAACAGCGACACCGTCGATTTGGCGATTACCGGTGATTTTAAGTCCGACGCGGCACAACAAGACGCCCGCGAACTGCAAATGAAAATCGAACGCTACAATCTGGATGTGTCACAGGGTCGCCTGATTGCGGCCGGTGTCGCACCCCATCGCGTTCGCGCAGTGCGCGCCGGCACCTACGATTTGTCGCGCGCCGGCGGCAAGTCGGCACTCATCAGTGACTCGCTTATTTACGTATTTCTGATTGCAGGCTTCGTTGCTGGCGCATTCATGACCGCCGACGCGGTGGCCGGCGAACGCGAGCGCCACTCACTCGAGCCGCTGCTGGCGCAGCCGGTCTCACCGATGACGCTGATTGTCGGCAAGTGGCTCGCGTGCGGCGCCATCAGTGTGCTGGTCTCCACCCTAACCGTGGTCGTGGGCGGCATTCTGCTGGCGCGCACGCCACTGGCGGAGCTGGGTCTGCGCTTGAGCATTGGGCCTAAATCGATGCTGCTGGCCACGCTTGCTCTGGCGCCGCTGGCCTTGTTCGCAGTGGCGCTGCAAATGCTGTTAGCCGCGCGGGCAAAAACCTATCGTGAGGCCGGTATCTCGGGACAGTTCACGATGTTTCTGCCGGTGGTGGTCGCCGGTGCCATCATGATTGGGAATGTGGATTATTCGGGTCTGGCCAGCCACCTGCCGCTGACCGGCCAAACGCTGCTGCTGCAGGATATTTTTCTGGACGGTCGTGCGTCGCCGCTTACGCTGGTCACGGTGAGCGTGAGTTCGCTACTGGCCGCCTGGGGCATGCTGGTGGTGGCCTCGCGCTGGATTGCGGACGAGGCGCGTCTCTAGCCCCTTATCTGGCGCCGACCTAGTCGTCGGCGCCGAGCGCCTCCGCGCTGTTTTTGATCGCGCGCCGAATCCGCATGTAGGTCGCACAGCGACACAGGTTGCCGCTCATGCCCTCATCAATGTCGTCGTCCGTGGGCTTGGCCGTACGTTCCAATAGCGCCGTGGCCGACATGATCTGACCGGACTGACAGTAGCCACACTGCGGCACATCAATCGCCTTCCACGCCTCGCGTACGGCCTCGGCGGCTTTGCCTTCGAGACCCTCGATGGTCGTGATTTTTTTGCCCGCCACCGCATTGTGCGGCAGTACACAGGAACGCGTTGGCTCGCCGTCCAGATGCACCGTGCACGCGCCGCACTGGGCCACACCGCAACCGAATTTGGTGCCCGTAAGGCCCAGATGATCGCGCAGCACCCATAACAATGGTGTTCCTTCGGCGGCATCGACGTCGACATCTTTACCGTTGATGTTGAGTTTAATCGTCATGGTCGTAGTTTCTCTGGGTTAGTCAGGCCGGACGCGTCAGCGTCGATGCGTTGGGGCCAAGGATTGGCAGGCGCCGGTAGCGCTGGCCGGTGGCGGCAAACAGTGCGTTGGCGAGCGCGGGAGCGGCGGGCGGTGTGGGGGGTTCGCCCACGCCTCCGGGCGGTGCGTCGGCGTCCACAATGTGCACCTCCATCGCACGCGGTGCCTCGCTCATGCGCATGATGCGCCAGCCCGGAAAATTGCTCTGCTCAATGGCGCCGTCTTTCGCGCTGATCTCGCCGTACAGTGCATTCGACAGCCCGTACAACGTGCCACCTTCGACCTGCGCCATGGTGTGCCGGGTATTAACGACCGTACCGGCATCAATCGCAGACCATACGCCCGGGATACTCAGCGCACCGTCTTTGTTCACGGCGACCTCCACCACGGTGGCGACGTAGGATAAAAACGAGCGATGCACGGCAACGCCGAGACCGTGGCCGTCGGGCAATGCGCGTCCCCACTGCGCCATGTCGGTCGCTTTGTTCAACACGTGTTTTAAACGCGCGGTGTCGATGGGGTATTCGCTCAACGGACTGCCGTAATTGGAATACTCGGCGCCCTCGGCGGTGGGATCCACCAACCGATCCGCGCCGATCAGCTGCAATAAATAGTCACGCGGGTCCTTGCCCGCCGCCGCCGCCATCTCCGCGGCAAAACTCTGCACCGCAAACGCGTGATACACGTTGGCGACCGACCGCAACCAGCCGATGCGCACGTGCGCTTTGGCGCGGCCCGATTCAAGTCGCAGATTTGGCACAGCAAACGGATTATCGCTGGCACCCAATCCGATCTCGCCCGCCGACGGGCTGTCGGCGCCGTCCGCAAACGTCGATGAGATCGTTGGAAAAACCGTGCGATGCAGCAGCGCCTGACAGTTGCCCTCATCATCCAGCGCCGCCTCCATGCGCTGCGCGCTCACCGAGTGCACATAGCCGTGCTGCAAATCGTCCTCACGGGTCCAGGTCACTTTGACCGGCTTGCCCACCTCGCGCGCGATCAGCGCCGCTTCGGCCACAAAATCGGGTTTGGATTTGCGTCCAAACGCACCGCCGAGCCAGGTCACGTTAATGGTGACGTTGTCTTCCGGCACGCCGCACACGGCCGCTACCGTGCGTCGCGCCGACTGTGGTGCCTGTACACAGGCCCAACATTCCACTTTGTCACCATCCCATTTGGCCGTGGCCACCGGTGGTTCCATGGGCGCTTGTGCCAGATGCGGCGCGTAGTAGTTTGCGCTCATTTTTTTGTTCGCCTTTTCGAGCACGCCGAGCGCATCACCGCGTTCGCGGCGCACTTCGCCGTCACTTTGCGCCGTGGCCATGAGCGTTTTTTCGAAAGCCGCCGAATCGTAATCGGCGTTAGGGCCTGCCTCCCAGTCCACCTTCAGCGCCTTGCGACCCTGCATCGCCGACCACGTGTCGCGCGCCACCACGGCGACGCCGCCCAGAGGTTGATAGCCCAGCGGTGCTTTGGGCGCCGGCAGCTTTACCGTGCCGATCACACCTCCGGTCTCGCGCGTGGCGCGATCATCCAGTTGCTTGACCAAACCCGCCACCTGGGGCGGCCGCGCAATCACGGCGTGGAGCATATCCGGCAACTGCACATCAATTCCGAACGTGCCCTCGCCATGCACCAGCTTCGGCACGGTGATCGAGGGTTGCGCTTTGCCAATGTAGCGCCACTGCTCGCGCGGCTTCAGTCGCACCTCCTCGAGACTCGGCAACGGCAGCTGCGCGGCACGCTCGGCCAGCGCACCAAAACCCACGCGTCGACCGCTCGGCGTATGCACCACTTCGTGCAGTTCGGCGCGACAATCGCCGTCCACGCCAAAATGCTGACCCGCCGCGCGCTCCAGCATCAGACGCAGCGCGGCACCGGCCGTTCGCAGTCGCGTGAAGTTGTAACGCACTGAACGCGAGCCGTCGGTGTTTTGATCTCCGTAGCGCGGATGCCCAACGGCCTGAATAATATTAATGCGCGAAAAGTCGGCTTCGAGTTCGTCGGCCACCAGTTGCGCCATGGCGGTCCAGCTCTGCTGACCCATCTCCGAGCGATGGCAAGTGAAGTCGAGCGTGCCATCCGGGCGCAGGGCCAAAAACAGCGACGGCGTCGCATCACCGCCGGTGACGGTATCCAGACCCGCCGCCTCCGCCGCGCTGTCGGCACGACTGGCCAGCGGCACGCCGAGCAACAGCGCCCCGGCTGCCGTCTTGCCCATGAAATCTCGTCGACTGAGTTTTAGCGGTACGCGGTTAGCGGCACTGCCCAAAACACGGGTTTGATCCAGATCGTGAAACACAACATCTCCCGGAGCAGGCATCGGCCCGCGCATGACATAAGGCTTGAAATTTCGTTAATGGGCACCAGTGTCGCCCAGCGCCACGCGATGTCAACACCTCACAAGGTGTGAGGCTGTGATTGACTTAACGTCACAGACCGCGCCAAAACCTTATATTCACAGCATGTGCAGGCTCTTGATTCGAACTGCAACGGGCCACGGATCAGGCCAGCGGCACACCCCTTTGATCTGGCAGCAAGCGGCCGGAGCGCTGACCTGCGCACTGCTTTTCGCTTTCACCACCCTGTCGGCCGGCGCCCAAACCTGCGCCACGCCGGGCACGGATGGGGCAGTCGCCACGTCGGGCATCGTCAATGCCTACTGGCCGGGCACCTCAAACCCAGGCACCGGCACCACGACGCTTGTGCTTGGCAGCGGTCGTGGCGCCAGCACGCCCATCGCAACCGGCGATTTGATCCTGATCATGCAGATGCAGGACGCCAACATTAATAGCAGCAACAGTGGTAGTTACGGCGACGGCGTGGGCGGCGATCCGGCCAGTGGCAGCACGGCGTTGCGGCGCAGCGGTCGGTTTGAATTTGCACGCGCCGCAAGCAGTGTTGGCTTGGGCGGCGGCACACTCACGCTTACCGATCCAACCCAATTTAACTACGGCACGCAAGCCGCCACCGGTACGCGCGGCCAGCGGCAATTTCAGGTGGTGCGCGTGCCGCAATACGCGACGCTTACCCTAAACAACACGCTCAGCGCGCTAAATTGGAACGGCAGCAGCGGTGGCGTAATCGCCGTGGACGTTGCCGGTGAATTCAACTTAAACGGCCAAACCGTCGACGCCAGCGGCGCCGGGTTTCGTGGCGGCGGCGCGCGTAATTCTACCAGCGGCAGCGGCGTCAACACCGACTACCGCACGCCGTCCTCCAACAACGCTAACGGCAGCAAAGGCGAAGGCATCGCCGGCACACCACGTTTGGTGTTCGACGGTTTGAGCCTGCTCGACAACGTGATCGAAGGCTATCCCAACGGCAGCTTCGCACGCGGCGCACCGGGCAACGCGGGTGGCGGCGGCACCGACGGCAACCCGGCCGCCAATGATCAAAACACTGGCGCGGGCGGCGGTGGCGGCGCGGGTAGCGGCGGCACGGGCGGACACGCATGGTGCCCGGGTGGACCGGCGGCCTGCGCCCAAAGCGGCGGCTTCGGCGGTGCCGGCACGACACAGGGGGCTGGCCTGCTCACGCTGGGCGGCGGCGGTGGCGCCGGCACCACCAACAACGCCACCGGCACGCCCGCCGGCGGGCTGGCCAGCAGCGGTGCTAACGGCGGCGGTTTGATTATCGTGCGCGCGAGTCAAGTGCTTGGCAGCGGCACGCTGCGCGTGGATGGCGACATGGCCAATCAAACCGTTGGCAACGACGGCAGTGGTGGCGGTGGCGGCGCCGGCAGCATTTTGATGGTGGCCGACGACGCCAGCGGTGCGAGCGTTTCTCTCACCGCCACCGGCGGTAACGGCGGCACCAACGGCAACAGCAGCCCCCACGGTCCAGGCGGCGGTGGCGGTGGCGGCTTCATTGGACTCAACAGCGCGTTGATCGGCGCCAGCACCCAATTTAGTGGCGGCATTCCCGGCACCACCGACGGCAACCCGAGCCCGTTCACCAGCAATTATGGCGCCACGTTTGGCAACAGCGGCAGCCGCACGACGATCGACGCGCTGGATATTCCCGGTGTGCCATCAGGCTATGAATGCACCGTGACGCTTGAGGTTCAAAAGCAGGCAAATATCGTTTCAGACAGCGTTCACGGTACGACGAACCCCCACGCTTTACCCGGTGCCGTGGTGGAGTACGCGATCGAGATCACCAATCCCGCAAGCGTCGCCGTGGACGCCGGCACCATTATGCTTACCGATGCTATCCCGACCAATGCCGCGTTTTTAAACCTGCCGTTGAGCAGTGGCTTCGCGGTGGAATTGATGGACGGCGTGCCGTCGAGCGGCCTGTCTTTAAGCGCCACGGACGTGAGTTTCTCCAACGACAACGGCGCGACGTTTGGTTATGCGCCGGGCGTTGGCGTCGACAGTACGGTGACAACGCTACGCGTGATACCGGCCGGCAGCATGGCCGCTGGCGCCACCGCGACGCTGCGTTTTCGCGTCGAAATAAACTAAGACGTAATTTAAGAACGCTGCTCGGGGGGCGTTACGCCTGCGGCGATAGCGGCGTCGTGCTTCAAACGCATGACCAACCCGCGCGGCACAAACATCAGATCGCTGATCTTGAGCACCAGAGAATTTTCGTATTTGTCCAGACGGCCGTCGGCGTAGGCAATCTGCCACAGCAGCGTCATGACGCCGGCTTTGTCCTCGTCGCCGAGCTTCTCATGCAGAGTTTGCGTGAATTCATAGACCGACACGGATTGCTCGGCCGCCGTCTCGGCGTCATCGGCAAGCGTTTGGGTTTCGGACTCGGTCAGATCGAAGCGCTGCGCCATGAGCGCCAGCATGGCCGCAAGCTCAGTCTCATCAAAACTGTGATCTGAGCGCGCCACTTCGATGGCCAGAGCCGCGGTCGCTAAACGCAATGCGTGCGCGTGATCTGATTCGTCGTTGGCAGCGCGACCCGGTGACGCGAAGGCGTCACCGAGCTGCGTAAGAAACGCTCGGAGCATCAGGAGGTCTTCAGTGCCGCCTTGATCGCGCCTACCACTTTTTTGTCTTCAGGCTTGGTGCGCGGACTGAACTCGGTGATGACCTTGCCGTCGCGCCCAATCAAAAACTTGTGGAAGTTCCACGTTGGGTAGGTGCCGGCCTGCTTGGCCAATCCGGCAAAAAACGGATGCGGCTTGTTGTCTTCTTTCACCGTCACCTTCTCGAACATCGGAAATTTGATGCCGTAGGTCAGACGGCAAAATTCTTTCACCTCTTCCTCGGTACCCGGTTCCTGACCGAAGAAATCGTTGGAGGGAAAACCCAGCACGACCAATCCGTCTTCGCCGTACTGCTCATAGAGTTTTTCCAGTCCGTCGTACTGCGGGGTGTTGCCGCATTTTGAGGCCGTGTTGACCACCAGCACCACTTTGCCCTCGTAGGCATCGCACAAATTTACCGACTCCTCAGAGGCCAGCTTGCGAAAATCCTGATCCAGCAGAGCGCTTTCACACGCAAAGGAAGGCGCGGCCAGGAAGGCTAGTGCCAAAACAACTAAAGTACGCATACAAAACTCCTGTGACGGAATGGTCAAACCGCAAGACTAGCGCGCGAACCACACCGCAATTGTAACGAATCGACGTTTCGCCGGCCGCGCCGGCGCCATAGAAACCTATTGAAACAAACGCCGCGCTGCTAGCGCGGAATGCGCACGGCCGAGGCGACAATTACGTATTCAAAGGCCGGCGGCTCGCTGCTCGGCGTTTCGCCAAGATCTTTGGCATAGTGCGCGGCGCGCTTTGGGTCCAGCGCTTTGCGATCAAACGTGCCGACCAATTCGACGTCTTTGCCACCGGCGTCCGTGGGGATAAAGAAGCCATAGTCTTTAAAAGTGACACGCGCGCTAATCGCGCCATCGGTCGCCACGAAAAAACAGCCTTTCTTTTGGCAAACCTTGGCGATACGTGTGTTTAACGCCACGTCTTTTTGCAAGAATTCGTCGGCGTTTTCGACCACGGAGGCCAGGCTTTGCGCCGCCAACTCAGAGGGCAACGCGGCGCCAAACGTCTCGTGGGTAGCGGTCACCTCCACGGGCTCTGACAAACGCACGGTCTCGTCCGCGTGAACGGACACAAGAGCGCTTAGTGCGAAAGCGCCAACGGTAGCTCGAATCATGGCTCGGTTCATCTGCGACATCCTCATCTGGCAAGACGCTCATTATCTCATTTGTCTCGACGCCCCCGCAAACGCCGACACAATGCTTGACCTTGGGCCGCGCCACGCAACAATGGGGCCATGATTCGAGCATTTTTGCATCACGCTGTGCGCTGGGGCCTCCGGTTATTGGTCATCACCCTGTTTTTCGGGGCGCTTTTGATCGGCTATTTGAGAATCGAGTCCCATCGGCCACAGGATCAATATATGGATCAGCGCCAGGGCCGGATCGAGAACGTCGCGCTGGAGACGAGTCAAACCGCCGACGGCCTGCTTTCGGCGTCGGTGACATTGCTCAGCGACAGCGGCCTGTCGGTGTACGCACGTGTCTTGCGCGCCCCATCCGCCACCAATGTGCCGCTGCTGATTGTCCTTGGCGGCCATCGCACCGGCCGCGATGCAGTCGACTTATTCAAGAACGTGGACCACTACGCCGTGGTGGCGATGGACTACCCCTACGACGGACCGCAGCGCATCCGCGGCATGCGCCAAACGTTGAGTGCGCTACCCAAAGCGCGGCGCGCATTTCGCGACACGCCGCCGGCGGTTTCACTCATGCTCGACTGGCTGGACCAGCAGGCCTGGGCCGGCGGCCCAAAACTCCTGATTGGGGCAAGTCTGGGCGTGCCGTTCGCCGCGAAAACGGCCGCGCGTGATGCGCGACTCGATGGCGTCATCTTAGTGCACGGCGCGGCGGACAACGAGCGCTGGCTCACCGTGCAGGTGGCGCGCCGTGTCGATCAAAAGATACTGCATGAGCCGCTTGGCACGATGCTGCACTGGCTCGCCTACGGGCCGACATTTGATACGGCCAAAAACGTCGCTTTGATTGCGCCGCGCCCGGTGCTGATTATCGGCGCCCGTCAGGATGAGCGCACGCCGGCCGACGAAATCACCGCGCTGTATGCGGCCACCCAGACGCCGAAGCGTCTGCGCTGGACCGACGGTCTGCACGTGGAGCCCGATCGCACCGACGTGGTGGATCAGATGATGCAGATCGCCGCGGAGGAAATGACGTTTTTACTGGGCCCGCGCTAGTCGGCGTCGTCTTTTTCTTTTTGAGACGGATCGTATTTCTTGAACCAGCCCATAATGTTGTCGGTTTTGGCAATCAACTGACTCGGCCGCGACGCAATGTAATGCGAGGCACCGGGCACGCGCACCAACGCCGTGGGCACCGACTGCAGTTTGAGGGCACCATAAAACTGTTCGGCCTCCCAGGTTGGCGTGCGGTGATCCTGCTCGCCCACCATGACCATGGTTGGTGTTTTCACATTACCCACCAAGGATATGGGCGACAGCTTCCAGTACAGATCGGGATCTTCCCACGGCTGTGCACGCATCCAATGACGACCGACAAACGCCGCGATGTCGCCGGTTAGCGCCATCGTCGTCCAGTTAATCACCGGCTTAATCGTGGCCGCAGCGGCAAAGCGCTTGGTCTTACCCACGATCCATGCCGTGAGCACACCGCCGCCGGAACCGCCGGTGACAAACAATCGTTTTGAATCGACGTATTGGCGTTTCACCAAAGCGTCTACCACGCTCATTAAATCGTCATAGTCCTCGCCGGGGTAGTTGCGGTCGATCAGCTGCGCAAACTCTTCGCCGTAGCCGGTAGAGCCGCGCGGGTTCACATACACCACGACGTAGCCTTCCGCCGCATAGCGTTGAATTTCAGCGGCAAACGTCGGCCCGTACATCGAAAATGGTCCGCCGTGAATCTCAAGAATCAGGGGCATCGAGGCATCCGCTTTAAACCCTGGCGGCTTAGCGATCCACGCCTCAATCTCGCGACCGTCATGGCTCGACTTCACACTAATTTCTTCAATCTCGGCCAGCGCAATATGACCCAGCGCATCGTCATTCAAATTGGTCAGCGTGCGCGGCTCACCGCTGCCATCGAGCACCGCAATGTCGGCCGGTCGCCCCGGACGGGTTTGCGTGTAGGCGTAGCGCGTTTCGCGACCGCGGCTGGCCACGGAAAACGCCCCTGAAGAATACGGGCGCCCCAAGCTGGTGCCGCCAAGATCTTCGGCAAGGATAGTCACCTCACCACCGGCCGCATCGATCTGCACCAGCGCCGTATGACCTTTAATCTCGGCACTCACGATGACGGCACTGCTGTCGCGCAGCCACACCGGCGCACTCACGGGATGATCAAACGACTCGGTCAGGTTCACCACTTCCGAGCCGTCGCGATGCATTACAAACAAATCGGACTGCTGATAGGCCTTAAGCTTGTCGTCAAACCCAAGGTAGGCCACATGTTCGCCGTCGGGCGCAACGCGCGGCGAGTTGTCGGGCCCGTCGCGCTGCGTGACTTTTTCGATCGCCAAATCGGCCAGCGCAACGCGATAGATATCCGACTCGATAGGATCAAGATCGGCCTCAGGCACGTCATTGCCCACTACCAGAACGTGCTGATCGTCCAGCCATTCCGGCGAACCAAAATCGTTTTCGCCGTGGGTAATCTGACGCGGCGTGCCGCCGTCGGCCGAGACCACAAACACGTGGCTCGCGCCTTCTTCCAGCCAGCCCGCGCCATCAAAGCGATACATTAGATCGTCAAACACGCGCACGGGTTCGGCCCATTTGGCCGCCTCCGGTGCTTTTGGCGGTTTGGCAAATGACGGTCCGTCGGCCGGCACAAACATCGTAAACGCCAGGCGCTTGCCATCTGGTGACCAGGTGATGCCGCGCGGCGCCTGAAACAATTCCGCCACGCGGAAGTCCGCGCCGTCCACGATGTAGCGGATGCGCAACTCGACACCGCTCTCGCCGCCGGCCAGATACGCCAGACGTTCACCGCGCGGTGACCAGCGCGGTGAAAAATAGCTCCCTTTGCCCGTAATCAGCGGACGCTGCTGACCGCTGGCGGCATCTACTACCCACAGGCTCGAACGAGCGCGGTCCATGATTTTGTCGTACGCCGTGCGCGCATAGACGATGCGCCGCGCAGAGGAGTCGAGCTGCGGGTCCTGCGCCCATTCCAGCGCAAACACATCGTCCGCGGTGAACACACGCGGCGAGTCTTTTGCCTGCGCTACAGTTGCCGTGGCCAAGAAGAAAAAAACCACGGCGATCAAAACGGACCATCGGGACATGTCGTCACTCCAAATTTAAGCTGGAATCAAGAATAAGGTGGCGGGCGTTAAGGTCTTTTTTTGCCGCGCCCAAAATGCTGGTAGGCCTGCTGCGAAGTTTGCACAGGGATCACTTCGAATCGAATGAGATCGCTCCAGCCTTGCTGCCACTCGGCCAGCAAATCCTGATTGTCCGTGCGCATAATCTGAAAGCAGCGCGAATAATCAAGATCCACCCAACTGTCCACGTACTCAAGACCGTCGGGCAGACCGCGGCCTTGCTCACTGGCACGCTCGTAGGCTTGGCGCGCAGCGCCGTCGCGGAAGTGTTCGATCACAAGATAGATCACGCTCGATCGTCCCTAAAGTCTCAATCATGTGTAAGTGTGGCCGGTGCGACGGGTCGTCGCCAGCCGCTCTAGTGTAGCCCGGAATGCCACGGCAAAGCAGCACGCAATCGCACGCCGCCGAAATATCATTACCGTGCTGTTTCAATTGAATTTTTTCGAGCATATGCCGTTTCGTTATTGGCGCATAAGGAATAGACCGTTCAGTGCGGCGGCTCGGTTAGCTAGGTTAGGGCTCTGTTTCACCGGAGACCCGCAATGAGTCGTCCTGCATCACAAACCACTCCAATGCCTCTCCCATCGACGTCACTCGAGACGCTGCAACATTTGAGCGCCACGCTGTCTCAGGCCCAGCTGATGTGGGCCAGCGGCTATCTTGCGGGCAGTGCCGGCGCCACCGCGGCAGACGCGGCAAGCATCAGTGATCAGGCCATTCGAACAACCGTTCTTTTCGCAACGGAAACCGGCAACAGTCGCCGCGTGGCCGAGGCGCTTGTCACCGCACTTTCCAGCGAAGGCTTCACGGCACGCGCCGTGGACGCACGCGATTTCAAAATCAGTCAGTTCAAGAAGGAACGCCGCGTGATCGTGGTCGCTGCGACGCACGGACTGGGCGACGCACCCGATGGCAGCGAAGATTTCTTTGCATCCCTTGCATCGAATCGGGCGCCGCGGCTGGAGCATATGGAGTTTGCTGTACTCGGACTGGGCGACTCGAGTTACGACGATTTTTGTCAGGTCGGCATCGACACGGATTTACGTCTCGAAGCCCTCGGCGCCAAACGTATTTTGCCGCGCGTGGACAGCGATCTGGACTATGATCTGACCGCGAAAACCTGGTCACAACAAGTTGTCGAACATGTTGTTGCCGCAAAAGCGGCGACACCGAAAGCGGCTCCCCAACTGCGCGCCGTACCCACGCGCACGCCAACCTATAGCCCAAGCCAACCGTACACGGCGAGCGTGCTCACCAATCAACGCATCACGGGACGCGATTCGAGCAAGACAGTGCAGCATATCGAGTTGTCGCTGGAAGGCTCCGAACTGCGCTATACGCCAGGCGATGCACTGGGCGTGATCACGCCCAATCCGCCGGAGACGGTGGAAACGCTGCTTGAAACGCTCGGTACCAGCGGCAGCGAACCGGTGACGCTTGGCAATGACACGCTCACGTTGAGTGAGGCACTCAGCACCCGACTGGACATCACCGCCAGCCACCGCAGTTTTGCCGAGCACTACGCGCGCACTGCGCAGCACTCCGAACTCGCGGCCATGCTGCAGACGCCCGGCAAAGCCAACCGGGAATTTTTCTACGCGCACCAAATTGTCGATTTGTTGCGCAATTTTCCGGGCGACCTGTCGCCCCAGCAGCTGGTCGAGGGCCTGCGCTCGCGCCAGCCGCGGCTGTATTCCATTGCATCGAGCTTGGATGCCAATCCCGAAGAAGTACATCTGACGGTCGCGCAGGTGCGCTATCAAGCCTTCGATCAAATGCGCTACGGCAGCGTCTCCACCGCATTAGCGACCGAGCTTGAATCGGTCCCTGTTTACATCGAGCCTAATCCACATTTTCGATTGCCGGAGAACGCCGACACACCGATTGTGATGATCGGTCCCGGCACCGGCATCGCGCCGTTTCGCGCATTTCTCGAACACCGCGCAGAGCATGGCGCGCGGGGCGCCAGCTGGCTATTTTTCGGCGATCGCACAATGCGCCATGATTTTTTGTACCAGCTTGAACTTCAGCGGCGACTGCGCGACGGCACCCTGTCGCGACTCGATGTCGCCTTCTCACGCGATCAGGCGGAGAAAATTTACGTGCAGCAACGCCTGCGCGAACGCGCAACGGAGCTCTATGCGTGGCTGCAGGAGGGCGCGCATGTTTACGTGTGCGGCGACGCCGACCGGATGGCGCCGGACGTGCATCGCGCCCTGCAGGAAATTGTGGCACACGAGGGTGGCATGACTTCTGAAGATGCTGAGAACTACCTGCGCGAACTCAAGCGCGACAACCGCTACCAACGAGACGTATACTAATGAGTGATACCACCACGTTGTCCGACGTTGAGCGGATCAAAACCGACAGCGACTTCCTGCGCGGCACGCTCGATAAGAGTTTGCGCGATCCGATCACCGGCGCCATTGCCCCGGACGATACGCAGCTGTCGAAATTCCACGGCCTGTACCAGCAAGACGATCGCGATCAGCGCAGCGAGCGCAGCAAACAAAAGCTCGAGCCGCTGTACAGCTTTATGCTGCGTGCGCGCGTGCCCGGCGGCGTCTGCACACCACAACAGTGGCTTGGCATTGACGCTCTGGCCCGTCGCTACGGCGGCGATCGTCTGCGGCTAACCACACGCCAGGCGTTTCAACTGCACGGGGTCATCAAGAACGAACTCAAAGCCACCATCGCGGACATCAATGCCAACATGATGGACACGATCGCGGCCTGCGGTGATGTGAATCGCAATGTGATGTGCACGCCGCTGCACGAACGCTCGCAAGTCCATCGAGAGGCACTGGTCTGGTGCCAACGCATCAGCGATTTGTTGACCCCGCGCACGCGCGCCTATCACGAGATCTGGCTCGATGGGAAAAAACTCGAGACACCGGATCACGAACCCATTTATGGCCCGACCTACCTGCCGCGGAAATTCAAAACCGCGGTCGCGATTGCGCCGATCAATGACGTCGACGTGCTGGCCCACGATCTTGGCTTCACGGCGATCGAAGACAACGGCGCGCTGGCGGGCTTCAACGTCAGCGTTGGTGGCGGCATGGGCGCCACCCACGGCGATGCGGCGACCTATCCTCGCCTTGCCGACGTGATTGGTTTTTGCACACCCGAGCAGGTGCTGGCGGTGGCCGAGCACGTGGTGACTATCCAGCGCGACTTCGGCGATCGCAGCAACCGCAAACACGCGCGCCTGAAGTACACCATCGAAGATCGCGGTGTGGCCTGGTTCACGACTTTGCTGGAGAAACGCACCGGGTTCGCACTGGCGCCCGCGCGCAGCGTGACGTTCAAACATCGTGGCGACCTTCTGGGATGGTTTGAAGACGCGCAACAAAAGCACCACCTCACCTTGTTCATACCCTCGGGACGAATCGAAGATCGCCGTACGCAGAAGTTTCTCACCGGACTGCACGCCATCGCGTCGCTCAATGTCGGCGAGTTTCGCATCACACCCAATCAGAACCTGATTATCGCCGGACTCGACGCTGCCCAGCGCGAAAAAATTGACACGCTAACGCAGGAATTTGGCATTGATCTGTGGCGCCAGCTCCCACCGATCGAACAAACGGCGCTGGCCTGCGTCGCGCTGCCAACCTGTTCGCTTGCCATGGCCGAAGCCGAACGTGGTCTGCCAGACATCGTGGCGCGAGTGGATCGATTGATGCAGCGTCACGGCCTAAAAGACGAGCCGTTAAGCCTGCGCGTCACGGGCTGCCCCAACGGCTGCGCCCGACCCTATGTGGCCGAGATTGGCCTGATTGGCAAAGCCCCTGGACGCTACAATTTGCACCTGGGCGGTGACGCTAACGGCACCCGCCTAAACCGACATCTGGCGACCAACCTGTCACTGGAAGCCATCGAAAAAGAGCTCGATCAGCGCTTTGCAGATTTCGCCCGGGAGCGTCAGAAAAACGAAACTTTCGGTGACTACACGCACCGCACGCAGTTGGAACGCACGCCATGACAACCGCCCATATCGATCCAAACGAACTGGCGACGCTGAGCGCACCGGACCGCGTTCGTCATGCGCTGCGTACGCTCCCGGGCAAGGCCGCGCTAAGCTCGAGCTTTGGCGCGCAGTCCGCCGTGCTATTGCATCTGGTCACCCGCATTGTTCCTGACATTCCGATCGTTCTTATCGACACGGGCTATCTGTTCCCGGAGACCTATCAATTTATCGACGAGCTGGCCGAACGTCTGCATTTGAACCTGCACGTATACCGACCCGACATCAGCGCCGCGTGGCTGGAGACACGCCACGGCCGGTTGTGGGAGCAAGGCCTTGATGGCATCAACACGTACAATCAGAAGGTAAAGGTAGAGCCGATGCGCCGTGCGCTGCGCGAACTCGACACCGGCGTGTGGTTTTCCGGCCTGCGTCGCCAGCAGTCAGCCAGCCGACGCGACACGCCGTTTGCCGTGGCCTCGGGTGAGCGCTTCAAAGTGCATCCCATCGCGGACTGGACCGATCGCGACGTGTTTGAGTATTTGCAGCGCTACGACCTGCCCTACCACCCGCTGTGGAACGAAGGCTATGTCTCCATTGGCGACACGCACACCACGCGGCGCCTGCAGGATGTCGACAGCGCTGAGCAAACTCGATTTTTTGGCCTCAAGCGCGAGTGCGGCCTGCACGAGATGTCGTTGGCGCAGCTTTAGGCGCACGCGAACGCTCGCCCAACAAAAAGCGCGGACCCGCACCGCTGTCTGCGGCCTCGTCCTGCGGATTGTAGAGCGCGCATTTTTTTAGCGACAAACAACCGCAACCAATGCACCCGTCGAGGTTGTCACGCAGCTGAATCAGGCCATCGATGCGCGACTGCAGATCGGCACGAAAGCGCTTGCTCATGCGCGTCCAGTCGCGCTGCCCCGGTGGCCGGCCGTTGGGCAGCGATGCCAACTGCTGAGCAATTTCCTCAATGGTAAAGCCAAGCTTTTGTGCGATGAGCACAAAGCTCAGGCGACGCACATCTGCGCTTTCAAAACGCCGTTGACCGCCGGCCGTGCGTGCGGCCTTGAGCAACCCGCGCTGCTCATAAAAGCGAATCGCGGACACCGCAAGCCCCGTACGACGGGCCAAATCGCCAATACTCCATCCTACATTTGCTGCCATCACCGCTCCCTCTCGTCAAACTCTTGACCTCAACTTAACTTGAGGTTTTAGAGTAGATCAACTCGTCAACAAAACCACACTGGAGATTAAGCCATGAGCACCATGCAACTCGAACACATCAATTTGACCGTCAGCGACCCGCAGCGCACGGCACGCCTGTTGGAAAAACTGTTTGATTGGCACGTACGCTGGGAAGGCGCCGCGATGGACGAGGGCTATACCGTGCACATCGGCAGCGACGAGCGCTATTTGGCGCTGTACAGCCCGCAAGACTCGCCGCAGTCGTCAGAGACAAGTCATACCGCGTTGGGACTCAATCATATTGGCGTGGTGGTCAATGACCTGGATGACATCGAGCGGCGCGTGAAGGCCGCAGGCTTCAAAACCTTCAACCACGCCGAGTACGAACCCGGTCGCCGCTTCTACTTTCAGGACAGCGACCGGCTTGAGTTTGAGGTCATCAGCTACAGCACGCCTTAAGCAAGCTCGGCTTTACGCTGTCGACGATAGTCGTGCAGCAAGGGTTCGGTGTAGCCGCTAGGCTGCGCCGCGCCTTTAAACACCAGGTCACAGGCGGCCCGATACGCCAGCGACGAGGCGAAGTCCGGCGCCATTTTAACGTAAGCCGGATCGTTCTGATTTTGCACATCAACCACGCGCGCCATGCGCTCGAACGTCTCTTCGATGTCCTCGCGCGTGCACACATTGTGACGCAGCCAGTTGGCCAAAAGCTGACTCGAGATGCGCAACGTGGCGCGATCTTCCATCAGGCCTACGTTGTGAATGTCGGGCACTTTCGAGCACCCCACGCCCTGATCGATCCAACGCACCACGTAGCCCAGAATGCCCTGCGCGTTGTTATCGAGTTCGGCCTGAATTTCACCATCGGACAAGTTGCGAAAGCCAAGACTTGGCATGAGCAGCAGCTCATCCAACGCGATCGGCTGACGATTGGCGAGTTCCTGCTGGCGCGCGCCCACATCCACTTCGTGATAATGCATCGCGTGCAGCGTGGCGGCCGTGGGTGAAGGCACCCAGGCGCAGTTGGCACCGGCCATCGGATGACCGGCCTTGGCATCCAGCATTTGGCGCATTTCGTCGGGCTTGGGCCACATACCTTTGCCAATTTGCGCGCGTCCCGGTAGCCCGCAGGCGATACCGATGTCAACGTTCCAGTCTTCGTAGGCGTTGATCCAGCGCTGGGCTTTGATCGTCTCTTTGGGCGGCATGGCGCCGGACTCCATGCTGGTATGGATTTCATCGCCGGTCCGATCCAAAAAGCCGGTATTGATAAACACCAAGCGGTGGCGCACGGCATGAATGCACTGGCTCAGATTCAGCGTCGTGCGCCGCTCCTCGTCCATCACGCCAATCTTCACCGTGTGCCGATCCAGCGTCAGTAAATCTTCAACTCGATCAAAAAGCTCATTGGCAAATGCCGCCTCGTCGGGGCCGTGCATTTTTGGTTTCACGATGTACACACTGCCCGCGCGGCTGTTGCCGAGCGTAGACGAGTGACGCAGATCGTACAGCGCGCAGGTGACCGTGACGATGGCATCCACAATGCCCTCAAACACCTCATTGCCGTTCGCATCGAGCATCGCGTCGGTCGTCATCAGGTGTCCAACATTGCGCACGAGCAGCAATGAACGCCCGGGCAGCGTGAGCGTGCCCCCACGCAGATCGTTGTACACCCGATCTGCATGCAACCGGCGATGTACGGTGTCGCCACCTTTGCTAAAGCTGGTATCGAGCGTGCCACGCATCAAGCCGAGCCAGTTGCGATAGACACCCACTTTGTCCTCGGCATCCACCGCCGCCACAGAGTCCTCACAGTCAGCGATGGTCGTCAGCGCGCTTTCCATCACCACATCGCACAAACCCGACGCACTGGTTTTACCGATCGGATGTTCGGCGTCGATGCACAGTTCCACATGCAGACCGTTATTTTTCAGCAGCAGCGTAAGACGTCCCTCGCGTTCGGAGAAGCCGGCAAACTGATCAATATCCACGAGGCTCGTGGCACTACCGTCGGCCAGCGTAATTTTTAAAGTGGCAGGCAACGTATGGGTGTCGGCATGAAATCGAGCCACATCGGCATAATGACCGGCAGCAAGCGCGAAATGGGTATCGAGGAACGTGTTGGCCGCGGCCACCACCGCCGCGCCACGCACCGGGTTGTAGGCGCCCGCACGCTCGCGCCCGTCCTGCTCGTCAATGGCGTCGGTGCCGTAAATGGCATCGTACAAACTGCCCCAGCGCGCGTTGGCCGCATTCAATGCAAACCGTGCATTACTCACGGGCACGACCAGCTGCGGGCCGGCGGTCGCCGCGATTTCGGCGTCAACGTTTTGCGTATCGATCGCAAACGACTCGACGGCCGGCGCCAGATAACCAATGTCGCTCAAAAAGGCACGATAGTGACCGGCATCCAGTCCCGACGCGCTCTGCTTGGCATGGTAGGCATCAATTTTGGTCTGCAGCGCTTTGCGCTGATCAAGCAGCGCACGATTGCGCGGCGTCAGATCGGCGACTATTTGCGCGCAGCCGGCAAGATAGGCCGCCGCATCGATGCCAAGATCCGGCAGCACCTCGTCTTCAAGGAAACTCTTTAACGCTGGGTGAAAAGTCAGGGCGGGAACAGAAGAGGTCATGGCAAAGGCTCGCTGGTGTCGACACGTACGCCCCCTTTTACCATTTTTGGCCGGGCCGGCGCATGGCTAACGGTCTCAGTCTGGCGATGTTGCCCGAGTGGCACAGCCAAAGCGCTCCGGCAGCGCAATATCGGTAAACAGACGATCCACCGCATCCGGTGTTTCGCATTCGTGCGCAGCCTTGATCAAACGTGCGGTCAAATGCGGTGCGAACAGCGTCGCAAACTCGGCCATGTAGCCTTTAATCACCGCGTCGCGTCGAAAACCCAGCCACGTGGTGAGCACGCCAAACGCATCATCCACGTCCAGCGGCACAAGGTCGTCGTCGCACTCATAGGCCATCGGTGCCAGAACACCCACCCCCATACCGACGCCAACATAGGTTTTGATCACATCGGCGTCACGCGCCGTAAATACCACGTTTGCCTCAAGGCCATTCGTGGCAAATGCGCGTTTGAACGACGATTCCCCGCTCGCCGCGAACACATAGGTCACCAGCGGATGACGGGCCAACTCCTGCACTGAAAGCGGACCGGTAGAGGCCGCCAGCTCATGATCGCGCGGCACCAGAGCGATCCGGCGCCAGCGAAAACAAGGCAGCACCGTCATGCCCGGGAAAAGGTCCAGGGCGCCGGTAGCAATCGCGACGTCTACCCGACCCGCATCCACCAATTCAGCGATCTGCTCTGACGTGCCCTGATGCAGCTCCAGTGTTACGTCCGGATAGCGCTCGCGAAACTGGCGTATCACGTCCGGCAGGACGTAGCGCGCCTGCGTATGCGTCGTGGCAATGGCAAGCGTACCGCTCTTCTCGCTACTGACCTCACCCGCCAGCGAGCGAATATTCTGCACTTCCTGAAGAATACGGCGTGCCCGCGTTACGATGTGTTCCCCCGACTCGGTCAGCGCCGCCAGCGATTTTCCTCGCCGTGTGAAAAGCTGCACGCCAAGTTCGGCCTCGAGCTGACGCAATTGCTTACTAATGCCAGGCTGACTGGCGAACAGACGCTCGGCCGCCGCGGTGATATTTAACCCGCTGTCGACAACGCCTATCAGGTAACGCAACTGCTGCAAAGTCATGGGCAAAGTCCGGTTCAGTTCCCCGCATCTAAGCACCGAGCAACGCGCGCGGTCAACCACCGTGTTTTGCCCATATGACGCTTTGGAATAGGCACAGAGCAAAGGGTTATTTCAGCTCGCCTTCAGGGACGCTTAAGCTCAAAAATCATCAATTTTTGAATGACGACCATGGACTACTTCCCATTATTTGCTGACCTTAAGAATCGCCCCTGCCTGATCGTTGGCGCGGGTCAGGTCGCGTTGCGCAAAATGACATTGCTGCGTCAGGCAGGCGCGCGCGTGACGCTGGTCGCCCCCGTGGCCACCGACGCCATCGCCACGGCAGCCGAGCACGGTCAAGTGCGCTGGTTACGCGCAAAATTTGATCCGCGCCATCTGGACGATCACGTGCTGGTCATCAGCGCCACGAATTCGGCCGACGTCAATCAGACCGTGGCCGATGCGGCACAAGCGGCCGGTCGCCTGTGCAATGTGGTCGACGACCCCGCGCGCTGTTCGTTTATCACCCCGGCCATCGTGGACCGCGGCGGCATCACGGTGGCCATTTCCAGCGGCGGCCGTTCACCCACCGTGGCACGCTGGGTGAAAGCAAAAATCGAACAAGCGCTGCCGCAAAAAATTGACCAGCTCGTGCATCTGGCCACGCGCTGGCGCACGGCCGTTTCGCGGCAATTGGCGAGCGGCACGCCACGCCAACGTTTCTGGCTGGAGGTGTTCAACGGTCCGGTCGCGCAGCTCATTCTTAACGGGCGTCAACGGGAGGCAGATCGCGCCATGACGCGCCGGCTGGCGCAGGCTACGCCGAACCAAGCCGAAGGTGTCGCCTGGCTGGTCGGCGCCGGCCCCGGCGAAGCCGATCTGCTCTCTCTGCGCGGCGCACGACGGCTCGGAGAAGCCGATGTGGTGATGCACGATGCGCTGGTGGCGCCCTCCGTACTCGAACTCGCGCGGCGTGACGCCACGTTTATCCACGTTGGCAAAAGAGCCGGTCACCACAGCTGGGAACAGGCGGACATCACGCAAAAGTTGGTGGAGCTTGTTGCGGCGGGGCAGCGCGTCTGCCGTCTCAAAGGTGGCGACCCGTTCATTTTCGGCCGCGGCGCAGAAGAGGCGCACGCGCTGCAAAGCGCTGGCTTATCCTTTGAAGTGGTACCCGGCATCACCGCCGCGGCCGCGTGCGGCGCTTACGCCGGCATTCCCCTGACGCACCGCGGCCTCGCCGACTCCGTCACTTTTGTCACGGCCCACGGCTGCCAGCCCGGGCACGTACCTGATTATCAGGATCTTGCCGATGCGACACGCACGGTCGTGTTTTATATGGGGGTGCGGCGCATGGGCGAAATCGCGCGCGGTCTGCTGCATCACGGCCGTGACCCGCTCACACCGGTCGCCATCGTTCAGCACGGCGCGCGCAGCGAGCAGCGGGTTCACGTACTACCCTTAAGCGATCTGGCGACGCTCGAAAGCGCGACGATTCAAAGTCCGGCATGCATTATTGTCGGTGAGGTAGTGCGATTACGTGAATCGCTGGCGTGGTTCGGGGAAGATACCCTGCCCGCTCCTCTCCCGGCACCGGATTTCGCGCTGGCCAATTAACCGCAGGAAAAAGCACCATGATTTACGACAACATTCTCGACACCATTGGCGGCACACCGATCGTCCGTTTGCAGCGCACGGGGCCCGAAGACGTCACCATCTACGTCAAAATTGAATCCTTTAACCCGATGGCCTCGGTCAAAGACCGCCTCGCCCACGCGGTCATTATGGAGGCTGAGAAAAGCGGCGCGCTCAAGCCAGGACAAACCGTTATTGAGGCCACATCCGGCAACACCGGAATTGCACTGGCCATGGTCTGCGCGGCCAAGGGCTATCCGTTTGTGGCCGTGATGGCCGAATCGTTTTCGATCGAGCGGCGCAAGATCATGCGCGCTCTGGGCGCCAAAGTGATTTTGACACCCGCAGCGGAACGCGGCAGCGGCATGGTACGTCGGTCTGAAGAACTCGCGGCCGAACACGGCTGGTTTCTTACCCGTCAGTTTGAAAACCCGGCCAACCCGGCTTATCACGCCAGCACCACGGGCCCGGAAATCTTGCGCGACTTCGCCAACGCACGACTGGACTATTGGGTGACGGGCTGGGGCACCGGCGGCACGATGAGTGGTGCGGGACGCACGCTCAAAGCCGCGCGCCCGGATCTAAACATCGTGTGTGTGGAGCCCGAGCAAGCCGCGTTGCTCGATGGCAAGCAATGGTCACCGCACAAGATTCAGGGCTGGACGCCCGATTTTGTGCCCGGTGTTCTGGATCGCGAGGTGTTCGATACATTAGTAACGGTTACTGAGGACGAAGGTCGCGACGCGGCGTTTCATCTGGGTCAGCATGAAGGCATCTTCAGCGGCATCTCCGGTGGCTCGACACTTGCCGCCGCGCTTAAGGTGGCGCAAAAGGCCGCGCCAGGCAGCACGATTTTGGCTATGCTGCCGGACACGGGGGAGCGCTATCTCAATGCGTTCCCATACGCGGAGCTTAATGATGGTTCAGACGACGAGTGGCTGAAAACCCTAACCTGACGTTATCCGAACGACCATCGCCCAACGCGATGGTCGTCATGAAATTTGGCGGCACCAGCGTGGCGACCAGCGCCGGTTGGCGTGTCATCGCGGAGCGCATCGCGGCCACGCGCGCGCAAGGCGATACGCCGGTGGTCGTCCATTCGGCGCTGGCCGGCGTGTCAAACCTGCTCGAGGACATTGCGCAGCGCGCCACGTCCGACACCCACTACGATGCGCTCGATACACTAATTCAGCAGCATCAGGCGCTGGGTCAGGAATTCGCACTGGACACCGCTGCGCTCATTGCCGAGGAGCTCGTTGAATTGCGCAAGATCAGCGCCGGCATTGCGCTGCTTGGCGAAGCCAGCCCGCGCCAACGTGCACGCTTGATGGCGCTGGGTGAACGAATGGCATCGCGCCTGGGCTACGCCGCACTGCAGAGCCTCGGCGTTGAACTGCGTTGGCTCGATGCGCGCGACGTGCTGGTCAGCGCACCGAGTCTTGTACACGACGACACCAGCCATTTTTTGAACGCCAGCTGCGACGTAACCCCCGACGCTACGCTTGCCGCCACACTAATGCGCGAGCCCGCGGTACTAACGCAGGGTTTTGTCGCGCGCGATAGTGCGGGTGAGACTGTGGTGTTAGGGCGCGGCGGATCGGATACCTCGGCGAGCTATCTGGCCGCGCTCACCGGCGCCAAACGGGTCGAAATTTGGACCGACGTGGCCGGCATGTTCAGCGCAGACCCCAGACGCGTACCCGGCGCGTTTGTCCTCAAGAAACTCGACTACGCCGAAGCACAGGAGATTGCCTCTACCGGTGCACGCGTTTTGCATCCCCGCTGTATCGGTCCGGTGCGCGCGCACCAGATACCGCTCCAGGTGCGCAGCACTCTGTCACCCGAGGCACCGGGCACGCTTATCTCAGCGCACCCAGGCAGTGACGATGCCCGCCTCAAAGCCGTCTCGATGCGCAAACAAATTACGCTGGTCTCTATGGAAACGGCCGGCATGTGGCAACAACCGGGGTTTCTTGCTCGGGCGTTTGCACTGTTTGCCAAACATCAGCTGTCCATCGATTTGATGTCGTCATCCGAGACCAGCGTTACCGTGTCGCTGGACGGCGGTATCACCGCGCAGCATCCCGGTTTGCGCGCACTAACACAGGAACTCGAAACGTTTTGCGGGGTAACGCTTACCACGGGCTGCGCCGCCATCAGTCTGGTCGGTCGTCGCGTGCGCGCCATCTTGCACGAGCTCGCGCCGGCATTTGATGTGTTTCGTGAGTTTGAAGTGCATCTGGTGAGTCAGGCCGCAAATGACCTGAATTTTACGTTTGTGGTCAATGAAGAACACGGCGACAAACTCGTGCAGCGATTGCATGATTTGCTGATTCATCGCGCCACGCAAAACGATGCGATCATGGGCAGCCGCGCCGCCGCGCAAGCGCCGGCAGACACGGGCAACGCTTGGTCCGCCGACGCGTGGTGGGTGCGTCGACGTGACGAGCTGCTCGCACTCGCGCCGCCCGACAAGCCGGTGTACGTGTATGACCGCGCCTGTGTGGAAGACGCCGCGCGTAAGCTCAAAGCGCTGCAGAACGTCGACCGACTGCTGTACTCCACCAAGGCCAACGGTCAGCCGGAAATCCTACGCGCGCTGGCCGATCGGGGGGTTGATCTGGAATGCGTGTCGGCTTACGAGCTGCAGCACGTTATGGCGGCATGCCCGCAGCTCAACGCCGAGCGTTTTTTGCTTACGCCCAACTTTGCGCCGCGACGTGAATACGAAGTCGCGCGCGACGCCGGGGTCACAATGACCATCGACAATCGATTCGTGCTGGAAGCGTGGCCGGAGGTGGTGGCGGGACAAGACATCCTGCTGCGCGTGGATCCGGGCCAAGGTCGCGGCCACCACCGCTTTGTGCGCACCGCGGGCAAACGCTCAAAATTTGGCGTGCCGTTGGCAGACGTGGCGCAGATCGAAGCGCTGGCGCGCAAAGCCGGCGCGCGCGTCATCGGGCTGCACGCCCACAAGGGCAGCGGCATTGTCGATGCGTCCACCTGGGCGCATACGGCCCGTACGCTCGCGCAGGCCGCCACCACCCTCGAGCACGTGCGTATTTTGAATCTCGGCGGCGGCTTGGGCATACCGGACACCACCGCCGATCCGAGCCTCGATCTCGACGCGCTTGATCAACATCTGGCGGAAGTTCGTGCCGATTATCCCAAGCTTCAATTATGGCTTGAGCCTGGCCGCTTTCTGGTGGCAGCGAGCGGCGTACTGTTAACGCGCGTAACGCAATTGAAAGACAAGGACGGCGTCACGTTTGTTGGCGTCAATACCGGTATGAACAGCCTGATTCGCCCGGCGCTCTATGGCGCTCACCACCTCACGGTAAACCTGACGCGGCTGCACGAGGCCTCTCATCAGCGGGTGGACGTGGTGGGTCCAATCTGTGAAAGCGCGGATGTGCTTGGCAAAGCACGACTGCTGCCCGACTGCCGCGAGGGTGACGTCATCATGATTGCCAACGTGGGCGCCTATGGACGCGTGATGAGCAGCGACTACAATCACAGACCACCCGGTGATGAGATTGTGATCTAGGCCATGTCGGCAGATGCCACCTACTACGGTGTTTTGTTTTTTGTGCTGCACGTGTTTACGGCATCGACCGCCACGCTGCACGCCCTTTTGTTTAAGGCCGACTCACGTGCCGCGTTCGGCTGGATCGGCGTGGTTATCGTCTTTCCGTATGCCGGCGCTTTTTTATACCTGATATTTGGCATCAATCGGGTGCGGCGCAAAGCGCAGCGGCGCGGCATTCTTGGCCTTCCCTGGAGCGAAACCGGTCTGCTGCCGATCGCGCAGGTCGCCGATAAGCCGGTCGCGCCCATGCAGCAGGTGGGACGCACGGTAACGGGCAGAACGCTGGTTGATAGCAATCGGCTGAGCATGCTGATCAATGGCGAGGCGGCGTTCGCGCGCATGCTCGAATCCATTGAGCACGCCAGGCATCAAGTTCTTCTGATGACGTATATATTTGATGACGACGCCACAGGACAACGCTTTGTGGCCGCACTCGGTGCAGCCGTCGCGCGGGGTGTGGAGGTGCGCGTCCTGATCGATGACATTGGGCGTCGCTATCGCTGGCCGACCATTTTGCCGGCCTTGCGCCAGGCGGGTGTCGATGCACGTTGCTTTATGCCGATTCGCCTGTTGCCGCCAAGTCTAAGTCTAAATTTGCGCAATCATCGCAAACTGCTGGTCGTGGACGGTGCGACCGGCTTCGCGGGCGGGATGAACATTGGCGACCGGCAATTAGCGGAATCGTCAACGGGACACGGCAGCACGGATCTGCATTTTGAATTTAATGGTCCCGTGGTGCGCGATTTTGCGACGTTGTTTGATGAAGACTGGCAGCGGGCGGACGGGGCGCCATTAGCCGTGATGGATGCCGGCGTGACCGACGACGCGCACTGTCGTTGCCGGGTGATTCCGGATGGCCCCGACAATCACCTCGATCATTTAAGCATGGTGATTGAGGGCGTGATCTCCAGCGCCAGCACGCGTATTCGAATTGTGACCCCGTATTTCTTGCCCAGTCGAAAGCTGATTGGCGCTTTGCAGGGTGCCGCGCTTCGGGGCGTCGATGTGTGCGTTGTTCTGCCCTCCAAAAACAACTGGCCCATCGTGCAATGGGCATTGGGCCACACCATGTGGGAGCTGTTGAATGTCGGCGTGCGCATCGTCATGCAGCCGCCACCGTTCGCCCACACCAAGTGCATCGTGATAGATGACAACTACTCTCTGGTGGGCTCGACCAATCTTGATCCGCGCAGTCTGCGTTTGAACTTCGAACTTGGGATCGAAGTTTTTTCAACGGACTTCAATCGTACGCTGAGTGAGCATGTCGAAGCGCTGTGCGCGGTATCGACACCGGTAACCCGCGAGCAAGCACGTGCACGTGGCGGTGTGGTGCGCGTGCGCGACGCGCTGGCCGCCCTGTTCTCACCGTATTTATAGAAATGTCGGACACAAAAAAACCCGCAGCGCATTGCGCTGCGGGCTGGTGCGTTTCGTCATTTAACTGACGGAACGGACGTGCGTAGTGCGTCGCTTACCAGCGACCGCCACCACCGCCGCCACCGCCGCCACCACCGCCACCGCGGCGTGGTTCACGTTCCTTCGCTTCGTTAACCTTCAGCTGACGGCCGCCGTAGTCGGTGCCATTCAACTGGGAAACTGCCTGATCCGCTGCGTCGTCTTCCAACTCAACAAATCCGAAACCACGTGAACGGCCGGTTTCACGGTCCGTAATCAAGATCGCTGACTGCGTCTCACCCATAGGCGAGAACAGTTCGCGCAGATCATCTTCGGTGGTGCTCCATGGCAGGTTTCCCACGTATAACTTTTTCATCTCTAACTCCAAATCCCGTTGTGGGATATCTTCAAAAAGCGCAGTCACCTCCCACGAAAAAATCGGTGCTGCATGCAATCAAACACACGATGCAAATGTCTTGCATCATGCCGACCGGGTAAAACGGATTTTGGCGCCGCGGCCAAGTGGGGAAGAACGAACGCTTCTCGAAAAGACTGCAGCTGGGCGATCCCCCAGACCGGCGTACAATACGTTAAAAACGCTGGCAGCACCAACTAAAAACAAGAAAAAAAACAGGCATTTGTGTCTTTTTTCTTGTCAGCGCTGTCATTTGTGGACGAACCTTCGTATCCATTGCGGCCAAAAAGCAACACTTTTAGCCAATAGTACGGACTCATTCTGACCAGAAGCCCGAACTTTGGAGTGATACCAAGACAAATGGGTCACAAATTAGGCATAAATACGTAGAGCATTGGTGACATCCCTTACCTGCATTGCTAGAATGTTTATAATTTCAGTAATTCTTGAAACTTCATGAATGTGACCGACTATCAACAGGGTTTTATCCTCCATTTCGGCGAAATGGGCAGCCGCTGGGGCATCAACCGCACCGTTGGGCAAATCTATGCGCTGCTTTATATCAGCGAAAGTCCGCTGAACGCCGAGCAAATCACCGATGCACTGGGCCTGTCGCGCTCAAACGTCAGCATGGGATTGCACGAACTCAAGGCCTGGCAGCTCGTGATTTCGCAGCACTTGCCCGGCGATCGGCGCGAATATTTTTCCACACCCGCCGACGTGTGGGCCATTTTTCGCACGCTGGCCGAGCAGCGCCACAAGCGCGAGGTGGAACCCACATTGTCTATGTTGCGCTCCTCCATGATGCACACCACCGAGGGCAAAGATGATCGCCATGCGCAGCAGCGTATGGGCGAGATGCTCGAATTTATCGAGCTGATTACCGGCTGGTTCAACGACGTTCAGGGACTCGAACGTGACACGCTGATGCGGCTAATGAAGCTCGGCAACGGCGTCCGGAAAGTGTTCGAGATTAAGCAGAAAGTAGGCCTCGGCCCGCGTGCCGACGAGGACAAAAAATCATGACCGATGCCATCATGCTCGCTCGGATTCAGTTCGCAGCGAACATTAGCTTCCACATTCTTTTTCCAATGATCACCATTGCTCTTGGCTGGGTGCTCTTGTTTTTCAAACTGCGCTTTACCCGCACGCGTGAGCAAAAATGGATGAACGCCTACAAGCTGTGGGTCAAAGTGTTCGCACTGACGTTTGCGCTGGGTGTTGTCAGCGGCATCACCATGAGCTTTCAATTCGGCACCAACTGGCCGGGCTTTATGGAACGCGTGGGTAACATTGCCGGTCCACTGTTGGCCTATGAAGTGCTCACCGCTTTTTTTCTTGAGGCGTCTTTCCTTGGCATCATGCTGTTTGGCTTCAAACGCGTGGGCAACCGTGTGCACACCATCGCCACGGCCTTGGTGGCATTCGGCACCACCCTGTCGGCCTTCTGGATTTTGGCGTTGAACTCGTGGCTGCATACGCCCGCCGGGTTCGAGATGATTGATGGTCAGGCACACGCCACCGACTGGCTCGCAATCATTTTTAATCCGTCGTTTCCGTATCGTTTCGCGCACACCATGATCGCCTCGGCGCTCACTGTGTCGTTTTTGATCGCCGGCGTGTCGGCGTATCGCTGGCTGCGCAATGATCGCGGGCCTTCGGTAATCGCAACGCTGCGCACCGGTCTTGTTCTGGGCGCCATCCTTATTCCCGTGCAGATATTTGTGGGTGACCTGCACGGACTCAACACGCTCAAACATCAGCCTGCCAAAGTCGCCGCAATGGAAGGCCTGTGGGAGACACGAAGCGGCGCGCCACTGGTGTTATTTGGTATTCCCGACAAAGAAACTCGTAGCAATTTATACGCGATCGAAATACCAAAACTCGCCTCGTTTGTTCTAACCCATGACCCCGATGGCGTGGTGCAGGGCATCGATGCGTTTCCAAACGCACACCCACCCGTCAGCACGGTGTTCTGGTCGTTCCGGGTCATGGTGGGCACAGGCATGCTGATGCTCTTAATTTCCTGGTTTGGCGTGTGGAGTACGCGTCGTGGTCAGGCCCCTAAAGTCTGGTTCGCACGCGCACTGGTTGGCATGACGTTCTCAGGTTGGGTCGCGATACTGAGCGGCTGGTTCGTGACCGAAGTAGGCCGACAGCCCTATCTGGTTAGCGGCGTGCTGCGCACGGCAGATGCGGCTTCGACCATTGGTGCCGGCGCCGTGGGTGTGAGCCTCGCAATGTATCTAGCGCTCTATGTGGGCCTGCTCGGCGCCTACGTCTCGGTCGTCTTTTTTCTGGCGCGGCGCGCCAGTGACGCAGACGAACGCGCCCGACCACCGGAGGCGTTTGGACCACCGGTGATGCCACTGTTGCCGTCGGCCACAAGCTGATGGACATGCTCCCGGACATGAGCACCGCCTCTGGCTGGCTGCCGCTGGTCTTCATGGGTTTAATGGGGCTGTCGATCCTGGCCTACGTGGTACTCGATGGCTTTGATTTGGGTGTCGGCATTCTGCTACCGCTGGCCAGTGACGAGGAGAAAGACTTGATGGTGTCGTCCATCGGTCCGTTCTGGGATGCCAATGAAACCTGGCTGGTGCTGGGTGTCGGGATTTTGCTGGTCGCCTTCCCGTTTGCCCACGGCGCCATCATGAGTGCGCTTTATTTTCCTGTGGTACTCATGCTGCTTGGACTCACATTGCGCGGCGTCGCGTTCGACTTTCGAGTGAAAGCGCATGCGCGCCACAAAGACGGTTGGAACCGCGCCTTCTTCGGCGGCTCACTGCTCGCGGCCATCGCTCAAGGTTACATGGTTGGCATGCTCGTGGTCGGGTTTGAGCGCAACTTGGCCACATGGCTCTTCGCCGGTTTCATTGGCGTTTGTATTGCCGGCACCTATGCGCTGCTCGGCGCCGGATGGCTGATCATGAAAACCTCAGGCCATCTGCAGCAACAGTGTGTGCGCTGGGCACGCATTGCACTGGCGTTTCTGGCCTTCGGCGTGATCGCCGTGTCGGCCGCCACGCCTTTGCTCAGCCAACGCATTTTCGACAAGTGGTTCGCCCTTGAAAACGTGATGGTGCTGTGGCCGATGCCGGTCATCACGGCCGTGTTGTTTGCGGTGGTCGCGCGCTCGTTAAAGCGCCTGCCAATCCGCCTGGACAAGGGCAATGAGTATGGCAACTGGGTACCCTTCGCGGGCACTGTCGGATTGATCATGCTGGCGTTTCACGGCCTGGCCTACAGTCTGTTTCCGTGGCTTGTTATTGAGCGCATGACAATCTGGCAAGCCGCCGCCGCGCCCGAATCCCTGATGATCATTTTTGTTGGGGCGGTAGTGGTCTTACCCATGATCGTTGGCTATTCGATTTTCGTCTACCGTGTTTTTGGTGGCAAAGCGACGCCGCTGGAATACTATTGACGTCGTTTTTGGCTGGACATAATTCCTGTTCATCCCCGCTTCGGTGACACAGCACACAGCCGCACAAAACTAACCAGCCTAGAATAAGGCTATGCCACTTCAAAACTCACTCGCCCGTAGCACCGCGCTTCTGGCTTTGATTGCGCTCGCGCCGGCGCTGTGCGTGTACGCAGACCTAAGTGTCACCGTCACCGATGCCAGCGGAAAGCCGGTGGCAGACGCCGCCGTGCTACTCGACAACGGTCAAGCCGCAACGGCCAATACGGCCACGACACAGATTGCCCAGCGCAATGCGGAGTTTACTCCCGCCACGTCGATTGTCAGTGCCGGCTCAACAGTGCACTTTCCAAATTTTGATCGCTCACGCCATCACGTCTATTCATTTTCCAAGGCCAAGGCCTTCGAAATCGAACTGTATAAAGGCACGCCGTCGGATCCCATTGTTTTCGACCAGCCTGGCATTGTGGCGATTGGATGTAATGTCCACGATTGGATGTATGGCGTGGTGTACGTGGTGGATACCGCCAACGCCGCGATCACCAATGCCAAGGGCGTTGCCGTTTTCGAGAATCTCGAACCTGGCGCCTACACGCTGGATGTTTGGCACCCTCAGCGCAGCGAATTTGATGCAAGCAGGTCATTGCAAGTGGAAGCGACCAAGGACCTCAGCGTCAGCACCGTACTTAGCCTGCGCAAAGCAGCGCCACGACCGCAACGACCACCGCCCGTCAAAAAACGCGAGCCCGAGGAAGATGAATATTCCTGGTAAGAACATGAGCCTGCGCACGCGCGTGCTCGCCGTCATCATAGGTCTGTTGCTTAGCGCCCAACTAATCACGCTCGTGGCCGTACTTGCGGCCACCCGCAACAGTGCGATGGAACAGGCGCACTCAGACCTTGAACTCGGCGGTCGTGTTCTGATGGAGTTGCTTGATTCCAGATCCAAGCAACTCGACGAATCAATCAGCGTATTGGTCAGGGATTTCGGCTTTAAGAGCGCCGTCGCGAGTGCGGACGAAGACACGATCGAGCTGGCTCTAATTAATAACGGTGCGCGTATCCGTGCCGATCTGATGATGTTTCAGGATGTGGACGGTGATTTCGTCGCAGCCAGCTCAGACGATTTGCTCGACTGGGCAGAAGCGGAAAAATCGACACTCGATACGCTGGCGATAAATCGCCTTGAGGCCACCCACGCGATCATGGTTCTGGACGGCGCTCCCTATCAGGTTGCTTCCACGCCCGTCTTCGCACCGGGGGAACTGGGCCAGATTTGGGCGATTTTTCGCCTCGGCGATGACATCGCAGATGAGCTAAAAAAGCTCACAAAAATGGAAGTGTCCTTTGTCAGTGACGACTACTCAATGGTCTACGCAAGTTCATTGAGCGATATCCAAAAGCAGCACATTCCCGCGCTAGCGCTCAAAGACGCCAATCTTGGCGCCGTCAACGGAGAGTTGGACAACAGCGCATTCCTGACCCGCGCGCTGCCACTGCAAGGCAACGCGAGCGCGGTGGCATTACTCCACGTGTCACTCGCCGAAGCCATGCAGCCCTACCACACACTGAAATGGCAGCTGAGCATTGTTTTCGTGGTCACTCTCGTGGTGTCGTTAGTGCTTGCAAGCAAACTCTCGCAGAGCGTGACCCAACCGGTTAGCTGGCTACTATCCGCCGCCCAACGTATCGGCGAGGGTGACTACAAGCGACAAATTGCCGTGACACGCAACGACGAGCTCGGCGAGTTGGCCAGCACGTTTAACACCATGCAGGCCGGTATCGCTGAGCGCGAAGCGAGCATTCTGCATGCAGCCTCCCACGATGCGCTGACGGATCTGCCGAGCAGATCCATCGTTGACGAACGGCTGTCGCAGGCGATCGCGTGTGCGCAAGACCGCAATAGTGAATTCTGCGTCGTGATGCTGGATCTCAATCGTTTCAAAGAGATTAACGACACGTTGGGACACCAGATTGGTGATCGCGTGCTTCTGGAGATTGCCGATCGGCTGCGACGAATCGTGCGCAACGACGACACCGCCGCGCGCCTTGGCGGCGACGAATTCCTCCTGATTCTGGACCAACGTTCGTCAGAGCGCGCGATGCAAACGCTGGAGCGCTACAACGACATTCTGACGCAGCCCCTGCGCATTGATGATCTAACGATAACGATACAGGTCTCCATGGGGCTAGCCGCATTCCCTCGCGACGGCGACAAAGCCGATACGCTGTTGCGTCGCTGTGATATCGCCATGTACAGCGCAAAAGAAAGACAGGCGTTTGCGGCTGAGTACGAGTCCGGACAGGACGAGGCACATCTGCAGAAACTCAAACTGGTCTCCGATTTTTGCAAAGCGGTCGAGAACAACGACCTGGAATTGCATTACCAGCCTAAAGTTAGTGCGCAAGACGGCAGCGTCACGCAGGTTGAGGCACTGGTACGCTGGATGCACCCGAAACTGGGTCGCGTTTTCCCAGACGAATTCATCACATTGGCGGAGGAATCGGGCAACATCGGCATTCTCACCGATTGGGTGCTCAACGAAGCCACGCGCCAAATTAGAGTATGGCGGACGCAAGGCTTCGACATGAACGTGGCTATTAACTTGTCCGCATTGGATTTGCTCGACGAAGGCCTGCCGCAACGTATCGCGGACACACTCGAGCGACACGATGTGAGCGTGGACGCGCTCAACCTTGAAATTACCGAAAGCGCGGTCATGAGCGATGCGCAGCGCGCCGGCGCGGTGCTGCAGGCCCTGCGCGATATGGGTGCCACCATTTCCATTGATGATTTCGGTACCGGCCATTCCTCATTGGCTCAGCTCAAGCGATTGCCGGTGCAGATACTCAAGATCGACAAGGCGTTCGTGATGGGCATGGCAGAAAACAACGACGACGACGTGATCGTACGTTCAACCATCGAACTGGCCCACAACATGGGCCTCAAGGTTGTGGCCGAAGGTGTCGATAACAACAAAAGCCGGGAGCTTCTCACCACGTACGGCTGCGAGATGCTGCAGGGCTATTTGTTCTCAAAACCCTTGAATGCCCGAGAATTTACGCAATGGCTGACCAATTTCGATGCACAAAAGGTCGCCTGATCAGGTACGCCCTGACCTATTTTCTTCTCGTCGTCTCCTGTGCAAGCCTGGTCTTCTCGCCGAGCGTTTCTGCTGATGGCCAACTCTTAGGTACAGCCGGCGCGACTCAGCTTGAAGGCGCAGGTGGCGGCGGACTCGTGCCATGGGCCGTACTGACCGGCTACGGCACAGAAACTGAATGGGGCGCTAGCGCCAGCGCAACACGCGTGCGCAGCGATGACTATACGTTGACCAGTCTGGGGACGGCCTTGACCTGGCGCAATCGCATCGAAGTATCGATCGCACGACAAGAACTTGATATTGGCAGCCTCAGCGGAGCCCTTGGCATCCCGACCGATTCAGTCCTGCGCCAAAATATCTTCGGCGTAAAAGTTCGCGCCGTGGGCGATCTGATTTACGGCCCGCTGCCGCAGGTGTCTTTCGGTGCTCAGTACAAAGTGCATCAGGACTTTGCGATTCCAAGCATCGCCGGGGCTCGGGAGGATGCCGGTTACGACTTCTATGTCGCCGCAAGCAGACTCCTGTTGAACGGTCCATTTGGACGCAGCCTGCTACTTAACGGCACGCTGCGCACCACCGGCGCCAATCAAATGGGCCTGCTTGGGTTTGGCGGCGATCTGGGCGAACGCACACTGCTCGCCGAAGCCTCCGCCGCGCTACTGCTCAACCGACGTACAGTCGTGGGTGTCGAGTATCGACAAAAACCTGACAATCTCTCCTTTGCACAGGAAGACGACTGGCTCGACATTTTCGGTGCGTACTTTTTCAACAAACATCTGTCGGCCGTTGCTGCATACGCAAGTCTTGGCGACATCGCGACGCTTGAAGATCAGCGCGCTGTGTACGTCTCGATTCAAGGTAGCTTTTAGTGAACGTTCGACCATGCTTCTTCGCGCTGGGCACATTGTGGTTGGCCGGCTGCGCGACACAAGGCACGGTTTACGATCAGCTTGGCGGTGCACCCGGTGTCCGCGCCATCGTCGCGGATTTCGTCTACCTCATGGCCACCGATGAAAATCTCGGGGAGCTGTTTGCCTTCACAGATGCGGCCGCGTTTGAACAACACCTCGCGACACAGTTTTGCGCACTCACTGGCGGTGGCTGCACGTATACCGGCGAAGCGATGACCAAGGCGCACAAAGGGATGAACATCACCCATCGCGAATTCAACTTTGGTGTTGAGCACTTGCAACAGGCCATGATTGACAACGGTACGCCGCTCGCCGCTCAGAACCGCCTGCTCTCCATCCTCGCGCCCATGCGCGAGGAGATCGTCAAACGCTAGTTCGCGCGTTACTTCTCCAATAGCTTCAACAACGCGCTGGCCGATTTGTAGCCTGGCGCCATCACGCCATCCGGCAACACGATCATAGGGGTGCTGGTCACACCCAACTCCCGTGCGAGCGCCATATGGCGATCAATCGGGTTATCGCACGAACCGCGTTCGTACGTGGCGCCCAACATCGCGTTGGTAATCGCCGCCTCGGCATCGGCGGCACACGCGGCACCTACCGTTTTATTGTACGAGGGCGTATCGCGTCCGGCGCGCGGCAGCATCACGTATTGCACGCTAACGCCCGCCGCATTGAGCGCGGGTATTTCCTTATGCAGTTTGCGGCAGTACGGGCAGTCGATATCGGTCACCACGGTGAGCGTGTGGCGGGCATCGTCAGCGGGCCAGTCAAACGGTTGAACATCGCTACGCTTGCTCAACAAGCTGGCGCGGGCGACAGCCTGTCGCTGCTCGGTCAAATTGGCACCACTTGACACCTCCAGCAGCGGCCCGCCCAGCACAAATTGGCCATCGGCGCTGGCGTACAGCACCTGTGTGCCAATGGCGACTTCGCTGATACCTGCGATGGGCGACGGCTTGACACTGATCTGCGTGGCGTCGGGCACGAGTGCGCGTACCGCGTCGCGCACAGCCTCGTCGCCGGACTCGGCGGCCATCACGGGCAAACTAAAAAGAAAGATAGAAGATAAAAAAGCGGCAACAACGCGCATGACAAACTCCACCAAAAACAGGAGCGGCCACTGTGCTCGTGCGGCCGATAAAACACCGCAAAAACCCCGTGAAGTTCGCCTAAAATTACATCAAACCATTGATTTTAATGGCCCTAGGATGGTGACGAGACGAGGTCGCAAAGTCGGCATTTCGCATTCATCCGGCGCTATGCGCGCCTCGGGCTGTCCACCCTCCAGCGAAAATTCGGCACAGTAGGCCGGCAACTTCTCGCGCTCAGCAGCGACGGGATAATTCGACAGGCGCGCTGCGGCGGCAGCCGGTGTTCGCGGCAATGCCTCCGGTGCGTCGTCCAGCGCCAGCAGCCGGTCGATCCTATTTTCAATTTCAGACGCCGTACACACCAGGCCGCCGCGATGGGCACGTTGCGCGGCTTCGAACGCCCAGTGCAGCGCGCGCGATGCCGCGCCAGCCGAGCTTTCGGCGCGGCTAATCAACGCCATCGCCGCCACTGTGGCATGCGTATCGGGCTGCGCCCGAGCTTCGTTCGCGGTGAGCACGTGGCGCGCCTCGGTCAGCGCCTGATCGAGCTGGCCCTGAGCAAGAAACGCTTCGCCGAGCATGAGTCGCGCATCGAGAAACGCAGAATTTTCCAGCAGCGCCAGCGACAGCAGCGATTCGGCTGCGGCCGCATCACCAGACTTCAGCGCGGCAACGCCATTGGCAAACGCCTGCATGGACGGTGACAGCGAAGACAGTCCGGACGACGGTGTTGGCGCAACCTGCCAACCCGCGAGCATGACCAGCCCGGCCGCCACCAGCGGCACCGCACCGGCCGCTAACGCACGCGCCGACCAACGTGGCTGACGCACAGGCAGAGCAAAGCGATAACCTTGATTGGGATGCGTCATCACCGCCTCGAGCGGCGCCAACGCACGGCGCACGTCAGAGATTGCTTGAAACAGGCTCTGATCCGCGACCTGATCATGGCCCCAAACGCGCTCGCGCAACGCTTGCTTGGACACCACCTCATCGGCGCTGTGCAAAAGTACGTGAAGAATTTCGGCCGCCTTGGCCCGCAGGGCCACACGCCGCCCATGCTTGTACAAAGCACGTTGTCGCGGGTCGAAGCGAAACTGATCGAAGTAGAGGCCGGTGGCCCGAAATGCTCGCATGCGGTGTTGCTCCCTAATCGCCACCGAGTGCCTGTTTAAGACCCCGCACCTGCGCGTGAGTTCCGTGCTGCGGCCGCGCCCGCCCGCTCCAGCACCACCACGGCGATCCCCCCAAGCGTCAACAGCGACGCACCGATCAGCCGACCGCTCAGTGGCTCGCTGAGCATCCACACACCCGCAAGCGCCGCCAGCGCGGGCACGGCAAGCTGGACGGTGGCGGCGCGCGTCGCTGACAGTGCCGGCAGCACCGCATACCAAATGGCGTAACCCACACCGGACGTCAACGCGCCGGACAACGCGGCGATGAGAAGGCCGTTACTTGTGAACAACCATTGGTCGCGCATAAGAAAGCTGATTACCAAAACCAGCGGCAAGACACCCACAAAATTGATCGCCGTGGTGGCAAGAGGTCGCTGACTGCCACGCCCAAGCAAGGTGTAAGACGCCCAGCCGATACCGGCGACCGTCATCAGAACAGCGCCTTTAGGATCCGGCGCCGTCACGCCCGGCGAGACTTGCCACAGCAAACCGGCCACCGCTAACGCAAACCCGACCCACGCACGCCGCGAAAATGATTCGCCCGTACGCAACGCCACCGCGAACATCGTCAGTTGCACGACCGCAAACAAAATCAGCGCGCCGGTGCCAGTGTCCAGACTAAGATAGGCAAACGAAAAACCGGCCATGTACGCAAACAGTGCCAACACCATTGCCGGGCGTAGTCGCGGGAATGAAGGCCCACGACGAACGCTCGCCAGCACGAGCAACGTCAACGCGCCCGAGGCAACGCGAACGGTCGCGAAGCTCGCCGCATCAATCAGTCCCTGGCCCAAAGCCATCCGGCACAGTAACGAATTGGCGGCAAACGCCACCAGGGCAAGAAGGGTCAGAACCGCGGTTCTCAACGGGCCAGCGCAACGCTCTTGAAAAATGCGTCCAGTGCTTCTAAAAACTGCGGCCGCGGTGTTTCCAGATACGCCGCATGATCGCCGCCGGCCACACTGATCAGCTGCTTGTGTCCGCTGCCCAGGCGTTCGAACAGCTTCACCTGACGCTCGAGCGGCGCGATGGGGTCGTGCTCACCAAAAATAACCAGCGTTGGTAGATCCAGCGCCGCAGGATCCAGCGCGTTGTAGTGATCAACAGAACGCACATCAACACGTACGGGATCGGCCGCCAGAGCAGCCGCAACGTAGGCGTCAATCGCCGCTTGGCTAATCGACCCGGGCACGATGAAATCGCTGGCCGCGGCCTCTGCAGTATTGACGCGCCTCTCCAGGGTCGTAGCCTGCGTATCGGCCGGCAAGGCTTGATCATCGTCGCGCCAATAGCCAAATAAGGTGAGGGATGCCGCAACGCCGGGATGACGCTGGGCCGCAAGCTGCGACACCGTAGAACCCATCGACCAGCCGAACAGGTGCGGGTGTTGCCCGTCGCCACGCTCAGCCGTTATCCAGTTAAGCACCGCGGCCACGTCATCGGCCGCACGATTGGGGGTCAGCCACTGCGATGCGTCACGCGGCGTCTGGCCATAGCCACGCAGATCGATAGCGTAAACGGCATACCCACGCGCCACCAATCCATCCATGAGTGAAAGATCTTCACCTTGGACCTGTAGATCGAAGTCCGGCAACGCGCTCCACGTGCGGCCGTGCACCAGTAACACGGCACGATCAGCGCGCCGCGCGCTTTTTTCCCACAGCGCAATGGGATGGCCATCCACCTCTACGGTGTGGCGCTGCAGTGCAACGGGCGCACTGCAGCCAAACATGACTATAGTCAGGGCAAGGAAAAACAATCGGTACAGCAATGACGATGTCATGACAGCAGTGCCTTCAAGCGACAGGATGTCGGCATCATACCCCCTTACGTTTTTCAGGAGTTGCCCTCATGAGCTCACTCAAACTACCCGGCTGGTTCTGGGCCGTCGCCGTTTTCGCATTGCTGTGGAACCTCATGGGCGTCATGGCCTATGTCATGCAGGTCACCATCACCGACGAGGCGCTCGCGGCCCTGCCCGACGCCGAACGTCTGCTTTACGAAACCGCACCGCCCTGGGCCACTGGCGCGTTTGCGCTGGCCGTGTTTGGCGGCGCGCTGGGTTGTATCGCACTGCTGCTGCGCAAGCGCTGGGCCGTCACGTTATTTGCAGTTTCGCTCGTTGGCGTTTGCGTGCAGATGTTTCATTCGTTTTTCATGACCAACTCGATCGAGGTTTATGGTCCGGGCGGCATGATCATGCCGATTATGATCATGGTCATTGGTATTGCGCTTTTGATCGCCGCGCGACGTTGGTCGGCGCGCGGCTGGCTCAACTAATATGCGTGGACGCCAGCGTCTACAGCGTCCTTAGCATGAGCGCTGGCGTGTGGTAGTCCGTTGCGCTGCAGTCGTAGCCATTTGGGTAGCGCACGACCACCTGACGTTCCGACATCTGCGCCGCAAGCGCGCCGGCATAGAGTGGGTTGAGCACGAAGTTCTCCTCCCCAGTGGTGGTGACGTGGCGTCCGAGCAAATGCCATCCCTGCCCTTCAACGCGAATCAGAATTCCGCTGGTCTGCACCTGCAAGTACTCGACCTTACCCGCCGGGCAATCGATCGCCTGCGCGTTAAAGGACACCACGAGCGCACAAAGCGCCAACACTAATTTTTGAATTTTCAAGATCTTGTTCCTCTTTGGTTCGTGGCAGGTAAGGCCTGCCTTAAGTGGCGCACGGCGCCCTACGCCAAACCTATCAAGCGACGAATCCCAGAACGTTATATGCATGTTATTTCGGCGTTACTCTTTTGTTATCGGGCCTTTATGAGTTCTATTGGGCAAAAAAAAGCCCCGCCAAGAGCGGGGCTTCTTTCATTATGAAAGCGCTCTGAAGCGGTCAGTCAGTAATTAGACTGAACCACCGCATTTGCCTTCACCGCATTTGCCTTCGGCGCCTTTGTCACCGCCGCAAGAGCCTTCTTCGCCCTTTTCGCCGCCGCAGGAACCTTCTTCACCCTTTTCGCCGCCACAAGAGCCTTCTTCGCCCTTGTCACCGCCACACGAGCCTTCTTCGCCCTTGTCGCCGCCGCATTTGCCTTCGCCACATTTGCCTTCACCGAAGTGAGCCGTGTTGGCGTCGACCATGTAGCCGGCCTGCAGAGCGGTCAGCGAGAAGGGGCTGACGTCAGCAGCAGCAATCGGTGCTGCGGCGAAAGAGGCGACCAGTGCGGTACCAACTGCAGCGGCCAATGGTTTGATAGTTTTGTTCGACATGTTAATTACTCCTGTCAGAAATATGCCCTGCGAGCAGGGAGGTTAATGCGTGGAAGCGGGTCAGATGCTGTATTCCACGGCTTGTTCAAATTTTTGGCGCACCGGCTCAAGGTCCTGCGATTCCCCGCCGATGATGGCGATGGCTCCACGGCCGTTGGGCACGATAACACCCGAAAACTCCCCGTTATCGAAGGACTGAACCCGCTTGACCGTCTGCTCGGGCAGAATCATGACGGTAACCGGTCCATTCTGTGTGTGGACAACAAGGTGGGGAACCTTCTGTCCTTCAAATTCACACAGTCCAACATGACGTACGCGACCGACATCGCCGCGCAATTCCATATCTACTAGAGACAATACGTTGCTAACACGTTCAAATGAAACGACGTCAGTGCTTGGCTCGAGCAAACCCATTTCGTGTTCGATGTGGGCCACAAGGTGGTTGGGCAGCTCGCTGGTGCTGCGCCCTAAAAAGACGCCCGCCGCCAGACCGATGCCCAACATTACCGTGGCAGCCATGGCAAACATGGGCATAGAGCTGCGTCGCTTACGCTGCAGAATTTTCTGCATCATGACGGTCTGGCCCAGATTGGCCGGTACATCAACCGCCATGGCTTCGCGCAGCACGTTGTCCATTTCCAGACACTGAGTTGCGGTGGCCTGACATGGCTCGCAACTTTCCATGTGCGAGGCCATAGCGTCGCTCATGTCGTCCGGGTTACGGATTAGCTGTTGGCGGAAGTCTTCGCAATTCATATCAGTGTTTCGTCTCTAAAATAACTTTCAGTTTCTTACGGGCTCTAAACAGTCGCGTAAGCACGGCGCCTTCACCTAATTCCAACAGCTCGGCAATTTCCTTCACGCTGTGGCCCAGTAAAATTTGCAGTACCAATGGCTCTCTATAGTCCGTTTCCAATTCGGCCAGCGCTTCGCGCACGGCGTTCACATCATGGTTGAAGTCTGGCGTTGCCAGCGAGTCATCCATCATTCCTGGTGTATCTATATCCACCAGATCCAAACGTTTCCGCTCAAACGTTCTGGCATGCTCGCGGCGCACAATCGTGAACAACCAGTGTTTCGCCGATGTCGCATCGCGCAGCTGCTCCAGGTTTTTGTAGGCACGAATCATGGTTTCCTGCACTACATCCTCGGCCAGCTGACGGTCGCGAGACAGCCAGTAGGCGTAGCGGAACAGATCCGGGGCTAGTTTCCCCACAATGGATTCGAACTGCGTATGCCGTTGGGCTTCAGTCATAGAGACCGTGCCCCCTTGCGATATATTTCAAGCAAATCGTCGATTGCGCTATTATTGCCGCCCGGCTAGTTAAGCCATTGGCTTTCCACAGTTTTTTTCGAGAAAAAATCATCATGTCTCATTCCAGTTTTCCCGCCATCCGCCTGCGCAGACGGCGCCGAACCGCCGCATTACGCGCTTTGGTGCGCGAAACGGCCCTCGTCGCCGATGATCTTATCTGGCCGGTGTTCGTCAAAGCCACACCCGGCAGAGAGGCCATCAAGAGTATGCCCGGCATTGATCGCCTGGGACCCGATGATCTTTTACACGAAGCCGAACGCTGTCACCAGTTAGGCATCCGTGCACTGGCGCTGTTCCCGGTGGTGGATCGCAGTGCAAAATCCGAGGGGGCCGAGGAGGCGTTTAACCCCGAGGGCCTGGCTCAACGCACGGTACGAGCGCTCAAAGCCCGAATTCCGGAGCTTGCCGTGTTCACCGACGTGGCGCTGGATCCGTTCACAATCAGCGGTCAGGACGGGCTCACAGACAAATCTGGATACGTTCTAAATGATGAGACCATCGAGGTCCTGATCAAACAGGCGGTCTCCCACGCCGATGCCGGCGCGGATGCCGTGGCCCCCTCCGACATGATGGACGGGCGCATTGGCGCCATTCGCGACGCGTTGGAGGCCGCCGGCCATATTCACACCAACATTATCTCTTATGCCGCAAAATACGCCTCTGCCTTCTACGGCCCGTTTCGCGACGCGGTCGGCTCGGCCGAGCAGCTGGCCGGTGGCGACAAAAAAACCTACCAGATGGACCCCGGCAATACCGACGAGGCGTTGCACGAAGTTGGGCTGGATATAGAAGAAGGTGCCGACATGGTCATGGTCAAGCCAGCCATGCCGTATTTGGACGTCGTGCGGCGTGTCAAAGAGACCTATGGCGTGCCGACGCTCGCGTATCAGGTCAGCGGGGAATACGCCATGATCCAGGGCGCCGTGGCCAACGGCTGGCTGAGCGCGCCGGATGCGATGCTCGAGTCGCTGATGTGCATTAAGCGCGCGGGTGCCGACGCCATTCTTACCTACTTCGCCAAAGACGTGGCGGAGTTGCTGGCGCGTTGAGCACGACACCGACAGATCTGTATGCGGTGATCGGACATCCGATTGCCCACAGCCTGTCGCCATTTATTCACGCTGAGTTTGCCGCGCAAACTGAGCAGCCAATGAGTTACGGCGCGGTGGACATTGCACCTGACTCGCTGGCCGAGGACGTACGCGCGCTGCTGAACAACGGCTATCGCGGGCTCAACGTCACCATGCCGCACAAATCGGCCGTGCTCGAACTGTGCGACGAGGTGTCTGCGGGGGTGCGCGAAGCCGGTGCCGCCAATACGCTAATCTGGGATGGTCACACCCTGCGCGCCGACACCACCGACGGTGTCGGCCTGATCAGCGATCTAACCGGCCATGTTGGCGCCACTGTGCGAGATGCGTCGATTTTGATCGTAGGGGCTGGCGGCAGCACCTACAGCATTCTGGGTGAATTATTGCGGGCCGAGCCCGGGCGCGTGCTGGTCGCCAACCGTACGGCAAAGCGCGCCCATCAGGTGGTCAACGACTTTGAACCGCGCGGCAATTTGGGCGCCTGCGGCCTGATCGATATTCCCGCCGACACCTTCGACATTGTGATCAACGCGACGTCCGCCTCCATTGGCGGTACCCGGCCGGACATTCCACGCGACTGTGTGTCTGATGCCCTGTGCTACGACCTCATGTACGCCGCCGGCGGCACGCCGTTCACTGACTGGTGCCAACGCCACGGCGCGGCGGGCGTGCACACCGGCATTGGGATGTTGATCGCGCAGGCGGCCCGCTCATTTGAACTTTGGCGCGGCGTAACACCGGACGAGGCGGCCGTGCGGGCCCTGATCGCCGAACGCTTCGAGATACTTTATTAGTCGCCGCGCCTAATCGGCGGCGCAGTGACTCACAAGCCCTTGCGCAATGGCAGGCCAAGCGTTGTCGAGCAAGCGCATCTGGGCGCTGGCGTTCGGATGGATGCCGTCGGACTGCATCAAATCAGGATCAAGCGCCACGCCCTCGAGAAAGAACTCAACCAGGGGCAACTCGTAGTCCCGCGCCAGATCGCCGTACACCTTATAGAAGGCATCCGTATAGCGTGCGCCGTAGTTGGACGGGATACGCATGCCAAGCAGCGCCACCTGCGCGCCGGCCGCGCGGCTGGCCTCGATCATGCCGGTCAGGTTTTTGCGCATTACGCGAATAGGCAGCCCGCGCAGGCCATCGTTGCCACCAAGTTCGATGACCACCAGCGCAGGGCGATGTTTTGGCAGCGCTTTTTTGAGGCGCGCCAGTCCGCCCGAGGTGGTGTCGCCGGAAATACTCGCGTTCACGACGCGATAGGGCGCCGCTTTTTTCTCAAATCGCTCTTGCAAATGCGTGGCCCAGGCCTCAGATCGGTCTATCCCGTAGCCCGCGCTCAGGCTGTCTCCGACAATCAGCACCACTTCGGCTGGCGCGTCGTCGGGGGCACAGGCAATCTTGTCGGCATGTGCGTGCGAACTGAACACCAACAGCAGCAAAAGACCCCATCTGACCATGTCTGACACCTCTTCCATTGCGCTTCGCGCGCACCGCTTGGGCAAGCAGGTTACCAGCCCTGAAGGAACTCTGACCATTTTGCGGGACGTGAGTTTCGAGATCGAGCGCGGACGCTCGGTCGCTATCGTTGGCCCTTCTGGGGCCGGCAAGTCCACACTATTGGGGCTGCTCGCGGGTTTGGACCTTCCGACCGAAGGTGAAGTCGCTATCGACGACATCGTTCTTAACAACTTGAACGAAGATGGGCGAGCCAAACTGCGCGCGCGCAATGTGGGCTTTGTATTCCAGTCTTTCCATTTGGTGCCCTCACTCACGGCGCTGGAAAACGTGATGCTGCCGCTCGAGCTGTTGGGACGCAGCGACGCTCGCGAGCAGGCGCACAACATTCTGACCGAGGTAGGCTTGCACGAACGCGTCGGGCATTACCCCAATCAGCTCTCCGGCGGCGAACAACAACGCGTTGCCATTGCGCGCGCCTTCGCGCCGCGCCCCGCGGTGCTGTTTGCTGACGAGCCCACGGGCAATCTCGACAGCGCCACCGGCGAGACCATTGTGGATCTGTTGTTCAAGCTCAATGCCGATGCGGCCACCACCCTGGTGCTGGTGACCCACGACAGCGATTTGGCCGCACGTTGTGACCGACGCCTGACCATCAACGCCGGCACGTTGGTCAACGACGCGTGAAAACGCTGCGCTTTGCACTGCGCACGCTGATGCGCGAAGCACGCGCTGGCGAGCTGGCCGTCCTGGTCGCCGCTTTGGTGATTGCGGTGGGCTCGGTCACGGCCATCGGCTTTCTGACCGACCGTATCAGTCAGGCCGTGGCGCTGCAGGCCGCCGAAGTGCTGGCGGCCGATTTGCGCGTGCGATCCCCCACCGAACTCGACCCCGAGCTGCTGGTGCGCGCCCGTGATCAAGGTCTGCAAACCGCCACATTAAAATCGTTCCCAAGCGTTGTCTATCTTGGCGAAGACAGCGCGCTGGCGTCGGTGCGTGCGGCGACGCAGGGCTATCCGCTGCGCGGCAAAGTGCGTATCGCCGATAAGTTGCTAGGCACGCCGCGCGAAGCAAACGGCTTGCCGCCGAGCGGCGAGGTGTGGATGGAGACCGGGCTACTGGCCCAACTTGGCGCGGACGTCGGCGCCACCGTTGAGTTGGGTGCCGCGCGTTTTCGCGTTGGCGCTGTGATTACCTATCGCCCGGATCAGTCGCCCGGCTTTGGCGGCCTGGCGCCGGCGCTGATCATGAACGAAGCGGACCTCGCGACCAGCGAACTCCTCGCGGAAGGCTCGCGCGTCACCCACGCGTTTTTGTTTGCCGGTGAACGCGCCGACATCCGACGATTCGCCAGCGCCATTGAAGACGACCTGGCCGAAGATGCACGTCTGCGCGACCGCGGCGACGCCGGGCGCGAACTCAATGCAGCGATTTCACGCGCCTCAAGATTTTTGGCCCTGGCGTCTTTGGTGAGCCTGCTGTTGGCATCGGTAGCCGTGGCCATGTCCGCGCGCCGTTATGCCGAGCGCAGACTCGACACCGCGGCGCTCATGAAGAGCGTGGGCGCGACACAGAGCTTCATCGTTAACACGACGCTGATTCAACTACTTGTTCTTGGGCTGGTAGCCAGCGTTCTTGGCGGCGCATTCGGCTACGGCATGGAACGCGCGCTGTCAGGCGTACTGGCTGGCTGGCTGCGCGGTGAACTGCCCTCCCCGTCGCTGCAGCCGCTGCTGCTGGGCGCCGGCACCGCCCTTATATTACTGATCGGTTTTGCACTGCCCTCAGTGATGCGACTCGCACGCACGGCGCCACTGCGCGTACTGCGCCGCGACCTCGACCCACAGCCCATCAGCGCGTGGGCTTCGTATGGTTTAGCGGTGCTCGCGCTGTCACTGCTGATCTATTGGTCCGTGCGCGATCTAACGCTATTGGTCGTGATTGTCGGCGGCACGCTCGCCACCGGCGCGGTGCTGTATCTGGTGGGCGCGGGACTGGTAAAACTGCTCGCCAGCCGACGCGGCAATGTCGGCGTGGCGTGGCGCTACGGTCTGGCCAACGTTGCTCGGCGTGGCAGCAGCAGTGCCGTGCAGGTCGTCGCGTTCGGGCTGGGTCTGATGGTGTTGCTGCTGCTCACCATCGTGCGCAACGATCTTCTGGCCGGCTGGCGCACCTCGCTGGACGCCGACGCGCCCAATCATTTTTTGATCAATATTCAGGATGAGGATCGTGCCGGCATCCGCGCGTTACTCAGCGATGCGGGCATCGTGCCGCCGTCGTTCACGCCGCTGGTGCGCGCGCGCATGACGGCCATCAACGACCAGCCCGTCGAGCAGCTGTCGTTTGACGACGAGCGCGGCGCCAATTTGGCTCGACGCGGTCAAAACTTGAGCTACACCGCGACGCTTTCAGACACCAACACCGTGATCGAAGGCACGTTCTGGGAACCGGATTATTCAGGTCCAGCGCAGATCTCGGTGGAGATTGACGTTGCCGAGGCGCTGGGCTTGAAGCTCGGAGAGCATATCGACTTCGATGTCGCCGGCGACGCGGTGCGCGCGACGGTCACCTCCTTTCGCACGGTGGAGTGGCAAACCTTTGAGCCCAACTTCTTTATCGTGTTTTCACCCAACGCGCTCGATGACTACCCGAAGTCGTTTATCACCGCGCTCAAAGTACCGGACGAAAAACGCGGCACATTATTGCAGCTTGTCCGCAATCACCCGAGCGTGTCGGTGATTGATCTTGAGGCCGTGATCGATCAGGTGCGCAGTGTGATCGACAAAGCCGCGATTGCGGTGCAGCTGGTCTTCGGTTTTACGCTTGCCGCCGGACTGGTGGTGTTGTTTGCGGCGGTACAGGCAACGCTGGACGAACGGCGCTACGAAAGCGCGCTGCTGCGCACGTTTGGCGCCAGCCAGCGCACGGTATTCGCAGGTTTGGTCACCGAATTTTCTGTGCTTGGATTTGCGGCCGGCCTGTTTGCGGCCGTCGGCGCCACGGTGGTGGGTGCATTGGCCGCGCGCAAGTTGTTTGAGCTGGACTACGCGATCGATCCTACGCTGTGGAT
>JBGCEL010000168.1:0-24889 GCA_045106455.1 Gammaproteobacteria bacterium
CGCAAAGACGTGAAGATCGTTGACGACCGCCTTGACGTGTTCAAAGGCCGCATCGATCGTGACGACTGGGTGACGCAGGCAAAAGCACTGCGCAAGGAACCAACCGCGGCCAAAAAACCGAAATAGAACGACGCCGTCGGATTGGTGCGCTTCGATCCCGAGGGTCGGCTGTGGGTGCTTCGATCCCGGGGAGCGGGAGTGGCGGGTTTCACTCTGGGACCGCCCGAGGAACGGGCTAACAACCCAGGCGCATACCCACCGAACCGAACGCCGAACCAAGTGCGTAATTCGAATCCCGCGCGCTTGGGGGTTTAAGAGCAAGAGATAAGAGGTGCCGCCGCTCGTGCAGCGCGCGCCGAAAAGCACGTCGCACGATCAGGCTAAGCCGCTAGAGGCGCCCCACCCCAAAGCTTCGACTCAAATAGGGGAGTGGGAGTGGTGGGTTTTGCTCTGGGTCGTAGCCCGTCCCCGGGCGTTCCCAGAGTGAAACCCACCACTCCCGCTCACCGGGATCGAAGCGCAACAAGCCGACCGCTCACCGGGATCGAAGCACCCCAAGCTGACCGTTGGTCTCGAGTTCGCGGGAGAGTTTTTGTACTTCGCTTTCGAGGAAACGAATCACAGTGACGCTGGCTTCCTGATCGGCTTCGAGTCGCGTGACGTGTTCCTGCAGTGGGCTGTCCGCCAGCTCGTTTTGAGCGGCGGCACGGAGAATCGCGATTTCTTTTTCTTTGAGCTCGAGACGTTCCTGCAGGCCGTCGATGCGCTCGCGCAGCCGCAGTACGTCGCGCGGTGTTTTGCGCGGTTCGGTGTCGAGATTTTTGACCCGGGTCGTTTCGTCCAACGCCATCGATAGCTCATTTTTCAAGCGCTTGATTTCGTTATCACGCTCTGAGAGCAGCTCCTGCGACTCGCGATTGAGTTCGTTGTCTTCGCGCAGGTTATCGATCAGGTCGCCACGCATGCGTAAGTCTGACTCGAGGCGTCGAATGGTCATGCGTGCGTCGTTGAGCGTGCGCGCATCACGCACGTCTTGGCTGTCCGACGGTGTCGGTGGCGTATTCAGTGCGCGTAGACGTGTGAGCTCATCCAGAGCCGCGTCGCGGCTGCGCGTGAGTTGTTCGATGGTGCGCAACAGTTTGTCGTCGGCGGCATGTTCCTCAACCTGAATGCCGCTGGTGTATTCGAGCTTACGATGGCGTGCCGAGGTGGCGAGCGTGCGCACAGTGTTTTCGCGTTCTGCGAGTTCGCGGCTTAGGTGCGCATTCTCTTCGTAAAGATCGACGATCTGTGACTTCTGATCGTCAACCCGGTCTTCCGCCGTGCTCAGCATGTTTTGCGCAGTTTCATACTGCTCAAGCGTGTGGGCATGATCGACACGCAGGCTTTCCAGTTCGCTCATAGCGTCGCTGGCGTCGGTCTTTTCCTGGCGCAGCAATGCGAGCACGCGGCGCTTGGCCTGTTCGCTTTGCTCAATTTGCAGGGCCGCATCGGTGAGCTTCTGACTTAGTTCGGCTTCGCGGGCAACGAAAGATTCATTTACATCGCGCAGTTGCTGGTGCAAAAACTCTTCGCGTTCGGCGTGTATTTTCTCGGCATCGTGGCGTCGGTCGATCAGTTCGGAAGCCTGACGGGCCTGCGCCTGATCAGCGATGATCTGGCGTTCTTCAAGGCGCGCCAACTCAGCTTCCAGCGCGAGATTTTTGTCGAGCATCTCAGCCAGACGCGACTGGGCATTTTCCTGTTCAGCGGCCAGCGGTGCGGTTTTAGACTGTGCTCGCGCCAGATCACGCTGCGCCTCGGTGAGCGTTGTGGTCAGGTCAGTAATGCGCTGTTGCAGCGTCGCGGCATCGTCGGCCTCTGCTTCCAGAAGATCGATTCGCGTGGTGGCACGATCAAGCTGCGCTTGCGCGTCCGCTTTGGCCTGGCGCAGTTCACCGTTGGTTTGCTCGGCATCCACGAGGCTTGCCTCGGAGCTCTTGAGTTCGCGTTGCCAGTTGTCGAGGCGGTCGGCAAGCACGTCGCGTTCGCGGCCCACAGCGTCGGTATCGCGCACCTGTTGCTCGACGGCTTCTTGCAGGGCCAGACACTGGTCGCGTTGGTTGTCGAGCAACGTGCGCGAGGTCTCCAGATCGCCGCGCAGCGTGCTGAGTGTGCTTTCCCACTCCGGGTGTTCGCGCGTTTCGCGTTGATTGAGCAAACCAAGATAGCGTTCGCGCAGGCGTGCGAGTTCATCGCTCAGGCGATCCTGGGCCGGCGTCTCGTCGCGGGGATGTTGGCGCGCGAGCCAAGCACCAGCAATCAGACCAATAAGTCCCAGCAGCATCGCGAATAAAAAGCCGTTGCCGGATGACTGGCTTGCGGGCGCCGTAACGGCGGTCGGTGTGGATGTTGTGGGTTCGACAGCCACCGACGAGGTCGTGGGTGGTGCAACGCCTTCGGGGTTCAGGGTGAGCGTGGAGGACATCTCGAGCCTGACCACAGGCGCGTCGACGTCATCGGCATAGCTGATGGTCGCGATGGTGGCCAGTACCACAAGCGCACACGCACCCATCGCCACCGCAGGACGAAAAGGTTGGGGCTTGACACCGTTGCTATGAACAGGTGCTTTTCTCATTATTCTTGACTCCGCATCTTCCGTTGCGGCGGCGCCACAGTGATCCACGTTGGGATTGCGCGGATGTTGCACCAAAAGGCGTCGCTGCGTCGATTCGACGTTATTTTGGTCGTCGACTTTATTGTGTGGCCATTCTGACACGAAACCGTCACAAATCCCGAAAACGGGGCTTATGTCTTCAAAATTCACGTTTGGGGCGTTTTATTGAAAACAGCGTTTAGCGGAACAATATGATCGGCGGACGGCGCAACTAGTTGATTGCACGGTCGGGGTTCGCTAGCTTTGCGCGATGACGCGAATTCGCCTCGAGCAGACGTTGACGGCACCAGCACCGACCGCTTGGTCTGTGGTGCGCGATTTTTCGCGTCTTGCAACCTTTGATCCGGAGCTGGCCGAAGCCACGGTGAGCCGCGGTGTTGGCGAGCAAACCGTCATACGCATGGTCAATCACGCCGGTCAGGTGTGGGAAGAACGCTGTGTCGATTACCAGTCCGGCCGGTCCTGGACACTGGCCTGCGTGGACGACTCACTGCCGTTTCCGTGGCGCGCACGACAACGACAGGTAAGCGTCGTTGAACAAAGCGCTGACGAGTGCCAGCTGAATTACGAATTGGATTACGCAACACGCTGGGGGCCAATCGGTGCGCTGAAAGTATCGGCGTCGCGACAGCGTGCGCTTGCGCAACAGACGCTGGAGGCGATGGTGCACGGCGTGCGCGATGATCAGTGGCGCCATACGTTTACCGTGCAGTCCATTCTCAATCGCAAAGGCGATCGGGTGGTGTGCGCGCAGCCGGCAGATTCGGTAGGCGCCGTGGCCGGGTTATTGCAGGCGAACGGCATCGGTGCCGTGCTCGTAATGGACGGCGACGACAAACTCGTCGGTCTGGTGTCAGAACGCGACATCACCTATGGCATTGCGCGCGATGGTCCAGAGCTGCTTGAACAGCCGGTCGAATCGATCATGAGTACCAATTTGGTGGTGTGCTCGCCACAGCACGATATGGAGTTTGTCATGCTGTGCATGACGGATCGTCGGATCCGGCATTTGCCGGTTATGGACGGCGAAACCCTCAAGGGAATTGTGAGTATCGGCGACGTGGTTTTGCAGCGCATCGCGGCGCTGGAATCCCAGTCGCAGACCATGCGCGAGTACATCGAGGCCCGCGAGTGGCGCTACTTGCAGCCAGCGACCGGCGATACCGATCCACTTGCGCAACCGTGATGTCGCGGGGCAATGAGCCTGTCTCATCGACAACAATGTTTGCACCAATACGCTGGAGCACAAGTGCTTTGACGTGTACCTTTCGCTTGTTTTGTAAATCTTTGGGGAGAAAATTCAATGACCAAACTCAATGAAGTAGAGGGCATCGGCCCAACGTATGCCGAAAAACTGACAGCCGCAGGCTGCCTGACTCAAGAACAACTGCTGACCGATTGCGGCAAACCCGCTGGTCGCAAAGCGCTGGCCGAAAAATCCGGTATCAGCGACAAGCTCATTCTCAAATGGGCCAACCGTGCTGATCTCGCGCGTGTAAAAGGTGTGGGCAGCGAGTACGCCGATTTGTTGGAATGCGCCGGCGTCGACACGGTGCCTGAGCTTGCTCAGCGTAACGCGGCCAATCTGCACGCCAAAATGGTGGAAGTGAACGAAGAGAAAAAACTCGTTCGCGCCATGCCAAGCGCCTCGCAGGTTGAAGGCTGGGTCGCACAAGCCAAAGAACTTCCGCGCGCGCTGCACTACTAAGCGTGAACACGGAGGCGGGCGTGGACCCGGGCCAGCCGGGCACGCCTGCCGCACTTACCCAGGCGATTCATGAGCGTATCGCCACGCTTGCCGGCGACTATCTAAAGCTCGCCGCGCAACAGACCGGCACCCTGCCGCACACTGATTTTGATCCTGATTGGCCATCGCCGTGCATGGCTGGCGAGCCCGTGGACGGCCGCTGCCAGTGGCAGCCGGTTGCCATGGCGCCGGTGCCAGATTTTGGCCGGCTGGAAGAGGCGCTCGAGGTGACCGTGCATCCGGCTGTGCGTGCTGCGTTCACGACCCACTGGTCTGCCGGTCTTCCTCTGCTCTACAACGAGAACGCGTTCGAACTACTGCAACTTTGGTCTGAGCAGGATTTTGACAACCTGCTGGGCAATTTTATTGGGCATGCGTTGGAGAAAAAACGCGTCCGCCAGTCGTTGACGTTGTTTTTCGCTCTGGTGGATGATGAGCAGCTGCTCACGATTGATAACGACACCGGGGTGGTCCTGCTTGAAACGCTGGGAAAACCAGCACCGGAGGAGATCAGCGCGTCGCTGCCCGATTTTCTTCTCGACTGCAGCGCGTATTTCCCGTCGCATCCAACCTCCTGAGCGGGCCGAACAGTTGGCGGAGAAGATGCCGCGCGACATAACATCGACATTGGCCCGCCGACGTCTGAAGCGCGCGTAGTCTGGACGGCGACGCTCGATTGCCACATCATTCGGGACATCGAAACGCGAACCACTTCGGCGTGATGCGTTGCGGCGACAACACGACTACAGTGGTCACAAACAAGAGCGAGACGGGACGATGCGCGAGCGTCGAAGCGATCGAGCCAGACACGGCATTCACGGCGTGCTGCTTGGAAACACTTTTGGGAGAACTTAAATGATAAATACTCGTTTAACGGTGGCTGCATTGGCCACGCTGTTGGCTGCGACCAGCGCCCAGGCGATTGAGCTTGGCCAGATCGATACCTTCGATGACGGGGCGATGGCCTGCACCACCAATGACTGGTTTGAGCCCGGCCAGAGTCCCAATCCGCCGACCGCCGAAGCGTTTTGCGGTGATGCTGGTAGCTGCTGCCTCAGCGCGACCTCATCCGGTGTGGGTGGCCCGGGTTCACGTCAGGTAATTTTGAACGAAGACCAGTGGGTGGGTGACTACGTGGCAGAAGGCGTGACCGCCATTTCGTTGCTGGGTGCGGCGTCAAGTGACGCCAGTATCAATTTACGCGTTGGCATTACCAATGGTCAGACCTGCTTTGTATCGAGCAATGCAGTGCTGCTGTCGGGCGGTACGCCGGGCTTGGTTAGCGCCACGTTTGCGCTCGATGAAGCCAGCATGGAGCAGGTGTTTGGTAACAATTGCGGCATTGGTACAGATTCTCTTGCGACCGTGCTCTCAGGCGTCATTCAGTTGCGTTTGATTTCATCGGAACAGGTGTCGTGGCTTGGCGATCGTATTGATTCGGGCATGCAACTCGACATGATTGCGGCGGAAGGTGCCACCGATCCAGACACCGATGGCGATGGTGTGAGTGACCTTGACGACAACTGCACGCTGGTTGTTAACGCCGATCAAACGGATTCCGATACGGATGGTTACGGTAACGCCTGTGACAGCGACCTGAACAATGACTGCATCGTGAATGTCATCGATTTGGGTCTGCTGCGCTCGGTGTTCTTCACCGCGGATGCCAATGCAGACTTCAACGGTGATGGCGTGGTAAACGTGATCGATCTGGGTATTTTGCGTACGCAGTTTTTTGGCGAGCCTGGCCCGGGACTGGGTGTCTGCGGTAGCTAACGCCTTCGGCTTCAATGCACCACAGCGGCCGCGCGGTCCTCGCGCGTGCCGCGCATGGTCTCGAGTACATCAAACTGAGCGGCTAGTTCCTGTAACCGGCGTCCCACGACAATCTCGGCACCGTCGACCAACTTTGTTTTCAGTGCGCTTGCTTGACGCGGGTGTGGCGCTGGTCCGAACAAATCTTGCAGCAGCAGAGCCTCGTCGGGCGTCACCTGAGCACCGCACGGGATATTCACGGTCAGGCCCTCGCGAGCCGTGGCCGACACGGTGCGCAACAGCGCTGATATCAGGCCTGGGACGCGTGGCAGCCCGGCATCATTAAAAAACTGCGCGACCAGCGGGTTGACGTTGCGACGGTCTTCGGCGGCGCAGACCACATGACGGACGGACCAAAGAAACAGCTGCTGGGCAATCGGGAGGTCGCGAAGTGGCATGGCAAATCCTTTGAGTAGCTTCAAAATACAAATGATAATCATTCGCATTTAAAAAGCAAGGTTTCTGTCAGCGAAACAATTTGATGCGCTCGTGCGGCGCCTTGTTGGGTAGTCTGTTGATTGAAAATACAGCGCGGAGCCAGCCCACAATGCGTCCAATGTTTCTGTTTTTGATCCTTTTGTTCGGTTTTTTCCGGAGCGAGGCCGTCATGGCGATTGAAGAACCTGAGTATCGCGTCATCGCCACCTCTGAGGACTACGAGATTCGCGAGTACCAGCCTTATGTGGTGGCGGAAACCACTGTATCGGGTTCGCTGCGCAGTTCAGGCGGCAAAGCCTTTCGCATTCTGGCCGGCTACATCTTTGGCAAGAACGGCAAACAGGAAAAAATGCAGATGACGGCGCCCGTCGAGTCACGGCCGATTGAGCTTGGCAATAACGTGTCCACCGCGCGATCCGATGGCAAGTCCGGCTTTACTTACGGCTTTGTAATGGAGAGTAAGTACGATCTCGAATCGTTGCCGCGGCCAATGGACGAGCGCATTACGCTGCGTGAGGTGCCGGCCCGGCGTGTCGCCGCGCGCACCTTTAGCGGCACCTGGAGCAACGGTAACTACGAGAAAAACGAACGTGCCTTGCTCAGCGCATTGACGCGCGATGCGCGCCAGCCTGTGGATGCGCCGATGCTCGCGCGCTACGACGGGCCCATGACGCCATGGTTTATGCGTCGCAATGAGGTGCTGGTCGAACTCGCGCCCGAGTCCTGATCTATTCCTAACCATCGGTTCTTGCATTCGTATCTGGTTCTGTTCCATCGCTCGCTCCTTTGGCCCGTCCAGATTGTTATTATCCAAGCGAGGCAAATAAGAGAGATGACATGGGGATACTGGATAAGCTGATCCGCGCCACGGACCCGCGAGCGAAAACGATCGCCAAGGATCTGGCCAGACTCGATGAGGTACGCGGCGGTCTCGGCGCCCTTGCCACTAATTATGTGATGTCGGGTACCGATGAAACCGTTCTGTCTACGATCGCCACGCTTGGTGGCAACAATCCGCTGGAAGTGTGTACAGGCTATGTAGGCCAGAAATCGCCGAGCCTGGATCGGCGTACGCTTTTGGCGCAGCAACAGCCGGTCGATCTGCCGCTGACCGTGCGCTATGCACAGGTACTTGCGGCGAGCTTTCCGTCGCTACCCGATACAGCGGCCGGTTCCAAACATGTGCCACCGATCCTGCGTGTCCTGTTTTCTGAGATTTTTTACGGTGCGCGAAAAAAAGGTGAGCGCTGGGGTCAGAAACATGCGTCTCTAATTAACCGCGGCATGACGCTCGCCGCGGCGGCTGACGTCATCACGTTGCTGGGTGGCGATATCACTGACTTTATCGACCTGCTCTACCAGACAAGCACGACCTACGGCGGCTCCACTCAGGCGCTCTATCGCAGGGCTGTCGAACCCGCTCCGCTGCTCGCGGCGCAGCTGGAGGCCGTGCCGCTGGCCGCTCAGCGCATCAGCGCCCACGCGCGCTGCGAATTGGTCGATGATCTCGCCCGACACAAATTGATCGGCGCTGCGCATCATCTTAATTTTGTGATCGCGCTGGCCGGCGATTCGTCCAAGGCCGTGCGCGAAAGCGCGCGACGAGCGCTCGCAGGTGCGGCCGCGAATGAACTCGAGCCACGGGCGATCGAGCTTCTTGCAACGGGTAACGTGGCGGCGCGCGCCGGCATGGTCGAGTTGCTTTCGGTCAACGCCAGCGCCAGCGCACTGGCCGCGCTCAAGGCGCACCGGGAAAAAGAAAAGACCGCACGCATCGTGGCGGCCATCGATACAACGCTTACGGTATCTGTGCAAATTAGCGGTGAAGATCAGGACGATGCGCAGGGCTACACTGCGATTAACGGCGAGCGTATCGACATTCCGCCACTGCGCCCGCTGCCCGACGGTGAGCGAATCGAATTTGGTCGTAGCGATGAGCAGGCACTGCTGCAAATTGTCCGTGCTGAAAACGCCAAAATAGAAAAGCGCAATGAAGAGAGTCGGCGACAGGGGCATAAATATCAGTCACCGCTGTACGAGGAAAAGCGCGTTCGCCAAATTGTCGCTCTATTGAACAATGACAAGCCGCCAACGGAAAAACAAATGGACGTTTTTGGGCGTCTGGACTATCTGCCGTCCGTCCGTGATTGGATGACCAAGGCGCTCAAGCGCATGCCGATGCGTCACGCTCTGGCGCTGTCCGTGGCGATGGCGGGAGATTTTTACGGCGGTTGGTACCCGCGCTACGGCCGAGCCTATGGGGCGTTTATTCAACGTTACCTGGAAAGCAGCGACGGCGATTTGCGCCACGTAGAGTCGTTGCGATTAGCGAGCGGTGTATTAACGCGCGGTGATAAGCGTGATGCTGGGCTGCCCGGTGACATGCTGCGCGCCGCACTGAGCAGCGCCTACTATTATGACCGCAGTGACATGTTCGAGGTTAAAGACTCAGTCTGGCCCTACATTGCCGAAAAATTGAAAGTGTATGACGAGGCCTTCGGTTTGGCGCCACCGGCGCACGGCAAACTTGATCGATTAATGGGTGTGCTCATGATGCAGTCGCTGCCAATGGCACCGCGCCGTTATTTCGCGCCGTTGCTTGAGGCCGCCACGGGCGAGACCAAAGGCGGCCGCGCCGAAGCGCGCAAGATGTTGCAACAGGCCAACGGCGTGGGCGAGCGCATCATTGCTTTGCTGGATGATTCGCGGCAGATGATTCGGGCCGGGGCGGCCCAGTGGCTTGCGCAGCGCCACGAGGAAGATGCTGTCGATCCGCTGAAAAAGCGCCTGAAAAAAGAAAAGTCCGAAATTGCCAAAGCCGCCATGTTGACCGCGCTCGAGGCGCTGGGTCAGGATCTGAGTCGCTACGTCGGTCCGGAGGCGTTGCTCAGCGAGGCGCAAAAAGGTTTGAAGCGCGCTAAGTTCGACAAGCTAGCGTGGTTGGGATTGGAGCATTTGCCCGCACTGCATTACCGCGACGGCGCGCGACTGCCGGAAGAGGTGCTGAAGTGGTGGTTGTTTTTGGCCGTCAAACTCAAGCAGCCGGGCGGCAATGCCCTGTTCGATATCTATCTGCAGCAGCTCGTTCCTGCGGATGCCGAGAAGTTGTCGAGTTGGGTCTTTGAGAGTTGGATTAACTACGACACGGCGTGCGCGTCAGAGGCTGAGGCTAATGAGTATGCCAAAGCCAATGCGCCAAATCGCTTTAAGCACTACCAGCGTTACTACGAGGGCTACACGCTGGAGCAGGCCTTCGCGCAACTAAAGAACGAGTGCATGGGCACCTACCTTAACTCGGGGGCCGCAACGAAAGGCCTTTTGGCGCTAGCTGCGCGGGTGCCGTCGGCGATCGGTGCGGACCATGTGCGGGCGTATCTAAAACAACACGGCTCGCGTACGTCGCAGGCCTCGTCGCTTCTGGAGGTGATGGCCGGGATTGGCGATCCGGTGTCTCTGCAGGTGATCATTGCGGCGGCGACACGGCTCAAGCAAAAAGGCGTGCAGAAGTTTGCCGGTAGTCTGGTGGAGAAGGTAGCCGAAGCGCGCAACTGGAGTATGGATGAGCTGGCCGATCGCACGATACCCGTGGCCGGGCTCGACGATAACGGTGTGCTGGAGTTGGTTTGCGCGGAAGACGGAAAAACCTACACGGGGCGTCTCGACGACACGTTTAAAATAGTGTTGCAAAACCCGGCGGGGAAGACGGTCAAGTCACTGCCGGCCGGTAAAGACGATTACACCAAGGCGGCCAAAAAACAGCTGTCTGGATCGCGACGCGAGCTCAAGCAGGTGATCTCGATGCAAACCGCGCGGCTGTACGAAGCGCTTTGTTCCGGCCGCGTGTGGTCGGTCGAGGATTTTAGCCGCGACCTGTATCAGCATCCGATCATGCGGCGCATTGTCGAGCGCATTGTCTGGACCGGACTGGATGAGACGGGGGAGGCCATGGCCGTGTTCCGCCCCACTGCGGAGGGCGATTTCACCAACGCCGAAGACGATGACGTCGACATCACTGAGTTTGCCACGCTGCGTCTGGCGCACGGCGCACGAATGAGTGCGGAGGACGCCGCGGCGTGGGAAACCCATCTTGCGGATTACGAAGTCAAACCCGTGTTCGTGCAGTTTGGTCGTACGCTGATGTCGCTCGACGACAAGCAAAAAGAGCACAACAGCATTGTTGATCGCAAGGGCTGGGTCACCGACACTTTCACCATTCGCGGCGCGGCAAGCAAGCTTGGTTACGAGCGCGGCGAAGCACTGGATGGTGGATTTTTCCACGACTACATCAAGTCCTTTACCGGCGCCGGCATTGCGGCAGTCATCGAATTTTCCGGCAACTGTTTGCCCGAGGAAAATGTGGCGGCCGCAACGATCAGTCTGTCGTTTGAGCGCTATGTGTCGGGCCAAAGGCGCGGTGTAGCGCTCGCTCTGAAAGATGTTCCACCGGTACTCCTGTCGGAGTGCTGGAATGATTACCACGCGATGGCGGCCAAGGGCGCGTTCGCCGAAGACTGGGAGAAAAAAATGCCATGGATGTAGTCAACGTTCAGCGCCAGCCGGCAGAAATCAAGTTTGCCGATGAGTTGGCGCGCTTGCTCAAAGCCGACAGTGGCGACAAACCCCCGGGCTGGGTGCTGTCGCCGCGTTCGGTCAGGCGCTTTATTCTGGGCGACACCGACCTGAAGGTGACGCAGAAATTTTTCGGTGACGATCCTCTGGTCGATCGCTGCATTGTGTCGTTGATGGGCCAGCAGGGCTTAATGCTGGTCGGTGAGCCCGGGACGGCCAAGTCACTGCTGTCGGAGCTATTGGCCGCCGCCATCAGCGGTGACTCCAATCTGGTGGTGCAGGGCTCAGCGGGCATCCTTGAAGATCATTTGCGCTACGGCTGGAACTACGCCCTGCTGCTGGCCGAGGGTCCGAGCGAAAATGCGCTGGTGCCCTCACCCATCATGAGTGCCATGCGGGTTGGCGGTATCGCGCGCTTGGAAGAGCTCACGCGCTGCGCCCCGGAAGTGCAGGACGCGATGATCTCTCTGCTGTCAGAGAAAACGGTGTCGATACCGGAGCTGGGACCGGGCTCGGAAGTTCGTGCCGCGCCGGGCTTTAATTTAATTGGTACGGCCAACCTGCGCGATCGTGGCGTGCACGAAATGTCCAGCGCGCTCAAGCGTCGTTTCAATTTTGAAACCGTGCTGCCTATCGCTGATGCGGCATTCGAAAAAGCGCTGGTGGCGACGCAGGTGCGCGAACGCATGGCAGAGCATCCCGCGACCGCTGCGCTGGATGAAGCGGTGGTGGAGCTGCTGGTGTCGGTGTTTCGCGATTTGCGTACGGGCACGACCGCCGAGGGCGCGAGTGTGGCCACGCCAAACAGCGTGATGTCGACGGCCGAGGCGGTCAATGTCGCCCACGCCGCGTCGCTCGATGCTTTGTATCTGGACGGCGGCGACGTCTCGGCCGCCCACGTGGCGCGACAGATGCGCGGCACCGTGTTCAAAGATGATCCCGAGGATGCGCGACGTTTTCGAGCGTACGTTGAGCAGATTGCCAAAGTGCGCATGAAGCGCAGCAAGCCCTGGGCGGCATTTTACAAAGCCGCGAAAAAAGATCTGGATGGCTGACGACGCCACGTTGATCTCGACCGCGGCGGCCATCATGCAGCCGTCGCGCGACGTGCACTTTGCACCCATTCGACATCACTCCCCGGCGTGCGCGTGGGCCGTCAGGGCGCTGATTCAAGACGTCCGCCCCACGCAGATTCTCATCGAAGCGCCGCGCGATTTTGAGCCCATGATCGATCTGTTGCTGCATGCCGAGACGCGTCCGCCCGTGGCGCTAACGGCGATTTGCGATGCCGATGCCGACGGTGAGGCGCGTCGTCGTGTTGTGTCTTATTACCCGTTTTGCGACCACTCCCCGGAATACGTGGCGCTGGCGGAGGGCCGCAAGGCCGGTGCGCAGCTGAAATTCATTGATCTACCGTCGGGTGACAAAAGTACGCTGGGCGCGCACGACGATGATCCGCGCTCAGGTCCCGAAGACGAGAGCTATTTTGATAGTGGCGATGTGGTGCGCGGATTGTGTCGCAAGACAGGCTGTCGCGATGGCTATGAGCTCTGGGATCATTTGTTCGAGTCACGCTTGGGCGATGCAGACTGGCGTGCGTTTCTGGCAGACGTCGGCACCTACTGCGCGGGCTTGCGCGCGGCAACGACACGCGATGACATTGAGCGCCGGGGTGATGCAACGCGTGAGGCGCATATGGCGTCCGTGCTGCATGCGGCATTGGCGTCGGACGGACCGATTGTGGTGGTCGCCGGTGGTTTTCACGTTCCCGCACTGCTTGCCAGCCTCGATGAGCCGGCGCCGGCGGACGCAATGAAAAAGGCGACGCCCGCGGACGCCTATCTCATTCGCTACAGTTACGCCGCGCTCGATGCCTTAAATGGCTATGCCGCGGGTCTGCCGCAACCGGCCTACTACAGTGATTTGTGGCAACGTGCTAACGAGGCGAACGGCACGCCACCGTGGCAGGAAGCGGCGCTGGATTTACTTAGCCGTTTCGCTCTGCAGTCGCGCGAGGCGGGCTTTCCGATGACCGTACCGGCGCAGGTGGAAGCCCTGCGCGCAGCGGAGTCGTTGGCACGTTTGCGCGGGCGGCGCGGTCCGGGGCGTCACGATCTTATCGATGCCGTGCGCACGGCCTTTGTGAAAGGCGAGGTCAGTGGGCGTGAAGCCTGGACCGAGCGCTTGCTGGCGTTTTTACGCGGAGACGCCATTGGCGACGTGCCGGCCTCGGCCGGGTCACCGCCGCTGGTTGAAGATGCGCGCAGACGCGCCCGTGCCGTGCGTATCGATGTGAGTGACGGTGCCCGTCGGCGTCGCAGCCTGGATATTCGACGTAAGCCTGCGCACCTGAAAGCGTCGCGCTACTTCCATGCGATGACACTGCTGGAAAGCGGTTTTGCGGAGCGTCAGGCCGGTCCCGATTTCGTGCATGGCGTGAATCTTCAGCGCTTGTTTGAAGATTGGTCTTACGCCTGGTCGCCGGGCGTAGAGGGACGCCTGATCGAGCTGTCGATACTCGGCGACGATCTGGAATCCGCGTGTGTTGGCGTACTTGCGCGCAAGCAACGCGAGCTTGCGGCCAGCGGCGAAGCGCGTGACATCGGACAGCTCGCCGGTTGGTTTGTGGCCGGCGTCATCGCCGGTCTTGGCGAACACCTGACGTCGTTTCTGCAGCACCTGGCCGAGAGTATTCAGGCCCATGGGGAATTTGAAAGCGTCACCCAAACAATGATGCGTTTGCGCCATATCGCGCACGCCAGTGGACCGCTCGCCGCGCCGGCGGGCCTTGATCTCAACGGCGTGCTCGAAACCGCCTACGCACGTCTGGTCTATTTGTGCGAAGACCTGGCGCAGACGCCCGAAGAACGTGTGATGCCCGTCACCAAAGCGCTGCGCTCGGTGGTCGACATGCTGCGCGAACCTCCCGCGGCGGGTATCGACGCCGCACTGTTCGACGAGGCAATTGACCGGGTGGCCGATTCACAGCCGCCGCCGATGATTCTCGGTGCGGTGCTTTCGCTGTGCGTGCAGTCGGGGCGTCGCGACGCAGATGAATTGTGCCGCGCGATGCGCAGCACCATTGAGGGCACGACAGAACGCGATGAAGATCGCGTCGGCGTGCTGCAGGGGGTGCTGGCCACGGCGCCGGAATTGTTGTGGCAGATACCGGCGGTGCTGCATGCCATCGACCATCTGCTCAACGATTTAAGCGAAGCCCAATTTCTGGATTTGTTGCCCCACATTCGCCTCGCCTTCACGGCGCTGAACCCGCGTGATGCGGACCGACTGGCCGCGCTGTTGGCCGATCTGCACGGCGGTCGTGCCACCGATTTTGCCGCGCGTATTCATACCGTCACCGAGCAAGAACTGGCGCGCGGCATGCGCACCGAAGCACAGATTAACGCCGCGCTTGAGGCGGACGGTCTGACGGGTTGGTTTGAGGCGCAGACATGAACCCCAAACATGAACTCGCAGCATGAACGATAAACCGCAACGTCGCTGGCGCCTGGCGCTGGGCCGCTACGCCAGCGCGCATCTGGGGGGCTTGGGCAAGCAAGACGGTCAAATGGATCAAGCGCTCGACTATCTGTACTCGCGCGAATATCAAAAGCGCGGCGTCACCGGGCAGCGTGGTCCGGGGAGTCTTGATCCCACCCAAATGAACGCCATCAAGTGGCTTGGACAAGCGCGCAGTCTGTTTCCCGACTCGGTGTTTGAGACGCTGCAGGATCACGCGCTTGATCGCTACGGTCTCACCGACCTGCTGGACGACCCCAAGACGCTGGAGGCGCTCGAGCCGAATCAAGATTTGCTCAAAGTGTTGCTTGGCTTTCACGGCCGCGCGCAGCCCGAGGTCAAGGACAAGCTGCGCCAGGTCGCCGATCAGGTGATTCGTGAAATTCTCGAGCGGCTTAGGAGTGAGGTGCAGCGCGCGTTCTCCGGTCGTCGAAATCGCTTTCGCCGCTCCAACGTCCCGTCGGCCGCGAATTTCGACTGGCGTGCCACGGTACGGGCCAACCTAAAAAACTACGACCGCTCTTCGGGTCGCATTGTCGCCGACCACGTGTTTTTCAATTCGCGCGAACGGCGGCGTTTGCCATGGCGCGTGGTGCTGTGTGTTGATCAGTCGGGCTCCATGACCGACAGCCTGATCTACTCTGCGGTGATGGCCGCGATTTTGGCCGGGCTGCCGGGGGTTCTGGTCAACATGGTGTTGTTCGATACCTCTATCCTTGATGTCTCGGATCGTCTCACCGATCCGTTAGAGACACTTCTTAGCGTGCAGCTGGGAGGCGGCACGAACATCGGCGCGGCGATGACCTACTGCGAGAAATTTATCGACAACGGTGAGCGCACGATCTTTGTCCTGATCTCGGATTTCGAGGAGGGTGCTTCGCCGCGCGCGCTTTTCGCCTCAGCTGCCCGAATGAATGAGGCGCGCGTCAAAATGCTGGGTTTGACGGCACTGGACGACGGCGGCGGTGCTTATTTTGATCCGCGCGTCGCGGGGCGCATGAGCGAGCTTGGCATGCGCATCGGCTCCATGACGCCGGATCGTTTTGCGCAGTGGCTGGCCGAGGTGATTGCGTGACGACCCTTGCCGCGATGCTTGCGGCCCACAATGACGCTGCGCTTGAGGGGCTGGCCTCTAAAGGACTGCTGCGGCGCGCCGCTCGTGATCTTGCGTCCGGGAAGGCCGCGGTCGTGGTGCAGGATGCGACCTCGGCCGAGGTGTTGGCCGACGGACAAACCGTTGCCGTGGGTGTGGGCGGGCCGCAGGCGGCGAGCTGTACATGCAGCGCTCAGGGCGTTTGTCGGCACATTGTGCTCGGTATCCTGATGCTGCGTGATCAGCTGGCTGAGACGCCCGCTGATTCGGCGTTGCCTGCCATCCGTGCGCGCGATGCGCTGTGCGCGCTGGCGCCGACGGCGTTGCGTAAATTTGCCGGCGCCGACTGGGCGCGCGCCGCGGCGTTGCTAACCGACAGCGCCGCCGTGGATGTGGCAGATAGTGGCGGCAGTATCACGGTAAGCCTCGAGGGCCTTGATGCGCGGGTGACGTTTATCGGGAGTCAGTCGCTGCGTGAGGCGGCGTACAAAGGGGTCGCGGCGCGCAAGCGCATCGCCGTGACGCTGGCCGCGTTGCACGTCCGCGCACTCGCCGGCGCCGAGCCAATTATTGATAGTGATGCGACACCAGAGGTGGCGCCGCGTGTGTCCGAGGCATTTCTGATTGATGCACAACAGAGGTTGAAAAGAGGCGTGCGCGGTGTGCTCCCGGGGGCCACGCCCGCGGCCGCCGAGATGTTACTCGATCTTTCCATTGCCTCGCGCGTCGAGGTGTTACCGCGAGTGGCGAGCGAATTAAAGGCGCTGGCGAACGAGGCTGCGCTGGCGGGTTCTGGCAGTGTGAAGTTTGTCCCCGAGTATTTTCTGGCGCGCGCCGCACGCACCTACGCGCTGCTCGAGGCGCTGAAATCTCAGCCGACGGACAACGCGCTTACCGGTGTGCTCAAGAGAGACTATCAGCCAGTCGAGACTCTGAGCCTGCTGGTGTTGGGTGTGTCACGTTGGCGTGCGACCAGTGCGGCGCGTGGGCTCACCGTCCACGCGTTTTGCCCATCAGACGGTCAATGGTATTCGGCGACTGAAGGTCGTGCTCAAGGCATGGACCCGTCCTTTGATCCGGTGCGGGTTTACAACGGCGCGCTGTGGGGCGCTGAGTCGGTGAATCATGCATTGGGCATGCAGATGACGCTGCAAGATGTTGGCGTGGCCACCGGCAACGAGTTGCGTATGACCGCACCGGCGGGTGGTGTGTCGGGCGAAGCCGCGATTGATCGTTCGGCTTTGCTCACGTGTGCGTGTATGCACACGCACTGGGGGGATCTGAATGAAGATTTGGCCAGTCGTCTGGGGCGGGGCTTGCGGCGCCGCGCGCTGTCCGTGCCCGCGATGATCGCCGCGCACAAATTCGCCGGTTTTGGCTTCAACGATGTTGAGCAGTGTTACGAGTGGGAGATGGTTGATCCTCACGGTGAAATCATTGTGCTGAACATCCCCGGCAGCGCGCATGAGACGGCCTTGCAACTGCGCGAGGCCAGACGCCGCATTGTGAGTATTTTGCTCGAGGCCAGCGCGACCAATGATGGCGTGCGCTATCGGCCGGTGACGGTCTTTGTGCAAAGCAAATACGGCTTGGACAAGGTGAATCTCGACTTTGACCACTGGCACTCAAAATCCAAAAAAGACACCGCGCTGGACAAGCTCGGTGCGCTTTTGAAAAAAAGCGAGGAGCGAATTGGCGTTGTGCACGATCCGCTGCAGCGCGTAATTCAGTCCGCGCTTGAGGCCACGACGCTTGCGTTGGCGCAGCCCGGGGTGGCCGGGCTTGGCGCTGCGCAGCGTCAGTGCGAGTCGGTAGGGTTGTTGCGTTTGTCGGCGGCTTTGGACGCGCTGGAGTCGGCGCCGTCGACCGCAAACATTTTACGCGCGGCGTTTATCGCGAGCGAAGCCCAGTCCGCCTTGTTCGGCAGCTAGCGCGCGCCGACCTCAGAAGGTGGTGTCCGGCAGATGCCCGGTCTTCATGAAAAGGACACAGCCGTCATTGCTCGACCAGGGTGAGGGCATGCTGTCGGGATTGCGCACCCACGTGCCCGCGCTGTAGCGACCGTGCGCGTCACTGAACGCACCGCTCAGTACAAAAATTTCCTGACCACCCGTGCGCGGCATCGCAAATATTTTCGTTTTTGGCGCAAGCTTGTGCACCGCGCAGGTCTCGCTGGCAAACGTGTGCAACGACAGCACGGTGTGGCCTTCAGCGCTGCCGGGCAGATAGGTTGCATCATGCGTTGACACAGAAAACTGTCGCGTGTCGTCCACGTCAAACTGTTGCAGCTTGACGAATATGACGCAACCCTCGTCGCTGTGCGGGGAATGCGAGCTGCCAATGGGGTTGCGCACATAAGTGCCGGCCGGGTAGTCCCCGTTTTCATCCGAGAACACACCTTCGAGCACGAAGAATTCTTCGCCGCCACCGTGGGTGTGCTCGCTAAAACGCGAGTTGGGCTCGTAGCGCACTAACGACGTAGCGCGTGCGACCTCATCACCAATGCGATCGAGCTTGCGGCGGCTGACGCCAGCCATGGGCGAGGGCTCCCACGGCATGGCGTTGGTATCGAGCACAATGCGGCGATAGAAATCCGCGTTGATGTGCATCACTTAGTTGTATTTGACCGAGCAGCCGTAAGGGCGCGATGTGGTGACACTGACCGCTTTGCCCGCAAGCAATTCTTCCATGGCCTGGCGTACGTAGTTGGTGGCGCTATCGATGTCGGCCGGGTTAGCCGTGGGTTTGTCATCGATGCCGCCGGCATACACCAGCGTGCCGTCTTCATCCACGATGTACATGTGCGGGGTGGTGCGCGCGCCGTAAAGTTTGCCAACGTCGCCGCTCTCATCGAGCAGCACGGTGGCAGGCGTAGCCGAACGCGACTCGCTCAGCGCATCGGCGCCCTGTGCGTTCACGTGGCCCTGCTTGCCGGGCGCCGATGAGATCACCGACAGCCATAAAATATCGTTGTCGGCCGCGTCTTTTTGCAATGCCTGCATGTTGCCCGCGCCGTAGTGCTTGCGCACGTATGGGCAGTCAGCATTGGTCCATTCCAGCACCACGCGCTGGCCACGTAATTCTGACAACGTATACGACTTGCCGTCACTGCCGATGGCGGTGAAATCGGGTGCGGCTTTTCCAATCTCGATTCCGGCACCGGCGTGCGTCGCAAAACTCAGCGCAAGCCCGGCGAGGGCGACAAGCTTGATTGTTGATAATTTCATTGACAGTTTCCTCACTAGTTGACGCCCAGTGCGTCGAGAACAATGGATTCGGTTAACACCGGCGGTAAAACCTGCCCCAGCGATTGCCCACGATACACCACATACAGCGGCACGCCACTGCGACCGTGCTCGCTCAGAAATTCTGTGATGGCCGCGTCCCGTCGCGTCCAGTCGCCGCTAAGGTAGGTGACATCCGGGGCGGCCAGTGCGCGCGCCACGCGGTCCGTTGACAGCACATTTTTTTCGTTGACCAGACAGGTTAGACACCAGGCGGCCGTCTGGTTCACAAACACCGTTTGACCCGCCGCGCGCTCAGCGGCAAGCCGCTCGGCGGAGAACGCTTGCTCGTCGACGCTGGGGGTCACCGGTGCGGTGTTGGGGCGCAGGGAAATCACCAATCCGATGCAGGCAACGACAGCCGCCGCCGCCAGCATGCCGCGAAACAGGCCGGCCGATTTCAATCGAGCCAACCAGATCACGAAGCCGGCGATGACCACCGCAGCAAGCCAGCGCAGCATGCCGTCGGCGCCGGTCTGCAGCGCAAGCACCCAGGCAAGCCACACCGCGGCGGCAAACATCGGAAAGGCCAGAAACTGGCGCAAGGTTTCCATCCAGGCGCCCGGACGCGGCAGTGCCCGACCCAATGCGGGCACCAGAGCAATGATCAAAAACGGCAGTGCCAAGCCGAGGCCAAGGGTCAGCAAAACCGCCAGAGCGATTGGCGCACTTTGGGTGAGCGCAAAACCGAGCGCGGCGCCCATAAAAGGCGCTGTGCATGGCGTGGCGACGACGGCGGCAAGAGCGCCCGTAAAAAAGGCGCCGGCCGTGCCGCCGCGTGTGGCCAGCGACTGCCCCGCACCCATGAGTCGTGTGCCGAATTCAAAGGCGCCGAGTAGATTAAAGCCGATCAGCACCATGATCAGAGCCAGCGCGCCGACCACGGCCGGCGACTGTAGCTGAAAGCCCCAGCCAATGGCGCTGCCGCTGCTGCGAAGCGCGAGAAGTGCGCCACCGAGCAGCGCAAAAAATACCAACACGCCGGCGGTGTACGCCAACCCTTCGCGGCGGCGGGTGGCGGCGTCGCCCTGCGCGTGAATCAAGTGCAGCGCTTTCATCGACAGGACCGGGAAGACGCAGGGCATCAGGTTTAAAATCAGGCCGCCGAGCAGCGCGAACACGAATGCTGTGCCGAGGCTCATCGGGTCCGCGTCCGGCGCGATGGTCGGCGCATTTGTTGGTGCGGCGGCGAGCGTGGCCGAGACCGCCCACGCGCTGCGCTTGCCGTCGCGTTGCTCATCGACCAATACACCGGTGAACATGGACGCCGGGGTTACGCCCCCGCCTTGCAACAGGAGTGTGCCGTTAGCCACGGACTGCGCGGCCGCGGGCTCGACCACGCCCCACTCGTGGGCAAAAAACGCCGGGGTGCCACTCAGCGACAGGTCGCCTAAGGCCAGAGCGACGCGACCCTCAGAGGTGGTGGCCGTGAGCGCAATGTGCGTTGCGGGCAGTTGGTCGCGGGCGCGCGTAAAATCGCGCTGGCGCTGATCATCGGTTGTCAGTTTCACGTCGCGGCCAATTTGCACGGTGGCGGAGAACTGCCCGGATTCGGGGATGCAAATTTCCTCGCATACCAACCACGTTGCGCTGGCATTGAGCGTTGTCGTGGTGCCAGGAACTGCCGCGTCGGAAATCTCAATGGGAATTAAATGATAGGCCACGTCCTCGTAGCCGTAATTCACAAAGCCGCCAAATGGAATGGCGTGGGGCGCGGGCCACTGAATATCGCCAAAATCTATGACGTCGTTGGTGGTCCAATCAAGCCGCGTGGCTTCGCCGGAGTCGCCCGGGTTACGCCAATACGTGTGCCAACCGTCGCGGATGTCGATCTTTAATAGCGCGTGGCTGCTGCTGCCCGGGGGCAGCACGCTGTGTTCAAGGAGCAGTTCTGCGGTGACGTTGTCGGTGGTTGTTTGATGCGAATTATTCGACTGGGCGTGAGCCGTCATCGTCGTTGCGCTCAATAGCAACGAGAACAGTATGAAAGGCGGACGAAGCCGTTTGGTGGAAATGGTCATCGCGAGATTGTAGCCGACGACCACTCGCGTTTCAGCGAGAAATCGATGCGAATTTTCTCGCCAAATTTCGGCTAAGACGCATTTCGTACACATGATTGTTCACAACCCGGTAGTGACACGCCTGCATTTTGTCCTATATGTTAAGTACATGCCCAGCACTTGGCTACGCGACCGCGGTCCGGACTGGAATGTCCCAAACGACTGAACCGGATCGCGCGATGGATCGCGCCTCTTCCTTTAGCGACAGGTTGGCATTCAATGGCATCAGACGATTCTGCGGCGTACACAGAAACCCGCTCGACGACCACGCGGCGCTACTGGCGACGTACTGACACACCAGCCGGCTGGTGGCCTTGGGGCTTGTTGCCGCTACTTGGCCTGCTCCTGCTTTTTCTGTTTGGGGCGCTGCGTACCGCACCCAACATGGAAGACGACGTGCAAACGCGCGTGACCGAGGCGCTGCGCGCGGTCGGTGTTGACGTGCAGGGTGTGACGGCGGACGGCCAAAGCGTGATGGTGAAAGCGACCGCGCCCGTAGCACAAAAAGAGTTTATTCAGGCCGTCGCCGAGGCGGCGCGCTGCGAGACCTGGCGCGGCGAGTTGGATTGTCCGCTGGACGTATCACTTGCGCTAACCGCGGCCGAAGCGCCCAAGCCCGCACCGGTTGCCGACGTGGTTGCCACGCCAACGCCGCGCGCGCACGACTTTGAATACGTCGTGAACAATGACGCCGTGACACTTACCGGCGAAGTGGCGAATGCCGACGAACGTGCGCGCATCGTGTCTGCGGCCAATGAAACGTTTTCTCAGGTAATTGATCAGCTCAGAGTTTCGGACGATTTGGCGACACGTTTCTGGCCGCTGGCTGCGGATCGCTCGCTGGAGGTGCTGAAAGGTTTTGAGCGCGGTGTGGTGAGTTGGACCAGTGGCGTCTTGCGCGCTCGCGGTCGCGTGGCGACGCAAAGCGAAGCCGATGCGGTCGAAGCGATGTTCAACGCGCTCGATCGGCAGCCGCCGCTCGGCGGCATCGACGTGCAGGTGGCCGAGGTGGTCAATCGCTGCAATGCGGATCTCGCACGCGAACTCAATAACAGCACCATTCGTTTCCGCACCTCCAGTGCCGAAATTGATGCGGGCAACGACGCGCTACTGCGCCGACTCGCCGGACTGATTGCCGATTGTCCTGGGACGCTCACCATTGAAGGGCATACAGACAGCATCGGCGAAGCACAGATGAATCAGGCGTTGAGTGAAGCGCGAGCGGCATCGGTGCGCACGGCGCTCGGTACGCTGGGCGTCAACGCTGAACGTTTAAGCGCGCGTGGCTACGGTGAGACGCGTCCGATTGCGGCCAACGACACGCGTAGCGGCCGGGCTCAAAACCGACGCATTGTTATTTCGATCGACGCGCTTTAAGCGACGTTACTAGTTTTAGTTTAGGGGGATCAGGCGATGGCTTATTTGCTAACCAAATTTGCTTTGTTGTTTTTACTTACGGCGCTGCTCAGTTTTATTCTGGGGCGCTGGTCACTGCGACGAGGCTTCGTCGACGTGAGCGAAACCATCGAGACACTGCAGCGAGCCAACTCGCCGGACACCACGCTTTGGGATCGACTATGGCGACGGCTGGATGATTTGCCCACGCCACGCGATGCCGATTTTGGTGATGTCTACGCCAAGCTCGATTCGTTGTCCGGCAAGATCGGTGATTTGCCTGCGCCCGAGCCCGTGAGTTTTGCATCCATCGACACTCGACTCGATGCCTTGAACAATCGCGTGGCGAATATTCCGCCACCGGCCAAGGTTGCCGCGCCCGACTTCGGTCCCGTCAACAGTCGTATCGAGAAACTCGAAAAAGCGATCATGGCGATTCCCATGCCGGCCGCCATTGATCTGGGCCCGCTGCACGAACGCATGGCGCAGCTCGATGAACGTCTCGACAATCTGCCTCAGCCGGAGATGCCGGCCGCGGTGGACCTCAAGCCTGTCCATGATGGTCTGGCGAAACTTGGGTATCGCCTCGACAATCTGCCACAGCCGAAGATGCCGGCTGCCGTGGATCTTGGTCCCCTGCATGAGGGTCTGGCGAAGCTTGATCAGCGCCTGAATAATTTGCCGCAGCCGAAAGCATCGGCGCCGGTGGATCTCGCGCCCATGCAAGAACGTCTCGGTGCGATCGAAAATAAGCTGGGCAATTTGCCCAAGCCTGAGGCGGTGAATTTCTCGCCGCTGACCGATCGATTCAGCAAATTCGAAACACTGATTGGCAGTATCCCGGCCCCGCAAAATTTGAATCCGCTGCAGGATCGATTGAGCAAAATTGAAGACACGTTGGCCAAATGGCCGCGTCCGCAGCCGGTATCGCTGGATTCGGTGCATGCGAAATTCGACAAGATTGATGCCGCGTTCCGCGCGCTGCCGCAGCCCAAGGCGGTGGATTTAAGCCCGGTGTCACAGCGCATTGAAAAAGTGGAACAAGCGTTGCGCAACCTGCCGCAGCCCAAAGCCCCAACGCCGGTCGATCTAAGCGGCGTTCAGCAGCGACTCGATAAAATGGAAGCCGCTGTACGTGGTATTCCGCAGCCCAAAGAAAGTGAAGCGGTCGATCTTGCGCCCGTGCAGGGCAGACTCGAACGTATTGAGGCGACGCTGCGTAATTTGCCACAACCGAAGATGCCGCCAGCCGTTGATTTATCACCCCTACAGCAACGTATCGACAGTGTTGAGAAAGCGGTGCGCAGTATTCCTCAGCCCAAGGCACCCGAGCCCGTGAAACTTGAGCCGTTGCAACAGCGACTGCAAACACTCGAGGCGGCAGTGCGCGGCATTCCAAAACCAGCGGCACCCGAGCCGGTAGATTTGGCCCCGGTTACACGTCGTCTTGCCGACGTTGAGAAAATGATCAAAGGACTGCCACAACCGGAGAAGACCAAGTCGGTGGATCTCGGTCCGACAAACACGCGGCTCGCCGCGTTGGAAAAAACGCTTGCGGACTGGCCACGCCCCAAAGCCGCGACACCGGTTCGACTCGATCCGCTGAATACGCGCATCGACAATGTTGAGCGCGCATTGCGCGGGTTGCCCAAGCCGGACAAAGTGAATCTCGCGCCGGTGGATGCACGTCTGACCACAATTGAAGCGGAACTGCGAGCCCTCGGCCGACGTCTTGCTCGCCCGGTTGTGGCGCCCAAGCCTAAGCCAAAACCAAAGCCCAAAAAGAAAGCCGGTCCGGTGCTTTTGAAAAAAGCGTCTTATGGCAAGAAAGACGATCTCAAGCGTATTTCGGGCGTTGGACCAAAGCTGGAACGCCTGCTGAACAAGCACGGTGTGTACTACTTCTGGCAGGTGGGATCGTGGACGCGCAAAGACGTGAAGATCGTTGACGACCGCCTTGACGTGTTCAAAGGCCGCATCGATCGTGACGACTGGGTGACGCAGGCAAAAGCACTGCGCAAGGAACCAACCGCGGCCAAAAAACCGAAATAGAACGACGCCGTCGGCTTGGTGCGCTTCGATCCCGAGGGTCGGCTTTGGGTACTTCGATCCCGGGGAGCGGGAGTGGCGGGTTTCACTCTGGGGTCGGCTTGGTGGGCTTCGATCCCGGGGAGCGGGAGTGGCGGGTTTCACTCTGGGACCGCCCGAGGAACGGGCTAACAACCCAGAGCAAAACCCGCCACTCCCACTCCCCTAATTGAGTCGTAGCTTTGGGGGTGGGCGCCTCTAGCGGCTTAGCCTGATCGTGCGTCG
>JBGCEL010000169.1:0-5331 GCA_045106455.1 Gammaproteobacteria bacterium
TGTACCAGCGCCGCGACGGCGCCCACGGCAAACTTCCACTGAAAGCGAATGGCGATGTAGGCCAGAATCAGGATGAGCGCAATGATCATCGCCGAGGCGCCGCGTTCACGCAGCTCCTCACCAACCTGCGGCCCGACAAACTCCACTCGCTCCTGCACCACGTCTGAGCGCTGTGCCCTGAGCACGTCGGTGACCTTATCACCGATGGTCTTGCGGGCGTCGTCCGACTCGTCGGTCGTGGCAACATTCACCGACCCAACTTCAGGGGGAAGGCGCACGAGCACGTCACGGGCAGAGCCGAAGTACTGCACCGTGGCTTTGTCGTAGCCGTTGGACGACAGCGCCGTGCGCACGTCCGACAGCTCCACTTCACTCGGGTAGCTCACCTGCACCAGCACACCGCCGGTGAAATCCACGCCGAAGCTCAGGCGGAATACGGCCAGTGAAACAATGGACACCACCAGCAGCAGAACCGACAGACCCACCGCGGCACGGCGGCGACCCATGAAATCAAAATTTGGCGTCTTGCTTAAAATTTGCATGATTCGTCGCCTTCTTAAATCGAGAGTTTCTGGATGCGGCGACCGCCGTAAATCCAGTTGACCAGGGCACGTGTGCCGATGATCGCGGTAAACATGGAGCTGGCGATACCGATGCTCAACGTCACGGCGAAGCCGCGAATCGGGCCGGTACCAAACAACCACAGCACAAGCGCGGCGATCAGCGTGGTGACGTTAGCATCGGCAATCGATGAAAACGCCTTGTCATAGCCGGCGTGAATGGCGGCCTGCGGCGAATTGCCGTTATTAATCTCTTCACGTATTCGCTCGAAGATCAGCACATTGGCGTCCACCGCCATACCCACGGTGAGCACGATGCCAGCGATACCCGGCAATGTGAGCGACGCCTGCAGCAATGACAGCACGCCGACAATAATCACCACGTTGGCAAGCAGCGCGAAGTTCGCGAACAGACCAAACATTTTGTAGTAGACCAGCATGAAGATCACGACCAGCAGGAAGCCAATCTGAATGGCGAGCTTACCGCGCGCAATGTTGTCCTGACCAAGCGTTGGGCCCACGGTGCGTTCTTCCACCACGTAGACCGGCGCGGCCAGTGCGCCAGCGCGCAGCAGAATCGCCAGATCCTGAGCTTCGGTAATGTTCAGACCCGTAATTTGAAAACGGTTACTAAACACGCCGCGAATCGTCGCGAGGCTGATGATGCGATCGCTGTTGTTGATTTCGCGCTTGCCGGTTTCTTCGTTGATCTCGGACGTCGTCTCGATGAACACAACGCCCATGCGCTTGTTCACGTTCGCCTGCGTGTGACGCAGCATGCGCTTGGCCGCCACCGCATCCAGATCGATACTCACGGCCGGTCCGTCCTGCGTGGCCGCCGAGGACGTGGCGTTTTTGAGTTGGTTACCCGTCGCGATCACTTCGCGATTGAGCAGCACCGGATTGCCCACTTCGTCTTCATACAAAAGACAACCGGCCGGCGGACGACCCAGGCGCGCGGCCTCAATGGCACTGCCCACCTGACATTCGCCGCGCCACTCAAGCGTGGCCACGACACTCAGCGTGCCGATAATGCGTGAAGGTTCCTGCACGCCCGGCAGCTGCACCACGATGCGATTGGCACCCTGACGCTGCACGATAGGCTCCGCCACGCCCAACTGATTCAAACGGCTGCGCATGGTGGTGGTGTTTTGCTCGATCGCGAACGTCTTGCGCTCTTCGATCTGCGCCTCGCTCATCTTGATAGCAAGACCCGCTTGGCCCTCCGCGTTCACTTCTTTGACCATGACGAACTGCGAACTGAGGTCGTTAATCAAACCTTCCATCGTGTCCCGATCTGCGGCGCTTTCGCGCGCCGCGACGCGAATGGTGTCGCCACTGCGGCCCACCGTGATACGTGGGACATCGTTGTCTCGAGCCAGCGCTTTGAAGTCGGCCACATAGCCTTCCATCGCCTGCTCGATCGCCGAGTTCATATCCACTTCAAACAGCAGATACACACCGCCGCGCAGATCGAGGCCCTGATGCACGGGGCGCATGTTGAGCTTGCGCAGCCACGAAGGCGAGTTGGAGGCGAAGTTCAACGCCACCTGAAAGTCGTTGAACGGCAGCGCGTCCAGCGACTCGCTGATCGCGCCTTTACCACGCAACTGCGTTTCAGCGTCGTCGAACGTGGCAAGCATTTTGCCCTGATCCCAGTACACGTCGCGATACGCGATGCCGGCATCGTCGAGCGTCTTTTTGATGCTCGCGTCCATGTCCAGTGGAACTTCGGTGCCCTGTTCGCGCGTTATCTGCACGGCCAGTGACTCCCCGAATAAGTTGGGCAGCGCCAGAAAACCGGCGATCAGCATGACAGCAATCACCGTCATGTATACCCAGGATGCGTATCGATTCATGGACCCGTTGTCCTCGTTGTTAGTCTTTGAAGGTGCCCTTAGGCATAACCGCTCCCACGGTATGCCTTTGGACCTTGATGGAGGTGTTGTTTCCAACTTTCAATGTCAGAAACTGCTCATCGACCTTTTCGATGCGCCCAAGGATGCCGCCGCTGGTGACGATTTCGTCGCCCTTGCCGAGTGCCTGGACCATGGCCGTGTGTTCCTTCGCCTTTTTGGCCTGAGGCCGCAGGATAAGAAAATACATCAGGCCGAACATCAGCAGCATGAGCCAGATCATGCCCATGCCGCCGCCCTGGGGCGCCGGTGCTGCACCTTGCGCCCATGCCGTTTCGATAAAATTCATAGTGATCTCGCGCTGTAACTAGCGGCCCCACGAAGGGGCGTCAAAAATAGCGCGCCATTATGCCACAGACTGGGCTCAAGTCGCGCGCCGTGATTTGGCCCACGCCTGCATCGAGGCAAAGTCGCCGTCGCGGATGCTCTGGCGGATCTTTGTCATAAGACGCTGATAGAAGTGAAGATTGTGGATTGTGGAGAGTCTTGGGCCGAGCATCTCGTTGCAGCGGTCCAGATGCTTTAGGTAGGCGCGCGAGTAATTTTGGCAGGTATAACAGTCGCAGTCGGGGTCTACCGGGCGGGTATCGGACAGATGACGCGCATTACGCAGCTTCAAAATGCCCTCCGAGGTGAACAAATAACCGTTGCGCGCGTTGCGCGTCGGCATCACACAATCGAACATATCGATGCCCGTGGCCACGGCCTCCACGATGTCCTCGGGCGTGCCCACACCCATCAGATATCGGGGGCGTGTGTCCGGCAACAGCGGCGTCGCGTAGTCGAGCACCTCGTTGCGCTCTTCAAAGCTCTCGCCCACTGACAGACCGCCCAGCGCATAGCCGTCAAAGCCAATATCGGTGAGTGCCTCGATGGACTCACGACGCAGCGATTCGTACATGCCGCCCTGTGCAATACCAAACAACGTGCCGGGGCCGTTGGCGTGACGCTCCGAGCAACGTCGCGCCCAGCGCATGGACAGCTGCATGGACGTGGCCGCCTCATCTTCGGTGGCCGGGTACGGCGTGCATTCGTCAAACGCCATGATGATGTCGGAGCCAAGCGCGTGCTGAACATCAATGGAACGCTCCGGCGTGAGCACGATCTTGTCGCCGTTTACGGGCGAACGAAACGTTACGCCGCTTTCATCGAGCTTGCGCATGTCCGCCAAACTAAACACCTGAAAACCACCCGAGTCGGTCAGGATCGGCCGCGACCAGTGCATAAAATCGTGCAGCGTGCCGTGGGCGTTAATGACCTCGGTGCCGGGGCGCAACATCAAATGAAACGTGTTGCCCAAAATAATATCGGCACCGACCTCGCGCACCTCTTCTGGTGTGACCGACTTTACGGTGCCGTAGGTACCCACCGGCATAAACGCCGGCGTGCGCACCTCACCACGGGCAAACGACATCACGCCCGTGCGTGCACGCCCGTCGCGCGCGTGAATTTCGAACGGCAATTTGTCCATCATGATGTATGCGGCCAGATCAACATGGCGTCACCGTAACTGAAAAAACGGTAGCGCTCACGCACCGCGTGACGATAGGCCGCCAGCATGCGGTGGTAACCGCCCAGCGCGCAGACCAGCATCATGAGCGTGGATTCCGGCAGATGGAAGTTGGTCAAAAGCCCATCCACCGCGCGAAATTTCCAGCCCGGATAGATAAAAATATTGGTGTCGCCTTCGAAAGGCTGGAGCGTGCCGCCCTGCGCTGCCGTCTCCAGCGTGCGTAGCGACGTAGTGCCCACCGACACGATGCGCCCGCCCTGCTCACGCGCCGCCTGAATACGCTCGCAGGTCGCCTTACCCAACACTGCGTATTCGCTGTGCATGGTGTGCTCGGCAATATCCTCGACACGCATCGGCTCAAACGTCCCGGCGCCCACGTGCAGCGTAACGCTGGCACGATGCACGCCGTGATCATCCAACGCGGTCAGCAAGGCCTGATCAAAATGCAGACCCGCGGTGGGCGCAGCCGCCGAGCCGGGTTCGTTGGCGTAGATGGTTTGGTAGCGCGCCGGATCCTCATCATCCGTATCACGCTGGATGTAGGGCGGCAGCGGGATGTCGCCGTGGCGTTCAAGAAACGGCAACACCGGCGTGTCGAATTCAACAATGAACAAACCGCCCGAGCGCTCCACGATCGTGGCACTGACATCGTTGGCGAAATGCAGGGTACTGCCCTCGCCCGGAGTCTTGCTTGCCTTTACAAAAGCGCGCACCCGAGTCGCCGACAGCAGCCGCTCGACCAACAACTCCGCCTTGCCGCCGGTGGCCTTGTGACCCAGCACACGCGCCCGAATTACTTTTGAATCATTAAACACCAGCATGTCGCCCGGACGCAGCTGCGACACCAGATCACGGATCGTGCGATCCAGCACATCATTGGCAGGCGGCAGTACCAGCAGGCGACCGCCGGCGCGATCGGCCGGCGGACTCTGGGCAATGAGCTCGGGCGGGAGCTCGTAGGAAAAATCGCGGCGTTGCATAGCCGCGCAGGATAGTGGAATAAATCGAAAACTGTAAGAGAGCGTTAGTCCCTGCCGCCTGCCTTATGGACAAATATCTTCGGGTGCGGGCCATGACGATCAGGCATCGAAACCGTCATGGTTAACGACTCACGCTGGCGCACGATTTTTACCGGCACGGTTTCGTCTCTGGCGTGCTCGCGCATGGCGTGCCACAAATCACGCTCTTTGGATACCGGCTCGCCGTCGATTTCCACCAGCACATCGCCATCGCGCAAATCCATATCCGCGTCCTTGGGCACACGCACCAGCAGCAAACCCTCAGTGACACCAAAGTAATCGCCGAGCTCGGGCGTCAATGCGACCACCTCAAAATCCGGCCA
>JBGCEL010000170.1:0-21215 GCA_045106455.1 Gammaproteobacteria bacterium
GGATTTGGGTTCGGGATATTGGCATTGTGCACAACGATTGGGGGAAGCCGGATGTGGTTTTTTCTGAGCGTGGGGTGAAAGTTTGTCGGGAGCTTGGGGTTGGGAAATGTCATGTTTCTTTGACCGATGATGGGGGGGTGGTTATGGCTTATGCGGTGGCGGAGAGAGCGGTGGAAGCTTTGGGATAACGGCTTGTTGGTATTGCGCTGTAATGCTGGGTTTGGATTCGCGCTGTATGGCGGTATAGCGCGCGTGTTGTTTGGGTAAGGTGCTGTTTTTGTTCTTTTGCTGTTTTGAATTGGCGCTGTTGTGGTAGGTTTCTTTATGGCGTTTTTGATTCATACACATAGTTAGACGTCATATGGCAAAACCCGTCTTCGACGAAGTTTGTGAGAGAATCGGAGTTCTTCCGGCTTCGCCAACTGTTGGGTCGAAAATCGGGATTGCTTTGGCGACCATAGGGCAGCAACCTTTGAATGCCTTGAGACATTCGGTGAGCGGAGATTCTAATGGATGGTACTTCTGGTCTGGCAAAATACTGGGCCAGTCCGAAGATTTTTTTAACTCAATGCATGTGGAGCATTTGGCGGACTATTTGCCAGAGCTTACGAAATATTTGAACCTGCCGCCGGGGTATCGGGTACTAGTCCACTGCGACGGCTATGAAGACATCTGGTATGACGAAAGTTTGCTCACTGTCTAATATTTGAATGTCAATACCAATAGTAGCTGCGCTTGGGCGAAAATTTCGGCGTTGGCGGATAGGTTTAAGGCTGGAGGCAATATGATTACCACAAAAAATTTGATCCCCTACACAGGAGACGTCTCCTCCATCAAAAATCGCGCAGCGCACTTGGTTCAGGGCATGGCAAAGTGTCCGCTTTCAGAAACTGTGGCCGCACTGATTGTGTTCGACTATTGGAATAGCCCGGGAACTAAAGGCCGCAATGCTCATCGATGGGTTTCGCAATTCTGCGGTTTTGAAAGCGGAGCATCTGGTAAATCTATGCGCGCGATTATTCAGGTGACGCATGACGGAAACGCCGTGAAAACGAAAGCCGATCTAAAGCGTCTCATGGGCGACATGCCGCATGACGCCTAACTCAAAGATGCAGCTGACAGCTGATCTTTAACGTTGGGCGGCACGGAAACGAGGCATTAGCCTCACACTTAGTGGTATCAGGAAACCAACCGTGACGCAGGAAAGAAGCTATTCTCGTGATGAACTGCGAACTTCGACAGGTCTCCCTAAGCGTGGTGATCTGTGCCACCAGTGCGGTTCTCGGGTTCCGCAATTCGAGGAAGTGGACGAGGCTCTCTATTCGCGAGTAATTAGTCTCATTAATCAACAGCAGAACACCCTCGCGGGCAAAGAACTGATCGCAGCGCTCGGGTGTCCTCACGCTTTCGCGAAAATCTGGGTGGCACATCGTGGTAAGGCGAAACCAATATCCCCAGGACCGCCTTGTCCGTTTTGTGGAAAGCCGTTGCGCACTTCGCGTGCGAAGCAATGTCCGCATTGTTTTCAGGCTTGGCACCACGCGGAGCCGCCCAAGCCAGAATTCGAGGTGTTCAACGAAATCACTGATGCTGTTCAGGCGGTACAGACGCATGAGGGTAAACCTGAGGATTTTCCGCTCGCCCTTGCCGACTCATTGCAGGACCCCGTCGGCGTAAACATGGCGATCGTTACCGATGCCATATTGGAAAGGGGTTGGGAGCCCGACGGCTTCCATCAAAAGATTGGTTTTCGCGTCTATCGATACAAGGAATATGACAACTAAACCCAAAGATATCGCGGTGCAGCCTAACATTGCGCTGCAGCGGACGCGGCGAAATGTCACTTTGTTTGCATGCGTAAGCAAACCGCCATTGCACCACGCCGCTGAGCTTGGTCGTTAGGCGTCATGGACGGTCCTGCGAGTCTAGATGACGCCATTGAAATGCTGTCTAGCAAGAACGCCGATGAGGTTGCTAACGGTCTGCTTTTTATTGCAGATGTTGCTACCAAGAACAGTTCGCGTGGTTTCGAATCGTCCATCTCAGCCGCGAATTCGGTTGTGCTCGGTCCGGGTGGCCTTAGGTCGCTCCAAGAAACGCTTAAGTCTTGGGTGGAGAACCATCCAGGCGATGAGAACTTGAGTTCAGCGTTCTGGGCGCTGGGAAAATTCAGCGGCAAAGATTTTGTGCCATTCTTAAAAGATGCGCTTGCGGGTTGCATCGATGAAAGGAAAGAGGGCGCTGATACAATGTATCAAATTCTGATTGCACTCGATAACCTTGGTGAGCGCGTTCTGCCGAACGGCGGTCTTAGCTCTTTTGAGCACGATAAGAACGTTGAGATTGCGAGAGTGTATCTGCGACGATGTGCGGATGACGCCTAGCAAGTTGCAGCTGACGATTGCGAAAGCCGCTCGTTTGGCTGCGCCTAGCCTCACGTCTTTTTGCAATTTCAGCTGAACTCTAAAGTCATGGTCACTTAAGGTATAAGAAAAATGAAACGCATAATTTTAGCAACGTTTTTGATATTCGCGCTTGCCGGTTGTAACGCGATGGATGACATGAAGGGTTTTTTTGAAAAAAAGGAAATCGTCGAGGAAGCAATAAAGAAAGAAACAGGATGGGAATCTCAAGTTGGGTACAACATGCTCAACGGCGTAATTACGGATGTATCAGTAGTTTTTGATGCGGAAGATGTTCGGGACGAAAAGGTGTCTGAACTAGAAACCTTAGTTCGTAAGGTTGTTAGTGAATCTTTCGACAGCACACCTCAAGTGGTTTACATTCAAATAGCAACAGCACTACAGGGATGATTGCAAAAAATCTTACGCTGCCAGCTCAGGCCATTGGCTTGGCGCGTGGAAGCCGCCAGCATGCAGTGATATAGGCCTCAGATATTCTAAGTGACGAAAACATCTCAACCGCGCTCCAGCAGCGTCGACCAGTGCGAATTGAGCGAGGCGATCTTCAGGACGGGCACATTGATTGCTTTGTTGTGGATTCGTCGAGGCTTCTGGTTCTTGTTCAAGTCATAAGCGACCAGGTTCTACTTGACGGGTTCTATGTCATTCGGAGGGACGATGTGACGGCAATACAGTTGCCATGTCCATACGCGTCGTTTCAGGAAACGGCTCTTCGTCTGCGGAACGAATTGCCGGATTTCGATGCGTCACTCGATTTATCCTCGATCAAAAGTGTCTTACGCTCAATCTCTAGTCAAAGCGAAGTGCTGGTTATTCACATCGAGGAGGTCGATGCGGATGTCTGCTATATCGGCAAGCTAACGCGCATGTCGGACGAAGACTTTGAACTTACTTTGCTGTCACCCAGTGCGACCTGGGAAGATCCCGAAACCTACGCCTACTCGCAAATCACTAGGGTAGACTACGGTGGGCTTTACGAAGATGCTCTAATGCAGGTGGCGAAGCTGAGCAGCTAGTGGCGGTACGTGGGAGTGAAGACAGAGGTGATCGGCGCTAAGGAGCTGATTACATCTTGTGCTAAAGATTAGGAGCAAAGAAGTAGAGCCGTGCTAAGAATAGCGTTCAGACTGAGCCGCCGGTTGCGTGTCAAAATGAGAATTTTACGTGCGCTGGGTGTGCTTCCCATCCTGTTTACGCTGGGTTCGCTGTTTGTCTCTCTACCACTATCTCTCTACTTTGCAGGGCTGCTTGGAATACCGCCGGATTCTCCCGTTAAGGATCATGAAAATGGATGGCTCTGGATGTATTCCATGTTCGTCATCTTAGCAATGGGTATGGTGCTTGGTTACCTATTGGGCTGGATTGCTAATGCGGTGATCTCTGTCGTCGTTTTCGGTTGGTCGACCGACAAAGTCGTCGCCGTCTATAACAGATTAGAATTGCCCGCCAACTGGCTCGAGGATTCCAAAGGACCGTAGACCGATTTTTGACCCGGAGCCGTCGATTTTTTCTGTACCATCTCGCGTGTACTCACAGGACGCGGGCTGACGCGATTCCGACCTTGCGCAGTTTTGAAAATGACAGTGCGAGTGATCGACTACAATTAGGATAATTCCAATGCCACGCCAAGACATAAAAATAAGCAAGTTCCTAAGCTTGGTCCTACGCCACAGCCCCCAGACCCTCGGTGTCTCGTTGGACGAGGAGGGATGGATCGACATTGACGTGCTTCTCGAGGCCTGTCGTCAATCCGGGAAGGATATTTCGCCACAGGATTTGCAACGCGTAGTAGCGGCCAACGACAAGCAACGATTTGTTATCAGAGATGGCCGCATTCGTGCGAATCAAGGGCATTCGCTGAAAATCGATTTGGCCCTTGTGCCCGTGCGCCCGTTAGAGGTGTTGTATCACGGCACGGCATCGCGCTTTGTCGAGGCGATTCGTGAGCAGGGCTTGAAAAAGATGAACCGACAGCACGTGCATTTATCCCCCGATTTAGACATGGCCCGCAAAGTCGGGACGCGGCATGGCAAGCCGGTCATCCTCGCTGTGGCGGCTGGGGCCATGTTTGACAGCGGGCACGTATTTTATTGCTCCGAAAACGGCGTCTGGCTGACCGATTCGGTGCCTTGGGAGCATATGCAGGTAGTCGATGATTTCGTGGCGCCCGACTGATTTTCTCCAGGATGCAGATCAAAGATGCCCTTGATTCGCGTTTTAATATCGTAGTGGAGTTCGAGGCCAGTGGATGGGTTTTCCTATCATGGCGGTAAAGGGACACTGGCAGTACTAATTTCTTCAGTATGGGCAGGATAAAAGGTGACATTTTTAGTCCTCAGTTTGTCTCTTCGACGGGAGGAGCATTTGGATGAAGAAACTTCTCGTGATTGCTTCCGTCGTCACAATTCTCATCGCCGTCTTTTTCGTATTGAACCCGGGCGTTGGTGAGAGGCGGGCTGGAAGAGACCACAAAACTCAACGCGCAGATGTTGGCCAGGGAGTCGACAACCAACATTTGGGCGATCTTCGCGACTCAAATAAGAGTGTCACTGCTCGTGGGGCAATTGACTTGATGTTGGATTCTTCTGCAGATTCCGCGCCGAGTGAATCTGACAAATTTGAATACGAGTGGCAATTAAATGTAGGCGACAAGGTGAGGCTGGAATTCATTCCGGCTTATCCCAGAATGAAAGTGAAGGATTTAATTGATACAACGTTGATGGGAGCAAATGCGCAAGATGATTTCAGCGTTTTCAAGGCGCTTGAGTTCTGCACGGATGCGCCACGAAACCAAGCGACGTTTGAGGCACGTCGCCTTGAACTCCTTACAACGAGATCTCCCAGCGGGTATGTCGTCGTAGACGACACTCAGCCAGCTGAAAAAGAGCTCGCCCGAAAGTTCGAATTATGTGAAGGCCTGATGCCCTCAGACTTCAATAACATGCTCAGTCGAGTAAAGTCCGCATCTGATCTTGGATTGCCAAAAGCGACCTTCGAATATGGCGAGTACTTAGTGAGCCATTCTGATCCTCTAGAGGTTTCGGAGGATCAAAAGACGGCATATTTTGGTCTCGTTGAGAAGGCGAAGCGTCAAGGTTTGGCTGAGGGCTTCTACTGGAGCGGTTATTACGGCATTAATGGAGTTAGTGACTCAAATAAGGTAGTTGCCGTCGCAAGTTTGATGGTTGCGGAGGCGATTTATCGTGAGCATGGTTCTCGTGCGGACATGGCTGAAATAGTGGATCGCGAGTACAAGCTTCTTTTCCCAAAGGAAAGGGAACAGGCCCGTGCCAGGGCGTACGAAATGATTTCGGCAGATACCTGTTGCTCATTGATTCATGGCGAAGAAGAATTCAATGCAGAACAAAGGGGCGAGTAATATCTAATTGATAACGGCGCTCGAAGGCAGTGCTCATGCTTGGGGTGAGTGCGAGAAACGCTGTCACAGGTCCTGCCCAATCACCAAATACTCGCGCAGCGCATCAACTAGCAGCCAACCGGTATCCCCATTGGTGAATATCACAAGCCCCATATCCTGCTCGGGATAGAGTTCGAATTGGCAGGCGACGTTATCGGACGCATTGAAGCCCACCTGAAAACGCGCTTCCAAGTTTTCCCCCGGTGGAGCGTCTTCACGATCTACGACCAAGGCACGACGCTCTCGGATGCGCGATTACTGCCCATAGCGGCCGTCTCGCGCATTCCGGTGAGGCCACAACTCAGAGCGTGACCCCACCGGATAGTAGTCAGACGCCGCGTAGGCTATTTGACGCGACGTGATCCGAAAAACCACCGACCGCCAATAGTGAGCGTATCGTCGTCGCCACTAAGATTAAGCGTGATGCCAGCGGCAAACTGTGGTGTGAAGTAGTAATCGCCACCGAGCAAAATGGACACATCGCTGTCGTTGATATCCACGTAGGTCAGCTCTGCGCGACCCTCAAGTTGATCGGTGAATTTTGAGCGAATGCCCCCAACCAGCGCAAACCCGGTTTCACTGTCATCGAAGTCGCCGGCTTCTACTTTCGAACGCACGATAGATGCGGTCGCGAACAGATCGAAACGCGGGTCCACCGGCCAGACGTAGCCGCCGCCCACCGTGAGCGTAGATCCATCGACGTTGCCGTCGAAATCCAGTGCGGTGAAGCTGCCAACGATGAGCCAATTGCCCTGAACGTTGTACGAGCCTGCGAAAACAAGACCGTCGCCATCGACGTTGATGTCATCGATCTCGGTGTCGAGATAGCGCAGCTCCAGAAAATCGTAGCTTAGGTCTGCGGCGGCGACGCTTGCGCTGGCGCCTGTGAGGCAAAGTGCCATGAGGCTGGTGCGCCACATTTTCAGTGAGTTCATTGCAATCTCCGTGCCTTTTTAGTTGCCGCGAATGATAGGGTGAGCCACATCGTCATGGAATGCGGCCTTTTTGCTACAGAGTTGGCGATCATTGCATGGCGAACATAAGGATACGCACGTGGGAATGACCGCACATTTCAAACCGCTTGATGAAGAACAATATGAAGCCCTCGTGGAATCGCCAGAATCTATCGAGGCTTTTTTTGTTCCCGGAGCCTGATGAAGACGACGCTGATTATGACGAAGGCGACCTCTTTGAAGGCCAGGTAGATCTGGATAAATCATGGCACGCCATTCATTTTGTTTTAACCGGTCAGCTGGAGCCTGACGGCACGGCGAGCGGTGACGCCATTCTCGATGGAGTTGGTCTGGGCCCGGATCTTGGCTATGGTCCGGCGCGGTTACTGGATGCCAATCGCGTCAGCGAAATTGCTCAAGCACTTTCAGCGATCGAGTTTGAAAAGCAATATCAGGCAGTCGATCGACAGTCTCCTTTGATCGGGGATGTGTATGCAGGCTTGGTGTTCTCCGAGGACGAGTACACGTATCTACGTGGCTATTTTAGTGAGCTGCAAAAGGCATATTCTGGCGCCGCGTCGGATGGCTCTAGTATGATCGCGTATCTCACATTACCGCGCGCGATGTAACGGCAGATCCTGACGCCACGGCTGACGCGACCGGTGTTTAAAGGCAAGACGCGATGAAAAAACAAATCATGTACATCGAAAAAAAGACCGATGGACTTAGAGGTGAGGGAAGAATTGGATTAGTTGGAACCTCGAAGACCGGCAAGACTCTATATTATGACGGTCGCACGTTGGAGAAAACCAAGGTGCCGCTCAAGGTGAATTACTATGATACCGATTCGCCTGATGACTACTGGATATCCAAGCCTAAAAAAGACGGCAGTGATGCGCTTTTTAGTTCCGTGGTTGAAATCGACGCCGACGTGCGCGAAGAATACTGGACCAAAATAAGAAAAGCGCCGGATCAAATAGCGGATACCACGTACAAATCGCCGGGCAAATCCAAAGCGGAGAGAGAAAAAATTGAAAAGGGTCTGCGCAGGCGTCAGATGGACGCGGGTTGGTGAATGCGATGGACCAGCCGTCGAGTGCGGATCGCACCGTCACTCTGACAAGTCTTCTGGTGTCAGCGTATTTCGGGCGTAGTGGACAGCTCAGTTAGCGTTTAGAGTTATCCCGATAACCACGGCCACAGGACGTTTCATTGATTACAGACATCTTCCGCCAACAGCTCCGGTTTCTGGCGTTTCGCAACGTTAATCTAAAGCTCAACGATCGTCTCCCGGCGCTGTTGTGCTACGTGTTCCTAATCACGTGGTTAGTAGGCATAGGGCGATATTGGGATCATCCTTCGGCTCGCAGTTGGCAATACGCGGGGCTTGGGTCGGTGTTCTACATTGTGGGTCTGTCGACCTTTGTGTACTTGATCGTTGCACCGCTGCGGCCGCGACGCTGGTCTTACTCTATGGTGTTGGTTTTTGTGGGGTTCACGTCGCTGCCGGCGCTGCTCTACGCCATCCCGGTGGAACGCTTTGTTGAAATGAGCGCCGCTCAGTCGATCAATGCGTGGTTTTTGGCCGTGGTCGCCATTTGGCGCGTTGCGCTCTACGTGCGGTTTCTCTGGAAAGGCGCGGGGTTGGAGCCACTGCAGGTGTTCGTCGCGACGGTGCTGCCCCTGTCGGTGATTGTGGCGTCGCTGGCGTATTTAAATCTGGAACACGTGATCTTTGAATTGATGGCCGGCATCCGACCCGAGGACGTGTCGCCCCATGAGGGCGCGTACATCATCGTGTACATATTGGGCTTCATTGCGTACCTGACATTTCCGATCACGCTGGGCATGTACTTGTTTCAAATATATCGGCAGTTCAAACCCAAGACCGATGAGTAAGCGTATGGTGGAGGACGCCTATAAAGAAGAGCTTTACCGCCGCTTCGATGCGCTGCAGATGGCACAGGAATGTGATGAGCGTCGCGTTGGCCGCTCCATTGAACGCTTCATCGGCGAACTGGATTCACCAGACGCCGAAGACTATTACCTCTGGGGCTTTTCAATCTACCTGTTGAATGAAGACGACGCGCTGGTCAGAAGTGCTGAGAAATTTTCGCAGGCGCTGAATCTATGTGATTCTCTGGGGATGGCGCGGCTCTATCTTGCGCATTGTTACCATGACATGGGTAACTACGCTGAAGCCTTAACCCACTACTTGCAGGTGGATCAACAGTGGCTGGCTGAAGACATGCCGATATGGCGTGTTGTGAAGCTCAATGAGCAAATCGGTTTTTGCTATGCCCAGCTTGGGCAAATGGAAAAAGCCGTGGCCATTTTTGAAGTGGTGCTGGATTCGTACGTTGAGCTTGACGGATGCGAACTGGTGCCAATTCAGGAGGCTTATGATTGTCTGCCCCGGGGGCATGCCTTGATAGACCGGCTTAAGGAAGCAGAGGCGGTGCATTTTGCAAGCGAATTAGAGGATGACTGAGATCGTTGGTAGTGACTAGGGCGTCTTGAAAAAGAATTTAGAACATTCCAACTCGCGAAGAACGGTTGGCCCGTTTACTGGCGCGATCGCGCATCTCGTCGGATTTGGTGGGTTGTCGATAACGGCGGTGTTCCTGGTGAGCGCGTATTTCACTAATGATCTGGCGGCTTACGGCGTCATGCACTGGTTGCTTATCGTTCTGTGCTTGCCCGTGTTTGGTTTGGGTCTATTCGTGTCAATTACCAAGCGGTTTCCATTCTAGCTCAGTGCGGGAGTCACAAACTAACAGGCACAGTTAGAGATGTTCAAAGAAAAAATGATACTTGCGGTAGATGTCCAATACTGCGCAAACATGGGGTTTGCAGGTGGTGTGCTGTTTGAGAAATGGACGTCGCAAGTGGCACAGGGTGAGGTTTCTTGTGGCCCAATCGAAGTGGCGGACTACACGCCGGGCGAGTTTTACGTCAGAGAATTGCCCTGCATTCTGGCATTGTTGAAAGAGCACGAACTGCAGCCGCACACCATCGTGATAGATGGCCACGTATATCTGGACGGCGTCGAAGAGCCTGGCCTTGGCAAGCGGTTGCACGATGCGTTGGGTGGCGAGGTGTGGATCGTGGGGGTCGCCAAGAAACCGTTTGTGCGCACGCCGGACAATTGCCGGGTATACCGGGGCGAGAGTGGCAATCCTCTGTACGTGACCTCAACGCAAGATCTCGATGTGGCAAAAAGCCAAGTGGAGAGCATGCACGGCAAGTATCGACTGCCAGAGATGATCAAGCGTGCAGATCAGTGGTGCCGGGAAGTCGCCAACCATTGGCAGTCGCAACATAGCCAACCAAACCCATGAACATCCGGCCGGTGACAATAGACGACACACAGGAATGGCAGCGCATGCGTGCGCGCCTGTATCCCGATTTGGACGCCAGTGAAATTGACGAATGGTTCGAGGCCATGGACAGCGGCGGTACACATCTGGTCGGCGTGGCGGTTCTGGTGCTGGATCGAGGCGATGGGAATCTTGCCGGCTTTGTCGAAATTGGTTCGCGCACCTACGCAGAAGGTTGTGCGTCCACACCGGTTGCATTTTTAGAAGGCTGGTACGTGGATCCGGATGTGCGGCGAACTGGGCAGGGCAGGCGTTTGGTCGCAGCGGCGGAAGCCTGGGCGGTGCGTCATGGCTTTCGAGAAATGGCCAGCGATACTCAGTTGGATAATGACGTGAGCGTGACAGCGCATCTGTCCATGGGTTTTGAAGAAGTGGAGCGCCAGATTTGCTTTAGGAAGCGGCTTTGAAGAGGCAGGAAAAAGATCTGCTCCACAAACCGCCGAAGAGCGGTAAGGCGAAAGCCAAACGCTTGAAAGATCAGCGGGTGCTCAAGCGCAAAGAAGCCGTCCGCGCCGGAAAAGTGGATCGGCTGTCGCGGTCGATTCGAGTGAATCCAGACAGCCTCGGTCCAAACCGAAGTTACGGCATCCCGGAGTTTGTGACGCGCGGATGTTATTTAGACATGCCCTTCGATTGCAAAGACTGCGGCTGTGCGCAGATCTGGCGAGATACCCAGCAGAAATGGTGGTACGAGGTTATGAAGGGCGATGTGTGGACGGTGGCGGTTCGGTGTCGCAACTGTCGACGCAAAGAACGAGCGAGAAGGACGAGTGCCCGCGCGGCCCACGAAGCGGGTTTGGTGAAAAAACGCGCCAATCGCTGAGTTGCCCTTCGCGAGCCCACTGCTTTCCAGGATTGATTCCAGTTAACGTCGTCTCGATCAATGCGGGCCCTGTTTAGGGGATTGCGCTGCGTACGTCGCTATTGCTTAGTAAGGCGGACAAATTCTGTCCAGCTCGCTTTAGGAGTTACCCATGAATCGCATCTCACTCGGCGCGCTCGTCGTAGCGGCGTACGCTCTGGCACCTGTTGCCCATGCTCAAGTTCTCCAGCTCAATGATCCCACGCTGCCGGCGTCTGCCGACGGTTTCAACATCACCCGTGACCTCGATACCGGCTTTGAGTGGCTGGATGTTGGTGTCACGGCCGGTCGAACCTACGACGATCTGGTGGGCAATGACGGCAGTAATGAATTCATCGCTGGCGGCGATTTTGAGGGGTTTCGCTATGCCACCTATTTGGAACTGACCGGCGCGTTTAACGGTCCGCAGTTGCCCAGTTTGTATCGAAGCCTCGGCATCTCGCCGTTTTCGTTTTCATCTGTCGGTGGCTATAGCGTGGTGCGCGATTTGTTGGCCGTCGTGGGTTGTTTCGGCGAATGCACCACATATGGCTATGTTTCGGGAAATCTGATCGGTCGGAACGGTGAGGCGCCGGCTGGCGCATCAATGGAAGCCTTTCCGTCACAGGGCTTCTCTTTCGGGCAATCAAGACCTACTGAGTTCTCCACGGTGTTGCCGCCCAATGACGGTCTTCCGGAACAGCGCGGCAACTGGCTGGTGCGCAATGCCGGTGACGTGGATGCGGATAACGATTTGGTCTACGACATGTTCGACAATTGTGTGAACGCCGCCAACCCACAGCAAATTGACGCCGACGGTGACAATTTCGGCAACGCCTGCGATGGGGATTTGAATAACGACTGCATCGTCAACGTGGCCGATTTGGGTCTGATGCGCGCCGTGTTTTTTACCACCGATCCGGTGGCCGATCTAAACGCCGACGGCATGGTGAATGTGCTTGATCTGGGGCTGCTGCGGGCGGCCTTTTTTCAGCCGCCGGGGCCGAGCGGTTTGAACACCAACTGCCCGTGAGATTGGTGGCTCCAGCAATCTCGAGCTAGTGGGGATGCTGGCCGCCGAGCATTCGGTCGAGAAATTGGATTAGAATAGAATCGCAAAAAGCTAAAGGTTTGTGTTCTGTGTCCACGTGTCCCAAATGCAGTAAGTATCCTCTAATGCCGACCATGATCGCCGACGGGCTCTCCGCACGCGGTTGCCAGCGCTGCGAGGGCGCGTTGGTCGATCTGGTGGCGTATCGTGCCTGGGCCGAGCAACAGGGCATCGACACCATGTCATCACCGGGCGAGGCCAACACGCCGGTCGATGACAGTCGTCAAGCTGTGCAGTGCCCTCACTGCGAACGAATCATGACGAAATTTAAGGTCTCATCTAACACCGACAATCGCCTGGATTTTTGCAATCACTGCGACGCGGCCTGGCTTGACGGCGGCGAGTGGAATCAGCTTCAGGAGATGGGGCTGCGGTCGCATCTTGGTTCGGTGTTTAGCGAGCCGTGGCAGCGACGCGTGCGGGAGTCCACCGCCAGTCGTCTAAGCGAGCAGCACCTGCAGGCTCGTTTTGGTGCCGATTTCGAAAAGATAAAAGCCTTCAAGACTTGGCTGCAAAGCCGACCGGATCGCGATGACATTGTTGGCTGGATCGCGTTTTCCTCCAACGACGGATAACGTAAGCCGCAACGGGAAAGCTCATGTCTCCATCCAGAAACAAGAACACGAAACTGGTGTACTCGACGGACGGCGGCCGTGTGAACGACGACGCCTCGAGTAATGCACCGCCACCCAGCGACGGCATCGTTCGCATCCATCGCGAATCCAAAGGACGCGGCGGGAAGGGCGTGTGCGTCATCAAAGGTCTCGGGCTGACGGCACACGAACTCAAGGTGCTTGCCAAAGCCCTGAAGCAGCGCTGCGGCGTTGGTGGGGCGGTTAAGCAGTGGGACATAGAGATCCAGGGTGATCAGCGCGAAACGTTGAAGCTGGAGCTGGAAAAGCGTGGCTTTGAGGTAAAACTCGCCGGCGGCTAAGCGCGGTGATTTGTGTATGACTACGGCCGATTTTGATGCTCTGGTGGCTTCGGCACGTCGCTGCACTTTATGTGCACAAGAGTTCGCCGACGGCGTACGGCCGGTGTTTCAAATACATCCTGATGCCCGCATTCTAATCGCCGGTCAGGCGCCGGGCTCCAAAGTACACGCGACCGGCGTGCCGTTCGACGATGCCAGCGGCGACCGTCTGCGTGAATGGATGGGCATCGATAAAGACACGTTCTATAACCCGAGCAAAGTAGCGATTTTGCCCATGGGCTTTTGTTACCCGGGCAAAGGCGCATCCGGCGATTTGCCGCCGGTACCGCGCTGTGCGGCAACATGGCGTCAGCCAATGCTCGATCAACTTGTCCGCGTCCGGCTAACGTTAGTGATTGGGCAATACGCGCAGAAGTGGCATTTGAAGCAGACGGCGCGCACGCTGACGCAGACCGTGAAGAACTGGCGAGACTATAAGGAAGACGTGATGCCGCTACCGCACCCAAGTCCGCGTAACAACATTTGGTTAAAGAAAAATGACTGGTTTGAGCACGACGTGTTGCCCGTCGTAAAAACGCGAGTGTCACAACTGCTCGCCTAGTTTAAGACGGCCGCGCTACGGCCGGATACAGTGGTTCCGATTGGCGCGCTGCACAGTCGGCATACCAGCGCATGGGGTGGCGTTGTGGTGCGCGAAATTTAAGCTGCCCGTCATTGGCGCCGTACCAGATGGCATTGAATTGCCCGTCGTTGCTTAACGTCGCGCGCCACAGCACGGCGTTGGATGTGCCGCCGAAGCGCTCGAATCGTGGGTGCTCGGCCAGTGGCTCACCGAGCACGGCAAGGTTACTCATAAAGCCGTCTACCTGAGCACGAATCCTGGTGCCGTTGTGGACAGAAATCCAGACGGCGTCGGCTACATGTTCAACCGTCTGCGTGGCATCTGCGATGCGTCGGGCGCCCCACGCGATGCGAATCTGACAGCCGTTGCGTACGGCGCTTGCGACGTGCTCAGGGCTGCCCGCCGTGACGTCGCCATCGCGATCGTGGGCGAGCATCAAATGCCAGCTCGGCGGCGGCGCGACGCTGCAACCATAGGCCCAGAAGCACAATAGAACAGATAAAAGCGCACGACCCATAACGTATTCCGCCGTAGCAAATACGCTGAGCTTAGCCGCTCATTTGTAGAAAAATGGCGTGGGTGCGATGAAACGAGCGATTCTTGAGACCGCGGTGTTGCAGCCTTCGCGGGCGAACCCGCGAAGGCTGCGGGCATCTACCCCGGCGCGGACACGGGCGGAGATTTGGGCGCAAGTCGGAAGTACTCAAGATAGCTCGAGGGGTTTTCCACCTCGCCTTTCTCAGAGACAAGCTTGATGGTGATGTTCCTTAAGTTCGCTTTGTAGGCGAAGTCATCCAGAATTTCGATGATGTCGTGATCCAGGTAGCGCGTTTTTGACACATCAAACTCCAGATAGGAGTTTTCGGGCAGGCTGTCCAGCTCGTGCAAGATGGCGCCTTTGTTGAAGAACGTTACTTCCTCGGCAAGCGTGATCTTGACGCGATTGCTGTCGCTGCCGTCTTCCATGTGCAGGAAGTGGGAGTTTTGATAGCTCTTGATCAAAATCACCACCACACCCACGCACAGCCCCATGCCGATACCTTTGAGAAGATCGGTGAACACAATGCCCAAAATGGTCACGATAAAGGGCAGGAACTGCTTCCAGCCCAGATCGTACATCTGCTTGAACAGCGCGGGTTTGGCGAGCTTGTAGCCCACCTGCAGCAGGATCGCGGCGAGTACGGCGAGCGGGATCATATTCAGAACTCCCGGAATCGACATGACGAGAATTAAAAGGAAGAAGCCATGCAAAATGGCGGAGAGTTTGCTGCGTCCCCCGGATTGGATATTCGCGGAGCTGCGAATTATCACCTGCGTCATCGGCAGACCGCCGATCATGCCGGCAACGATGTTGCCGGAACCCTGCGCCAGCAGTTCGCGGTTGGTTGGCGTAACGCGCTTCTGTGGGTCAAGTTTGTCCGTGGCCTCAACGCACAGCAGCGTCTCCAAACTGGCCACCAGCGCGACGGTAAATGCCACGACCCAAACTTCCGGATTGGTGATGGCACCAAAATTTGGCAAGCTAAACTGACCCAAAAACTCGGAGAAGTTGTCCGGTGTTGGCACGCTCACGAGTTGATCCGGGCGAATCGCAAGACCCTGACCTTTGGTCACGAGATAGAAAACGATACCTAGAACCACCACCACGAGCGGCCCCTGAATCAGACGAAAGATCTTTGATTTTTGGGACAGCACGGCATCCCAGAACACGAGCACGCCTAAGCTCACGAAGCCGATTAATGTCGCACCGGCACTGACGTTGCTAAACGCCTCAAAGATGCCTGAGAACGTCGTGCCGCCATCAACCTGGAAAAAGGCAAAATCGCCCTCGGGGTCTCCGTCGTAACCGAACAAGTGGGGGATTTGCTTCAGTATGATGATGATCCCGATGCCCGAAAGCATCCCTTTGATCACGGAGGAGGGGAAGTAATATGCGATAACGCCGGCGCGTAATATGCCGAAAATAAATTGTATTACCCCGGCCAGAACCACGGCGAGCAGGAAGTCCTGATAGTTGCCCAGTGAGGCGATTGCCGCGAGTACGATGGCTGCCAAGCCAGCTGCGGGTCCACTCACGCCCACCTGTGAGCCGCTGAGTGTGCCCACCAAAATGCCGCCGACGATTCCTGAGATCAGTCCGGCAAACAGCGGGGCGCCGCTGGCTAGTGCAATACCAAGGCACAGCGGCAGCGCAACGAGAAAGACGACCACGCTTGCTGGCAGGTCGCTTTTAAGGTCTTTAAACATCGAATGTTTTCCTGATTTTTTTATCTGATAGTGTCGAACTCGCTACGGCAAGACGATACCGGTTGCCTCGACGGCAACCGGCGTCGCTCTAAAGCAGTTCGATTTTGCGGTTAGTGGGACGCGCAGCCTTCTTTGGCGGCGAGTTTGGCCACTTCTGCGGCGTAGCGAGCATCTACCGAGACAAATCTGTTTTGCTCTTCATCATAAGCCTCTACGTCGCCAGTCTTGATGTCATAGACCCAGCCATGCAGGCGCAGATCGCCCTGTGCCAGACGCGCGGCGACGCTTGGGTGTGTCTTGAGATGCTGCAACTGGAGCATGACGTTTTGCTTGAGCAGCAGGCTCATACGCTCTGCTTCATCGGCTCCGGGGGAGAGTGCGTCGACGACGTCGACCGCTGCTCTGGAATAACTGAGCCACTCTTTGACGTGCGGTAGCGTATCCAGGCCCTCCGGCGCCATAGCGCCTTTCATTGCGCCGCATTCAGTGTGACCGCAGATCACGATGTGTGGCACCTTCAGCGCCGCCACCGCGAATTCGATCGATGCGGTCATGCCGCCGGTGTGGTTGGTGTGAGGTGGGACGATGTTGCCCGCGTTACGACAGATGAACAGCTCGCCCGGATCGGTCTGTGTAATCATGGCCGTTTCGATGCGCGAATCAGAGCAAGTGATGAAGAGTGCTTCGGGTGCCTGACCCTTACTTAGCTTTTCAAACAGCTCTCTTTTTTCCGGAAACACGTTTTCCTGAAAGCGGACAACTCCGGCTGCAAATTTTGGCATTTCAAATCCTTCGGTTTTTCTTGCTAGGCGTTTGGAAACGGACAGGCTCGCCGCAACGCCTGATTCGCGGTGCGAGCCCGGTTCAAAATGTTGGTCGGCGCTACGAAAGCGCGGTGTCGATGTGGATACCGGGATCGATTGAGATATGATTCTCGACCACGTCCAGGCCGCGCGTGATCCAGTTCACGAGCTGCGGCTGAAGCAGATGGTAGATCCGGTGTTGCCCGACGCGACGCTCATCGACAATTCGATACGCCCGTAAAATTCTGAGGTGTTGGGACACGCGTGGTCCCGGCAGCTGTACTTTGCTCAGCAATGTTGAGACGTTTTGTTCCTGATCTGCCAATTCTTCGACAATACGGATGCGATCAGGATGCCCCATAATGCGGAGCAAATCGGCGAACTCTTTCGTGGCACGGCATCTAGTGGTCATAGCGTAGTTAGTGGCGGGGGTGAAATTGTCACCTCCAATACCTAATGCTAGCGATCGCTGGCGCAACGATAAAGCCGATAAATACTGACTAAGACATCGATTTTCTCGATGTTTATTTGATGTCTGAAGCGTGCGCTGAGCGACCGTGAGTCGTGACGATTCGCGTAAGGTCGATTAAGCCATCGGCATCATGGTCCACCTCAATGACCACGCCGTCAGTGCCATACCGACGCCACTCAATCGAGTCTGCACTGCCGTCTGCGTTGACGTCGATCTCGATTTTCACCGGGCGCCCCAAGTCATCGCGGCGGATGCCCACGCGGTGGTCGGCGATACCGTCACCATCGATGTCGTTGTCAATGCGAATCGCAAGGCCGCGATGGTCTAGTTGGATTATGCGAATGTGCTCAGCAATGCCGTCGTGATTGGCATCCACTTCATGGCGCACGTACGTGAGTTCTGGAGTGGGGGCATTGCGTGCCGCCGCGTAGAAAGAGAAGCAGGAAGTAAGGCACACGAGAATGTAGCCCAGGCCGCGAAGCGGTCTGTCGAAGATTGTCAAAGCAAAAAACCTCATCACATCAGGGGGCGCTATTGACGTACAAGCGTCATTAGCGTTTTGCCCTTGTGCTGCCTTGCTCAGGACGTGGTTAATGCTAGAAGACCCGTGCGCAGGTGTCTGAGAAGACATTCACACAAATTCATTGAACATAAATTGGTTGGCTTAGGGGCATAAGTATTCTCGCCTGTTGGTCGCTACAGGCTGTAGTAGGGGGCAAGTGGAGATGGCTCGCCTAAATTGAATTTTTCGCGAAAGCGAAAACGCGTCCTTATATGCAGGGGTCAAGCATGTCTCAACGTTTTCCATCCAAGCGACTGATAGTCGGAATGGTGCCGCTTGCGCCACTGTGTGCGGCGGCATTGTGGTCGGCTAGTGGCGTTGGCATCATCGTAGCGCTGGTGGCGCTGTGTGTGTCAGTGGGCGTTGTCTTACGTCAGGTTCTGGTGAGCGGGCATACTGTGGATGAGCTGAGCCACATGGACGAAGTGAATCGCTCTTTGGGCGTGGTCGAATTTACGACCGACGGCATCATTCTGCACGCCAATCAAAAATTTCTGCAGCTTATGGGTTACGAGCTCGATGAGTTGGTGGGTCAGCATCACAGCATTCTGGTGGATGACGAGCTGCGCGCGAGCTCAGAATACGAGCAATTCTGGGAGTCGCTGAAACGTGGCGACTTTCAAGTATCGAAATATCGGCGCCTGACCAAAGATGGCGACGTTCGCTGGGTAAACGCCTCGTACAATCCTGTATCACGCGGTTTCGGGCAGCCTTACAAAGTGGTGAAGCTCGTGACTGACGTTACGCGCGAGCAGGCGCTGGCGAAAGACAACAGCATGATTCGCCACGCGTTGGACTGCTCCACATCAAACGTTATGATTGCGGATACTGATTTCGATATCACGTATCTGAATGCATCGGCTCGAGAATTGTTTGGTGGCATGGAGGAAGATCTGCGCACCGAACTGCCAAACTTTCGGGCCGCTGAGATCATCAATTCAAAGATCGATATCTTTCACAAAGACCCTACTCATCAGCAACACATGTTGGCTGCACTAAGCAAAACCCACAGCACCGATATCAACATCGGTGGTCACACCATTCGCATTGTCGCGTCGCCGGTTTTCGACGGAAATCGCAAGCGGCTGGGCACGGTCGTGGACTGGACCGATCGCACGCAAGAGGTGCTGACGGAGCGCGAAGTAGAGGGTGTGGTGGCAAATGCCAGCGTGGGACAACTCAAAGAGCGAATTGTGCTGGACGGAAAATCTGGCTCGATGTTGCGCCTTTCCGAGGGTGTTAATCAATTACTGGACGTGGCGCAGAGTGTCATTCACGACACGATGCGCGTGTTTGCCGCGATGGCGAAAGGCGATTTGTCGAAGACCATTGAAGGTGAATATCAGGGCGACTTCGAGCAGCTCAAAACGGACGCCAACAAGACCGTCTCCGTACTGGTTGATGTGGTGCAAAGAATTACCAGCGCGGTAGAGCCGGTACGATCGGGTGCGTTGGAGATTTCGCAGTCCAACATGAACCTGAGTGAGCGTACCGAGAATCAGGCGGCCAGTCTGGAAAAGACGGCCGCGAGCATGGAACAAATTACCTCGACGGTAAAGCGCAATGCCGATAGCGCCAGTGAGGCGGATAATATGGCAAGCACCACGCGCACCGAGGCTCAGCAGGGCGGCGAAGTTGTGCGCAATGCCGTACGGGCGATGTCTGAAATTAACGAGTCGAGCAACAAGATCGCCGACATAGTAGGCGTCATCGACGAGATTGCCTTTCAAACTAATTTGCTTGCGCTAAACGCCGCTGTTGAAGCCGCCCGTGCGGGTGAGCAGGGTCGTGGGTTTGCCGTCGTGGCCAATGAGGTGCGTAACCTCGCCGGCCGCAGTGCCAGCTCGGCCAAGGAAATTAAGGATCTGATCGAAGACAGCGGCCGTAAAGTGCAGGAAGGATCACGTATGGTTGATGAGTCCGGTGAGGTGCTTGGCCGCATTGTTCAGCGTGTGCATAGCGTGACAGACATTGTGGCGGAAATCGCCACGGCCAGTCGGGAGCAGTCCATCGGCATCGACGAGGTGAACGCTGCGATCATTCGCATGGACCACGTCACGCAGCAAAACGCCGCAATGGTAGAGCAAGCCGCAGCGGCAAGTAGCCGCATGGACGAGCAGGCTAACGTGCTGCAGCAGCTCGTAGAGTTTTTCTCGATTGACGGTGAAGCATCGAATAGCGGAGCCAGTTTTAGTGGCAGCGAACGACGCTCCGGGCGCCGTCCATGGTCCGATCGTTCACAGAACAACCGATCCGAACCGCCCGGTGAGGAGCGGTCCAGAACGGCATAGGGCATCAGTCCGCGTTAGCGGGCGTTTGTAGTGCCGCGACAACGGCTTTAATCCGCTCCACGTTTTGCCAGCGATCCACCACGATTAGAAAGTTCGGGTCCTGGTGCGGCGACATGTGAGCAGACTGCGGCAGCATTGGGCGCAATAGAGGAAGAAGTTGCACTGCTTTGCGTTGACCCGTTGACATAACGTAGGTGACCCACTGTGCGTCATGCAAATTGGCTTCGTCACCATTGACGACCGGGATGGGGTGATTGCGCACATTGGTGACCGGGATGATATGCGTAATGTCGCCACTTTCGAACGACGCAAGATCGTTACGCGCCAGGACATGCAGCAGGTCGCTGTAGTCCATATCCTTGAGGCTTATGCGTCCAAGCTCAACGCCATTTTGCACACGAAGCTCGACGGTAAATCGGCGTTGATTGCGTTTCCCAACCACGTCAAGAACGTCATTGAGTGGTACCAAGGTTCGCTGGCTGTGTGTCACGGCTTCTGATTTGGCACTGTGCCCGTCTGCATGTGCCCAGACCGGGCTCGTCATGAGCGCGGCGATGGCCACGGTGCGTAAAATAACTGATCGCATATTTTTCTCCGGTTTCCTGCGAGGGCAGGGTTATGCATCTCTACGACTGGCATCGCCGTCGCAAGTTCCGGTTGCCGAACAATCGGCGTCAAAGTTTTTCTACGTAAACTGCTCTAGAAGCCGCATGATCGATCCACCGAATGTCTTGAAATTGGTTTCGATTGCGGCGACGCGTTTATTTCTACTGGCCGAAGCGTTGACGATTTGCATGAGCTGAGCAAAGCGTTTCTTGTCAATTTTACGCGGGAAAAATTGTTCCACTTGTTTGGTGGTGAGTGTTGTCAGGCGGGCCAGCTCGTCAGCGAATTCCCGGTTGGTCATGTTGGCTTCATTGCTAAAGTCGAATTTTGGCATGTGGTTGCTCCGGTTTATTCTGGTTGCTCGAGATCGCGCAGTGTCTGATCTAATGCGTCATCGCTCAGTGGTGGTGGATCGTCGGGCACGATGTTGTTGAGCACCCGATCGAGAACCGGGCCGTCGATCATGGGTGGTGTGTTGCCCGTCGGGCGATTGTCATGAACAACTTCAACAAATTCCTCAAGCCGGCGGCGTCCGTCGACCAGCGCGTCGCT
>JBGCEL010000171.1:0-3755 GCA_045106455.1 Gammaproteobacteria bacterium
AAGCGCGCGGGATTCGAATTACGCACTTGGTTCGGCGTTCGGTTCGGTGGGTATGCCTCTGGACTGTAGCCGGTCCTCCGGCGTGTCCAGAGGTATACCCACCGAAGCGGACGACGGACCAACCGCAACAATGCGAACCCCGCGCCACCCCAAACAAACCGGATAGGCTAAGATTGGGAGCAATTCATAACGCCATGCGTTGACAGACCGTAAGGCAATTGCAAAGAAAGCAACTCCAATCGCCAAAGCGATGTCTACTCTTGCAAGACTTTGCTCAGATAGTCGAGGCTTTTGGGGTTTTCATCCTGAGCCAGCCAAAACAGCGCCTGCTTGCGATCGCGCTGATCAAGCGTCGGTGTTTCCACCACCTTGATCAGGGCATTAGCCGAACGCTCCTCGTGAAGCTGCGACAAAGCGAACACCGCGCCTTGACGCGCAAAATGCGACGGGTCGTTAACCAGTGCCGTCATGACCGCCTGTTCGGTGCGCGCCCACTGGCTTTGCGCGAGCCAGAACCAGGCTTTGCTACGGATGTCTTCGTCATCGGCATGCCGTGCCGTGTTCAAGATGGCAGCCGGCGCGTCCTGGCCAGCATGAGCGGCAAGCGCATTGAGCACTTCATCGGCAAGATCGTCGTCTCGCCCTAACAGCGACCCCAAAAGCGCAACGCTTTGCGCCGCTGTCATGCCATCAAGACGTTCGATGGGCGTTTTGGTTTTCACCTGACAGCTGGCGCTGAGCGCCGTGACGTGCTCCACCTGCCCGCGCACTCGCTTCACGTACACCACGACGTTGCCCGTTGGGCTGCGCTTGTAATCATCTGAACCATCGCCACCGCTGGCGCCGTCCAGATTGCACGTGCTGCTGCGTCCCTTACCGCCATCCCACTGGAAGCAACAGCGCTGATCGTCAGTGCGCGCCTCCACAGCCCAGGCATACCAGCCGTCGTCGTCGGGCAGCAGGCTTTGCGCCACGGCGATGGTGCCACTGCCGACCAGAGCGACGGCCCAGGCGGCGCGCATGCACAGCGCAAAATTCTTACGCCGGCGCATCAGTCGTTGCCACGCAATGTGCTGTCGATAATGTCGAGTGCGGCATCGCTGTCCATGCTCACCAGCATGCGCAGCATCATGCGCTTCTCGCGATCGTTAGTACTCGCGCGAAACAGCGCCAGAATGCGCTCGTCATCGTCGGCGACCATGAGACCCTCCAGCGCGGCATGACGCACCATCTCATCGCGGCTGTCGCGATACATGCCGGCAAGAATTTCACCGGCTCTATCACCCCCCGTCACGCCAATCGCGCGAATGGCACGCTGTCGGATTTCCGGTTGTGCATCGCTTGCCGCGATCTCGGTGAGTGACTCGATGTCGCCGGCTACCGCAAACGCCTGGATCAGCCCTTCGGCGGCCGGCGCCCTGTTTTTGAGCTCACGCAGTTTGTCGGTTGCCCCCATCGAGGCCAGTACACGCACGGCATCTTCGAACTCTTTATCCACCTGCGTCGTGCGCGCCAGCTCGAACACGCGCTGCTCCTCATCGGCAATCAAAAACGCGTGCAACACGGCTTTTTTGATAGAGCGATCACCCTGCCGATAGACATCCATCAAGCCCGACAATGAGGCCGCGTCGCCACCGATGCCAATGGAACGAATAGCATCTTTGCGCAGCGCAGGGCTTCCCGTTCGGGCAACCTGCAGCAGCATGCCCGCCGCGTCTTTGTGATCCATCTGGCTGAGCACAAAAAGCGCACGCCTTTTCAGGCGCTCATCCTGCTCGCCTTCCAGAATGTTTTTGATCAGCGGCATCGCGCGCTTTGGCGGCGCATTCATCAGTGCTTCCAGCGCCGCCACTTTGAGCGCAAGCTTGTCGCCCATCTCGTCCGCCTCCATGTGCCAGGCACCGTCCGCCAACTCGGCCTCAAACTGCTCCGAGTGCGCTGCGTCTTCTTGCGCATCGAGCACAGCGTGATGACCTTGGTCATCGTGCTGATCGGCCAGCGCGGCACTAGCGATGGCAAAAAAAATCGTCGCCAATGTAGCTGTGTAAACTGGTGTGTTGTTCGTCATGGTGCATTCACCTGCGTTTAAAATGAGATCGTTGAATTTGATGGTAGCGCGTCCAATTTGGTTAGCATGGCGTTGAGTTCAAATTCGATTTGCGCGAGCAAAGCCGGATCGAGTTCGCCGCCGTCGCTCACCATTTCTGCCAGCGCGCCGAGCAGCAACTGCATAGCGCGCAACACGCGCCCCAGATCTTCGTGACCATTTTCGTCGGCACGCTGAGCCGCCACTCGATTGCGTGCCAGCAACTCAAGCAGCAACGCGCTGCGCTCGGTGCTGGACGCGGCTTCAAAACTCACCAGCTGCAACCGACTGGCCACCAAATGCGACTGCACCGAACGTATCGACGCGACAACCGTTGCACTGTCTTGCGGCTCGGCAGGCACGACGACGGCCGCAGGCGTGTCACCGACCTCGACAGTTGACGGGCGCAGGGCAAACACTGCCAGCACTGCGACAAGGCACACCGTCGCGGCCAACGCCGCCGCCTGCCAGACCGGCTTGCGCGGCACAGTCGCTGGCGCCGCAGCCTCGATCAGAGCGTCGTGCAGTGAGGTGACAAACTCGGCGGGGGCCGCGGGCACAACGAGGTCGGCACCCAAGCGATCAAGATCGGCGCACAGAGCTGCATAGCGCGCGGCGAGCGCGGCGTCGTCACCCAGCGCGCGCTCGATCTGCCGCATCTCCTCGTCACCGAGTTCGTCCGCGTAAAAATACAGCGTCAGCTGTTCATCTGAAATCACGAATCTTTCCTTCCTCGCGCATCTCGGCGCGCAGTTTTTTGAGGGCGCGAAACAGCGCCTGCTTCACATTGCCAAGGCCAGTGTCGAGCTCGGCGGCGATATCTTTGAGCGACCACTGCTCCAGATGCCGCAGCACAAAACACAGGCGCTCCAGTTCGCTCAGCTGTTCCATGGCACGTCCAAGCTCGTCCCCAAACTGATCCAGAGCGCACAACGTCTCGGGCTGCGCGGCGCCGTCCGCCGCATTGCTGTCCAATGCCTCAAACACGTACCGACCGCGCTTGCGCAGCGCCTGCAGCGCCGTGTTGATGACAATGCGATGAATCCACGTGCTCAATTGCGCGCCACCGCGAAACTGATCCCGCCGCGACCAGGCGGCCACCAGGGCTTCCTGCACGCAGTCCTCGGCCAGCGCACGATCCCGCGTAATACCGACACAGGCACCCAGCCAGCGGCTGGCGCTGGCATTAACGGCGGCGTGAAATTCCGCTTGTGAGGGCACGCTTTTGAGTGCCGGTGTCGACTCCATGATGATTGGATGCGCTGGTCTGGGAAAAGTTAGCCTGGTTTGGGGCGATATTTTGGACACTGGCGCCGGCACCCCCGCCAAGCGGTCGGCTTTTGGTGCTTCGATCCCGGTGAGCGGGAGTGAGGGGTTTCACTCTGGGACCGCCCGAGGAACGGGCTAACAACCCAGAGCAAAACCCCTCACTCCCACTCCCCTAATTGAGTCGAAGCTTTGGGTGGGGGCGCCTCTAGCGGCGTAACCTGAGAGTGTGTCGTGCTTTTCGGCCCGCGCTGCACGATCGGCGGCACCTCTTATCTCTTGCTCTTAAACCCCACAAGCGCGCGGGATTCGAATTACGCACTTGGTTCGGCGTTCGGTTCGGTGGGTATGCCTCTGGACTGTAGCCGGTCCTCCGGCGTGTCCAGAGGTATACCCACCGAAG
>JBGCEL010000172.1:0-6566 GCA_045106455.1 Gammaproteobacteria bacterium
GACCACGGCAGACAAGCCGAGCCAAGCTGTGAACATGAGCAAATACGGCCAGCGTCGAAGCCAGAGTTTGGCGGCCAGCAGCGTCGTCGCCGCGGTACCGGCCAGAGCGAGCAAGGCGGGCATTGCCGCAACCGTGCCAGTCCCGGTCAGCGCGCTCTGAATGGCTATGCTTGCCCACTGCGCGGGCAGAAGCGCCAGAAACCAATTCGGCAGCACGCCTGGAAAAACGGCGGCTATAAGCAACACAGATGCCTCGCCGGCCACCACAAACAGGGCCATCAGCCATGCTCTATCGGATAAGGTTTTCGCAAACAGGGCACCGCGCGCGGCGAAACTGCCGCTGGCGATGACCATGGCCAAACCGATTGAGATTGGGTGTGGCAGCGCCGACATGCCCAGCGCACGTGCCAACACCATCAGGCATGCCGCGTTCAGCAAAGCCAAAACCACACCGATCCAGAATCGTCGCGCCGTCGCCGCGGCTATTAAACCGATGCCCATCAGGCCTAAGGTGAATATTGGGCCGCCCGCCACTGCCAGCGGTGAGGATTGTGCAAACAGCACGAGCAGAATCAGAACCGGCGCGGCGACCCCTGCCAGTAGCGCGGTACACCAGGCTGCGGCTTGCGTGCTGCGCGGTTTGGTAGGCGTTAAAACATTCATGGCAGCGATGCTGACCTAAGCGCTTGGTCTTGTCGACCGGTTCTGCAAATCAGTCAGAGGACATGGCGCTAAAAAGAAGGTGTAACCATTGCTTCCTGAGCAACAGTGGTTAAGCCGTGCGCGACACCCGGTTAGGGCGCTTCAATCGCCACCTGCAAACGCAAAAGACTCCCACCGGGGTACAAGCTGTCCGTCGAGAGCGACTCCGCCCAAAAATACACCCCCGCCGCCAGCGGATTGTCGGTGCCGAGTTTCAGGTCGATGAAACACGCCTCGCCACTTGCCAGTGTGCGGTCCAGGCAGCTTCCGCCCATCACCTCAACGGCGAAATTTCCGCTGAGCACCGAGCTGAAAATCGTCAGGGGTTCGGGGCCTTTGTTCGTGACGATGATACGGCGATCTACAAACTCGCCCAGCGCGAGCCGCACGCTGTCCGGACCACCGATATCAATCGCGGCAAGCCCGGTGGGCGTGAGACCAAGCAGTGGGCTGAGTTCAGAAAACACGTCGTAAGTTAAGCCCAGGTTGGCCCAGTAGCGTCCCGGTTCGCTCGGCTCGAACGCCATAGAGAGATCGCAAGTCTCGCCGACCCCAAGGCTGCGGCCGCTGCATTGATCTTTTAGCAACGTAAACGCGTCGGCATCCTGACCGAACAGCTCGAGGTTATTCAGCGTCGTGGCCACTTCACCGTCGTTCACCAGACGGATACGTCGCTGCTGGAACGGCGGCGTGATCGGCGCCTCGATAAATTCTTGAGTTTGTAGTCGCACACGTGGTGAGGCGACGTGTGATGTCAGCGGGATGAAGACCGTGCTGTCGAGTACGGTGGACGTGGTGAGGCGTAGTTGGGTGCTGTGTTCGCGTCCCTGAAGCAATTGGTTGGTCGTGTAGCTGAGCACAAAACGGCATTCGCCCTCCGGCGGAACGCTTTGGTCAAGACAGTTGTCCTCGACAATATTAAATCCCACACCGAAGAAAAACGGTGGCGACAAGGATGCTGACCAAACGTCGAGCGTTGCGGTGCCGTCATTAACCAGCGTGACCTCGGTAAATCCCGTTTCGCCGACGGCAATGGGATCCAGCTGCTGCTCCTCAGGGATACGCAAAAGCGGGAAGGGCACGTTGGACGCGACAACGGCGCCCTGTCCCGCGACGGGTTGGATGAGTTCAAAAGGGTACGCAACCCAGCTGTTGGGTATGGGCAGGATAGTGAGCCAGCCGACGTCTTCGCTGATAAGGCGGAAACTTAGCGTTGCGATCACTCCGGTTGACTCCCGACCTGCTGCTTCAAAAAACCTTAGCAATTCGATTGCGCCGGGTCGTTTTTGCGGTGTGCCGTAGGCGCCTGCATCGCCCACGTCGCCGTACTGATAATCAACCAGCTCAAGGACGTCGCGTGCATAGAAGATATTCAGGCCGCCGGTGAATACCAGCGTGCCTTGCGGATCGTAAACAATGTCTACGGTCACAATGTCGCCGACGGCGGCCTCCTGAATAATTGGACTAACGGTGAGTTCTACGGCGTGGACAGCCGGTTGACCCGCGACGACGAGTAGAGCGATCAGTATCCATTGCACGCTGAGTGGTACTGAATTCGAGGCGCGCAGTCGGTGTGTCGTGATTGGGCTCATGACGATTTACCCTAACGTTAATGCCGGGAATTCAGTCTACGTTACCGTATCGAGTTTATGAAGTGTCGTAGCCTTTCTATGGCCATCGGCGTAGTGAGGTTGTTTTCCAATCTCGGCTGGAATAGGTCTTAGTGGCAGTCTTTGGCGCGCGTATGTGCTCTCACCTGCATCAGAATATTTGTCGCTGGCGTCGCGACGAAAGTTGCCTTGCTCCACCTCATGAAGGGCAGGCTGAGGGTCTACTCTGTTGGCGGGCGGCGATGCCGGCTAACGAAAAGCAGAGCGCCCGCGATGACCAGCGCGACCGTGGCCACAACGTCGGCGATCACCACGCGCTGTAACGCGGCATTGTATTCACCCGCCGACCACGCGAGAAAAAGGAAGGACACGGCGCTTACGAGTCCTGTGATCGTCGCGATCGCTTGCACAGCCGGTCGAAACGCGGCGGCGACCAAAAATAGACCGAGCAGGCCGAACAACACAGCGCGATGGCGCATGAGGATTTGCAGGTTGGGATCTCCAAGCGAAATACCGTAAAGCATCGCAATGCGCTCAGCGCCAAGGACACCGCTTACTGGCAGCAGATGGATAACGGCGGCAATGAGAAGCAGGGCCGAGACAATTCTAGACATGGCCGGGTTCGCTAATCGCGGCGTGAATTTTGTCGACCGCCACGTATCGGGTCACGATGGTGTCGCTCTGAAATATTCGCATCGTTGAGCCTCCGAAATTGGCAGAGCGGTTTGGTTAACGTTTCAGGTAAGCCGGAGCACAATGCTCGCGCGCACGTCGCCGTCGAGGTTTTGCGAACAGACGAAATTATCCCGCCTGCTGATCCAGCTGCTCCCAGCGTGTCATCTTGGTTTCAACATCCGCCTCAATTTTAGCAAGCCTCGCTTGCAGTGTTTTCACTAGCTCCGGCTCGTCGCGATAAATATCGGGGTTGGCGAACTTGGCATTAATCTCGGCCTGCTCGCTTTCCAAAGCGTCGATTTCTTTGGGCAAGCGGTCCAACTCTTTTTTATCAGAGTGGCTGAGTTTTTTCTCTGTGTTCGCTTTAGGTGTGCTTTTTGCTACCGCTTTTTTCTTGGCGGGTTTGTTGGCCGCGGTTTTATGCTGCGAATACCTCAGCCAGTCATCGTAACCACCGCCAAACTCTTCCACCACGCCGTTGCCTTCAAAGGCGATGACCTGCGTCACGGTGTTTTCCAAAAAATCGCGATCGTGACTCACCAGGAACAACGTGCCTTTGTAGTTTTGCAGCAGGCTCTCCAGCAGCTCCAGTGTCTCGATGTCCAGATCGTTGGTGGGCTCATCCAGCACCAGCACATTGGTCGGGCGCGCGAACAGTCTGGCGAGCAACAGGCGATTGCGCTCACCGCCGGACAGCGATTTGACCGGTGAGCGAGCGCGTTTGGGATCAAACAAGAAATCTTCCAGATAGCTGATCACGTGCTTGCGTTCGGCGCCAATCTCGATGAAATCCGAACCCGGGCTGATGGTGTCGCCAAGCGTGGCTTCTTCGTCCAGCGCCTCGCGCATTTGATCAAAATAGGCGACGTTCACTTTCGTGCCGCGTTTTACATGGCCACTATCGGGTTCAATTTCGCCCAGAATGAGTTTGAGCAGCGTGCTTTTGCCGATACCGTTCGGACCCAGCAAACCGATGCGGTCACCACGCAAGATGCGCGTGCTGAAGTTCTTGATCAGTGTCTTGTCGCCATAGGCTTTACTGACATCGGTGAGCTCGGCCACCAACTTGCCCGAGCGCTCACCAGCGTCGATGTTGAGGCGCACATCGCCCTGACGCTCGCGCCTCGCCGCGCGTTCCAGACGCAGCTTTTCGAGCTGTCGGACACGACCTTCGTTGCGCGTGCGGCGCGCTTTAATGCCCTGACGTATCCACACTTCTTCTTTGGCAAGGACCTTGTCGAACTTGGCGGCCTGAGTTTCTTCCACCGCGATCAGTTCGGCTTTTTTGATCACGTAGTTGGCGTATGTGCCCACAAAGTCGGTGAGCTTGCCGCGGTCCAGCTCGACGATGCGGGTCGCCAGACGGTTTAGAAAGCGCCTGTCGTGAGTGATAAACAACACCGCGCCCTTGAAGCCCAGCAGAAGTTCCTCGAGCCACAAAATGGCGTCCAGATCCAAATGGTTGGTCGGTTCGTCCAGCAGCAGAACTTCAGGCTCGGCCACCAGCGCACGACCCAGTGCCACGCGCTTGCGCCAGCCGCCGGATAACGTGGAGATCAGCACGTCGGCATCCAGACTCAGCTTCGTGAGCACGGTTTCGATTTTCGATTGCATCTCCCACGCACCCTGGCTGTCCAGGTCGCGTTGCAACACTTCCATCTCTTTCATCAAGCGATCGAAGTCGGCGTCGGGCTCGCTCATTTTGTGCGTGACATCGTGGTAGGCGATGAGTGTTTTTTGCACGGCGCCCAGACCTTCAGCAACGGCCTCGTAGATCGTGTGTTCCGCGTTCAGTGCCGGTTCCTGCGGCACATAAACCGTGCGCGCGGATTGGGCGGTCCACACCTTGCCGTCATCGAGCTTGATTTCGCCGGCGAGTGCTTTGAGCATGCTGGACTTGCCGGCGCCGTTACGTCCGATCAAACCGACGCGTTCGCCGGCGTCCAATTGGAAAGCAGCCTGATCTAAAAGGGCATGATGGCCGAAGGCGAGGGAGGCGTTTTCGAGGGTAATGTAGGGCATCTGGTATGTCTTTATGTGCCCAAATCGATGATGGATGTTTGGGTTGTTGCAAGAGGCGCAAGCATAGGCGGACTGCTCACTGTAGTCTATGCCAGATCGTGGCTGGAATTGATGACAGCTCGACCGCATCAACGAATAGGCGGGCTAATCCCCAAAATACTCAAGGTCTATCTCTGAGGCGTAGGTAAAGACATCTATGGGAATCAGCCAGGATTTCCTCGGCCACGAATCGCCTCGCAGAACGACGTGGGTCATCGCACCCTTTTCCCCTGTCAGTTTGATAACGCTAAATAGAAGATCGTAGGGGAAATACGGCGTTAAATCGTTGACCCTGTTTGGGACAAAACTGTGCCCGATAAGGATGGAATACTTGCCTAATATTTTTTCCCCAACGGACCGCCGCAAGCAGATTTTTGCGTCTTTGAATACGTCTTCAAAACGAACAGGCTCGCGTATGAGCGACGCACTTTCAGGTGTTGCGATAAAGTAGGGGTCGTCGCATATCAATGCAATATTGGCATCGCCATTGAGCGTGGTGTAGCCGTTGCCGGTGATCTTGTCGAGGCGCTCACTGAGAGTTGAGAGTTTTCCCTCTGCTCCCAGCGGTCGGAGCTTGCGCTGTATGTCGTAGGCTTGGTGCTCCCATGGGCGAGTCAGCGGGCGCTCGCTGATATGAGGGTAGTACTTCTCACAGGCTCTGCGCAGCAACTTCTTTTCGTTGAACTCTGATTCAAACAGGTGTTGACGCAGCGGCGCAAGTGGTTTGGCGAGAGCGTTCAGGCGCTCTCGGGCGAGCTGCAAACCGTTGTCATGGCCAATGGCGCACAACAACTCGACGTGGAGAGTGTCGGCTTGGTGGGTTGGGTAAAGACGTCGACAGATATCGGCCCCGATCCGTATTAGCAAACAACGATGCCACTCCCGGTTCGCGACGGCTTCGACGAACGTTTCGGCATCAAGCGTTGCGCCATCGGGCAGTTCGAGGCAGGGCCCAATTCGGCTAGACTTTGAAACAACAACGTCAAAGGCTAGGTTGATCAATGCGGTGGCCAGCGCGTTTTCCTCATGCGCATGTAGTCTTAAGCTTCGTTCCGCCCGCCAGCGTACGCCGTCATTGGCGTGATAAAAGCGCGCAAACTCATCAAGACATTCGCGCAGCACAGGTGCTATCGGAAGGAGCTTGAGGCACTCGTCGCTGGTGATCCCTAAGTCCTGGAGTTGAGCTTGTCCCGAAATAGTGCCGTCGCGTGCCATGTGTCCTCCGTGAGTGGGCGGTCCCCGTGTCCATGTGGGGTAAATTGGCCAATCCGCTGTTTAGCTTGAGGGAGTCGTCGTGGCCCAATCGACACACCGTTCGGATAACAGACTGTGGCACACTTCTTAGTCTCCCATCCACATGGAAACACCATGCTCTCAACCATCTTGCTCATTGCCCAGTCCGCCACATCGCCGGTCGGCGATATCCTCATATCATTCGGCGACGCGAACTTCGAAGTGACCACGGTGTTCAGCGAGGTGGATACGTTTCAATTCGATTTGAGTTTGGACGGACTGCTG
>JBGCEL010000173.1:0-19348 GCA_045106455.1 Gammaproteobacteria bacterium
CCGAGCCGCACCAGATAGTCGTCACCACTGGCAACCACTAATGCCCGGAAATCGTCTTCGGTCTCGTAGCCGCGCGCCAGACGCACCTGACGCTGGCGCGAACTTGATTCCAGCGTACCGGCAGGCAGCTCCACATTTTGTCGGCGCAGCGCAGTCTCTACGTCTTGCACAGTGAGGTTGCGCGCCGCAAGCGCCACCCGATCAAGCCACACGCGCATGGAAGGACGACCCGAGCCAAATACGTCGATCCGCGACACACCGGAGATCACGTTAAAGCGATCAACAATAAAACGCTCAGCGTAGTCGTTGAGCGCCATGGGACTGAGCACACCATCGCTGGTCAGACTCAGATACATGATCGGCCGGGCGTCAGAATCCTGTTTTGATATGGACGGCAGATCCACACCATCTGGCAGCGCGCGCGCTACGCGGCTAACGCGGTCGCGCACGTCATTGGCCGCCTGATCCAGATCCACATCGAGATTGAACTCGATTGAAATCGCGGAACGTCCGTCCTGACTGCGCGAGGTCATGGTGCGAATACCCTCGATGCCGGCGATCTGTTTTTCCAGCAGCTGGGTAATGCGGGTCTCAACGATGTTGGCCGACGCACCAGCGTATTGCGTACTAACCGACACGATCGGCGGCACAATATCCGGATACTCTCGCGTGGTGAGCGACTGTGCGGCCAGCGCGCCAAAGGCGATCAGCAGCAGACTGACCACCGTGGCGAACACGGGACGTTTTACCGATGTGTCAGACAGCCACATGTTATTCGCTGTCCGCGCTGCTAATGGTGACCGGCACGCCGGGGCGCAAGCTCACCAATCCGAGCACCACCACCTGCTCGCCCTCAGCCAGCCCGCTCAGTATTTCGATCTGGCCAGCGCTGCGCTGACCGGTCGACACGCCGCGTCGCTGCGCGACGAGATCCTCGCCAATAATATAAACGTAAGGATCGCGGTTGGTCGGGATGACCGCACTTTCGGGAATCGCCAGCCCCGCCCGTTCTCCAGTGGCAAGACTGACGGTCATCAGCATGCCCGGGCGCAACGCACCGGTCGGGTTGGGCAGATCGGCACGCACGGTAACCGAGCGGGTCACTTCGTCCACACGCGAACCGATGCCCGCGACTTCCCCGACGAAATCCTGATCTCGATACGCCGGGCTTGCCGCAAGCACAACGTCACCCACATCGATCGCACCGAGGAACAGCTCAGGCACGTTAAAATCGAGCTTCAACATCGACACGTCATCAAGGGTGGTAATGGCGGTGCCCGGCGTCACCAGCGTGCCGGGACTAATTTGCCGAAAACCCAGAACGCCGTCGAACGGCGCACGAATCACCCGATCCTCGAGACGCGCCACGATGCCCTCGAGCCGGGCGCTGGCGATGGATGCCCGGGCTCGGCTTTCATCAAGTTGCGAGGCCGCCACCGTATTTTGCTGCGCCAAACCTTCCAGACGCTGCAACTGGGCACGGGCCTCACTGCGGTCAGCCTTTGCTTCGGCCAGCTGCGCCGCCTGTTCGTCGTTGGTCAGCTCAACCAGTAGCGCGCCTTTTTCCACGCGTTCACCGTCTTGAAAATTGATGCGCGAAATTTTGTCCGTGACTTTTGCCGTGATCGTGACCGACTCATTGGCGCGCGTGGTGCCAATCGCCTCGACCTCATCGGCGAAGGTTTTCGTGGCCACCAGCGCGACGGTTACCGGCACAGCCCGCTGCGGCCCACGGCCACCGGCCGGGCGCTGGCCGGCCTCGCCCGCCGGATCTGCCTGGCCGTTGAACCAGAAAAAACCGACGCCGCACAGGACCAGCAGGACCACCACACCAAGGCTTTTCATCAAATTTTGCTTCTTGAGGATTATTAGAACGCGAATTATGCGCCTTTATGACCCCAAGAGTCTCTCATTACGTAACTGGAGAGCGCAGTTTCGCCACCGCCGTTGCCGCCATTCGAGCGCCGGCCGGGGCGATCACTACCGCCCCGGCCACCGCCCCAATTACCGTGCTAAAAACGTGAGCGCACGCCAAAGGTGAAGCGTCGACCCAATACGTCATACACCGAGGCATCGGTATTGAACTGCCCGCCGGCATCAGCAAGCGTAGGTGGATCGTTGTCGAACAGGTTGTCGATGTTCACAAACAAATCCAGCTCATCGCTGTAGTTGTAGGTAAGCCCCATATCCACATAGTGTTCGGCGTCCACATTGGTGACGGCCAGCGTGTTGGCCGCCGTACCCAGCGCGATCAGTTCGTTATCCACTTCGCCCACGTAGCGATAGCGCAACGATCCGCGCAGCTTGCCCTGCGTGTAGGTGGCACGGCCCACCAATCGCAGTTCCGGATCCGCGTTGCCGCAGGTGCCGCGCACGCCCACCGACCCGGCGCAGTCCACGACATCGGTCACCGGGCTGCTCTGCTGCTCGTTCGCAAACACGAACGTGGCGGCCATCGACAGGTCCAGATCACGGCCGCGGCCCAGATCCATGCCGTAGCCCAAAGACAAATCCAGACCGTCCGTCGCCAGATTGGCGATGTTTTGGTTCGGTAGCGGCACAAATTCCAGCTCACCGGCGTCGTTGCGCGCCGTCAAGGGCTGGCAGAACACATTACCGAGGCTCAAATTTTGATTGCAGGCGTCAATCGTACTTTGCAGGCCACCGCCAAAAGTCGAGATCGCATCTTCGATCTCGATAGAATAGTAGTCCATGGTGATGGTCAGACCTTCGAAGCGTTCGGGCTGATAGACAAAACCCATCGACCACGTGTCGGAGCTCTCCACATCCAACGCCGGATTGCCGCTGAGCAGCACTTCAATTTGATCATCCGGTTGCTCAAAAGTGGCCAACACGTTTTGCGGGACACCCAGCTCGACGCAAAATGCTTCTTCCTCGGCCGTACGATCCGCACCCGCGTTACAAAAATCCTCGCCGCCCGGGAAGCTGTTGGAGCTACCTTGAAAAAGCTCGAGAATATTGGGCGCACGCACGGCGCGCTGGAATAAGCCACGCAGTTTCAACGACGGAATTGGGTTCCATTCGCCGCCAAACTTGTAGGTATTCACACCACCCACATTGGAGTAATCGGAATAGCGATAGCCGAGCTCGAGACCAAGGTACTCGGCAAAACGCTTGCCCGACAGCAAAGGCACCACGGCCTCGCCATAAAACTCCGTGACGTCGTATTCACCCTGAGTGGGCAGTCCCGCGTTAAAGCCGTCAACATCCCCCGAGGCCAGAAACGTATCCGGGAGAAACTCGGCGGCCTCTTCGCGGTGTTCAATACCGAACGCTACCCCAACCCTGCCGGCCGGCAGTTCGAACGGAGCACCCGCAATATTGCCGGCGAACGTGCGCTGCTCAACATTGGTAATGTTGCTGGCCGCGGCACGCACCCAGTTAACCATCTCCGGCGTAAACGCGCCCTCACCGAACGGATTGATCACCACGCAGGCTGGATTGCCACTCGCGCACTGGGTGGGGTTGGCCGGATCGACCAAAAGCCCTTCCTGAAACTTCGACAGCACGATATTGCCATCCTGACGTTGCGCGTTCTCGTTGCGTCCGAAGTTGTGATAAACCTCCCAATTCCAGCCTCTGGCCTCGCCTTTGAGGCCGGTCACAAAGCGCCACAGATTGCGACTGTCCACGCTGACACGACTACCGGCTTCGAGCATGCGACGGCTAATGCCGCCGGTGACAATTCCGTCGCCGTCGATATCGGCCTGCTGCAGCAAGGCAAGCGTTGCCGCCGGGATCAACGGATTGGCAAGATCGATATCCACGCCCGATTCATTGTAGGGCGTAGGCGCCAGCGTCCGGTTAACCCGGTTATTGGCAAACGTAAATTCGCCAAATGCCTGCACCGAAGGCGCTAGCTCGTAGCTACCAAGCGCCGTTGTGGTCCAACGCTCCAGCGGCAGCTGCAAATTGTTAAACGGCGCGAAATTGAACGTGTCTTCCGGTGAGGTGTAGTCATCCGGCGCGCCGGCGGCGTTGACAAAAAACCCGCTGCTGCCAATTTCATCGCCGTTCACATCAATCAAGCCGGTAAACGATGGACCCGAAAAGCGTCCCTGTGGAATACGCGACGAACCGCCCGGTGACAGAATTGGATTGCCGTTGGCATCGGTGTTCTCGTCAAGTTCGATACGCGCGAAGTCGCGCTCACCGGCCAGCGTCTGCTCACGCCGGAAGTAATTGGCGTAGACCACCGCGTTGCCGCGCCCGTCAGCCGAATTCGCGCCCCAGGTGAAATCAATGTTGGCACGATCAGAGTCGGTTTCTTGCGTCGAACCGTACTGAGCGCTCAGTTGAATACCCTCAAAATCATCTTTGAGGATAAAGTTCACCACACCCGACATGGCATCGGAACCGTATACCGCGGAGGCACCACCGGTCGCCACGTCCACGCGCTCAATCAAAGCCGGTGGAATGTTATTGATGTCCACGACACCGTTGGTGCCCGAGCCGACAATGCGCCGACCGTTCATCATGACCAGCGTGCGCACCGGGCCGAGGTTGCGCAGATCAACGGTGGCCGTACCGGTACCCGGATTGTTGGTGGTGGCTCCGAACGACGGCACGATTTGCGGCAAGGTGTTGAGGATCGACTCGGTTTCGACCGTCGCCGCAAGCTCGAACTCTTCGGCCCCCACCACGGTGACGGGGCTGTTCGCGACAAGATCAGGGCGCGGAATTCGCGACCCGGTGACCACGACCTCCTCGAGGCCCTCATCCGCATCCTGTGCAATCGCATGCGGAGAAACCAAAAAAGACGAGAGGAAAAGACAAAGCCCGAGACGCGAGGTGCGCGGGGCATGCTGTGCTTGAAACATGATTCAGTCTCCAGATTTAAACAATGGGCAGGAGAACGTCCGTTGAATTCACAGGGCAGCTAGCGAACTTCCATTTATTGTTAACGCACAGAAAAAATATCTGCAAATATTTTTGCACAAAATAACAACGCAGAACTTTATCTGATTGTATTTAAATTGTTTTTTGTGATGCATAAATGCAACATAAACCACGACAATGTTCGTACTAATGCGCAAAAAACCGGTACTGGCTCGCAGTAAACCAGAGTGAAAACACTTACCCTTTTTATGCTTTCATCTGAAAATCGACCGCTACTCATGTATGGACACAAGAGTTACTTTTTTTGAAAATCACCATTCTCTTCACTCTGGCGCTGTTGACACTGAGCAGCGCATCACTCACCGCAGCGGAACTGGCGTACCCGCCAGATTCTCCGTTTCGGGTTTACTCCGTCGCGGATGGGCTAAATCAGAAATCCGTCCTCGCGGTCGCGCAGGATCATGATGGCTTTCTATGGGTCGCCACCTTCGGCGGCCTCAACCGCTTTGACGGGCAACGCTTCGAGAGCTTCACCACAAGTCAGGGCCTGCGCCAGAACCTAATTCAGGGACTGATGGTCGACAGCAAAAATCGTCTGTGGGCGGGCGATGCCGCCGGCGGACTAACGCTGATCGAAAATGGCCGGGTAATCCGTACATTCGAGCCCGACGAAACCGCCCGCGGGGTCGCCCGTGGACTCCTTGAATTCGGCAATACGCTGTATGTGGGCACCCAACCCGGCGGAATGCGTTCGCTGCAGCTCGATGACCTGGACGCGGGCTTCACCACCATAGAAGACGCCCCGAATGAAGTGTATTTATTCAAGCGTCGACACGCCGACGAGATCCTCGTGCTGGGCGTTGATGGCGTGCACAGTTTTCGCCCCAACAGCAAGCCCATGTTCGAACTTATCGCCAAGGATGTTTCTGCCTTTACGCAGGACAGCAACGGCCGCTACGCCATCGGCGACAAGAGCGGCCGCGTTGGCTGGCTCAACGACGACAATTCGATTGAATGGCTCGACATACAGTATGGCGGTGCGATCACCGGTCTGATTATCGAAGACGGCGAAATTATCTGGGCGATTGCGGAGGGCCACGGCATGATGCGCTTCGGCGACCCCGACGCCGACACTCTGCTGCGCACCGGCGGTACCGCTCCGCCACTGTTTGATGCCGAGGGCGTGCTGTGGGTGCCCGCAAGGGCCGGTCTGGCGCGTTATCTGGGTGATCGCTTCCGACACTACTCACTGGAATTTGAAGGTGTCCGGCCCGAGGTGTTTTCGATTCGCCCCGGCACGAATAACGACTTCTGGTTTGGCACCAGCCTCGGCCTGATCCACGTTGCGAGCGACGGCACGCTCAGCAACATATCTGATGAACTGGGGATCGTGCGCCGCGAAGTGCGCGAGGTGCGCTTTTCAGGCGACAACAAGACCCTCTGGGCGGCCCACGTTCAGGCCCCGACCTACGGTATCGATCTGGACACGATGGCCATACGTCGCACCATCGGCGACGAGGACTCGGTTGTCGTCAGTATGTCGATCGACGATCAAGACAGGCTGTGGCTTGGATCGTACCTGGGCACGCTCACCGTCTTTGACGATCAGACCGGCGACTCGCGTGTGATCGAGATTGGGAATGGCGCGTCCGTTTATTCCAGCGACTACACCGCCGAGGGCGTGTTGTGGTTTAGCGCCAACTACGAAGGCGTTTTTCGCATCGACACCCGCGATCCAGAGGCACAACCCGAGCTGATCGTGTCCGACGATATCCTGAATCAGGAAGTACTCACGCAAATCATCGCGCGCAAATCTAACGGGCGCACGACGTTATGGTTCTCCAGCATCCAAGGCGTTGTTTTTCGCTGGCAGAACGGCGAAGTCCAGCGCATCATCGATGAGTCCGTGCTGGCTGAACAAACGATCTACTCCATTGCGCCGCTGCCTGACAATACGTTGGTGCTGGCGACCAGTCGTGGCGCCTATCGCTACGATCTGACCACCAAAGCCCTCGAACAATACTCTGCTCTGGACGGCTTCGTGGCCATCGAAAGCAAAGTGCACGCGAACTACTTTGACGGTAAAACGTCGTTGATGATTGGCACTACCAGTGGCGTCACCATCATGGACGTCAGCCAACCAATGGACCCGGTGGGTCAGCCGATACCTCTCATAAAACGCCTCACCGTCGACGACGTTGACATCGAAACCACGGGCGACTTGCCGCCGGGTATGGCTGCAAACAAGGTAACTATCAACTTCACCGCGGTCTCCACGCGCAAACCGACCGGCGTGGAATTTAGCTCCCGACTCGACGGTCAGGACACCAGCTGGAGCGCACCATCGGAATTGACCTCCGTGGGCTACTCGAACCTTTCTCCCGGGCCCTACAAATTCAATCTGCGCGCGCGCCTGCGTGGCGGCGAGTGGAGCGCGCCTGCGACATGGGCCTTCACCGTGCCCACCCCGTTCTGGCGCACCTCATGGTTCACGGCCTGCGCCTTGCTCACCATCATAGCGCTGATTTTTTCAGGCATCCGCTTGCGCTTACGTTCTATCGCGCGCATCAACCAGCGCCTGCGAGTGGAAGTCGCGGAGCGTACCGAGTCGATTGAATCAGGCCGACACGAACTGGAGCTTATTAACCAGCAGCTTAGCAGCGAGATGTTTGAGCGCCAAAAAGCCGACGCGATGCGCGCAGAGGTGGAAGCCCGGTTTCGTCAGGCCTACGAGAACTCACCGATCGGCATGGCCCTGGTGGACGCCGACGGTCTGATCTTCGACCCCAACCCGTGCATGCGCACCATGTTCTGGCCGCAAACAAGCGGAGATGATCGCGAGCCATTGGCGGACGTTGTCGCGGAAGCAGACCGTAGCGATTTCTTTACATTTCTTGGTACCTACGCAAACGGCACGGCTGAGGACGCCAGCATGGAAGTGGAGTGTTTGGCACACGGCGGAGATGTGCGTCGTATCGATTTCCATCCGTCCGCCGTGCGCGATCAAAATGGCTCGATGCAGTACATCGTGCTGCTGGCGCACGATGTCACGGAAAGCCGCGCCATGACCGATCAGCTGGCCTATCAGGCGCGCTTCGACGAACTCACCGGACTGGTGAATCGTCGCGCCTTTACCGAACGACTTGAGGCGCTGGAATCCAACGACGACACCGCCGGCCACACGTTTTTAATGTTCCTCGATCTGGATCAATTCAAAGTGGTCAACGATACTTGTGGCCACGCGGCAGGCGATGAGCTGTTGCGGAAGGTCGCGAAACTTATCACCAGCTGCGTTCGCGAGGAGGACATCGTCGCGCGTCTGGGCGGCGATGAATTCGCTCTAATCATTGTCGGTTGCACCGAAGACATTGCGTTGCAGCGCGCTGAAAACATTCGCCAGGAAATTCAGGACCTCGAATTTTTGTGGGGCCAGGACGTTTTTCGCATCGGCGTGAGCATTGGCGTTGTGCCTATCTCCAAGACCAGTCAGGACTGGAACGAGCTCCAGCAGCTCGCCGATGCGGCCTGCTATGCCGCAAAAGACGCCGGACGCAATCGGGTTCACCTAGTGACCGGGAAAGCCGACGCAGTACATGAGCATCGCGTCGAAATGCGCTGGGTCCAGCGACTCAATCATGCGATTGATACCGACAGCTTCGAGTTGTTTGGCCAGCGCATTGCGCGCCTGTCACCCACCACGAATCACCCGGAGCGTTTTGAAATTCTGCTGCGGATGCGTGACCGCAACTCGAACAGACTGATCCCACCTGGTGCATTCCTGCCGGCCGCCGAACGCTATGGCCTGCAGGGACGGCTCGACCAATGGGTCGTCAACAACGTGATTAGCCTGCTGGTCTCGCAAGATCCGTCGCAAATTACCAATCAGCAATTTTGGGTCAACCTGTCGGGTGCCAGTGTGGGCGACTCAAACATCTCACACGCCCTGGTGGATATCGTAAAGAGTGCCAACCTGCCTGCGGGCTGCCTAAACTTCGAAATCACCGAAACGGCCGTGATCCGAAAGATCGACGACGCCGCGGAGCTGATCGAATCGCTGCAGGCCATTGGCTGCCGCTTTGCTCTGGATGACTTTGGCAGCGGCCTGTCGTCGTTCGGCTACCTCAAACGACTAAACGTTGACTGCCTGAAAATCGACGGTCAGTTTGTGCGCGACATCGTCACCGATCCCACCGATCGCATTTTCGTAAAATCGATTATCGATATTGCGCACACGCTCGGCATGCGCGTGGTGGCCGAGTTTGTAGAAGATCAGGACATCCTCAACATGGTCGCGGAACTCGGCAGCGACTACGCGCAAGGGTTCGGCATCCATCGCCCCGCCCCCCTTGCACAGCTGGTTGCAGTGCCCGACAACACGGTCGAGGCAGGGCTCGGCAGCGCCTGATACCAGCGCTCCAAGTGGCGACACGCCACAGCGTTTAGTACGCTTACCAGCGGGCATTAAAAAAATCGAGAGCGTGCAATGCAAGGTAGATGCATTCTACGCTGGCTATGGCTGTTCGTGGCGCTCACGCCAATGGCAAGCTTTGCAGCAAGCGAAGAGGCCTGGCTTGACACACGGGGCTTAAGCCAGGCGTCGCTGGACGGCCATGTCGCGCCGGAATCCAGCCACCCGGTTGCGACGCAAACGCGCGCGCTCTTGACGCTCGCCGAACAGTCGCTCAATCGCTCGACGGAAGACGCTGCCACCTATCTGAAGCGCGCCGAGGCGCTTATCGCAAGCGACCCTGATGCGGCCGCCATCGCGCTGGCCATACGCTGCCAGCTCGAACATCGTCAATCGCTGCCAACCGCCGCTGCTACCTGCGGCAAGCTACAGGCTCTCGACACGCCGACCGACAATCTTTTTGTGCAGGCACTGCAGCACGTCACGTTGATGTATTTTTTCTACCGCGAGGGAGATCACCCGCGCTCGTTGTCCGAGGCCGAGCGCGCGATGCGGTTGGCGCTTGCGATCGATGACCCGGCTCTTTTGGCCGCGACCCACAATGTGCTCGGACTGCACTTCGCCACCAAGCTCTTGCCGCGGATGTCGTTACCGCACTTTGAAAGTGCGCTCGACAATGCGCGTCGTCTGCCGTTCACCGAACCGCTGACCATCACTCAACTCAATCTGGCATCCAGCTATACCTACCTGGGACGAGCGCGCGAGGCCCTCGACATGTTGCTCGAGGCGCAGACTGAGCCACTGGTCAGCCTCTACGACACGCGCCGTCTGGTGGTGCAATCGATGATCGGTCAGGCGCGGGCTGCCATTGGCGACACCGAAGGTGAGGCGGAGACACTGCAGCGAGTCATTGACGACGTCGCCGACTCGGTATTGCCCGACGGCATGACGTTTGGCTACACCGGCCTTGGCATCATTCAGCTGGCCGACGGCAATCCGCGCGAGGCGCTGGCTACGTTTCAGAAAGTTCTGGACGCCACGGGGCAGAACTTTGAGACCGGCCTCTCGCACTCGCGCATCCAGCTTGTGGCGGTCCCCTACGCCGAGGCGCTGCGCAAATCTGGCGATCTGGCTTCGGCACGCGAACTACTGCTCAGCGTGATCGCGCTCATACCCTCCGATCATCCGGACCAACTTCTGCTCGATGCCTATCGTGAACTCGCCCTTACCGATCAGGATGCCGGCGATACGATCGCGGCGAAACGCGCGACTGACGAAGCCACCAGTATCGAATCGCGTTTGTGGGATGCGAGCTTTCAGTACCAGGTGGCGCGACTCAACGCATCGCTTGCCACCGATCGCAGGCAGTACGAATTGAAGCGCAGCACCGAGCGCGAATCCGCACTGCGCCAGCAAGCCAATCGCGAAATTACGCTAAGACGCCAAACCTGGCTGATCGGCGCCATGCTCATGGCCGTCATCGCGCTTTTGTTATCGCGGCGTTCGCAGACGCGAATTGCGGCGGCCGAGCGCACCGCCAACGCACGTCTTGAAGATCAGGTGAAAACGCGTACGCGCGAACTCGAAACCGAAATGGCTAAACGCATGGCCGTTGAAGTGGAACGACGTGAGCTGAGCGAGCAAATGGCAGAGGGCGAAAAATTGCGCGCTATGGGGCAACTGACCGCCGGCATTTCGCACGATTTCAATAACCTCATGACCGTCGTTACGCTTGGTGCCGGGCAACTTAAAAAGCAGCTACATGGCGACACCATGGCCACCGACACGTTGGAGCATATTATTGGGGCGGCGGATACCGGCGCGAGAATAACGCGAGGACTGCTAGCCTATGTGCGCAAGCAACCGCTCAAGCCCCAGGTCCTGCAGCTCAACGAATTTCTTGACGATGCACTGCCCATTTGGCGCAACACACTGGGCGAGCGCATTGCCCTGACGACCCGCTTCGAGCCGTGTCAGTCGCCGGTTGATCAGAGCCAGCTAACCACCGCGATGCTCAATTTATTGCTGAACGCCAAAGAGGCCATGCCGACCGGCGGCACCGTGTCTATTACACTGACAACGGACAATGAACAGGCCAAAATTGCCGTTACCGACAACGGCACGGGCATGAGCCAAGAAGTGGTGCAGCGCGCCGTCGATCCTTTTTTCACCACCAAAGTGCACGGTGAGGGCTCCGGCCTTGGTCTTTCGATGGTGTACGGTTTTGCCCGTCAATCGGGCGGCGATCTGCACATCAAGTCAACGCCGCACAAAGGCACAACGATCACCCTGAGCCTGCCTGTTGCCACGCAGCAGTCGCAGAGCAACACGCCAGCTGGCGCAGCGTCGCACCGCATCCCAACGGATACCCACTTGCTGGCGGTAGAAGATCGCGCCCAGCTTCTGCTGGTACTGGAGCCTGCGCTGGTGCAACTGGGCCTGCGCGTCACCACGGCGAGCAATGCCGACGACGCGCTTGGCAAGATTGAAACCCACGGACTCCCCGATCTGGTCATCACCGATATTGTGATGCCCGGGAGCCTCGACGGCCTCGGTCTGGTGGCCGAGTTACGCCGGCGCAGTCCCGACCTTCCTGTTGTGCTGATGTCCGGTTATTCGAAATCGGTCGACGAGGAATGCACCTTTCTGCGCAAGCCTTTTTCCGTAACGGAACTTGAGACGGCCATTGAGCAAACACTCTGCCGGCACCAATCCTCAGCCGAGACCACCTGACTCGACGTCGTCTCTGACAACAAGGAAATTAAACACATGACCGACCTCTACATGGACATGATCGGCTGGATCGGCGCCGTTCTGCTGCTGGCGCCCTATTTGCTGCTCTCGCTCGGGAAAATGGAAGGGCGCTCCACGCCTTATCAGGCGCTGAACGTCGCCGGCAGCGCCGCACTCATCGCCAATTCGGCCTACTACGGCGCGTTTCCATCCGCGGCGGTCAATGTCGTCTGGATCATCATTGGCACCGCAACGCTGGTCGCCCTTGCCAAAGACAACACCAAACATGAATAGCTTTACGCGCGATGGCGTCACGCTCATCGATGTTAGTCACAAGGTGACCGACGGCATGATGACCTACAAGGGATTGCCAACGCCGATTATTTGCGACTACCTGACGCGCGAAGCTGCCGAGCAGACGTTTCAAAAAGGGGTGACGTTTCAGATTGGCGTCATCACGATGTGCTCAAACACCGGCACCTACATCGACGTACCTTTCCATCGGTTTGCCGCAGGCAAAGACTTGGCGCAATTCCCGCTGGACTCACTCGCCAATCTGGACGCCATCAAAGTGGTCATACCGACGCATACGCGCAAGATCGACGCCCAGTCTTTCGCCCAGCTGGATGTGCGCGGCAAGGCGGTTTTGATTCAGACCGGCTGGTCGCAACATTGGGGCAGCGATACCTACTTTGAAAAGCACCCCCACTTAACGTCCGAGGCGGCTCTGGCGTTGCGCGACGGCGGCGCGCTGTTGGTGGGCATCGACAGCTACAACATCGACGACACCAATGACCCGGCACGTCCGGTCCACACCACCTTGCTGGGTAGCGATATTGCCATCTGCGAACACATGACGAATCTTGAGTCTCTGCCAAGCAATGCGTTCCGTTTTTTTGCCGTGCCGGTCAAAGTGGAGGGCATGGGTACGTTTCCCGTGCGTGCGTTCGGTCTCACTTAAACGCGCTGCACCCAAAACTGGTACATGGACGCGAATATGTGGGGATGCAACGCCTCAAATTCGGCCCAGCAGGCCAGGTCCGTTGCCGTCGGGTCCTGCGCGAAGCGCTCTCGATAGGCTTCCAGCACCGCATCGTTTGCCAGTTCAAAGCCGAGAAAACGCAAACCCATTTCCTGCAGCAATTGAGCAATGTGTGGCAAAGAAAACTCTTGCTCACTTACGTGAAACACCAGATCACGACATTCCGACGTGCTGAAGAAATCGGCCGCCGCCAAGATCGCGGCCACGGGGTCTTCAGGGCGACCGCTCAGCACGTGATGACGAAAGGCGCGAATGCCGGCAAGATCAGCGCCAAAGCCGCGCTCGCGAACCAACGCGCGGGCCGGCTCAAGCATTTGACGCGCCGTCTGGCTGTACAAACCGATACGCATGCAGCCGCCGGGTCGCAGTCGCGCCACCAGTTGCCGCCAGCCGGCCGCCGGATCCTGCAAATGATGCAACACGCCCACACACTCAATCACATCAAACGGCGCAAGGTCGGTCGGTAGTGCCAGCAAATCCCCCTGCCGAAACGTCACATTGTCGATATTGAGTTCGGCACCCATGCGTCGCGCGTAGGCGAGACTCGTAAGACTCAAATCCACACCCAAAACATCGGACTTCGCGAACCGCATCGCGGCGCTGAGCGCCTGCTTACCCGTGCCGCAGCCGGCGATCAGCACACGCGGTCGGTCCGGCCACGCGTAGGTTTGTAAGCGCACTTGCCCGAAAAGCTGTTGCAAATACGCGGGAACGGTCTGCGCTTCATGGTGATCCAAATGCAGCCAGCGCGGGTAAGGATTCTCCTCGTACTGCTGACGCACACTGATGGACACCGGATCATCAATACCACTAAGCGATGCGATTTCATGGCGCAGTGCCCGATCGTGCAGCGGCCCGATCAACTGCAGGCGAATCACCCGGTACAGAAAGTCATCATTTGCCGGCAGATAGTGATGCAATATTTGTGCGGCAAACGGCAGTGCATGCAACGGCCGATAGGCGCCAAGAAGTGCCAGCTTGTGAGTCGGTATGTTGCCCTCAGCGGCCAGATGTTGCGCCACATCGTTGGTGAGTATTGCCACACGCTGATGTTCCTCATCGGTTTCGTACAACGCGTACTCGTTGAGATAGCTTTGTTGGGCAAGCGCGGCCAGAAAGCGGCTACCACCCTGCTCGATCAGGTTTTGAAACGGGCGCTGCGCCGCCGGGCTTGTTGCGTCGTCCGTTGCATCAAACAACAGCGCAGAGCGGACGTTAAGCAACAGATGCTCGATTTGCGCTGAGGTATTGATCGCCCGCTCGAGCAATAACCGGAGCAGCGGCTCTTGCAACGCCGCAAGCGAAGAACTAGCGCTCGTCACGCGGTATGCGATGCGTTAACAAGACGCTGCAGCGCAGGCTTGCTGAGCAATTGATCGATGGCCACGGCACGCAAATGATGCGGGTCGACCCGTTCATTGCGAAGACACACGGCCACCTCGCGTTCAAGGTCTGCGTCGATATCGCTGCTCGACAAACGCGCCAGGGCACTGATCAGAGAATTGGTCACGCTGCGATCGTGCGGATCAAGACGCGACGCTTTGCGAAAACAATGCGCCGCCTGAGCAAAGTCGCGCCGCGCATAGCTTGCGCAGCCCGTTTGAAAAAACGCCTTTTGTCGCGTCGGGTCGTGGCGGTGAGCGGCCCGCCAGGCGCGCTGTGCCACGGCCACAAGCTCAAGCTTTTCGGCCATATCTGCCTGCGCCATCCAAAGTCGGGCACTGCACGGCTCCTGACACTCTGCCAACTCGGTTAAACGCTGCCTCGCCAGCGCCACAGCACCGGTGCGATACAGCGCGTCGCACAACAACAGCTGCGCGTCGACATTGGTCGGAGCCGCGTCGGCGGCAGCGGTAGCCGGACCGAGTGCACGCGCCGGCTGATGGGTGTGCAGCCACAAGTGAGCCAAAGCGCCCTGCACGCTGGCAGCATCCGGTGCAAGTCTGGCCGTCGCCGCCAGCAGCTGCTCGGCCTGGGTATACAGCTTGACTTCGATGTAGGCGCGGGCCAGCCGCAGCCGGTCTTCAAGTGGCGCGTCGTCAGCGGCGATCAACGGCTCAAGGATTTTGATTGCCGCACCATACTGCTCGCGCTCAAGCGCAATGCGTGCGGTCAACGCCTGCAACGATGCCTGATGCGCGTGACGGTGTGCCAGCCGCTCGCACACCGCTGCCGCATCCGCGATCCGGCCTTCCTCGAAATGCCTCGCGGCAATCGTCAACTGCGCATCAAAATGCCGCTTTGGCGAACGCTTTTTTCGACTCCCGGAACGCCCCACAGGCTGATTTCCTTGTCCGTAATGATTGACCCACAATCAATACAGATGCGCGGAAGTACGAAAAGGTTTCAATTTAGAGGAAATAGCCGGAAATAGATCTAGAACAGCAAATTAGCTCAACAGCTGGCACCACCGCGCTCGACCGCGTACGCCGCACCGCCGATGTTCACCTTGCCGTTTTTCTGCAGGGAAATGGGGAACGCGCCCTTCTCGCCCGCATCGGTCTGGTAGGTCAGCATGGTACTGACGCCGTACACCATGATGCCCCAGGTACCGGTAATCACGCTTTGGGACGCGCCACCGGCCTGACCCGGCACCGACCAACTGCCCTCTTTGTAGTATCGATAGCGCCCACCGCGGCAGAATTCGATAGTGGTGAGCGTGCTGTTCGAGGTGATATTTGAACCCGAGTACGACGCGAGCTTTGCGCCATCCAGCCCGTCGCGCCACTGCTGTTCAACGCTCTGGGCGTGCACCTGCAGTGCCGTCATCGCCGCGAGCATCAGGGTAAGCGCGCGCAATACAGTGGTCATATCTGTTCTCCTGTTTTTTTTGGCCTTAACTCTTAGTTGCGCCACAGCACCGACGATTCCCTCATCGGCACGACATTTTTTCTCGAGGCGCTACGCAAAAATCCGTCGTTGCCGCGGGCCCGTCTTGGGCTTAAGGTCAGATCCATGATCAAGCACGCATTTCTCGACGACTACAGCGAAGGCTGTCATCCCGCGATACTCGACGCACTGGCCAACACCAATCTGGCGCAGCAGCCCGCTTACGGCGACGACCCATACAGCGTTGAAGCACGTGCGCTGATTCAAGCCCAAGTTGGGCTACATGACGTGCCGATCTATTTTGTCAGCGGCGGCACGCTGGCCAATCTGATCATCATCGCGAGCGCACTGCGTCCGCATGAAGCGGTTATTAGTGCCCACAGCGGGCATATCGCGCTGTGGGAAACCGGAGCGATAGAAGCCACCGGGCATAAAATCATTAGCTGCCCCAGCGATGACGGCAAGCTGACGCCAGCGTTAGTGAACGAAGCGCTGGCGCAGCACTCCCAATATCCGCACGTGGCCAAACCACGTCTGGTCTATATATCCAACGCCACGGAAGTGGGCACCATTTATTCAAAGCATGAGCTCACCGCGCTGGCAGCCACCTGCCGGCAAAACGAATTACTGTTAATGCTTGATGGCGCGCGTCTTGGCCCGGCCGTGTGCGCACCGGACAGCGACCTGACGCTTAGTGATGTCGCCAAACTGTGCGACGTGTTCTGGATCGGCGGTACCAAAGCCGGCGCGCTTATAGGTGAGGCCATCGTCATTCCAAACGCGCAGCTTGCGGTCGATTTTCGCTTTCACATCAAGCAACGCGGTGCACTGCTCGCCAAAGGGCGGCTGCTGGGCCTGCAGTTCAAAACCCTGTTTAGCGACGATCTTTTTTTTGCTGTGAACCGACACGCCAATGCCATGGCGCAAAAGCTCAGTCGCGGTTTCATCGACCGCGGCTTTGCACTATTTGCGCCCACACAAAGCAATCAGGTGTTCCCCATCCTTGAGCAAGACGCGATCGATCAGCTGCGCTCATCGTTTTCATTCCACGACTGGGAGCCTGTGGATGCAGGCCGCATGGCCGTACGGTTCGTCACTTCCTGGGCGACGCAAGACGAGCATATTGACGCATTACTGCACGCGCTGGACGCACTGCAACGCTAGCGCGTTGTCTCGACATCATGTCCATCTCCCGCGCCATCCGCTACGCTATAAATCGCTTCGTGCTGCGCAAGCGATTTCTTACCGCGCGCCGTGACGGACGCGTGTTTCGCGTTCGGACCGAAGATGTTGTTGGACGCCACATCTATAAATATGGCCAGCATGAGCCGGCCATGAGTGACTATCTGCGGCGCACGCTCGCACCGCGCGACGGCGACATTATGATCGACATAGGCGCCAACATCGGCTGGTACAGCGTGTTGTTCGCCCAGGCCTGCGCCGCCACCGATGCTGTCGTGCTGAGTTTCGAACCCGACCCTGAAAATTTCTCATTGCTCAATGAGAACGTGCGCGGCAACGGCCTTACCGAGCGTATTTTTTCTGAACAACTGGCACTGTCGGACAACGCTGACGGCGCCACGCTGCACCTTTTTTCCGGCAACAACCGCGGACGGCATTCACTGCTGCCCATTCACACTGGCAATACAGTCGAGATCAACACCGCGCGACTGGACGATGTGCTCGAGCGGCAGCCGGAGCTGCGGGAACGTCGCCCGGCGCTTGTGAAAATAGACATCGAAGGCTTTGAACTCATCGCTTTGCGCGGCGCCACCGCGACCCTTACCCGCTGCCCGCAGGTAGTACTGGAATACTCACCGGAATTTATGCGCCGCGGCGAGCTTGCGCCAACGGATTTGCTGGATCTGATGTACAACGCCGGGTTTGTGCCACACCAGCTCGACGCCGGATCGCTGGTCGCCACCCAGCGCGATCGCCTGCTCAACGATGACCAGCAAATCGACCTGATCTGGACGCGGCCGGCGCACAGTCCGGGAGGTTAGTAACCGCGCCAACTTTGCTGCGGCTATACTCCGGCCTATGCCCAAGATCGATTTCCTGTCCGTCGGACGCGCCCTGTTCGTCCCTCCACTACTCATCATACGCGGTCTGGGCTGGCTGCTGCGCAGTGCCCGCAATCGAAAACGGTTTGCCATCGGTCTGGTGTGTGCACTGGTCGCAGGCGTAGGCATCGCCGAACTCACACTCGAGCATCGTCATCTGCCGTGGCGCCCATTGGCGATTGACGATCAGGTGGGGATCGCCACCGGCTTCAAACTGCGACTGATCGATTGGGCGCCCGCTTCCTGGTGCCGGGATTTGCTCGGCACGTCTGCGCAACTCGAAGTACGCCGACTCGATCCGCTTGATGGTCAAGGCAGCTGCGGCTGGTCTGATGCTTTTCACATCGAGAAAAGCGGGGTGCGCGATTTAAACGGCACATCGCACTATGCGATGCAGTGCACGCTGGCCGCCGGCGCGCATCTGTGGATCACGAGCGCGGATGCGCACGCACGTCGGCTACTTGGCAGCGGCCTGGTGCGCATTCATCACTACGGCACGTATTCATGTCGCCGCATGTATAACCGCAAGCGCGGCAAGATGAGTGAGCACGCGTTTGCCAACGCGTGGGATGTGTCGGGTTTTGAACTTGAAGACGGCCGCATTATCTCTGTGCTCAAAGACTGGCAGCCACGCGGCACACGCCGATCGTTTCTACGTGCCGTGCATCGCGATGCGTGCCGCGCGTTTAATGTCGTGCTGGGGCCCAACTACAACGACGCGCATCGCGATCATTTTCATGTGGACATGAGCAACGGCGCTAGTTGTCGCTAGCCTCAGGCAACCAGCCGCCGGTGGCCTGCAGCGGCTGACCGTTCGCATCCACGACCCATGCGGCCAGCGCTGGTTTCGAGACATCCTGCGTTGCCGGGAGCGGCAGGCGAGCGCGCCAGACGCCGTTGTCGTTGGTCAGCGCATCGCTCTGCAGATCGACCACCACAAAGTCATGACGTAAGGATCGCCCGCGATTTTCGCCCGCTTTTACGCTGGAGGTAATACCGCTGGACAGAACAGCGATCTCCAATGCCAGATCGTCCTGATCACTACCCGCCGCAAAACTCGCGACGATGTCGCCGTTCTCGATGTCCACCGACAGCTGGCCCGCACTGGCTGATGAGGAGCCCTTCGGCGCAGCGCGCAGGCGGCGCCACTGCCGAAACTCATCGCCATCGCGAAACACGCCGGGTGTGTACACACTGCTGTCGGCAATCCCGGCGCGTCGGCGCTGGCGCTGATCGTAGCGGCGATCCGAAAACACATCACGCCAGCCCAGGAAATTCCAATACGTCACATGAAACGCCACCGGCACGTAGTCGGACCACAGCCCGTCTTCTTCTGCCAGCTCGCTGAACCAGGCATCGGCCGGCGGGCAACTGCTGCAACCCTCGGAGGTGTATAGCTCGATAAGCTGGGTT
>JBGCEL010000174.1:0-3024 GCA_045106455.1 Gammaproteobacteria bacterium
TCACCGGCCCAATTGTCCCAGTGATACGGCCGCTCGAGCAGCCACGGAAAAAGTCGCTGCCGCGCCACATACATCAGCCACACGTGACCGAATGAAAACACCACGCTAAACGCCAAATGGGCCGGCAGCGCCGTGCGCAGCATGGCGAACTGCAGAGGAAAGCGCCGATCAAACCACAGCATGACGGGCATCATCGCGAGCAATGCCACACTGCTGGTGATCTCCAGAATCCATGGCTGGAGTCTGGAGAACGTCGCGCCAAGGCGCTCCAGATCGATGATCTCGACCGTGGCATTAAAGGCGCAGGTGAGCAGCACGATGGCGGCAATGTAAAACGTCTCGAAATGACGTCGGTGCTTGAGGTAGGTGGCGAGGGTCATACGCGCATCGTAGCGCCCGGGCGCAATCAGCGTCCACCGTTCATCACCAGCTCCCACCGCTTGTCACTTTTTCAGCACAAACAAACCCTTAGCGCTGGGCCGCCGGTGGCCAAAGGCAGCACAATCCAGACCTCATTTAAGCCCGGAAGCCGCGCACGTGATTGCTCAAAACGACCAACCCTCCGCTCGCCGATACGACATTGACGCCCTGCGCGTGATCGCTTTCGGCCTGTTAATTCTCTATCACTGCGGCATGTTTTACGTGGCCGAATGGGAATGGCACGTTAAGTCGCAACACACCGCCGCCTGGCTGCAAGAACCCATGCGCTTTTTGAACCAGTGGCGTATGTCGTTGCTGTTTGTCATCTCCGGCCTGGCGATGAGTTTTGTCACGCCGCGGTATCAGCCCGGGCAGCTCGCCTTGCGCCGACTGTGGCGGCTCGGTCTGCCGCTCGTCTTTGGCATGGCGGTGATGGTCGCACCGCAGCCGTATTACGAGGCCTTGAACAAGGCTCTGATTGAGCCGGGCTTCTTTCGATTTTGGTGGCAGTACCTGAGCTTCACCGATTTTCCAGGCGAGGCCTGGGGCGGGGAAAATCGTATCGTGTGGACCTGGAATCACCTGTGGTATTTGCCGTACGTGCTGCTCTACACGTTGGTGCTATTGGCCGGCTTGCGTTGGCTACCAAAGCCGTTGGTTAAAATTGGGCAATGGTTTACTCGCCTGCGGGGATGGGGCCTGATTGTCATACCGCTGATACCGCTCCTGGCCTACGGCAATTTCGTGTTCCCGCATTTCCCGTTTATTGATCATGGCCTGACCGGCGATTTTTACGCCCATGCTCTGTACGGCACGCTGTTTTTCTATGGCTACTTTATCGGTCGCGACGACGCGCTGTGGCAACACCTGAGCGCGTGGCGTTTCCGTTTGCTGGCCGTCGCGGTGGTTGCGTACGCGGCACTTCGCGCACAGGAATGGTGGGTGGCGGAGGACAGCGGATTTTTGATCGAGCAGTTGAGCTTTATCAATGTCTATTTGAATCGCTGGTGCTGGATTTTGGTGCTGCTCGCGTTTGGACATCGGCACCTGAATCGTCCCGCGCCGTGGATACGCTACGCGACGGCCGCGGTATTCCCGTGGTACATCCTGCACCAGAGCATCACGGTGACGGTGGGCTACGAGTTATCGGCGCTGTCGCTTGGACCGGTGGTTGAGCCGCTGCTGGTAGTGGGTCTCACGATATTGGGCTGTGCGCTGCTATACGAATTTGTGCTTCGACGCAGCGGACCGCTCAGACCGCTTTTCGGGCTAGCGCGCCACGAAAAGCCATCGCGAACTAATACTTGAATGTCAGCCCGAGCAACGCTTCGAACTGGGGAATAATGCCCCGATCGCCACCCAGAAAACACACTTCTGAGGCGTCCACGTTTTCGCAGAACACCAATGAATTACTCTTGCCAAACAAACCCGATGCACGCCCCTCAAACCGCAGCCCCATGGACGGCGTGAGCTCATAGCGCAAACCAACGCCCAGCGAACCAGAGAAATAGGTCTCGCTTGACACCGCACTTTCGTCCGGTGAGATACGTGTGGCGCCCAGAGCAAGCGATAAAAACGGCGCTAGCCGTTCCTCACTAAAAACATAGGTGCCACCGACGTGCAGGAAGTCGAACGCCAACTCGGCAAGCACACCGTCACTAAACTCCAGATCAGTGCCGTGGTGCCCGTAAATCAGCTCCCACTGCGTCTTGTAGCTGGCACGAAAATTGGCAATGACGCCGAACGAGACGTCGGATTGAATTTCTGCGTCGCCAACGGCATCGAGCCATTTACCGCCGCCGCGATAGCCAACGTAAGGTGTCAGTTCGATATTAGGCAGCACGTCGGCCACTGCGACGGGGGCGCAAAACAACGTGAGGGCGGCCAGGGTTCGCTGAGTTGTATTCACTTGAGGATGTCCATTCGTAATTGTTTACCCAAGAGTTTAGCAGGCACTCAGCGCGTAAAGACAACCTTGCCGTCGATGATCGTTTGCATAACTTCAACACCCCGGAGCTGTTCGGCGGGCACATGACGCGGATCAGCGGACAGCACGATAAAATCAGCGCGCTTGCCGGCACTCAGGGTGCCGGTGTCTTGCTCTTCAAAGGCGGCGAACGCATTGCCCAAAGTGTAGGCACTCAATGCCTCCTCCACCCCGATTTTTTCTTGCGGCTGCCAGCCGCTCGGGTGCGCACCGTCGGTGGTGCGCCGCGTGACCGCGGCGTAGATTCCTTCAAGCGGCGACAGTGGCGCCACCGGCCAGTCTGAGCCAAAGCTCAAGCGCCCGCCGGCATCCAGAATGGATCGAAACGCATACGTACTCCTGGCACGCTCATGACCGATGCGTTCTTCTGCCCAGCGCCCGTCGTCGATCGCGTGGAACGGCTGCACCGCGGCAATAATGCCGCTGTCGGCCGCGGCTTGAATCGCGTCAAACGTGGGGTGCTGGAAATGTTCAATGCGATAGCGTCGCGTGGCGGTCTGCGCGCCACCGAGCGACTGCAATATGGCGATAACATCATCAATCGCCCGATCGCCAATGGCATGGATCGCCAAACGCAGGCCGGCCTGATCCGCCGCCGTCATTTGCTGCGCCAGCTC
>JBGCEL010000175.1:0-13629 GCA_045106455.1 Gammaproteobacteria bacterium
TATCCAGACAGTCGCTGTTAGAGAAATTTAGCGCATGGTTTGCTCCGCAGCGAACTCGCGGGTAGTTCGATCGCCGAGCGATTGATGTGGTCTGAACTCGTTGTACTCGACACGCCGAGCCTCGATCTTTTCCTGAGCATCGTCAAGCGAAAAAATGTAACGACGGCTATGTGGTCTCGATCGCTGGTGGGGAGCTTGTGGTCGATGTGCCTACCCTCATGTTCTCCAGCAATCTCGTCATCACCCCCGATGTCTACCGTGATGTTAAACTGGGGCCTGCGTAACAAAGTGCTGCAGCAAAAAATCACCCTCGTTCGCTTCGCTCAGTAGGCTGCTTGCCGCTGAACTTGAGCGTTATATTTACGGATGGCATGCCAATTGAGATTTTAATGACTGTGGCGATTGCGCTTTCAGTAGTTTTTACGGCGCTGATTGGTGGGGATATTTGGAAAAAAGCTGGACCTTCTCGAGGGCAGCAATTTTTTCCACCGGCGGTGCATGTCTTGGCATTCATCGTGGCGACGGCCGCTGGAGCACTCGCTGTGCTGCTGCGGCTGGTCCCAATGACATGGGCTGGCGCGATCATTTTTCTTGCAATAGTCGCGGTGCCAGTTTTTTGCATATATGTCGCGGCTATTTTCGTGATTTTACGCTTCGGTCGATAAGTCCGATGGATGTTCGTGCGTAAACATACAATAAGGTGCAGGTGCCTTCTCCGAAACGGGTACCCTGTCGAGAACTGGTCGTCTATGTCGGGAAAAGTTTCTATGATGGTACCCAGGATGTTAACTGGCGATAGGTTGATGGGGTTTGCCACCAGTGCGATGTGGCGGGGGTCTACACCGACTGGAAATAGCGTTAGGAAGCCGAAATGGTTTTTTCTCAGGGTATCATTGGTGAGTCTTGCAAAGTGCGGCAGCTTCGAGCGGTGCCTAACACGTTGCAGCTGACGATTGTAAAAGCCATCCGGTTGGCTACGCCAAGACGTGCGTCTTTTGCAACTGCAGCTGATCTTTAGCGCCAGGCGGCTGGGCTGTCGCCTGCGCTGGCATCGCAAGATCGTAGCGGACCGGCAGGTATGTGTTCTTGCGAGGTGATCTGTTGAAGGCAATTTGGCGGCAGCACACTGAGCAAAATTTTCTGCGGCATCATAAGAAGAATGCAGTAACGCGTTCGAATTTTTCAAGGTCCGCTTTCGGCCGCGAGCCGGCACCGTTAGCTCATCATGAGGCAATATGATTAACCGTCGAACATTTTTTGCAAACGCAGGCGCGGCAGCTCTTGTCGCGATAAGCGGGTGTGTGTCACAGCATGGAGATTCGAAGATGTATGGATTAATCAGCAAACTGATTGCTCACGATGGAAAACGCGATGAACTCATTTCGATTCTGCTCGATGGGACGAACGACATGCCGGGCTGCCTGAGCTACGTGATTTCAAAAGACATAAACGACGACAATGCCTTATGGATTTCGGAAGTTTGGAGCAGCAAAGAGAATCACCAAGCGTCACTTTCACTTGAGTCCGTGCAAATGGCTATTTCAAAAGGCAAGCCGTTGATTGCGGGGTTTGGTGAGCGTATTGAGACGACGCCAGTCGGCGGACATGGTCTAACCTAGATAGATGCCACGCCGGGCGCCTTTTGCCATTACAGCTCACCTTTAACCTTCGGTACTCAACACAAATGTATTCCACCAGCCGTCTGAAAACGATCAAGCTCCCATTCGCTGACTGGGTCGAAATGGCCGCCGAGACTGGTCTGTCGCAGTACACGAAGGAGAATTGTGATCGCGCCCAGAGCATAGTGGAGAACCTGCGAGGCGAGTTGATGAAATTGGGCGAGGCCGCATCAGAGGCAGAGATATTGGCTGCGATCGAGGCGGCCGTGACTGCGCTGAATTCTCTTAACAATTTAATTGGTGGGCAGTTCATTGAAACTGGTGAAAGGGAAGAGCTGTGCGACTTGTTCGATGAATTTGCAGAAGCGGCGGGATTGGTGCCTAGCGATTATTGTGACGGCGAGGGGCCTGCCACGCTTTGGCGTGAGTGGTAGTGTCGGAACCCATACTGCTACTTCGGCATTTCAACGTTTTGGAATTGAAGCTCGGGTCATTCATCTTGTTTGATGCAGGTGGACTACGGATGTTTTTCAATCATGATTTTTGCGACTGAAAGTGGCTACATCGCAATGCGAGGTCCTTGTTCATTGCAGGCGTGTCGCGTGTGTCTCTGCCAAGTCGCGCAAAACTTGGGTCGCGGCAGGCCCATGGTGTTTGATGTTGCCAAGGAGAAATAGGATGTTATCAATGTTTCGTTTGTCACTAATCGTTGCGCTTTCTCTTGTGAGTTTCACTTCAGTCGCCACTCGGCAGATGCCTGACATTCTTATGGTTGAAGGGCAAAAGATTGAGATCATTGAGTCACCTCTTGATGCGAACATGATTCGTGAGATTACGATCGGGATGGACGTGTGGACGTGCTCGGCGAACTGGCGGGGTTACAGAGCCTACTGGCGCATCGTAGACAGCCAGCTTTTCCTGGACAGAGTTGAAACAGATCCTTGTGGCGATTCTGTGCTGGTAGAACCTGGGAAAATCTGTTCAGCGTGCGAGTATCCCATCGCGGCGTATTGGGTTGATGGTGCCATCACATATCCCACCGGACGACGATGGGATGAAACGGATGCCACAGAGGATGGTGATAGCGTCAGAAAAGGCTATCGCTACGAGGTGGGTGCTTTTGAGGTGGCGGCCGGCCTGGTACTTCGCAAGTATAGGGAAGTTCGCACGATCACTTGGGAGGGTTAGCGCAATCTAATGGGCCCCAACCCGATCTCAAGCGTGAGCCAACAGGATGGATTAATGAACAACTCGGGCGCCGCCGCGCTACCTCAGAAAAATATTGACCGTATTCAATCGACTCTGGATATATTGTTGCCGGTGCTGAATAAGCAAGCGGGCATGTTGCGCGTCGAAAAGTACAAAAAGTATGACTATGGACTGGTTGGAAATGAGCAAGGATTGTTGGGGCTGGCAATAGGGAGTTTGCAGGCCATAGCGCGAACGTCTGAATCATTGACGGACCGGGAACAGCTTCTTCGTCAGCTTGATGCGGTGGAATACCTCTCGGCAGGATGGCGCGATCAGGTGATCACGTTGCGCGTTGACCCCAAAATCCGATACGAGGAAATGCCCGGGTTAGAGTCCGCTTGCGAACCTAAAAAAAAGCATCGGTTGCTCTCGACGGCCTACACGGGTTTTGCGTGGGCGTTTTACCTTTGCGCTGCGATGGGAGCGTTCGTAGCTGCAAAGTGGTTGTGGCAAATCTTCTAAGCGCCAATTCAAAGACGGTCATCGCCAAGCCATTGAGCCTATCGCCTCAAAGAGAGATGTTGGGTTTCGAGCGCAGCGAAAGTGGTGCGCAGCACGCTAGCATACCGTCGAGACTTCAGTTTGGTTGAACTCACTAACTCAATAGCGGTCTGGTTTAGTGAGGTGAATAGAATTGAATGAAGTTGAAGCCACATATGGCGCTATGATTCGGGTGCAGAGAGTCGCGGTCCTGAGGTCGATGGTCGCGAGTTAGTTCAAATGACAAACTACACCACTGTACACGGAGACCTGCTAGAACAAGAGGTGGATGTCATCGTCAACGCTTGGAATCGCAATATCATTCCCTGGTGGCTTCTCCTGCCGCAAGGTGTGTCTGGCGCGATAAAAAGGCAAGGGGGCTATGCGCCATTTAAAGAGCTGGGTAGGCTCGGACCGATCCCACTGGGCGGTGCCGTCTTGACCAGTGCGGGACGTTTGCCATTCGAGGCGATCATTCACGTCGCGGGCATTAGCCTGTTTTGGGTTTCTTCGGAGCGTTCGATTCGAGGGTCGGTGCGCAGCGCACTGTCATTGGCGGCCGCGTCAGGGTTCAGTTCCATTGCCTTCCCCATGATTGGCGCTGGCACAGGCGGTGCCAAAGTGGCCAAAGTTGAGGCGCTGATGGCTGAGGAATTTGAGGCGGCCCGATACGATGGCGATATCATCTTGGTTAGGTATCGTCCAACGAACTAGCAAGGTGGCGCGCGTAATCGCATTGGCCCGTACGGTTTGGCGGATGAACCATCCAAGCATTGAGATTTCTGGCTGAGGCCGAAGAGCCTGAGGTGATGGATTGAAAGACACAGTATTCATTTCCAAAACCGTTCGCGACGATGTTTTATCTCGATATGCCGAGCTGGTTGGGCCTGCGACGGACCTGTTTTCCGACGAGCCCGACAGCGAAAGCGCTTTTGGCTATGCACTGGAACTGTATTTGTGTGCTCTGCCAAATCTGGGCGTCTCGCTTGATGGCTTTTCACATTTGAGGATTGCGCGTGAGACCGGAGATTACTTGCGAGCGGTTGGCCTGAGCCATGTTCTGCCAAGAGGTCAGGTTCCGATGGAGGTAGAGCTCTCAAAAGTAGGGGGAGCGATTCACTACAAAATACTGGTCGGCAAAGACGACGCTGAGTGGGTGGCTTTGAGCGAGTCGAAACGGTGGAAGATGGTATATTTATACGCGACTGGGTGCGGTGATGCCCGGTGGCATTGGAATGCTGAGATATCCGGCGTGTTCGGCATGGACGGGGCAAGATAATCGAAAAATTTCACTACAAGAACAACGGTTTTAATCTGGTCGCCGGACTTTCATGTCTGGGCCTCGTCGTGTTCTTTGTCTACAAAGCGGATTTGAATGCTATCCGTTTTACTGCTCTGAGTTTATTTTCTATGTTCGTGTACGGCTTAATATTGCTGATACTAATTTGGCTTGCATGGTATTCACTAACAACATTTTTTAGACTGCACGGACACGAACGCATCATTGAAATTGACGATCACGCAATATCATTTCCGCGGTTAGGTGATTCACTTGAAATCATACGACTAGAGTTTGCGCAAATTCGGGATGTATATTTCGGGAAAGGTCGTCACGGTCACCCGGAAAACTTATTAATCGAATACGATACTGATGGCCATGCGTATATTCAGCGCGACGCGTTAGATAAGCATGATTTCGACAGAATTTGTGAAATTGTCATGCACCGACTCGAGCTGGATGAAATTAAGCTGAAGTAAAGACGAAGTAACTCCAGCCCATCTCGCTCAGCGCCGAGCGTCCCGCAGCAGCGCCAGCTGCAATCGCTGCATCTCCCCGATAATCGCGCCGCGATTCAGCTGCATGTTAAACCACATTTTTAGAGCAATCTGAGCTGAGTTCAGCATGACCGCGAGACTGGCAAACAAGATTTGGTCGCGCGTTGTCGTGGCCTGAAAGAACTGCCAGATGCACAGCAGTAGCAGCGCACTAAATATCAAAATACCAATCCAGGACATCACGCGCATACCGCTGCCCTTGCCTTTGAGACTGGCGAAGGCGGACTGGTAGTAGCCGTTTTCGTCAATCGCGTCGCTCACCAAATGGTCTTCGCTGGACTCAAGCAGCGCCTGTACTTTTTTGTCGAAATCAGTCATGAGTGTCTCCATCTTCTTTGGTTTCGTAGGCCTGCTTGAGGCGCCGGCGCGCGTCGAACAGACGAGATTTGAGCGTGCCCAACGCAATGCCCATGGCCGCGGCAAGCTCCGGGCCAGTCATGTCGTTGAGATAAAACAGGGTGAGCAGCAATCGATCGCTGTCGCTTAGCCGATCCATCGCCTGACGCAGGGCAAAGTGCTCGTCGTGGTCAGGCGCGTCGGGCGACGGTGCGTCTACAGCGCTTGCCGTGGCGCGTCGCGCGCGGGTGGCGCTTTTGATGTAATCGGCGGCTCGCCGACGCACGATTGTATAGGCCCAGGGGCCGAAGCGGTGCGCATCTTCCAGCCGATGGATATTTTTGGCGATCGCGATGGCGGCTTCCTGCATAACGTCTCTTGCATCGTCCGGGTTGCCCATAAGCTGTGCCGCGAAACGCAGTAGTTTGGGGTGCCAGCGTCGGTAGAGCCGCTCAAATGCGCCTCGGTCGCCATGGATGGCCATTGCGGCTTCGCAGGCATCCAGGGCACCGACAAGTGGTTGATCTTGGGTCATGGTGTTCGCAACATACCGCGGATTACAGTTGTAGAGTCTGTCTGCAGGGTCAAAAGGTTGGGTCGCGGGAAAATAATTCACTCATTTTTCACCCGCTTCTTGGTACCGTGACCGGGTGGTCAACCCTCCGGATTATTGTGAAAGCGCTGAATATTCTCCTTGTTGAAGACAATATAACGATTGCCCGGCAGCTAACGGCGTTCTTGGAAGGGCGTGGCTGGCAAGTGGATTACGCGCAATCTGGCGGCTTGGCCATCTCGCTGACGGTGTCTAATATTTATGATGTTGTGATCCTGGACCTCACGTTGCCGGACATCGATGGGCTTGAGGTATGCGCTCGCATTAAGGAGCAGGGCGAGGTCAATACGCCTGTGCTAATGCTCACGGCTCGGGACGCGCTGGACGACAAAGCGCGTGGATTTGGACAAGGGGCGGACGACTATGTCACCAAACCGTTTGAATTGGCTGAGGTGGCTCTGCGCTGCGAGGCGCTGGCCCGGCGCCGTGACCTGCATCGCAGCCGCAAGCTGCAACTGGCGGATCTGACCATCGACATGGTGCAGAAGTGCGCCTCGCGCGAAGGGCAATCCCTCCCGCTCACTGCAGTGGGGTTCACCATTCTCACGCAATTGGCGGAAGCCTTTCCCAATCCAGTTTCCCGTTCCATGTTGATGCATCGGATTTGGGGCGACAGCCCACCGGACAGCGATGCTTTGAAGTCGCACATCTACAGTCTGCGCGCGGCATTGGATAAACCGTTTGCCTATCCGATGCTCAAAACGATCACGAATGTCGGCTACAAGCTGGACACCTCGAATGATTAAAGGCGTGAGCATTGAGCGCCGTGTGGTGCGTGCGTTTGTGGGGCTGATGGCTGTAGCCGCGGTGTTCTATGCGGGCTTTGTGATATTGGTCGCCTATGTCGTGGAAGACGAGATCATCGATCGACTGCTGAGCGATGAAGTGCGTTATTTGCAAGACGCTCACGCGGCGACGGGTCAGTTGCCCGTGTCGCGACTGGCATTCGTACAGCTGTATGAAGGCGTGGCGCAGGCCCCGGAAGCCGTTGCCGATAAGATGGCAGCATCCCCGGACAGACGTGAGATTTTTACAAGCGATGAGCGTCATTTCCACGTGCGCTATTTGACCTTGAGCGATCAGACCCGACCGCTGCTGGTGGCAGAAGTATCGGCACTGCTGGTGGTCACCAATATATCGAGCCGACTTCTGTTTGTGCTTGCCACGGTGTTGGCCGTGCTCGTGGGGGCGGCGCTGTGGCTGGCGTATCGCATTGCCCGGCAGACAACCCGGCCTATTGTGGATTTGAGCGCCCAAGTGCAGCGCGGGCAGCAATCCGGTGAGGTGCTGGCGCTGACCTCCGCGGGTCAGAGCGGTGAAGTGGGGTATTTGGCGGAGGTGATTCAGTCGTCGTTTAATCAACTGCATGATGCACTGAATCGGGAACACCATTTTACGCGGGACGTGAGTCATGAACTGCGCACGCCGCTCACGGTGATGAAAAATACACTGGCGCTGATGGCACAGCGTCCTGCCCAGCCCGGTGACACCGAACTTCTTCTGCGCGCGACCAATCACATGCAGGCGACCGTCACGGCTCTAATGGGTCTGGCGCGTGAGGAATCCATGAGCCTGGCGCCATTGAGGCTGCGACCCATTGTCGAGGAATGCGTTCTGGCGCTTGATGAAACACTTGAACGCGCGGGCTTTGCCGTAGAGGTGTCGATCCCGGACGACTATGAGGTGTATGCCAACGCGCACTTGCTGGCGCTGTTGGTCACCAATCTTATCGATAATGCCGTGCAGTACGCTTGCGAATCACGTTTGGACATCACAGCGCACGAAAACGCGCTGCGTTTTAGCAACGCGGTGTCGGCCCCGGTGGCCGAGGATATTGCGTTGCCTGCGCACAAGGGCGCTCACTCCCAAGGGCTGGGGCAGGGCCTTTTTCTGGTTAAGCGCATTGCCGACGCTCTGCGGTGGCAACTGTTAACGCAGACGAGTAACGACGTGTTTTCCGCGACACTTCATTTCACCTCAAATTGACCCGCACCCCGATACGCTTGGCCTGACAGATATGCAGGAGACGGCGTGTGATCAAGAAAATCGTATTGGGTTTGACCGGGGTAGTGGTGATCGTTGCCGCGTCTGGCGCGTGGTTCTTCAGTTTGCTGGACCGCTCCTATCGCGCCGAAAATTTTGCATCGTTTACGCCACGGCAGCTGCCATATCTCGCGGGTGCGGTGAAAGAACAACGCGGAAAAATTCTGGCCGTGGTGACCAGTGCGAACCGCATGGGCACCTCGGACAAAAGCACCGGCTATGAGCTGACGGAGCTGTCGCGCGCCTACTACGTGTTTGTGGCCAACGGCTTCGAGGTGGATATCGCCAGTCCGCAGGGCGGTGAGCCGCCGGTGGTGATCGATGATGACGATATGGGGCCGTATGACTACGCGTTCTTAAATGATCCGGTGGCGCGTCAGAAAGTCGTCGCGACGATCCCAACCGCGCAGGTGAACGCCGCTGACTACGCCGCCGTTTACTTTGTGGGTGGCAAAGGAGCGATGTTCGACTTTCCCGATGATCCTGCGATCCAGCAACTGGTCAAAAATCTGTATCAAAACGATAAAGTGGTCGGTGCGGTGTGCCACGGGCCGGCAGCGCTGGTGAATGTGACGCTGGACGACGGCCGCGGCTTACTTGAGAACAAAAAAGTCAGCAGCTTCACGAATGACGAAGAGCTTTTTCTGATTCCTGATGCTAGGGATCTTTTCCCCTTCCTGCTGCAGGACAAGCTGATTGCCGGTGGTGCGACGTTTGAGGCGGGACTCACCTATCTCGAGCAGGTCAGTCATGATGGCAACCTTATTACCGGGCAAAATCCTTGGTCGGTATGGCCGTTGGCCGAAGCGATGATTGCGCAGCTTGGTTATACGCCGATCCCGCGTCAGATCACCGGCGATGAACACAGTGTCGCCATCCTTGCGACGTATCAGGAGCAAGGGTACGCCACGGCGCGGGAGCAATTGGAGATGCTCGTTGGCCGGCAGCAGGCCAATGTGAATCGAAATTTGATTGCGATGCACGGCATTGTCGCGGCCATGCGGGGCGATGTCGCCAGCTCGTTCCAGCTCGTGCGACTGGTTGCGGTGGCAAAGCGGTTGCAGGAATCTACACCTTAAAAACCCACCGTGATCTCGCCGCTGCCGTCTTGAAACAAGGCGCTGCGCACATCGTTGGCACGCTCAACGTTTACCAGGTTCGTCTGTTCTGGCCACACGTTGTGTAAGGCGTCGTGGGTGATCGTCAAGGCCGAGAGTTGCTCCGGTATTGCCGCCTCGGCATACACCCACAGAAAGCGCCCTTCGATTTCATTGCCGACTGGGGTCAAAGGGACCGCGGCGCCGTTCTGATCGGCCAGAGCAAAGTGCTCATGCACGTAGCCTTCAAACTGGTCGCGATCAGATGCACTGCGCAGCAAATCTACTGTTTTGCCGAAGAGCTTGTCGCTGGCGTGCTCTAGATCGTGCAGCAAGAAGCGATGCATCACCTCAATGTTGCCGGTGCGCGGGTTGAACAAGACCCGAGTAATCGACTCTTTTTGCTGATGTGCCCAGGTGGGCGCTGCGAGTAGCAGCGCCAGTACAAGAGCAGATAGTCGCGCGCGCATCATTTTTTCTTGTCGTCTGCGGGCTCAAGCTCGGTCTTGATGTCCTGCATGATGTCGCGATGTTCAGGACCTTCTTTTTCCGGTGTCTTGAAAATCTCGAGGCGTGACGGAACGATGCGTCGCGGATAGTGATTATTTTCGACATCGGTATCGGCCGTTTCCCAGTTAGGGTCAATCACAATTTGCTTGAGCTCGCGGTCGGTGACAATGAGCTTCTTTACGGCATCGGCACGTCGACGCCAGATCTCCGCGGGGATATCCAGACGTTCGGTGGTGTCATCGGCGTAGGTGAGCTGCAGTAGGATCGGCATGACCAAACCGCCGGGATTGCTAAATTCCAGCACGTAGTAGTTTTTGTCTTCTTTCACGGCGCGGTCGAGTGCCACACGTTCCCAATCCTCGAGCTCGGCTAAAAATTCCTGATACTCGTTGCGTTCTTTGTTGGTGACCGTGAACCGGTCATTCTTATCGTAGAAATCACGTATGCCGGGATTTTGCTGGACCCACGTCCGGCCCTTGGCACGATTGCGCTCAATAATGACTGAGCCGGGCTTATCCGTTTCCTCGTCGCGCCGGCGGTCGAGATCGACGTCGGGGTCTAATGTATCCACACGCAGCTTCCACACCCGATCGATGCTTAAGTCCACATGGTCGGTGGAATAAAACCAGCCGCGCCAGAACCAGTCGAGGTCGACACCGGAGGCTTCTTCCATGGTGCGAAAGAAGTCGGCCGGGGCAGGGCGCTTGAAGCGCCAGCGCCGGGAATATTCCTGAAACGCAAAGTCGAACAGCTCCCGCCCAAGGATGGTTTCGCGCAGAATCATCAGTGCCGCGGCCGGTTTGCCGTAGGCGTTGGGGCCAAGCTGCAGCACCGAATCGGACTGCGTCATGATCGGAACCTGATCTTCGGACTTCATATAATCCACGATGTCACGCGGCTGGTTGTTCCACGGAATGTCAGGGTCCCATTCCCAGCCCGCCATCGCGTCGAGGAAGCTGTTTAGGCCCTCGTCCATCCAAGTCCACTGGCGCTCATCGGAATTGACGATCATTGGAAAATAGATGTGACCGACTTCGTGAATAATCACGCCTACGATGTAGCGTTTTTCGTTCAGCGAATAGGTGCGATCACCGTCGTCGCGCAACTCGGTGCGGGGACCGTTGAACGTGATCATGGGGTATTCCATGCCGCCAACCGGGCCGTTTACCGACTGCGCCACCGGATAGGGGTAGTCAAACGAATAACGCGAGTACACCTCCATAGTGTGAATGACAGCGGCCGTTGAGTAGTTCGACCACAGCGGCTCGCCTTCTTTTGGATAGAACGACATGGCCATCACTTCGGGTTGCACGTCGCCCCCCTGTTGGTAGCCCTGCGCGTCCCAGATGAATTTGCGTGACGAGGCCCATGCGAAATCGCGCACGTTGCTGGCTTCGAAACGCCAGGTCTTTTCGTCGGAGGCGGCCGTGCGCTCGTTGGCAAGCGCCTCCTGCGCGGTGACGATGAACACCGGGGCATCGGCTGTGCGCGCCGTGTCGAGGCGTTGGCGTTGCTCCGCCGTCAGTACGTCGTCCGGATTTTGCAAAGCACCGGTGGACGAGACGATATGGTCGGCCGGCACGGTGATGTCCACCGTGTAGTCGCCAAATTCCAGCGTGAATTCGCCGCGGCCCAAAAATTCCTTGTTCGTCCAGCCTTCGTAATCGGTGTAGGCATGCAGGCGCGGGAACCATTGGGCGAGCAGGAAGATGTCGTTGCCGCCTTTGCGCTCGTCGTCGGGAAAATGCTCGTAGCCGGCGCGGGCCCAAACGGCGTTTTCATCGACGATGTTGAACGCAAATTCCATCTCGAACTCGGCGGTCTGTCCGGGCGCCAATGGTGTGCGCAGGTCGATACGCAAGTTTGTGCCAACGACCGTGTGCGGCAGAGCACCGTCGGCATCGCTCACGGAAGGCAGGTCATAACCCAACGTGTGGTCATCCATAAACTGCTGACGACGCAGCGCGTCGAGGCTAATGCGCGGCGGTTTCCCGTCCACCGCATCTTCTTCTTTGGGGCCACGTCGACTGGGGTCTGCAAACGCCGCGGCGCGCTCGGCCAGTGAGTCGCTGCGAAACCGATTCTGATCGAGTTGCAGCCACAAAAAACGCAGCGTGTCCGGACTGTTATTGGTGTAGCGCACACGCTGGCTGCCCTCGATGCGACGCGCTTTTTCAAGCAGGCGTACGTCGATGTCGTAATCGACTTGCTGTTGCCAATACTCATGTCCAGGTTCGCCGCCGGCCGTGCGATAGCTGTTAGCGGTAGGGAGGACTTCGTCCAGCTGACGAAATTTGTCTTCGAACGTGCCCTTGGTCTGATTGACCCCGGCGGCAGCAGACGTGGCAAAGAATAGGGCTGCTAATGGCAGCAAAAAAGTACGCAGAGTCATGGCAAGCCTTTGATCCAAAGCGAAAGAGGCGGGGAGCGCTCAGAATACCCCAGCCTGCCGTGGAGCAAAACTGGCCGCACCCGCAATGTAGAGTCCGGCAGCACTACAGTTCATGGCCGCGCGGTCGATATAGTCTGCATAAGTGCATCTAAACCATCCGTCCAAATACGGTGTTTTCTGTCGTGGAGCCAAAAAATCCGGGCCTGTGGACCGAGCTGAGTGCGCTGGGTCTAGCGTTGCTGGTGTCGCTGGTTGCGGCGCCTGTGGCTTACAGCGCCGACCTGAATCGCAAGCCCAGCCAATTGAATGTGCGTCACTGGACCAAGGCGGACGGTCTGCCGGCCGAATTTATCTGGAGTGCGCATCAGGCACAGTCTGGCTATCTGTGGCTTGCGACCGATACCGGTATCGCGCGCTTCGACGGCCTTAATTTCAAAGTTTATAGCGTCGCCACCCACAGCGCGTTTCGCTCCAACGACATCCGTGAAATTACGGGCGGACCGGACGATACCCTCTGGGCAGCGAGTGTCGGCGGCGGGCTGCTGCGATTGCGTGGCGACAAGATCGATCGCTTTGATGGACAGCATGGTCTCGCCAGCGATGCGGTGTACTCAGTGCTTGTGGCTGACAATGGTGATGTCTGGGCCGGCACGGCCAGTGGTGCGTGCCGTTGGCGTAACGAGGCGTTTCGCTGTTGGACCCCGGACGATGGACTGGCGAGTGGGCGGATTGTACGACTGGCCGAAGATGCACAGCACCGCATCTGGTTTGCGAGCATAACGCACGGCGTTAGTGTGCTCGACGGCGAACGCGTGCGCACGTTCGGCTCTGATGACGGATTCGACGACAGCGGTACGACCGTGCTGCTGGCCGACCCGGATCGGAACATGCTTATTGGCACCCTTGCGGGCCGCTACTACGAGGCGCTACCGGATCGCATCACACCCCTTGAGTCAGCGCTGCCGCCCGCCGAGCTCAAGCCCTTCAACGGGCTGCGGGATCGAGATGGCAATACGCTGATTTCGATGCTCGGCGGGATTTGGCAAATGCGACCAACGCTGCGCCGGCTGGATAATCCAGACAATGACATTGGCTACGTTACCGATTTGCTGGAAGACCGCGACGGCCAGCTGTGGGCGACCACATCGAGCGGCCTGTATCAGTTTGGCGCGGCGCCGTTTACGCCATATGGTGCGCCCGAAGGCGTTGCCAATCAGACCTTTGTCGTGGCGGCAGGGTTTGACGGAGGGGTTTGGGCCGGTACTGAGGCGAACGGCCTGATCAATGTGTTGGCGGATGGCACGGTGCGCGATTACACCACCGCGGATGGCCTGCCGATGAACGCCGTTTCATCGCTCATGGTGGAACCCGATGGAACCATCTTGATTGGCACGTTCGGCCGCGGGCTTGCGATCATGCGAGACGAGCAGGTGGTGAATACGATCACCGTGG
>JBGCEL010000176.1:0-14702 GCA_045106455.1 Gammaproteobacteria bacterium
GGCACAAGGGCCGCGCCCGTCGCGCCGTCGCCGGGACAAAACGCCAGCACGTCGCGCAACTTCGGTACGGCCTCAACGGCCTGCGCCACGGCAGCAGCGAAGCGTGGCGTCACCTCACTGGGCTTGATCAGCACAGCGCAGCCGGCGAGCAACGCGGGTGTGGCATCAATAAATGACAGCAACAGCGGAAAGTTCCAGGGTGAAATTACGCCCAGCAAGGGGTATGGCTCGATGGTCTGTTCGATGCTGACGTTGGGCAGGCTTGAGGGGGCGATAACACCGCGCATGAGCTCCGGCGCAATGGTGCACCAGCGTTCCATGCTGCGTAACACACCGCCTACCTCACCGCGGGCGAGTGTGCCGCGACCGGTGTCGATCGACAGCGCTGTGGCGATGCTGTCTTGACGCTGCTCAATTTCCTTTTGCAAGGCGCGCAGCGCGGCGATGCGCGCTTCGAGACCGGCGGCCTGCCACGCGCTTTGGGCCGTGCGCAGGGCGCGGGCTTGGTCGTGGACGGCGGCCTCAGACATGGCTTCAAACGTATAGTCGTTTTCGCCGGTGCGGGGGTTGCGTGCGTGCAGGGTGCGTGGCTCGTCCACGGCTTTACATACTCGGTCGCGCGACGGAGTTAGATTCCATGAAACAGGTGGCCAACAGCCACTTGAGGTTGATGCCCACGCGTTTGGCGTCGGCTTCGACAAACGCATAACCGTGTTCAACGCTACCTGCGTCAGTTTTTTCCAAGACGGAGATCACCAGCGAGTCGCGTGTAAAAACACCTTTGTAGTTGTTGATTGGCCAGTCGACCAGCCATAGGTTAATGCCGATGTGGCGTGCGGGCGTGTCATCGGTTTTGATCCAGTGGCTGGCGCCGCGGTCGTGCAGCGTAATGTTGTCATAGCGCGTGTAGGGCGTGTCGCGTCCGCCGCCAACGCCCGGCATATCGATGTAGCACTCAAACGTGCGGGCGCGATGAAGCTTGAATGCGCCGTCGTCGGCGGGTTGGTCACTGGCCGCCGCGTACCACCAAAGTTGCTGCTCGCCGAGCACGATTTGCGGCGCAAAGAGCTCCGCACACTGGCCGTTGGATCGCGCTCTAAATTGCTGCGCTTCGCGTGCCCACGTGTAAGCACAGGATTGACCATCGGCCGTGATGGTCATAGTGACCTGGCCGCGCGCGTCATCATGTCCGAGTTGTGCGCGATAGACCACAGGCGCCATTGAGGGTTCGTCGGTCGGCTCGCTGAGTTGAATGTCAAACGCTGCGGTGGCGCTATCGAGTGGCGAGATATCAACGCGGCGCCGGGCGTGATGCAGTGCTTCGATAACCTTGGTGCGGTCCTCGAAGTAGGTTTGGTTGCTGTTGTCGTAAAGGCCCGGGAGCATGGTGGCGATGACCGCAAGGTCGCGTTCAGAGGGCTGGCTGTCTTCGCCCTGACCAAGCACCGGATGCGCGACGGTCAAGCCGATAACCAGTAGCAACCATCGCAACATCATGTGAACACCTCAGACTTCAAAAAACTCTAATGGAAACCCGTTTGGGTCTTCAACAATAGCGGTACGCGCGTCAGGAAGGAAAGGGCTTTCTCGTCGGGCGGGTTCCTGCAGCAGTCTGGCGCCATGTTTTTGCGTGCGGGCAAGGACCTCGTTGAGATCGGTGGTGGGAAACGACCACATCACTACGCCGCGGCTCGGTGGGCCGTAGGTTGGTGCCGGGCTGGTGATGGCTGCGTCGCCGTGATCGAGCAGCACGAGATAGCCGGTGTTCGCACCTGGTGCGAAAAGCTGAATAAAGCGTTCCGATGTGCCTTCTCTTATGCGTGGCGGCGATGCGTTGCGCGCTGCCAAGCGTGTCACCGGGCTGTTGCTCCAGTCCGTCGGTGAGTGCTTTGTACAGGCCGTTTCGAATCAGGGCGTGTCGACGAGGATCACCTCAACATCGGCCATCCCTTCGCGCAGTTTTTTTACCTCGGCGTACTCGTCGGACTCCCAGAAGCCCAGCGCCGTTTTGCGATCCGGCCATTTTGAAACGGCTACGGAAGTATAGCCCTCAAGCGTGCCCTCCAACAGCGTGGCGCCGGGCGCCACGATCAAATATTCGCCGCCGTGCTCGGCCACCAGTTTGGCCGCGGCCTGTCCGTAGCCGGCGCGAAAACTATCGCGGTCGTGAATTTTTGCTGCAATGATCATGTATGTCGCCATGGGAACCTCGTCGCTTACGCGTTTAGCCATTGATTAATTTCCGCGGCGACATCGCGCGCGCGGAGTTCCATAAAACCCGGACCCCAGTCCGGCATGTTCTTTAGTGTGCCATTTTGCACGTAGGGCTCGGAACGCGGCGTCATATCGAACAGATCGTCGCGTGGATTCAATATGGCGACCGGGTTCGTCCAGCGGGATGTGTCTGAGACGGCGTTCGATCGCCGCAATTTCCTCCGGCATAAGTCCCGCCACTGAGCCGGATTAACTTGGGAACGGAAAAACGCAGTCGATATCGAATTCTTTGGTCAGCGCAGCCAGCGAGGCGCGATGCTCAGCGGCGTTGGCCGTAATGCGCTCGCTGGGGCCAACCATGCCGACTACCATGAGCTCTTTTGAAACGGCGGCACGCACGGCGATGCAGACGGCGCCAATCCCGCGTAGATATTGATCGCAGCGGCAGACGCTGCCCTGCGTCGTCAGTTCTTGCGCGATGCTCTGGAATTGTTCAAGTCGGGTGCTGTGTCCGTCGGCGTTTGATTCAATGTCCAGATGGGTGGTTTGCGCCGCCTCAGGCAGCGTCGCGAGCAACGTCATGCCGGTCAACGAGCGGGTTAACGGCATGACCGTCCCCACTTTTACGCTCACGCCCACCGTGTGTTGGCTTTCAAGGCTGTGGATGATTTTGGCTTTCTCACCGCGACGTCGGCTCAGATTCACCGTCTCTTTGGTGGTCTGGTTCAGCGCACCCATGAACTCCAGGAGACGGTGCTCGCGATCCAGAAACTCATTGATCCAGTCCAGCAATTCAGCCAGCTGCCGCGAAGGAATGTAGCTCCAGTCCGACGAATCGTAATCAGCAAAACCGAGCTCATGAATGCTTTTGAGCAGCGCGTGCGCGCTGGTGAGCGGATACCCGAGCTGACGTGAAATTTCGTTTGCCGACAGTGGCCGCTGCTCCTGATGAAACAGCTTCAGAATCTCGAAAACCCGGCGAACTGACTTAATCGTCTTGTCTGTCATATAGAGATATGTGTAATTTTTCTGCGTCTATCTGTAAGTATTGCTACGTTGTCACCCCATTCTCAAGGAGCTGTCATGCCGCGTTTCCCCAATACCGCGTTTTCATGACTGACAGCGGGCACCAGATGCATACTAACGGCTGCAACACCTGGACCACCAACCGCATTGTTGGCTATGTCACAGACCACAGGTGGGACGCCCCGCCGGCTTTGAGCAAATGGCGGCGGGTGAGTTCGGCGGCGCGTGGCGTGGGCGAGTGTTCCGTGGTGGTTAGGCCGCCAGCCACCCGAGTGTCGTTTGGGCGATCCGTTCGGCACCTTTTTCCAGAACCGCCACGTTTATATCGGTGTGCTCAATGAGCGTGACGTTCTGGATCAGCTGTGCGGCCGCCAGAGACTGGGCATGAAGTCCGGCCTGTGTCGCTACCACCAGAGACGGACGCGTCATGGACGAGAGTCGGTCTTCGCAGGCGTAGGAAAAAGCGGCATGAAAGGCGGCGTTAATGCTCTCGCCGGTGCTGATTTGATCCACAAACAATTCGAAGCCGCGCGCCAGCGGCACATGTTCGAGACGCTTGGCCACGCTGAAATCCCAATCGCCCTCGAGCTGCGACAACGAGGACTGAAGTTGGCGCGGGGCCCCCATTTTTATGAGCAGCTCGGCGCGTTTGCTGGGTTCAAAAAACGGCACGTCGATGAGCACCGTGCTTTTGACCCGTTCGGGCTGCTGTCGCGCCGCTTCCACCGCCACCAGCGTGCCGGTGTGAAAGCCAAGCAATGTGACGGGCTGCTGCGGGGACAGCGCGTCGGCCACCGCCAGCGCCGCCTGCGCGTAGTCGTCGATGGTGGGTGTGGCTGGCGTGGGTGCCGACTGACCGTAGCCCGGGTAGTCCATTGCCACCACTCGGTGCTTTTGTGCCAACAGTGGCGCCAGTGTGGCGTACGCCACACCGCTGTAGGGCGACGGTGCGAGACAGACAATGCACGGCGCGTTCTGTCCCCATTGATGTACGTGAATTTGTCCGTGAGGACCATCGAGGTAGGCTTTATGCTGCATAGAAAAATACGTCGTTGCGTGGTTGCTGTGAGCGGCGGATGCCGTGAGTCATCATGCCGTTGCGCTACTGTAGTGCGCAAATGTTGTTGCCGTTGTTATTAGGTGTGCGTTTTATGAGTCGCTTTTTTCTTCACACAGGAACTGCTCTGATTGTTGCCGTGGTGTTGTTGCTAACAACGTCGTGCGCAACGCCACCTTTTAAGCGCGACGGACTGGCGATAACCGATGTCACCGTCATCGATGCCGAGCACGGCGCGCGTGCCAATCAAACCGTCGTGGTAGTTGGCGATGAAATTGTTTATGTGGGCAATGGCGAGGGCATGCCTCGTGTATCGCAGCAACTGGATGGACGTGGCCGATTCCTGATTCCCGGTTTATGGGATATGCACGTGCATCTGACCTATGACGATCGTTTTACCGCGTTGATGCCCGCCGAGTTTTTGCGTTACGGCATCACCAGCGTGCGCGATACCGGCGGTCCGTTGGACAAATTGCTGCCGGTCATCGAAGCGTTGCGCGCACCTGGCGCCCGCGCGCCGCGCGTGTATTTCAGCGGTCCGTTAATGGATGGTCAGAGTGTTGTGTACGGCGGCGGTGACTATCCGCCGCTGGGGGTGGCCAATGCCACGCCTGCCGAGGCCGCGCAGCGCGTGCGCGAGCTGGCGTCGCTGGGCGTGGATTTTATTAAAGTGTACGAGATGGTGTCGCCGGCCATTTTTGCCGCCATCGTCGACACCGCGACAGAGCTTGGCTTGCCCATCGCCGCACACGTGCCGCTGTCGATGCGCGCCACGGAGGCAGGTCCGCGCGTCGGTTCGCTGGAACACCTGCGCAATTTAGAACTCGACTGCGTGACAAATGCGGAGGCGCTTAGAGCGGCACGTCAAAAACGTCTGGCCGAGGAGCAAACGTTAAACGGCTTTAAGCTGCGCATCGCGATACATCGCGAGCAGCGCATGCCCGCGATTGAGGCGATGGATGAGGCCAGTTGCGCGCGCTTGTTGCGAGCCTTAAGTAATACGATTCAGGTGCCGACGGCGCGTCTGAATACGTTTAATCGTTTCCCCGTACTGGAGCGGTCCGACTGGCCCGCTGCGCTGTCACTTATGCCGGCGTCCGTGCGCGAAGACTGGGGCAAAACCCCCGCGTGGTTTAAACCGGATATGGCGGACAGGGATCAGCGCTTCGCGCAATTTAACCTGGACATGATCGCGCGCATGGATCGCGCCGGTGTGCCGATTGGCGCGGGCACCGACACGCCCATTCTGTATGCACTGCCGGGCTACAGTCTGCACAACGAGTTGGAAATTTTGGTTGCGGCAGGGCTGTCGGAACGTGCCGCATTGGCTGCTGCGACCGTTCGTCCGGCCGAGTTTTTTGGGCTGCAAAATCAGATGGGATTAGTTCGTGAAGGCATGCGCGCCGATCTGGTTTTGCTCAGTGCCGACCCGCTCAAAGACATTCGCAACACGCGAAAAATTCAGTCGGTGATCGCTCGCGGTCGCATGGTGTATCAGATCGATTAGGACGTCAGTGTGCGATCAGGCGCAGCCGGGTAGCGCATCGTTGAGTGGTCGATTGGAACTTGTCGTGATCCTGCTGCTACACTGGCGGCGTTTTCTATGACAACCCGGAGACACGAGTCATGGCTGGATCGTTTGAAATCTTTACTGACAAGGGCGGTAAGCACTGCTTCCGTTTGAAGGCTGGCAATGGTGAGGTGATCCTCGCAAGCCAGGGCTACAAGTCAAAAGCAAGTTGCAAAAACGGCATTGAGTCCGTGCGCAAGAACGCGCAGATTGCAGCACGCTTTGACAAAACCACGACGAAAAACGGCAAGCCACGTTTCAATCTTCGTGCCGGTAACCATCAGGTTATTGGTACAAGCGAAACATACAACTCGACCGCGGCGCGTGATAACGGCATCAAGAGTGTTGCCAAAAACGCACCGAAGGCCAAAGTGAAAGAAGCGTAAATCACGTTTTTTTATTTGGCATATGCGAGAAGGCACCCTGCGGGGTGCCTTTTTTGTGCGCGGGCTTAACCGCAAAAAGTCAGTATGCCGTGATCTGTGCGCCACCACTTGGCGTGACGCGACTGCCGCCAGGGCCGGCGAAAGAAACCGGTTCCGACACCATGCGCCCGCCGGCGTTGCGCTGCACCGAGAAGTGCAGATGGGGGCCGGTGGAGAATCCCGTGTTGCCGCTCTTGGCAATAAATTCTCCGCGCTCAACTTTCTCACCGGGTCGCACGCGAATGGCGTTCCACGCCAGATGGGCGTACACCGCCATGGTGCCGTCGTCGTGCACAATGCGCACCAGATTCGCCTTGGCTTTGTCTTGCTCCGTGGTGCCGCCGGTAAACGAGTCGTAGGCCACGTCAAACACCGTGCCGCCGCGGGCGGCATAGATGGGCGTACCGTCGGGCAGGCCAAAGTCGATGGCGTAGGCGCTGGCCGGGGTGTCATGGGTGATGGTTTGCGGATAGGCCTGGGTCACCGGGTGCGTCGTACTAATTGCGTAGGGTGCGCGATAGGCTGCGCGCGGCTGATGCGAGGCGCGTGGGTCCCCCGGCAGATACTGATAACTGATCTCAAACGCGGTGGTGCCCTCAGGCGCAAACGGAATGACGACCACCGTTGTATCGCTGTTGGCGGGCAGGATCACTTCGGTTTGGCCGAGCAACTCCCGCTCAACGTTCTGCGTGTTCTTGAGTTGATACACGAGCTGCACGGGGCAGAAGTAGGAGTTTTTGGCACGGATCGCCATGCCCTCTTCGCCATCGACTCGGCGCAGCTTTACGGCGGCGGGTTTGCGTCCAGGGGTGCGGCGTTCGTGTTCGAGTTTGTCGACGGCCTCATCGGGCGGGCGATCGGTAAAGTGCCAGGCGCCGGTTTCGTCTTGATAGCGATACAGCGACTGGGCCGCGGCTGGCGTCGCGGTTGCCAGCGTCAGAATGAAAACGATGAGCCAATGCATGGCGTAAGAATATCATCGGATATGGCCCCGCCCCATGCATACGTCACAGGACGGGGTATCGAAATGCCGGTAAGTTGTGAGCTACACGCTGTCGCGTACGGACAGGAAGTCCGCGACGTTGATTTGACCGTCGCCGTTGCTGTCCAGCGTCGCATCAAAGTTGTCATCACCCTCACGGGTGAAAAACGCATTGCGCAGCTGATCCAGCAGGCTCTCGCGCACCGACGCCACGTCCACGGCAGGCGCACTACCGGCGCTGGCCGACGTTGCGATGCCAATGGCGTCCGGATCAACGGCAATGCCGCTAACGCCGGATGTGGCCGGTGTAGACACAGCCGGTGCCGGGTCTTCAATCACAGCGGTCGTTTGCGGTTCGCTTGTGACGCTCTGGATCGTTGGCCCGGCGGTCGTGGCCGCCGCAGGTTCGCTGCCACCGGTCACCGGCGCGGGAACCGGTTGAACCGGTTGTGCGTCGTTGCCCTGCGACTGACGAAACAGTCCAAGATCCTGAACGTTCACGACGCCATCCCCGTTCAGATCAGAGGCGGCGTTGAAGCCGTCTTCTCCTTCACGGGTGTAGAACGCATCGCGAATGCTCTCAAGCGTTGCCACTTCCTCGGGCTCGTTTACGGGCTCGGGTTGAGGTGGGGGACGAATCGTTGGGCCGCTGCCGGCCATTTTTTCACGCAACATTCCAAGATCGCCGGCGTTGATCACACCGTCGCTATTGAAATCCAGTCGGGCGTTGAATCCTTCATCGCCTTCCTGAGTGAAAAAACTTTCCTTGAGTTCGCCGAGAATGCGCATGCCGCGATCAGATTCAGCGCCCGAGCGCGGACCCTGCATGCGATCACCACCCTCAGGAGGGGGCGGCATGGCATCCATTCGCCGTGCTTCATTGCTGATGCTCACGCTGTCCATGCCGGGCTTGGATCCGCTTATGGGCCGCTGAGCCCGTGGCGGATCGGCTGACGAGGGCGAGGCAACGGGCGTCCTTTGAGACCGCTGCACTGCCGCCGCCATAGCCTGCGGTTGAACGGAAAGTGCTTTTTCCATAGTTATACTCCTTTGTATCGATGATCATCGAAGCCCAGAAATCCTTTCTGGACTGAGAATCAAGGAGCAAAAACTGTGCCAGCACGATTGTGACGGCGCGAGGCGGGTGATGCGTGACCGGAGCGGCGATAGGCTGCCGAAAAAGCGGCAATCCTTTGCCGCCGTGCTCCTGCAAGTACCCCATGGCGGCGCGCGGAGCGCTGCCATGGGGCGGTCCCTGTTCTATCCCATGAATCCCAGATTGGGTACGGAAAAGTTGTCCAGATACGGGAAGATGTCACCGAGGTCACCGTTCTCGATGCCCATCCATGAGGCCAAAGTCGCCCCGTACTGATCTAGAGAATAGTCGGGAATCATCCGACCTGCCTGATCGGTGTCACTGGGCCCACCAATTTCAAGCGATGGCATCGGTCCGTAAATGGCCCCGCCGTTCACGGCGCCGCCCATCACGAACGACGAGCTGCCCCAGGCGTGATCCGTGCCGTCGCCGTTGACCGAGAGCGTTCGACCAAAATCTGAGGCCGTAAACGCCGTGACCGAATCGCCGAGGTTCAATTCGTCGACATTGGCCTGGAACGAGGTTAGCGCACCGCTAAGTACGTCCAGCATGTTGGCCTGACGATTGAGTTGATCGCCGTGGAAATCCCAGTCACCAAAACCGACAAAGAATATCTGTCGCTTCATGCCCAGTTGTTCACGGATGGAAATTACCTTGGCAACCATCGCGAGCTGACGTGCCACGTAGGTTTCCGGATACTCGGTGGTAATGTCTGGTGCCAGATCGAGCGTGTCGTTCAGTTCATCGATCTGCAGCCGTGCGGTGATCGTACCCTCGGCCACCTGCCGTTCGATCGCGTGATCGTATGGCGCGGTCAGGATATCGGCCCACGTATCGGCGCGGCTTTGTTCCCACGGCGGCCACGAACCACCGGACAAAAACAGAAACTCGGACACGCCATCGAACGGACTCATACTAAAGGGCAGTGCGTTCACACCAGCCTGAAAGTTGTTGTTGCCCGCCATCGTGATGGTCGGTGGCACGTACGGATTGGAGTTGGCCTGCTCGAGCAAATCGGCCATGCGTCCGCCCCAGCCCGGCTGCGTGATGCCGGCCAGTGGTGCGCGTGCGGTTTGCCAAATCTCTTGCTGGTCGTTGTGCGAGAAAAGATCGGGCGGTACCAGCGCGCTGCCCTGCTGATAGGTATCGCGCGTGGTGGGTTCGAACAGCGTGCCGAGGTTGCCGACCACGGCCAGCTTGCCGCTGTTAAAGAGATTGTGCATGCCGGTCATGGACGGATGGAAACCGTAGTTGGTGCCGTTGAGTCCGAGCAGACCACTGCTTGGCATCGCCAGCGGACCGCGGATGCCGGCGTACTGATTGTAGTTGGTGCTGTCGGTGGGAATGATCGTGTTGTAGATGTCGTTGCCACCAAACATAAACACACACACCAGCGACTTGTAGTCGTCGATGGTGCTGTAACCGCCGGTAGACGCCAGCGCGGATTGCATCAGGCTGAGTTTGCCTTGGGTCGCAGCCACGCTTGAACCCACGGCCGTAAGCGCCAGTCGTTCGAGAAAACGACGACGCGAGAGTGATTTTTTAGACTTCATTGGGTTCACCTACTTCTGAATCAGGTATTCGGGCGTGTTGGCCAAAAGCATAATGGCTTCGCGCGCCTTGACGTTGCGGCCTTCTGCCCCGTCGGGGAACAATCCGCTGGTCAGATGATTGCGAATGCGATTGCGTACACCGTTGCTCATTTGTCCGGAGAGCATGAGCAGATCGAGGTGATCCAGCAGCGCGTCGGGGTTGTCCGCAAGCGCCGCCTCGGTGGTGACATCGAGCTTCACGCGACCTTCGCCCCAGCCGTCCTCATTCCAAATCTCCCAAGTCACCGCGCGCGATGACGACTGCATGGTGTTGGCGTTGTAGATCTGGAACTCCGGTGCTACCAGTCCTTCATCGCGGATGAAGCCGGGCGGTGCGTAGTCGGGCAGGTAGAAGTTGAACACTGACGGCGAAGACAGCGGCTGCTGCCCCAGTTCGTTGCTCAAACTGCCGAACACGATGCCGTAGTAGCCCCATTCACCCTGGCCGCATTGCTCCGTTTCGTCGTACACCCAGCCGGTGCGTTGCGGAATAATGGCGTCGAAGGCGCGGCGAATGTGCGTTAGTCGCAGCATTGGCTCACGCAGCTTGCCAAACTGTTGTGGAATAAATATGTGACCCGAGCGTGCTTCGGGATCGAGCAGAATCGTGCGCACCACGGCCGCCAGATCACCACGCTCGCCGTCGCCGTTGTCGTTAAAACTGCGTGCGACGCGCTCCACGTAGCCCGGTGACGGGTTTGAGGTAGTCAGACGCTGGATCAGACGTGAGGCGATAAACGGCCCCATGTTTGGGTGATTGAACAAGATGTCGAGTGCGGCGTCGAGATCCTGCTGGGCGGTTTGACCGCCGGCCACCGGCGTACCGAACAGCACCTTGGGATCGTCGTCGTGGTACTGCTCCCACGCTTCCATCGGTTGACGTTTGTCCGACAGACCTTCCCAGGCGCCCCAGTCGATGCCCGGGTAGTTCCAGCCGGTGTAGACACGCGCAAATTCTTCGATGTCGCTTTGCGTGTAGGTGGGAATCGGATCGCCGTTGTCGTCGAGCTGCGCGGTGCCGTCAAGATTGAGCATCTGCACACCAATCGTGAACAGCTGCATAATTTCGCGGGCGAAGTTTTCATCGGGACGAATGTTTTGGTCGGGCTGAGCGCGTTCATTTCGAATATGGCTCAGGTACATGCCCATCGCGGCGTGCAGCGTCACGTCTTCGAGAAGATCGCGATAATTGCCGAACGCGTGTTCAACCAGCGTGTCGTAGTAGTCCGTAACACCAAACTGAGAATTGGTCAGACTCTCGGTTCGATCGCTGATCACCAGCACCTGACTGAGCGCGAAAGCCATACGCTGTCGGAGTTGATCCGGGGCATACAGCGCGCGCTCCCACCAGGCACCGAGGCGGGCCATTTGATGCCAGCCGTCTATTTGATCGAAGTTGTAGCACATGCGGATCATCAGATCGCGTGTCAGCGGTTCGTGATAGGACGGCGTCAGCGCGACCTGCTGATCAATCCAGGTCTCGAAACTGCCGAGGTCGCCAAGCGCGTTGATTTCTTCCACGCGGGCGCCGTAGGTGGCCTGCGTCAGGAAGCGGGCCGCGTCAGCCGCTGAGATGGTTGGGTTGCCGGCCGGGCCCGGTGGTAGCGCGAAAGCAATGCGCAGCAAACCCAGATCCTGCACGTTGACGGTACCGTCACCGTTCATGTCGGCATGTTCACCCAGAACGTCAGCGTGCGGTCGGGAGCTGAAAAACATGGTGCGCATAAGACCAAGATCAACGACGTTGACCACGCCGTCGTTATTGAAGTCGGCGTCGCAAAGATTGCCGAAGCCGTCGGCGTCAGAGTCACGCTGGTCGGCGTTACTGAGCAGCTGGCAGTTGTCGGTAGCGTTGTCGACACCGTCGAGATCGCTGTCAATTGCCCACGCCGGCATAGCGGTTAAGGCAATACAGCTAAGCGCAAGCAAATATCGCTTACGCACAGACGAACAAATCATAGTGGTCTCCCCAAGAGCGCATCGTCCAGACGGACGGTCAAAACATAAACCATTGCGAGGATCGCCACGCGTGGGATCGATCACTGGTTCCTAAATCGTTCTGTTGGGGTGTCGTTATATTTTTATCTCCTTATACTGCGCGTGGCGTTTGCGGCTTTGCAACTGTCGCTCGGTCGCTACACCCTAGATACATGAGGAAAATGGCCATGTTTAAACGCCTTGGTCCGGTAATGGCGGTCGGCTTAATCTTAAGTGGCTGCGCGGCGGCGGTGACCCAAGCTCCCGCACCGGCTCCCTCCGACTCGAGCGCCATGGCGGCGTTGGCACAGACACCTGAAATTGCCGCGATCCTCGATTCGATTGAGCGCGATCGCGCACAGGGCATCGACGAACTGATCGAGCTCACCGAGATTCCTGCGCCGCCGTTTGCGGAGCAGGCCCGTGGCGCGCGGTTTGCACAGATGCTGCGTGATACGGGATTTGGCCCGGTAGACATTGATGAGGTGGGCAACGTCATTAGCGTTCGCCGCGGTCGGGGCAACGGCAAAACCGTCGCGGTGCTGGCGCATCTGGATACGGTGTTTCCGGCCTCAACCGATGTGACCGTGAAGGTGGATGGAATTCGTTACTCGGCACCGGGCATTGGCGACAACACGCGCGGTCTGGTGCTGCTGCTGGAATTGGCGCGTGCGTTCGTGGCGCACGATGTGCGCACCGATGCCGACGTGTGGTTGGTGGGCAATGTGGGCGAAGAGGGGCTCGGTGATCTGCGTGGTGTGCGTCATCTGTTTCGCGCCGATGCGCCAAGCATCACGAGTCTGATCGCGATCGACGGCGGCCACCCGGGCCGACTGGTGACCGATGCCGTTGGCTCCAATCGATTCCGCGTTTCGTTTACCGGTGCCGGTGGACATTCCTGGGGCGACTTTGGTCAGGCCAGTCCGCATCATGCGTTGGGCACGGCGATTGATTTGTTGCACACGCGCGCGCGCGACGTGGTCGCCACGGGTCCGCGCACATCGTTTAATGTGGGCCGAATTGGCGGCGGCACGTCGGTGAATTCCATTGCGTTTGAATCGTGGATGGAAGTCGATCTGCGTAGCGAGAGTGCAAAGAGTCTGGCGTGGATTACGCGCGTGTTTGAAAACGCTATGCGTGATGCGTTGACGCGTCACAATGCAGAGCGTCAGGGCGGGCCGGCCCTCGCGCTGGATCTAAAACCCATTGGGCAGCGCCCGGCGGGGGCGGCGAATCGAGACGCGCCGCTGGTCACGCACGCAAGCCAGGCGTTGGAATGGTTTGGGTTTACGCCGCAGTTTGTGGCGTCTTCTACCGATGCGAATATTCCTATTTCGCTGGGCGTGCCGGCCGTCACCATGAGTCGGGGTGGGCGCTCTTCGCGGGCCCATTCGCTGGATGAGTATTGGGAAGATATTGATACACACTTATCCACTCAGGCGGTGTTATTGACGCTGCTCGCCAATGCCGGGTTTTCGCGGCCATAGTCGTGTGCAGCGTCGCATCGCACGCGGTGGCGGTGCGATGGGCCTATGGTGGGTCTGCGCGTTAGCGGCGGCCGAGCCGTTTGCGATCATCGATCACTATCCGGTGGCACGGATGTTCGCCCCACCGGCGGCGACCAGTGCGGATTTTTCTGGCGGTAATGGCCAGCGCTTCGATGTGGCATTGGACTGGTCCACCTACGCCACCGTGTCTACGGCTGTAAATGAAGCGCTTATTCTGGATGGCGAATCCGTCACGCTCACCGGCCGTTGGCAGTGGCAGCGTGATGGCTGGCGCTTCGGGGTAGATGTGCCGTTAACCTATCAATCCGGCGGCACACTCGATCGGTTTATTGACGGCTTTCACAACGTGTTTGGGTTTCCCGAAGGTGATCGGCCGGAGCTGCCTATCGATGCGTTGCGTTATCGCGTGGCCATTGACGGCCAGTCGCGCTTCGATGTTCGTGGTAACAGCTCTGGTTTTGGCGATGTGCTGCTGCATGTTGGCGGCGCGCTGCGCCAACGTAGCGAACGCGGTTCGGCCTGGCGCGCGCATCTAAAATTGCCCACGGGTGCAACGGATCGGTTGCTCGGCAGTGGCAGTGCGGCCCTCGGTGTCCAGTGGCAGGGTTTTCGCAACGGTCGGTGGCGACAACGTCGCGTTGGACTTTACGGTGGCGCGGGCGCGCAGTGGCACGACGGTGCGGATATTCTGGCCGATGTGCTGAAGCCCTGGGTCGGGTTCGCGCATCTGGGGGTCGAGATGGACTGGTCGCCACGCATCACCTTGCGTTCGCAGCTCGATGTTCACACGGCGCATTTTGACAGCGATTTGAAAGGGCTAAATCAGGGGCTGTCGCTCGCCGTGGGTGGCGACATCAAACTGCGCTCGGGCAAGGTGCTGCAGTTGAGTGTGGTGGAAGACATTGCACCGCGCACGGTACCGGACGTGGTGTTCAACCTGCGCTGGATTTCGGTCCGCTAATTAGTCGTCAGCGCTTAGCAGAGCGTTTAAAAGGTTGTCCTGAAAGCTGCTGTTTTCAGTAAGTCGCGTGTGGTCTTCGCACAAGAAAATTGAGTAGTCGAGCGGGAAGAAGCTGTACTTATGACGCTTGATCGTTGGATCAAGAATTTGTCGCGCCAGCAGTGACGCTTTGGTGACCGTGCCGTCGCCGGGTTCCATTATCAAGTGGTTGTAGTCCACACCGGCGACGCGGTTGTGCACTTTGCCTGGATCAAATTGAATGACGTGGCGACCGTCTACCTGCTCGATGACGCC
>JBGCEL010000177.1:0-11075 GCA_045106455.1 Gammaproteobacteria bacterium
GGGGATCAGGTAACGGTGGCAAACTCTACATATCCGGACTCAACGAACGGTGATGCTAGCGCATGGCGCGCGCACTGGGCAAAGTTGCGTCGTCTCGCTCGCTATGCTTCCGAACGCTTTTTATTTTGCGGCGCAGCACAATCGCGGCGCAGCGTTCGCAGACAATCTGCGAATTTTGTCCATGATGGCTGCACAATTGGGCCCTAGCTTTGACCCTGATCGAGTTTTTCGCCTCAGGGATCCAAGCATGCGCGCCACCTTCGTTTACACAATTCTCGGGATTGCTGCGGCGATCACTCTGGTTGGCTGCGGCAGCAGCGGTTCGAGCGAGACGACCACGCCCGTGGATTCCGCTCCCACGGTCAGCGCCGGCGACGACCAAACCGTGGCCAGCGGCAATACGGTAACGCTTGCCGGCAGTGTCTCGGACGACGGCACGACTACTCTGATGTGGACGCAAACGGGGGGCAGCACCGTGACACTGTCGAGTACATCCGCCGCCAGCACATCGTTCACCGCGCCCACCACCGTCGATGACCTGACGCTTGTTTTCGAATTGAGCGCGGATGATGGCGTCAACGCCGTCGTCACGGACAGCGTCACCATTACAGTGGTGGAGTCCATCGCGATGAGCGACGCGTTTTTGTGGTTTGGTTCGAACGTCACCGTCGCGCTGGACGGCGCCGAAGTGGTACTTGAGGCCACCGGTCGACCGGATCACACCTCGTGTTATTGGGACTCTGTAAATTCCAGCGGGTTGTATGTGGAGTGTGACCCGGACATCACGACGGTCGAACGAATGTCACCGGGCGTCATTGAGGACTACAACAACTTGTTTACGCTGCGCGTGCCGGTGAATCCGCAGCTCGCGGCGGTGAGCTCGGCGACGAGTCTTGGCCCGGTGGGCATTGCCGTGAGCGGCGCGCCTATTTTCAATGATCAGGAAGGCCCCAATGTAGCGCTTGAGATCGGCGTTATTTCGGGTTTCGATCGCAACGGCGCGCACACCGGACCGTCCACCTATCATTATCATCTGGAGCCAAGAGCGATCACCAACGACGATGAGAATTTGGTGGGCATCATCGCTGACGGCTTTTTCCTCTACGGACGTAAATGCTATGCCACCGGCGACTATCCCACGGACCTGGATCTGTCCGGCGGGCACACCGCCTTCACGCAGCACACCGGCACGATGAACGGCGCCGAGGAATACCACTACCACATCAAAAACGAGTTCTATCTGGGCGCCTACTATTTGCTGTTTCCTGAGGACTATCAGGGCACGCCAAACTCGATTGGCAACTAGTCATGCGCGGAGGGCAACCATCTTTGAGGCCACTGATCGCCGCCCTTGGCGTGGTGTTGACAGTGCTCATGGGCGGCGGACTGATCAGCGTCGCGACCTCAGTTGGACCTGCGGTTGTGGACGTACAGACGCTGGTGATTGAGCGAAAAACCGGTCTGCGCACGGTCGACGGCCGCGTCTTTACGGGTGTGGCGATTCGCGTCCATGGCAACGGCGAACGCGTGAGCGAAGAGCCTTTCGTTGATGGCCGCCGACACGGCACGCTGCGACGCTGGTTTCCGGATGGCCAACCGGCCTTTTCCTCGTCCTATGTGAACGGTCGTCGCGACGGCGTGACGCGAAGCTGGTGGCGCAGCGGCAATCTGCGCTCGGAAACATCGTACAGCGATGATCGCGCCCACGGCGTTGCTCTGAGTTGGTATCGCGACGGGCACAAATATAAGCGCTTTAACTACGTGGCAGGCGAGCCCGTAGGGCTGCAACAAGGTTGGCGCAAGAACGGCAAATTGTTTAGCAATTTTGAATATCGCAACGGTCGCGCCTATGGCCTTAGAAACGCGAATTTGTGCGTCGAACTGGAGGACGAAAACCTTGTTGTACAAAACTAAAGCACTGACCGGCTGGCTGGCGGCGGTATTAATCACGCTGTTGGCAGGACGCGCGTTTGCCGCGGATTTGCCGTATTACAACTCGGTGGACTTCACACCGCATTGGTTGGCGGGAAATACCGCGGCGCTGGAACATTTTCATCGCATCCCGGCGTTTCGTTTCACCAATCAGAACGGTACTGAGGTAACCGAGAAAACGGTCGCGGGAAAAGTGTATGTCGCCAGCTTTTTCTTCAGCACCTGCCCCGGTATCTGCCCGGCGATTCGCTCCAAGCTAAGTAGGGTGCAGGACACTTATCGGGACGATCCGGAGGTGTTGATTCTGTCGCACTCGATTCGCCCATCCACGGACAGCATTGACGTTCTGCAGGCCTACGCGCGCAGCAATGACATCGATGCCAACACCTGGCACCTGCTGACCGGTGACAAAGCACGCACGTATGCGCTCGCCAAAGCGGCCTATTTTGCAAACGAAGATTTAGGCAACCTTGCCAAGCAGGACGATTTTCTGCACACCGAAAATATCCTGCTGATCGATCAGGATCGCCACATTCGCGGCATCTACAACGGACTGAGCGCGTCATCGGTGGCGAACTTGCTTGAGGACATTTCGCTCCTCAAGCAATAGGTACACAACTCTAGCGTCGCACACGCCCGGGACGGGTTGCAGAAAGTCGACAACACGCACACACGCTGCGCGATGCCGACAGCAAATCGTAGACAAACTGGCCACCGCAGTGGGTGCAACTCGACAGCTCTACTTCCTCGTGGCGATGCAGCGCCAGACACAGCGACCAGGCCTGCTCAAACGACAGCGCGGACTCGGGGCACAGGGTTCTGAACAACGCGTACACACGACACAAGCGCCGACCGAAGCGCACGCTGTGCCGTGGAAACGCCAGGCTCAAGGTGCCGTCTGCCGCGAGCGCGAAGATACCGTAATGCACCATTAATAATGCCAGCGTTGTCGACTCCATCTGCATGCGCGAGGAGCGAAAAAAGACCTCCACCCGACGCGGCGACTTACCGCGCTGACGTCGCACAACGGTCTTGGCCCCCGCGTGCTTGAAATAGGTGCTGTAGAGCTTGCGGATGCGATCGTCCGACAAACCCGTGCAGCCGCGAATGGTGCGGGTGCGCGCTTCAAAACCGATCATTTCGAGCGCAAGTTCGAGCTGTGAGCGCTCTCGCGCATAGCGTGTATCAGTGACTCTCATTGCTTCCCCATTTTGCTGCAGCGTGTCAGACGAGATGCCAAAAGTTGCACATTTTTGCACAACATTTTGCCAAAAACTAGCATATTGGTACGAATTGGACCAAAGTTGAAAAAACTATACGCCGTGCAGGTGACATCAGCGACCTGCATTTTATGTATAATTTGAACCAGTATTGGATCGTGACCAACGCTTGCTTGAGCGCGACACTGACACTCGGGCATCTGCCGTTACCGAGACCAAAAATATGGACGAGCTAAGCTATTTGAGCCGACCGCCGCGCGGTGCACAGGGATCGCTGCTTAACGATCTGCACAGCCTCAACCGGCAGTTTCTGCAGCTGCTACTCAACGCAGACCCCGCCGACAGTGTGTGTGGTCTTGGCGCCAACACCATGCAGTCCTTGCAGCAACTCAGCGAACGCGAGCTAGAGCGCATGGCCAACTGCCCGTACAGCTTGTTCGATTTAAGCTTTTCCAACCCTGCCGTTTGGCGCCGTGTGCTCACAGAACTGCCCGTGGTCGAGACCCCCGAAGAACCGTTTGCTGGCGCCACCAGCGGCGCGAGCGCGTTCTCACTGGCCGCGCTGCTGTACACGCGACAGCTGTGTCAGTACCACGACGACATGGCGCGCCTTGTGCTGGGCATGACCGAAGACGTTGTGCGCTTACTGGCATCACCCGATCTGGAAATGCTGGCGCAGTGCGCCACGTCCGGCCGCCCGCCGCTACTGGCAAGGCTCGCCGAGCATCCGCTTTTTTGGTCGGATATTTGCGACTTCGTGCGCGACGGCACGCGTGAGCGACATCTTGCGGCGCACACGCTGGGCGTCCAGCATTCCGCCGCTCGTTTTTAGGGAGCAAACTACTGGGCGCAAGCACGCTATGCTTGCGCGCATGCAACGCTACTTTCTCGGTCTGCCGGCCTGGGCATTTCCCGGCTGGAAAGATCGCTACTTTTTCGATCGCCCCAGTCGGCTCGCCAGCTACGCCGGTGTCTTCAATACTGTTGAGGGCAATACCAGCTTTTATCGCGTGCCCGATGCCCAAAGCGTCGAACGCTGGCGCCGGGCCGTCGAGGGCACGAACTTCCGCTTTTGCTTCAAACTACCGCGCGAAGTCACCCACGAGCCGTGGCCGGATATGGCCGTGCTCGAATCGTTTCTCACCAACCTGCGACCTTTGCGCGCGCATCTTGGCCCGCCGCACATCCAGTTTCCGGATACCGTGTCGCCCGATCATTTGGAACGGTTTCGCGGTGTGTTTGATGCCGTCGGTGAGTTCACCCGTTTCGTTATCGAGGTGCGCCACCCGGCGTTTTTCAGTACGCCGGATGCGCTCGATCAGGTGCTCGATGAGTACGCCGCCGATCGCGTCGTGTTTGATTCACGCCCGCTTTTCCAGGGCGATCTGGATCACCCTGAAGTGAAAGCGGCGCGTCACAAGAAACCCGACGTGCCGGTGGTGGATCGTAATGCCAATGGCGTGACGATGGTGCGCCTGATTCTGCATCCGGATATTCATTCAAACGAGCGCTTCTTGAACGATTGGGTGCAGCGCACGGCGCACAAACTGCGCACTGGCGGCACGGTGTACATGATGATTCATTGCCCAAACAACCAGCACTGCCCCGATCTGGCGCGCACGTTTGATGAACGCCTGAAGCGAGAGCTGGGCGCCGACGCACCACCCCAACTCCCCGCCTGGCCGGTCCCGCAGCAGCAAACGCTGCTGGGTGATTTTTGAATTTGTGGTATACACACTGCCACGTCAAACCACGCGAGAAGCGCTTTGCAGGACGAACCTAAGAACATTGCCCAACGCATTCGCGCCGCACGCCTGCGTGCGCAGATGGAATCCGCCGAGTTGCGCGCTCACCTGCGTGAGTACGGCATCGATCTATCCAAGACCGGTCTGCATCGGTTGGAAACCACCGAACCGAAAAACCCCAATCTCAAGGCAATAGAAGCGATTGCCGACATCACCAAGGTCTCGCCCGGTTGGATTTTATTTGGCAAAGGCGCGAGCATGCCGGCTACTGAAGCAGGTGCCGCTATTCGCAGTCGCGTCATCGATACCATCGAGTTGATGTCCGGCGCGTTAGACCTCACCGCGCGTCAGGACAGCACGCTGCGCAACTGGTTGAAGTCGTTGCGAGAAACCAAACCCAAGCGCGTGCAGAAACCTTAAGGCGCAAAACCGCCAAATACGAATGGTTCACATTTTTGGAACAATTGTTCATTCGAACGGTTGACAGCCGCTTTTCTCTGCGTATACTCCCGCCCCACTATGAAACACATCGTTTATCAACTCGGCCAAAGCACCGTCGCCAGACGACCCAGGCATTCCTATGCCAACGTCACCGGCGAAGGCAGCGCGCGCTCATTGGACAACCATCCAATAGCAGCACTGTGCGCATTTGACCGACTCGATACGGACCCCACCATTTGGGGACCGATGACCTAAGCCTTCCAGAATTTTTCCCGGAAGGCTCGATCAACGAACCTTCCAGGGCAACTCCCAATAAGAGACCCCGGTCGGTTCACACCCACCGGGGTTTTTTATTTTCCGGGGGTTTGCTCTTTAACAACACGAATTGTGCAGAAGTTTATTCGACAGACGACGATGGTATCGGCGTCTTTGAATGGCGGTCTGGCGCCGATACGCGTGGCTTACGCCCGCCAAAGGGGTACATCGGATGTATCCCGCCTTTTCGAAGGTCATCCCAGACAAGCCCGATCTCCTAAGTTGTCGCACACCCGTGTGCGGCAATAGCGGCAAAGCGATGCGCGCAGTGCGAACACGTTGTGGTGCCACGCGCGACACAACCATCGTTAGCGGCGAGAGGTAACGGGTAGCGCACAGGAGTACGAGCCTCGCCAAGCAAGTGCGACTGCGCAGAGCGTCAGGGAACCGGTGTGCAGCCGTGCCCCCGTCACTCGGTCAAGTAGCCGGCGGGTGAACGACAAATTCGGCGGGCGGTCGTTTCGGTGACCGCCCGCCACCCTTCCGCCGCGATAGCTCAATGGAAGAGCGCCGGATTGTCGATCCGGAAGATGTCGGTTCGAGTCCGATTCGTGGCGCCAGTTTTTTTTGTTTAGCGAAATCTGAAAGTAGCTCAGCCTGGTTAGAGTACTCGGCTTGGACCCGAGAGGCCGCTGGTTCAAATCCAGCCTTTCAGACCAAATTTCCTCCTTCACGGCCGTCTGAAGGGAATTGGTATACCTGCCTGTTTTAGAAACAGGCGCTTCTCGGTTCGACTCCGAGGGCGGCCACCAATTTTTCAAGCTTGCACAGTTCGTGTTGTTCAAAAGGTTTTAACGATGAACAACAAAGAAATAGATGAAATTATAGAGTGCTTGCCCAAGGGTAAGACGCCGTTTTACTACCATAAGGATCGGTACGCGCTATTGCTGCTGAAGCTTGCGACCGAGGGCATCGTCACCAAGCGCGACATCAGCGGCGGACGGTTCGGCCAGCTTCTGTCGAAGCGCGTGGTCAAAGACGTGCTGGGTTTGTGCGGCGATGGGAAAATCAGCGCCGAACATTTCGATGCGCTGTGGCCGCTCAGATACGAGTGCTACTTCCTGACGCTGGGTCGCTGGGGCTCGCGTTCTCGCACGTGGGATCAGACCTCGCGTGCGGGGCAAAACCTCGTGCTCCAGCTGAACTTTTCCTCGGAGCATGACGATCCGTATCGCAAGTTGGTGGACCCCGAAGACGAGCGACCGTTTGAATACTCAGGCCATCCGATTGCGCGCCCGCCGCTGCACACGCTCGCGTGGTCACGGCTCGACATCGATCTGGATAGCGGCGTTGCGCTGATTGAAGAGATTCAAAACGACTGGGTGCGCAAAGCCCTGTGGCGTCGACGCTGGGTTACCGGCTATCTGACGGACAAGGCGCCAAGCGAAGAGCGACTCAAAGCGCGACGCTTTTTGATGTATCTGGAATCGGTACTGAAACGTCACACCGCGATGTGGGACGAGGCGATGTTGTCGGCAACGATTTGGTTTCTGCGCGAAGAACTGGGTATCCGGCGTATTTTTTACCACACCCATGAGAGCGGCAGCGTGTTCAAATCGATCATTTGCGGCAAGCCACCGCGGTCCATTTACACGGTGCTACCGCGGAAGTTCTGCTTTATCCAAACCGACGAGCGACCGGAATTTCTGCAGGAAAAGCGCAAAACCCGAGCCGCGCGTCAGCGTGTTGCCAACGCGCGCTTCTTTGAAATGTCGTTCTAAAAGCTAGGGGCTGGCGCTCACCACGCCAGCCTCGATCATTGCGGCGCGCACGGCCTCGAGGCGTTTCTTGTTTGCGCCCAAATCTGAGTAGCCCACGCGCGAGGCCGACCGCATGGCAATCTGTCCATCGTCGGGGCGCAAATGAAACTCGACGTCATCAGTAAAGCGCAGCAGCTTTGTCCGTGCTTCCACGTGCAGGTAATGGTCGTCGTTGCTGATCACCTTGAAGCGCGGCTGCGCCTCCACGTAATTTTTTAGCACCGACCAGGCGGCCTGCGCATCACCCTTGAGTACGAGCGGCGCGATGCTGTGATCGTCACCGCTGACATCACTGCAGCGACAGTTTGGTTTGTCCGGGCACGCCGTGAGCGTGCCGGCGTCGGTAATTCCCATCGAGTGTGTACTCACGTCACTGCACCCCGTTATTAGTAGCAACGCCAGAAGCGGCGCCAGAAAACGCATCATTGCTTCGGCGTCAGTTTCAGCAGCCGGCCCTGACTGCCCATGCGCTCGTCCTCCAACACCCACAAGGCACCGGCAGGCCCCTCCACGATGCTGCGAATACGCGCGCCCATCGGATAGCGTTCGGCCTCTTCAGCTTTCTCGCCATCGATCTCCACGCGCACAATCGCCTGCGAGGAAAGCCCGGCAATCATCAGATCGCCTTTCCAGGCTTCGAACAGTTTGCCGCTGTACACGGTCATGTGACCGGGCGAGATAACCGGCGTCCACCATTTAGCGGGCTTGGAAAATTCCGGGCGCGTGTCGTGATCAGGAATCTTGCGACCATCGTAGTGATTGCCGTTGGAGACCACGGGGTAGCCGTAGTTGGCGCCACGCTTTACAAGATTGAGCTCATCGCCGCCGGCCGGTCCCATCTCGACCACCCACAAACGATCCTCCAGATCGAACGTGAGGCCCAGCGGATTGCGGTGCCCCAGCGACCAAATTTGGTTGTACACACCGCGACGATCGACACTGGCGTCCTCATCACGATACTGCGCAAACGGGTTGTCGGCAGGCACGCTGCCGTCATCGTTCAGGCGCAGCACTTTGCCCATGTTCGACTGCATGTCTTGCGCCGGCGTAAATTTTTGGCGATCGCCCGAGGAGATCCACAGGAAGCCTTCTTTGTCGAACACCATGCGGTGACCGTAGTGACCACGCCCTACCACTTTCGGATACTGACGCCAGATCACGCTGGCGTTGGAAAGGCTGCCGCCGCGCTCGTTCAAATTAAGCTTCGCACGCGTGACCGCGGCACCGCGCGTCGAGCCCGGGCCGCTTTCGGCGTAGCTCAGATAAATAAACCCGTTGTCGTCAAAATCCGGATGCACGATCACATCACCCAGCCCACCCTGACCACCGTAATCCACATCCGGCAGGCCCTGAATCGGCCGCGAACGTTTGCCGTCCTGCGTCACGATGTACAGCGTGCCTTTTTTCTCAGTGATGAGCATGCGGCCGTCGGGCAAAAAGGCCAGCGCCCAGGGCTCGTCAAAAGCCAAAATGGGCGTGGCGTCAAAAGGCTGACTGCGCTGGGCGTGGGCGGCACTGAGCGTTAGTACACACAGGGCCAGCGTCAAAACTTGCTTGATCATGATGGGCCTCATCGAGAGGTAAATACGAAGACGCACAATGTAGCGCACGCGGTGCGGGGGCACCAGAAACAAAAACGGCGGCACCCCGAAGAGCACCGCCGCTGTATTGAAAAGCTCAGACCGAATTAACGACTAGCCATCATCTCATTGCCACCCTTGCCATCCAGATCAAAGCGATCCAGCGACATGACTTTCGTCCAGGCACCAATAAAGTCCTGTGTGAATTTCTCACCGCCGTCGGCGTAGGCGTACACCTCAGCCACCGCGCGCAGTTCTGAGTTGGAACCAAAGATCAGGTCCACCGGCGTGGCCGTGTATTTCAGCGCGCCCGTCGTGCGGTCCACACCTTCATACAAACCGTCCGTATCCGACTTCTGCCACTTGGTGGACATGTCCAGCAGGTTCACAAAGAAGTCGTTGGTCAGCGTACCCGGGCGATCCGTAAACACACCGTGGTCCATACCTTTGATGTTTGCATCCAGTGCACGCAGACCGCCCACCAGTACTGTCATCTCGGGTACTGACAGCGTCAGCAGATTCGCACGATCCACCAGCATCTCAGCGGGTGAACGATAGTTGCCTTCGCCGAAGTAGTTGCGGAAACCGTCGGCGGTGGGCTCGAGGAACGAGAACGACATCGTATCGGTCTGCGCCTGCGTCGCATCGGTGCGACCCGGCGTGAACGGTACTTCCACTTTCATGCCCGCATCGTCGGCCGCTTTCTCAATCGCCGCGGCACCGCCGAGTACGATCAGATCGGCCAGCGACACGCGCTTGTTGCCACGCGCTTTACGATTGAACGCTTCCTGCACGTCGCGCAGTTCGCCCAGCACGCGGGTCAGTTCTGCCGGATTGTTCGCATCCCAATCTTTCATCGGCGCCAGTGCAATGCGTGCACCGTTGGCACCGCCGCGCATGTCCGTGCCGCGGAACGAAGCGGCCGACGACCACGCCGTACGCACCAGCTCCGACACACTCAGATCGGTTTTGAGGATTTTCTTTTTCAGCGAGTTGACGTCGCGATCGCTGATCAGCTCGTGATCCACGGCCGGCACGGCATCCTGCCAGACAAGAATTTCTTCCGGTACGTTGCCGCCCACGTAGCGCGTACGTGGACCCATGTCGCGATGGGTCAGTTTGAACCAGGCTTTGGCAAACGCCAGACGATACTCTTCGGGGTTGTCTAAAAAGCGCTGCGAAATTTTACGGTACTCAGGATCAAACTTCAGCGACAGATCGGTGGTGTACATCACCGGCGCATGGCGTTTGCCTTTGACGTGGGCGTCGGGCACCAGCGTCGCACCAGCACCGTCTTTCGGATGCCAAATGGTCGCGCCCGCCGGGCTCTTGGTTTTTTCGTATTCAAACGCAAACAGGTTTTGCAGATACTGCGAGGTCCACGCGATCGGGTTCGCCGACCAGGCGCCTTCCAGACCACTGGTTACTGTGTCTTCAGCGTTGCCTTTACCGCATTTGTTGGTCCAGCCAAAGCCCTGCTCTTCAAGTGCAGCGGCAGCAGGCTCTTTGCCCGTGCAGTCGCTGGGCTTGTGTGCGCCGTGACCTTTACCAAACGTGTGGCCACCGGCAATAAGCGCAACGGTTTCTTCGTCGTTCATCGCCATGCGGCCGAAGGTTTCGCGAATGTCGTTGGCCGCGAGCAGCGGATCAGGCACGCCGTTCGGGCCTTCGGGGTTCACGTAGATCAGACCCATCTGCACAGCGCCCAGCGGCTTGTCCAGTTGGCGATCGCCTTTGTAGCGTTTGTCGTCCAGAAATTCGTTTTCCGGACCCGAATACACCAGGTCCGCTTCCCAATCGTCTTCACGACCGCCGGCGAAACCGTAGGTCTGAAAACCCATCGATTCCAGAGCCACGTTACCAGTGAGCACCATCAGATCAGCCCACGACACGCTGGCACCGTATTTTTGTTTGATCGGCCACAGCAGACGACGGGCTTTGTCGAGGTTGCCGTTGTCGGGCCAGCTGTTCAGCGGCTCAAACCGCTGCTGACCACCGGCGCCACCGCCGCGACCATCGAGCACGCGATACGTACCGGTGCTGTGCCACGCCATACGAATGAAGAACGGTCCGTAATGACCG
>JBGCEL010000178.1:0-26492 GCA_045106455.1 Gammaproteobacteria bacterium
TCAATTAGGGGAGTGGGAGTGGCGGGTTTTGCTCTGGGTTGTTAGCCCGTTCCTCGGGCGGTCCCAGAGTGAAACCCGCCACTCCCGCTCACCGGGATCGAAGCACCTAAAGCCGACCCTTCGGGGGGGCGAAGCGCAAAAAGCCGACCAGTCATTTACAATATCGAGCAATGAAACACACTCGCCAGAATCTAAAACTCGGCATCGCTCTTGGCAGCGGCGCAGCCCGTGGCTGGTCGCATATCGGCATCCTTGACGCTTTGGCCGAACGCGGTCTCACACCAAGTGTGGTGGCCGGTGCATCGGTCGGAGCCTTGGTCGGCGCTGCCTACGCCGGCGACCAGCTGGACGAACTGCGCGACTGGGTCAGCACTCTGCGTCGGCTGGATATCTTCCGTTTGATGGATGCGCGTCTGCGCGCGGGCGGCCTCATGTCAGGCAATCGGCTTATGGAGAAAATTGCCGATCAGTTTGGACAACGAAACATCGAAGATTTAAAACTTCAGTTTGGTGCGGTGGCCACCGATCTTGGTAGTGGACGCGAAATTTGGCTGCGCGAGGGTCCGGTCATGGATGCCATCCGAGCGTCTTCAGGATTGCCCGGATTGTTTGCGCCAGTACGTCACAACGGGAAATGGGTGATCGACGGCGGCTTGGTCAACCCGGTTCCGGTGTCGCTGTGTCGCGCGCTCGGGGCAGACCTTGTCATCGCCGTCAATTTGAACGCACGACTCGTCACCCGGCGGCGCATCGGAACACAAAACGAATCTGAGACCGCAGACGATGGCGATGCCAGTCAGCTGGAGAAAATCGCCGATCGCATCGGCGACTGGTTGCGCCCGGCGCGACGCGACAGTCCCGACATGCCCGGTATCCTTGATGTCGTCGGTACCTCGGTCAACATTATGCAGGATCGCATCACACGTAGTCGCATGGTGGGCGAGCCGCCGGAAGTCATTCTGACGCCGCACCTCGAGGACTTCCAACTGATGGATTTTCATCGCGGGCGCGACGCTATGACCGCCGGTCGTCAGTCCGTTGCCGCCGCGAGTGTGGCACTGGACGCGCTCAGCGAGCGACTGCAACTTTGACCCGCGCTGCGCGCTGCAGCGTCCTTCTCCGGGTGCGCAATGCACTGCCTACGTTGGATGCGTGCATCGCATCGATTCAGAATCAGACCGAACAAGCTTACGAAGTCATCGCTATCGATGACGGCCTCACCGCGCGGTATCGTCGCCACACTCAATGACGGACTGGCACACTGCCACAGCAATTTTGTTGCCCGAACGTTTGGCGCGCCAGTGCGCAGCTCTCTACCATGACGCAACCGTTCGTGCTGTCCTACGTTCGCAATCACGGTGCGCGAGAACAAATCGCACAAGCGCTGCACGTTATTGAGGGTCAGCACTGGCTAAGCGTAGGTTAAGTTTGCGTAGTGCGACCCAAAAACGCATCCATGATAAACACCGCGACCGCGCTCCAGATCAATCCAAAACAGACCAGATGTGCAGGGGTTAGCGTCTCGCCATAATAGAGTGCCAGCAAGAACTGCAGCGTTGGTCCGATAAACTGTAAAAATCCAATCGTTGCCAAGCGCAAGCGTCGCGCGCCGATGGCAAAAAATAACAACGGCAAAACCGTGAACGGTCCGGCCAGCAACAGCAGCAAACTCAAGCGCGACTGATCCAGACCAAACGCCAGTTGATCACTAGCGCCGAGATAAAACAGATAGAGAACCGCCAGTGGCAGCAAAACGATCGTCTCAACAAACAAGCCGGGCATCGCACCGACGACCACCTGCTTGCGAATCAGGCTGTAGACCGTGAATGTTACGGCAAGCGTGATGGACACCAGCGGAAACTGACCGCCCTGCACGGCCAGAACGCCCACGCCAGCCGCAGCTAAAACCACCGCCAGAGTTTGTAGCTTGCGCAGTCGTTCGCCTAAAAATATAAAACCGGCCAGCACGAACAACAGCGGATTGATGTAATAGCCAAGACTCGCCTGAAAAATTTGATCGGCCTGAATAGCGTAGATGTATACCAGCCAGTTGGCGGCAATAACGCAGGCACTTAAGATCAGGAGCCACAGCGTACGAGGTGCACGCACGATGCGCCGCACCTCCGGCCATTGCCGTCGCAACAGCACAATAATCAGGCCAAAGGGTACCGCCCAGACCACACGATGCGCCAGCATTTCAAGCGCACTGACGCCCTCGGCAACTTTGAAGTAAATCGGGAAGGCGCCCCACAGCAGAAACGCCAGCGCGCCGCTGAGCACGCCGTTGCGCCGCCACGCGGCGTCGTCGGACACGCCTTACCTGCTTGTATCGAGGTTAGGGCGCAACCAATCCGCTCGGACCAGGGGGTAAGAAGAAGAACGTGCGCATGATGCCCAAATCGGTCACGTTGACCACGCCGTCGCCGTTGAAATCCGCGTCGGCGTCCGCTGTGAAAAACACCGTGCGCAGCGCGGCCAGATCCACAACATTGATAACACCATCGTCGTTCAAATCCGGATCGCATGCGTTGCCAAACAAGTCACCATTTGTATCGCGCTGATCCGCGTTGATCACCTCGAGACAATTGTCAGCATTGTCGGCAATGCCGTCACCGTCTGAATCAGACGATTCGCGCGTGAGCGTCAACACGCCGGTCGCAATCGTGCCAAGGCCGATAAAATCGGTGGAGGCCTCCCACGTACCGGCACCGGCATCCAGCACGATGACCACATCCGCCGTACCGAATCCCGTATCCACTTCGGTTTCAAACTGCGCCGTACCCGCCACAATTTCGCCGCTCGCATCCGTGGTCAGCATGGCCGCACCGAGGCCTCCGCCGTCGCCGCTGAAGTCTACGTCGCCCACGCTCAGCTCGAAATCGGTGACATCGTCTTGCGTAAACGTACTGTTCGGGCCGCCGGCGGCATCGTCCACCGCCACGAAACCGCTGATCGAATCGCCGACGCCTATGCCCGCTGCATTGCAGGCAATCGCGGCACAGGTAAGCACTTCACCGTCGACCAAAAAATTTACCGCCTGAGCACCAAAGCTCAGAAACGTACTTGAGGCTGCCAGAACCCAGCCGACCGATTTAGTTGCGCGTTTTGTTGTCATGATTTTTCTCTCTCGTTACCACATCAGGTCGTCAGGGACCTCGAAACCTTTGTACTCATCGTCGTCTTGCGCCGAGCTGTCATCCACCAGTGGCACCACCGCTTTGACATCGCGCAACGCCACTTTGTCGGCGCCTTTGCCATCGACGACATGGAAAGTCTTGCCATCCTGCACAATGCGCAGCTTGCCGGCCGTGAGCAGCTTTTGCTGATCCTTGGTCACATAGATCTGTTTGACCTTGCCTTCAAACACAAAGCGATGCGCCGTATCGGCCTTCTCACGGTCAACGCCGTGAGCCTCAACAATTTGCGATATTTGCGAGCGCTGAGCCCGCGACGCCGCGAGCTCCTCGCGCTGCCGATTGAGCTCGCGATCGCGCTTGGCTTTCTCAGCCGCCTCGCGCAGAATTTTCTCTTTCACCGCATCAGGCGGCGGTGGTTTCTTGCCCCGCGCCTTGCGTTTTTTGTTCTTGCTTTGGTTGATCTTCTTGGCTTGCTTCTTGCTCGCCAGACCCGCACCAAGCAACTGTTCCTGTAATGACTTGCTCATCCCGCCATGATAACCCAAGCGCCCGGCATTGGCCCTCGTGAGATGGTTGCCAAGACATAATGCGCCGGTTTTTTGACGCTTTGCGACCCTATTCACGGTTTGCTCGCGGCCCCCTTGCTAACCTCTTGTCCGAGAGCAAGTTATTTCGGTTTTACAATGCGTTACATCCCTTTAAAGCAGTGCGCCATGGGCGCCATTGCAGCGCTCGTGTGGGCGCTTTTCACCACCTCCGCGTCGGCATCCATGGTGCTGTCAAACGTGATCGTGCACTTTGAACCCAATGCGCCGGCGCGTCAGGACATCGATATTCAAAATAGCGGCGATGAACCGCTGTACATTGAAATCAAACCGCACCAAATTTTCGAGGCCGGCTCGGTCAATGAACATCGAGAGCTCATTCGTGATCCTCGTCAGGCCGGTCTACTGGTGACGCCAAACCGTCTGGTCATCGCCCCGGGCGCCCGCAAACGGCTGCGTGTGGTCAATCTCAAACCGGGCGACGTAGCGGAACGGATCTATCGTATTGCCGTCACGCCGGTGGTGGGTGAGCTCAATGCACAAGAAAGCGGGTTGAAGGTCCTGATCGGCTATGAGGTGCTGGTTCTGGCCCAGCCTGCGGCTCCGCAGCCAAATCTGTTTGCGCAACGAGTGGGGCAAGCGCTGCATTTTGAGAATCGCGGCAACACCAATGTGCTGCTGCGTGAAGGCCATCAATGTGAACACGACGCCGAGCCCCTGGAGCTGTGCCAGGCGTTGGCTAGCAAGCGGCTTTACCCCGGCAATCGGTGGCAGGTGGCACTGCCTTTTGATCGCCCGGCGCAGTACCAACTGGGCATCGGTACGCAGCATGAAACCAAGATCTATCCGTAAGATCGCATCGGTGCACTGAGACGCTTGTGCGGACCTTGCGTCTTTCGATCTTGCTGGCGTACGCGGCGTGTGCCGCGGCGGCCGGTGCTCAGGGGCTGTTCGAACCAAGTGCCGCGCCCCCACCCGGCTTTGAACACCTTACCGAAACCCAAACAACGCTGGTCGATGTTTACAGCGCAAATCGGTTGATCGCGAGCACGCTCGCACAGTACACACTCACGCATGTCGAATTTCTGCAGCCGGACGACATTGTTGCCGCACTGCCGGATCTGCTGGACCCCGCCACACTGCTCGACGCTCTGCAACAACCATTGTCCACCCACGCGGACCGTTTGTGTCATCACAGCGCGCAAACGGATTGCGGCACGCTGGCGCCGGACACCGTCGGCATCATCTTTGACGAAGACCAATTTCGCGCCGATTTGTTTATTCACCCGGCTGCGTTGCGCGTGCAGCGGCTAGAGCAAGATCGTTTCCTGCCCCCACCGAGCGACGCGCAGTGGGCCAGCGTCCATCAGGTTAGCGCGGCCCTGGCGGGGGGCGCAGAAGAGGACAACGCGTTTGATCTTTCGGCAACGTCCGTACTGTCCCGCGGCACCGAACGAATGGTGGCGCGCTACGACGCGACGCGGGCCGGGTTTGCCTTTAGCGAACTGATGGCACAGCGCGACCACAACGGCTATCGCTATGAGGCCGGCCTGTTTCGCTCACGTGGCCAAAACGCGGTGTTCGTGGGTGAACAGAACGTGGTGGGTGTGCGCGCCGGGACCGCACTGGATCTACGCGCGGATCTGGACTCAGCGGAAGCTACGCCGATTTTTCTGTTTCTGAATCAGCGCAGTCGGGTCGATGTTTTTCGCGGCGATCGCCTGATCGATTCGCGCTTCTATGCGCCCGGCAATCAGCAACTCGACACGGCGCGCTTGCCCGAAGGCGCCTACGACCTGCGCGTGCGTATTCGCGGCGACAACGGACGCACACGCGAGGAAAATTTCTTCTACGTGCGCAGCACCCAGCTGCCACCACTTGATCAACCGGTCTACTACGCCGAAGCCGGCACCTTGAATGCACGCCGCGACGCGCCCGCTGCAACGCTGGAAGCCGGCACCTGGCTACGTGCCGGTGCAGCGCGACGCCTGAATAACGCGCTGGGTCTGGATGCCGAATTCCTCCGCGCCGGGCGCACGACCCTTGCACAGGCCGGCGTGTTCGGTTTTGGTTCGACGTGGCAAATGCGCGCCAGCGCCATGCTCACGACAACCGGCGATCGCGGTCTATGGTGGCAAGCCAGAACTCGGGGCAAAGCCTGGTCGGCCGGACTGGATTTACGCCTGGTGAGCGTGGGTCGAACGCCGCGCGAGCCCGGGCAAGATTTGTTTAGTGAGTCCTTTCGCCAAACCGCCCTGACGTTCAATGCGCCGCTTGGCAAAGGTCGCCTCACACTGCGCGCGCAGCACGACCTGCGCGCCACGGCACAGGCCATCCGTGGCTGGGGTGCAAACTTTGCTCTCCCACTACCGCGCCGCGGGGACATCGCGTTTGATCTCAACGCAGATATATCAGTGGCCGGCGACGATCGCCTCGCACGCATTGGCGTACAAGCACGCTGGCGCCGGCACCAGCGCTTCAATACGGTGGAGGCGGGCTTCCAGCATGCTACCGATTCCTCTGCGTCTTCAGGTCCGCTGTTGCTGGATGCACGCAGCACGCGGCAGTCGCAGCACGCTCGTCTTGGACAAATCACCCACACCACATTCATTCAAAACCGGGGCAGCCAGCGGGTGCTCGGTAGCGCACTCACCAGCGAGTCGGAACTCGGTCGCGCCAGCGCGGACATTCAGTACGCCAATTCAACCGAGCGCAGCGGCATGAGCTACTCCGCCACAGCCCGCTTCGGTGTCCTTTCAAATCGTGACGACGTGGCGCTGGGTGGGCGCCAGGGCGAGTCCGCTGCGGTGGTCATTAATGTGGATGGTCATGCCGGCGGCTCGTTTGACGTACTGGTCGACGATCAGCGTGTCGCGACAACGCGTGGTCGTGCCCGTACCGTGATTGCTTTGATGCCTTACGCCACCTACGACATCCGCGTGGTGCCCCGCGGCGACACGATGGCGCAAATCAGCGAGACGGCGCACACCGTAACGCTGTATCCGGGCAACGTGCACAGTCTCGACTTCAATTCAAGAACGGTCACGGTTGTGGTGGGTCAGGCCACTTGGGAGAACGGCGAGCCGGTGGCCAACGCACGCTTTGATTACGACGCCGATGCGGCGCAAAGAACCGATGATCAGGGCTGGTTTCAGATCGAGTTGGAGTCGTTGGCACCGCTCACTTTGAGTACCGCCGACGGTCGTCGTTGCCGCCTGCCCATTTCGTCGGCACGGTCGGCCAATCATCTGATCGTATTGCCGCCCGCCACGTGTGAGTCTATTCCGGCGACACCATAAGCGTGAGTGTGCCACTGTAGCGGCCGCTCGGCATGGCCTGCAGGTCCTGATCACCGATACTGACCGTGATCCGCGCCGTGCGACGGCGACAACCACTGCGATTGATGTTTGCTCGGGTGCGAAAATCGCCTTGCGACTCGCCGCTTGCCAGCACGCGACCGCGGCGATTTAAACGATCTGAGTAGTGCACCGTGTACGGCAGGATCGACAAGCCGCCACTTAACGCAAACTCGCCGGCCTCGCCAGAGCCAACCGCGGCGATCCGATATGTGCTGCCGGCATCAAGCCCTACACAAAAACGCGAGACGCGGCGCAGACTGCCAACCGTTGGGGGCACGGCGCCAAAGTCAAGATCCCGCAGATTGGAAATTACAATATTCGACGTCTGCCCGACCACCGAAGGGGCCAGTGCGAACAGCAGAACAAAACAGAGAAGTCGAACACAAGACATGCGACAAGCTTACATAACGATGCAGATCCGGAGCGCGACGTGACGCACATTCCAGGCCGGCAGCTAGTCGGGAATCAGAACCAGCGTGAGGGTGCCCGTGTAGGTGCCAGACGAGGCCGCGGCAAGTTCGGCTGCGGGCACATCAATGGACACGTTGGCATTACGGACGGCGCAGCCGAAAATCAGATTGAATAGCTCAAACAGGCCCAGGCCCTGCTGCCCCGAGAGCATGACACCGCCGGTCAACGGCGTACGACCGGCGACGCCGGTTTCATCATTAAAAAAGACGTCGTAATAAATTTGATCAGCGCCGTTGCTGAGCGTGAATGCGTGAATATCACCGGCATCGCCGTCGCCGCTCGCACGCACGCGATAGGTGCCGTTGGCAAACAGACCAACGCCAGTCCGACCGATGCAAATATTTTGATCGGCGGTGGCATTGGCGCTGCCATCCAGCGTACCCAACGCAAAATCACTCAGGCCCGCGATACGCGTGGACAGCCCGGTGGTCAGCGTCATGTCGACCTGACCGGTCGAGGTCAATCCATTACTGCCCTGCCCCGCGGCCAGAGCCGCAGGGCTCATCGGGACGCAGATCAACAGAGCCAGTAAGGCAGCGGCACGGCGAAGTAAAAAATTCATAGGAGTAGATCCAAATCGCAGCGCGCAGCCTTAGCGGTGCGCGCTGCAAACCTGATGCTTACTCGGGCGCTACCAGAAGGGTCAGCGTGCCGGTGTAGGTGCCGGCAGGCAGCGACGCGGCATCCACAGCGGCGACCGTCGTGGTGACCGTTGCGTTGTTGCCGGTCGTGGCGCACGTCGCCGATGCGGCATCCGCACCAGTGCGGCCAATCATCGGCGTACTCGCGCCCATGGCGATCGAGCCCGTACCATCATCAAACTCAACGCCATAGGCGACCGTGTTGGTGCCATCGGTCAGTGAGAACGCACCACCCGCACCGCTGCCAGCGGCCGTAATGCGATAAGCCCCGGTGCCGTTACGATAGACGCAGGCATCTGTCGCGCCGACAGCGTCGGCACCACCAAACACACCTAGGTTGATGTCGCTCAGATTCGAAATCCGAACTTCATCGTTCACCGTGAGGCTGATATCGACGGTGCCGGTTGAGTTAAAACCAACGCTGCCGTCGGTTGCGGCCATAGCGCTGATCCCGCCACCTGCAAAGGCGGCTGCCAGCAGAACGGTTTTAAAAAGATGGCGTGGAAAATTGTTCATGGGTTGATTGCTCCAGGTGTTGTCCAAAAGGTCGCACTGGGAGCACTGACTTCATTGTCACCAGAAAAGACCACACCGGATGGATGCCGTTGCTCTCTGGCAGTCTCGCCATCGTGGACAGAGTGATTCACCCTGCCGTTAGACCGTAGACTTTGCGTCACCGCCTTTCGACGGTTTTGCCCTTTTCAGTCGCTGCGGCGAAACAGACAAGACTTGTCCTCTTGCCTGCACGTGCAGTGTTCCCAGCAGAGTCTATTCTAGGGCAGGCGTGCGCGCAGCGCCGTGAAACAGCTCTCAAAGCTGTCAAAATTCTGACGCCACTAAAGTCGCCACACCAATGGTCGCTACTAAGGATGCTCGCGACTAAGTACCTGAAGGAACCAGGATCATGCCCTTTGACTCTGCCACGGACGGCTTACTTGCGAGCAGCTACATCTGTAGCAACCGACGACCAGCGGTCTTTGCACTTGCTCTCCTCGCGGCGGCAACATCAGTTGGCGCCGCAACGCAAGGGCCAACGGGCGTCGGTTCAGCAGCGTCAATCGGGATTAGTTTTAAGGTGCGTCCGCATCTTCATGCGCGACAAATGAGCTTGTCCACTCGTGGCCGCGACTCCTTACCCAGCAGTTCGGGTCGCCGCCTCTGTCTAAACATGAGTAATGTGGCGGACTTCACCTTAAACTCGATTGCTCCATTTAAAATCGGGTCCCGATTGACGCCTGTTGATTACGCCGTGTCCACCGACAAGAAATGTCAGGGCGTCACACTCACATGGACTGAAGCCTATTCGGCGACGCCCGTCACGGTTGTGATCGCCCCAATCTAATTATGTTCAGCTCTTGGCGTCGCGCGCCCGGGCAATCGCCTCGACAATCAGCTCCTGCGCCTTCTGCTTGCCTTCCCAGCCCACGACCTTGACCCATTTATTTGGCTCAAGCGCTTTGTACTGCTCAAAGAAATGACTAATTCGTTCGAGCATGATGCCCGGCAGATCGCGATAGTCAGAGACATTATCGTAGTACTTGGTTAGCCGACCGGACGGCACGGCCAAGATTTTCTCATCCATGCCCGCCTCATCTTCCATCATCAGTACACCCACCGGGCGAGAGCCCAGAACGCAGCCCGGGATCAGCGGACGATTGCCGATACACATCACGTCGATCGGGTCTCCGTCGTCCGACAGCGTGTGCGGAATAAAGCCGTAGTTACACGGATAGTGCATGGCCGTGTACAAGAAACGGTCCACCATCAAAGTACTACTGTCTTTATCCACTTCATACTTAATCGGGTCGCCACCGAGCGGGACCTCGATGAGTACATTGACGTCCTCGGGGGGTCTCTCACCGATGGGGATGTTGTCGATAATCATCGTCTGTTCCTTGATCCAAATTCGGGAGCGCAAAGCATACGGGGTGAGCGCCGACGAGGAAAGCAAATCATTGCGAACGCAACATAACTATTTCCGGACCTGTCTCCAGTTCACACTTTTTGCGCGTTGCTGTGCGCGACGCGGAGGCATTGCCAACTACATCACAACCTCCGACGGCCCATTGAACTAACTTTTTTGCGTTCTGGAAAAAACGCCGCACAGGCTCAAAGGCTCACATAAGAATGACCTCAGACTCTCTGGCCTTATCAACATCGAAAACAGCGGCCGCGACTGCCTCGCCGAGCTTCCGGGCATGCGCCGATGACACCATCGTGCTGATTGTTCGAACCGACGGACGCATTGTCGAACACATGGCGGGCGACTTGGGCAGCTTCGCGCGCAACGACAGAGCGGGTGATATTTCGGGCCAGTTTCTTACCGCCCTGTGGCCCGAGCAAGTAGCCGAGGCCGTGCGCGGACGCGTTCGTGACGCCGTTCGCCGCCGCAGCGTTAGCCGAATCGAAGCGACGCTGCCAGACAACTGGAGTGGCCGCGTGCACGAAATCACGATTCTCGCCCACGGTCGGGACCGCGCACAGGTTCTGGCCCGAGACGTATCCGGCAAAGCGACGCTGGACAAAGAGGTGCGCGAACTGGCGTTTCGCGACAGCATGACCCAGCTTCCCAATCGCGCCGCCTTCGTCCGCGAGCTGGGCGGCGCACTCAACACCGCGCGCCTCACGGGACGCAGTGTCGCTCTCTTGCGGATTCATCTGCGCGGCCTTGATTACATCAACCGAACTTTCGGCCGCCACAATGGCAGTCAACTCGTGGGCGCCATGGCACAGCGACTGGCGGACAGCATGCTCGGCAGTAACGGATTGAGAGCACATGTTGCTCAAAACTGCACTCTGGTGCTTGCACGCACAGAAGGTAACGAATATTCGTTGATGGTTGACGGCTGTGCGGACACCGAACAGCTCAAAGCACTGGCCCGTGATGTCATTGCCCGACTCGGTGCGCCTGAACCGATGGGCGGCGACGAAGTCTCGCTTGATACCTGTATAGGCATCGCACGTTTTCCCCACGACGCCGAAGACCTCGAGGCGCTGCAAGCACATGCCGGCGTCGCCCTCTACGATGCGCGCAAAAATACCGCCAGCGCGATCGCGTCGTTTACAAGTACCGCGCAGGTGCGCAGCCTGAGTCGACTCGACATTGCGCAGGAGTTGCGCTGGGCACTTGAGAATAATCAATTTGATCTGGTGTACCAGCCTACTTTCGATCAGCGCACGCATCGCGTGATGAGCGCTGAGGCACTGTTGCGCTGGGAACATCCGCTGCGCGGCGAAGTACCTTTAGGCGAAATTATCCCCATCGCCCAGATGAACGATCTGTCGACCGCACTGGGCGACTGGGTGATGGAACACGCGATTGCAGACGCCGCTGCACTGCACGACTCCGCGCACTGGACCATATCGCTCAATCTATTTGCGCGACAATCTTTCGCGCCGTCTCTGGTAGAACGCGCCACGACATTGGCACAACACTACGGCCTGGACCCACAGCGCATTGATTTTGAAATTCGTGCGGCGGATTTCCATCGCGACGTGGCCGCATCCGAAACCACAACGCGGGCGCTGCGCGAGGCGGGCTTTGGCGTCACGCTGGACGACTGCGGTATGCACGCACTGAGTCCGCGCTCAATCCTGCGCACCGGCATCGGTCGAATCAAGCTCTCCCGGCAACTGATCGAACGACTCCCCGAAGAAGGCCCACGACGCGTCGTCGCCGCGCATCTGGCACTAGCCGATGCACTGGGAATTCGAGTGTGCGCCACCGGAGTAGAAACGCCAGCGCACGCCAACTGCCTTGAAGAGCTCGGCTGTCGTTACGTGCAGGGCTTCCATTTTTATCGTCCCGAATCATTCGATTCGCTGGTCGAACGCGCACGTCAGCAGGTCGCCCTCGCATGAACGATGCGGTGACGACAAGGCACTTCACAGACAGTGCGCCATTCCCGGAAATGTCTCCAGCATCACAGCATGGCAGGGACAACGGCCCACAGTCACAGGCCAACGTTCTGGTTGTCGGCGCTGACGACCCGAGTGATCAATGGCCTGACAAATGGCTACAGCAAGAAGACTTAAGCGCCGTACGTGTGGATTCACTTGATGCGGCAGCGAACGCGGTCGCGAACTCACAGTTGAGTGTGATTCTGGTCGAGGCCGCAAGCCGTGACGAATCCGGACAACCACTGTATCGCCAGATACTCGACGACGTGCAGCTATGTGAGCTGCCGTTGGTGGTGCTGTGTCAGGATATCAATCAGGTAGAACAAGCCCTCGCGGCCGGCGTCACCGACATCGTCCGTAAGCCGGTAAGCTGGCAGGTGGTCAGCCGCCGTGTCCGCACACTGGCAGAATTCCGTCGCACGCAGCTCGAACTCGCCGCCGCCAAATCAGACATACTGCGCGGCAAACAGCAGATCGAAGACTCTCGCCGTGCGTTGTCCAACTTAAGCGATACCGATCGGCTGACGGGACTGCCGTCGCTCACAAAATTTCGAGATATTCTCGCTCGTGCATTGTGTCAAACCGATACGCTCGCGCTGTTCCTAATCGGCATTGAGCGGTTTCATGTGATCAACGAGGCCCACGGCCGCGAAACCGGTGATCGGATTCTTGAAGCCGTCGGTGCCCGCCTGCGTGAATGCCTCGTGCGGCCAGAGCTGCACGCACCGGGTAGCACGGGTGTGCTGGCCGCCTGTGCCGCCAAACTCGACAGCGTCCGTTTTGGACTGTTCCTGCCCTTTTCTGGCAATCACAGTCATTTGCAAACCATTCGCCGCGTACTAACCGAAGTACTGAGCGAACCGCTGCACATTGATGGGCGCACTATTTATTTGACCTCAAGCATTGGCGGAGCTGTGTCGCCTGGTGATGGAGACGAGGCCGGCAAACTATTGCTCAATGCCGAGCACGCCATGATGACCGTCAAACGTCGCGGCGGCGGCTTTAGCCTTTTTGCCGAAGACACCGGCATGTCCAGCGCCCGCCTGCTGGAGCTTGACCGCTGGCTACGCGAAGCGGTCAGCAACAATGAGCTTCAGGTCGCGTATCAACCGCTGGTCAATCTGTGGAACAACCGTATCGTAGGTGCAGAAGCCTTGTTGCGCTGGCACAAGGAACCGCACGGCTTTATTTCGCCCGCGGAATTTATCCCGGTAGCCGAGCGCAGCGGCATTGTCGTGCAGATTGGCGACATGGTGATCGATCGGGCCTGCGCGGAACTGCGTCGCTGGCACGATCGGGGTTTCGAAAATCAACGCATGGCCATCAATCTTTCGCTAATTCAGCTGCACCGTGGCGACGTTAAGCGCAGCGTTGAGAATGCAATTGACCGCTACGACCTTAATCCCGGCAACATTGAACTGGAAATCTCTGAACGTGGCGCTATTGGCGACGATCAACGCATCATTCGACAGCTGCATGAAATAAAGTCCATCGGCGTTCGCTTGTCGCTGGACGACTTCGGCACAGGCGACGCGGCCATCGAATACCTGAAACGGTTGCCCATCGACATTCTCAAACTGGATCGCTCGTACGTGTCTGGCGCCCTCGAAAACGGCGCGGACGCCGTCATTGCCAAAGCGCTCGTGGGTCTGGCCCGCAGCATGAACCTCACGGTAATTGCCGAGGGCGTCGAATCCAAAGAACAACACCAGCTCCTGCGCGACTGGGGTTGCCACATCTATCAGGGTTTCTATTGCTCACCCGCCGTCTTCAGCGATGCTTTTATCAAGCTGCTGGAGGCGCAAACAAGCGAACTTTCTCAGGACATCGGACCATGATGAACCACTTACACCCGCGCCGCGGCGCATGGAACAATGACATGGATTGGCGTTCACTTTTCACCACCTGTTGTGCCGTTGTGCTGTTACTCAGCGCCAGTAGCGTCGCCGCACTCACCGGCAAGCCGATGCGCTTCGAGAGAATCTCGATGAGTGATGGCCTGTCGCAAAGCACGCTCAACGTGGTCAAGCAGGATCAGACCGGGTTTTTGTGGCTCGGCACCGAAAATGGTCTGAACCGCTACGACGGCTATCGCTTCCACCACTACAAGGCCAAGGCGGGCGACCCCAACACCTTGGCAGCCGACTTCATCTGGGACATCGCCGAAGATGCCAGCGGCGATTTATGGCTTGCCACCAAAGGCGGTGGTCTGGCCCGTTGGGATGCACAAACCGACACCTTCGAAGTGCTGCGCCACAACCCTGAAGACGCCAATTCACTCTCCAGCGATCTGGTCCGCGCGGTGCTCTCGACCAGCGATGGCTGGATCTGGGCCGGGACGCGCGAGCACGGTCTTGAACGTATCGATCCCGAATCATTAGACATTACGCACTATCGTCACGATCCCAACGATGCGCGCAGCCTGGGCGGCAATGCCATCTCGGCGCTTCTACGCGACGCACGTGGCACGGTTTGGGTGGGCACGGACAACGGACTATCGCGTTTCGACCCAATTACGGGCGCGTTCCTGACTTACCGCGTTGAAGCCGGCAATGAACAGTCGCTCAGCGATAATGAAATCAGTGCGCTGTATGAAGATCGCCAGGGCACTCTGTGGGTCGGCACGCGTGGCGGTGGTCTCAACGTTTACGATCGTAGCACCGACACGTTCCGACGCTACATGCACAATCCCAAGGAGCCCGGCAGCCTCAGCAACAATTGGGTTCGCGCTATCCTGCAGGACGACTCCGGACGCATCTGGATCGGCACGCCACGCGGACTGAATTTGTTTGACGTGATGCAGCAGCAGTTCGTCCACTATGTACATGAACGCTCCGACCCCGGCAGCCTCAGCGACAGTTTTGTCACCTCATTGTTTCAAGACAAATCTGGCGTACTGTGGGTCGGCACACGTTCCAGTGGCCTGAACAAATGGAACCCTCGCAGCTGGGGCTTCGGCCACCACGCCGCCGGGCAACTTAGCTATGGCAACGTGACGTCGTTTGCAGAAGACCGACGCAAAAATCTCTGGGTAGGTACGTTTGGCGGCGGTGTCAATCGCATCACGCGCGGTTCTACTGTGGTCAAACACATTCGCCACGATGCGGCAGACCCGGAGAGCCTCAGCGACGATCGCATCATGTCGCTCCTGCTCGATAGCCGTAACAAGCTGTGGCTGGGCACGATGGAAGGTGGACTGAATCGCCTTGATCCTGAAACCGAAATAATGGAGCGTTTCGATCACGCCGAGAACGATCCGACCACCGTCAGCGCCACCGGTATCATGTCGCTGTACGAAGATCGCGGCGGCAACGTTTGGGTAGGCACGTTTGGTGGCGGCGTAAACCGCATTAACGGCCTTAACGATGAAGTGACACGCTATCCGCATACCACCGGCAATGACACCGGTCTTGCCAGCAGTCGCGCGACCGCCTTCGCGCAGGACGCACGCGGACGCATCTGGATCGGCACCGACGGCGGTGGCCTTAACGTACTGCAACCCGACAGCGGCAAGTTCTATCACTTTCGCAACGATCTGGAAGACCCGCAGTCGTTGAGTGCCGACAGCATTTACGCGCTGCACGTGGATATCAAAGGACGCATCTGGGTTGGCACACAGGGCGGCGGCCTTAATCAGGTGATTGGCAGCGACGGTCCCCTCGAAGCCGTACGCTTTCGCAATCTGAATCAAGTGGAAAACCCGGTCACCAATGATGTCATTTACGGCATCGAATCTGACACCCAGGGACATCTGTGGCTGTCCACCAATTATGGCCTCACGCAGTACATTCCAAATCGTGGCGTCGTGCGTACGTTCCACCGCAGCCACGGTCTGCAGGACGAAGAATTCAACTTCGGAGCGCATTACCGCAACAGCTCGGGCGAACTGTTTTTTGGCGGCGCCAATGGCTTCAATGCCTTCTACCCGTCGGACTTAAAGATCAACGAGCTACCACCTGAAGTGATTATCACTCAGGTGTCACTGCTCAATCAGCCAATCAACATCAACGCGCCGCACTGGCGGGCAGACAACCTGAATTTGAATTTCCGCGATGACGTCATCTCGTTTGAATTTAGCGCGCTCGACTACACCGCGCCAACGGAGAATCGGTACGCGTACATGCTGGAAGGCTTCGATCCGGGCTGGATCGAAGCAGACTCATTGCATCATGTCACCTACACCAACCTGGACGGCGGCGATTACACGTTCCGCGTACGCGCCGCAAACAGTGACGGGGTTTGGCAGGAAGAAGGTGCGGCGGTTCAATTTCATGCGGCGCCACCACCGTGGAAAACGTGGTGGGCCTACACGGGCTATGCCGCCTTTGCTCTGCTTGTGCTCAGCGTGTTCTGGCGCTCTCAGCAAAAACGTTTGCAACGTGAATCTGAATATCGTCGCCGTCTTGAACAAAACGTGCAACTGCGTACCCGCGAACTGGCGCTGCGTAACGAAGAACTCAAGAACCTCAATCAGCGCTTCCTGACGGCCAGTCTGACCGATCCGCTCACCGGCTTGCGCAATCGTCGCTACGTGTTCCAGGAAGTCGCCAAAGACATCGACATCGTGCGCCGACGCTATCGCGACACCGGCGAGGCGAGCGATCATCCCGCACAGGCCGACATGGTCTTCATGATGATCGACATGGACAACTTCAAGCCGGTCAATGACACCTGCGGTCACGCCGCTGGCGACAAACTCTTGCTCGAAGTGCGCGACGTCCTGCTTGCCGCCTGCCGTCAGTCTGACACCGTCATCCGCTGGGGCGGCGACGAATTCCTGGTTATTGGGCGCTACTCGGACAGCGATCAGGCCGAGGCTCTCGCCGAACGTATTCGCGCTTCAATGGCTGAGAAAGTATTTTCGATCGGCAGCGGTCAGGTTGCTCGCACCACGTGCTCAATTGGCATGGCAAGCTACCCGTTCGTGCGCACCAAACCAGACATGCTCGAATGGGAACAGGTGCTGTCGCTGGCCGATGCCGCAATGTATCGCGCCAAATCCAATCGCAATGCATGGGTATCGTTTGTTGCCACGGCCGACAGCGGCGCGGTTGCGAATCCATTCTACTCATTCCGCGACCATGCCGATCAGATGGTGGATCAGGGCATGTTGGCAATCAATGATTCCGGCAATGGTCAATCCGAGGAGGCCTGCGCTTAAGTAGCGCAGGCCAACGCAGAGCCTTTTATTTAACCGCACATTACGAGACGCTCGTCACACTTTGCGCGCCACTTGCAGAGAGCTTGCGCAACGCCCGCCACACCGCATCCTGATGTAATAAGCCCATATTCGCAGCCTCCTCCGACGCGGGGAAGCGCAGCGCGGAAACTGACTTATTTTTGGACCGGAGTCCCTACAAATGGTGGAAAAAACAAACCCGAAACTGGCACTCGCGATATGCGTTGGCTTGGTCTTTGGTGGTCGCATGGCGATCAACAGCCTGGACCGCAGCGACACATCTAGCAAGGATTCTGCTGGTTTGGTTTCGGCGACGCTCGTCGCCAGCAACAACGGTAAGGACGCCGACTCACACAGCGCTACATTACGTGCAGATGCAGCGACGCCCATCCACGCTTTGGCGGCGGCCCCTGAACAGGCCACGCAGCTGAACATTGACGCGGACGCCACGGTCGCCCGCAATCACTGGAACGATCTGGACTACGGCACCAGCCCCAACGATACCAACAGCGACGTCGACAACGCCCGCTCGCAGGCTTCACTCACCTCGTTCGACGTGAACGATGGCATGGTGGATATGGTGCTGGCCTTCAACGACCGCGCTGAGATGATTGATCTGGCCGAGCGCGTCGCGGCCGCCGGCGGCACCATCACAAAGGACTACGAACGCCTCGCGATGAGCGGCGTGCGCATTCCGGCTTTCGCTGCCGATGAATTCGCGGCCAACGCCGGTGCACTGTCCGCCGTTGACGATCGTCAGGTGCGTTTTCTTTCGAACTCGGCGCGTAAAACTGCGCAGCTGCCAACCTCAAACTCACTGGACCACGTTGATCCAGACAACGACATTGTTCTGGCGGTGATTGACTCCGGTGTGGCGAATCACCAGGACATCAATCTTGTTGGCCGTGTGAACATCATTCAACCGGCGACCGAGAAAACCAACTCGCAGTATCAAGACAACTCGCTTGAGGCACTGTTCGTTTTTGATGAACTCGACGGGAACAAAGTGTTTGACCGCCGTGATGACAAAACCGATGCACCGGTCAATCTCGTTGTCGCCGATACCAGCAACACCAGCTGGGGAAGCACCAGCCTGAAATTCAACCAGCCAACCGTGGCCAGCGGTCAGCGCACCAGCGCCATTGCGCGTGAGTGCAAAAACTCCAACGAGATGACGCTCGAGGCCTGGGTGCAACCGGCCAACGCATCGCAGGCAGGGCCCGCCAACATCGTGTCTTTGACCAACGGTCAGGGTGGCTCGAACTTTGTGCTGCAGCAGGTTGCCGATCGCTTCACATTCGGCGTGCGCACCGCGGCTAACGCCGGTGGCGAATACGTGACCAGTTCTTCACAGGCAGTCAGCGCCAACATGCAGCACATCGTCATTACCGCGAACGCTTCTGGCTCGGCCAAGATGTACATTGACGGCGTATTCGAGAGCAACCAGTGGCTGGGCAGCGACTTCAGCAACTGGTTTGCGACCTCAACGCTTAGCCTGAGCAGCGCCAATTCCAACCAGGTGTGGCTGGGCGAATACGGCATGCTCGCCGTGCATTGCGACGCGCTGAGCAGCAGCAAAGTCAGCCAGCACTACAACGCCGGTCCAGACGTCTTTGTCACCGATCATGATCCACTGGGTCACGGCACGCACGTCGCGGGTATCGCAGGTGGCAACGGCACATTGTCGGCTGGCGCCTACCCCGGCATGGCACCTGACGCACAGATCTTCGATGTGCGCGTCCTGCGTCACGACGGTCGTGGCACGGTCTCCGACGTACTCGCCGGTCTCGACTGGGTGCTTGCCAACCACGATGAGCACAACATTCGCGTGATCAACATGTCACTTGGCAAAGCCGTTGAATCGTCGGTTGCCACCGATCCACTGGTGCTTGCCACCGAGGCGGTCTGGGACGCCGGTGTGGTCGTTGTGGCTTCAGCCGGTAACTACGGCAAGCTTGGCTACTCGCACATCACAAGCCCGGGCAACTCGCCGAAAATCATCACGGTAGGCTCGGTCACGGATCGCGGCACGGTTGACCCAAGCGATGACTACGTCTCGAGCTACTCTTCGCTTGGCCCCACCGGTATCGATCGCATCATGAAGCCTGACCTGCTCGCACCGGGCAATCGCTTCATCGCACCGATCTCCGATCACGCGCACTTCAAAACGGCTCTGCACAACGCGGTGCCCAACTGCGGCGGCAACTGCACGGGTAAATACCTGGAGATGTCGGGCACGTCGATGGCAGCGGGTGTGGTCTCTGGCGCGGCGGTTCTGCTGCTGAGCAAAGACAACAACCTCAACGCCTCAACCGTGAAAGCACGTCTGATGCGCTCGGCCAACAAGCTCGATATCGACCCGATCATCGCGGGCGCCGGTGTCCTTGACGTCCAAGCCGCACTGAATGAGAGCGGCTCGGTAACGCAGGCTCCTTCGCCGCGCATGATCCCCTCGGCCGACGGCTCGGGTGTCATGATTGAAGACACGGCTCAGCTTTGGGGTGGTGCACAGTGGGGCGCAAGCGCACTGTGGGAATCGGGCGCAGCGTGGAACGATACGCCGAGCAACCCGATCGCCAACAGCTTCCTCTGGAGTGACAGCTATCTTTGGAGCGACAGCTTCCTCTGGAGCGACAGCACGCTGGAAGACGACTCGATGTCTGAGTCACTGTAAGTTCAAGCGACTTACATGAACGATGAGCGCCGGGCCTTTGGTCCGGCGTTTTTTTTTGCACGGCATTCGATGTGAACAACCTGTGCACAACTTGTGAAAATTCTGTATAAATCTGCGCACTCAGGTAAGTTTCTGATGTTATGACTGCCAATCCCCCCAATCAGCGTGGCCGACTGTGGCTGGGCCTCGCTCTGCTCGCGGCAGTCCTGATCGGCGTGTTCACGTTGCCGATCGAATCGCTGCTCGATCAGGCATTGACCTGGCAACGCGCCAACCCGGCGCTTGCGGCGCTTATTTATGTGCTGGGCGTCGCCATCGCCACACCACTAATGGTGCCTGGCTCTGTGCTGATCATGACGGCAGGTTTTATCTTTGGCCTCGTGCAAGGCGTGGCGCTCGCGTCCATCGGCATCACTCTGGGATCGACGTTAGCTTGCCTTGCGGGCCGCAGTATCGCCCGTCCCGCGGTAGCGCAGGCGGTCGCGGGCAACAAGACGTTTTTGGCTCTCAACAGCGCGTTGCAATCGCGCGGCTTTCTCGTGGTGGCACTGACCCGCCTGTCGCTGCTGATCCCGTTTAATGTTCTGAACTACGCCTACGGCGTGAGCAGCGTACGCCTGTCGAGTTTCATTCCGGCGACGGCGCTTGGCATGCTGCCCGCAATCGGGCTGTTTGTGTACATCGGGTCGGTCGCCAGTGACGCACAGGCATTGCTCGATGCCGATGCCACCGGTGGTGCAACCGGCAAGATCGTTTTGGTGGTGGGTCTGATCGCGCTGGTGCTTGCCACCTACGTCATTCATCGCACGGCCACAGCAGAACTCAAAAAACACATGAGTGCGCACGAACCCGGATCTAACGCAGAGTGAAGTCGAATTCCTTAAACACGCACTGATTGCGTCCGTTTTCTTTGGCCTGATAAAGCGCGCGATCTGCGTTCGCAATAATCTTCTGCGGTGTCACGGCATCGCGCCGGAAATTGCCCTGACTCGGAAGCGTGGTGACGCCCACCGACACCGTGACATACCCAGGTCCAGGCGCACCTTCGTTGCGAATTTTCAAACGCACGACCGATTCACGCAAACGCTCTGCCAGCGCCATCGCGCCGCCGACGTCAGTGCGTGGTGACAACACGCCAAATTCCTCACCCCCGTAGCGCGCCACGCTGTCGGCGGTGCGATACAGGTTGGCCTCAATGCGCCGCGCGACAAAGCCAAGACACTCATCACCTTTGGTGTGGCCATAACGATCGTTGTACGCCTTGAAATGATCAATATCGATAAACAGCATGGACAGCGGATGCTGTTTGTTCATCGTCTCACGCAGCAAGCGCTCGAGCGTTGTATCAAAGTGGCGCCGACTGCTGATACCGGTCAGCGCATCGGTGGTCACCTGTTGGGTAAGCGATGCATTGAGCTGCTGGAGTTTGTCTTTGGCTCGCACCAACTCCGCCGTGCGACTGCCAATTTCTTCTTCAAGCTGAGTATTTTCATCAAGCAAGAGTCGATTTCGCCGCATTGCCCGATACGTATCACGCACCGTGCGCACGGCGCGCAGAGGGGCAAGAATGACGTTGCGCGACAAGCGGCCATCCACCACACGCAGCGTAAGCAGACGACTGGCCGGACCAAAACCTACCAAACGACTGAAGGCCTGCACTTCCAGCCGGTACTCACCCACCGGTAACGAGCTGTAACGCGCCTCTGGCACGGCGCTCAACTCGCTCCAGGATTCTTCAAACCCCACCATCCGGTAGCGGTACTGCACATCCTGCTCATCCAGAAACCACGGACAGCACAACGCCACGCGCAGACTCCAGCGATCGGTGTCAATTTCAAAGGCGCCGTCGCTGGCTGAGGTGGGCTCCACGTTGGTCCACTCAACACGCGCCGCGCGTGCCACCGGCGCCGGAATATCGTCGTTCAGATGCTGTGGGTCCACGACAACCAAGCCGGAGTTCAGACCGCAGTAAACAAGACCGCTGTCGGTCACATGCAGGCTACGGCTGGTCGTAAATTCCCACTGCGACAAACCCAGCACGGCGGTGATCTGATGTGCCAGGCGTTTTTCAATCACGTTGTAGGCATGCAGTCCGCTGGCGGAACCGGCCCACAAACGCTCGCCGTCACGCGCCCACTGCAACGCCCAGCCTGCAATCGGCTCAGCGCTGGTATGCAGCAGCTCAACGCTGCCATCCGGGGAGCAAATGACAAGGCGGTCGTTTTGCGCAACCGCCAGCACGTTGTCATCGCGCACAGCAATGCAGTAGGTGCTGCCGGTGGCCGTCAAATGATCATTGACCACGCGAATAAAATGATCGCCCTGCTCGCGCCACAAACCGTTGCCGATGGTGCCGACCCACAGACAGCCTTCGCGATCTTCGCTTAGCGTATAGACATACCCGAGCGGCTCGCCCGTGTCGGTGCTCGGATAGCGCACGCTGCGCTCAGCCGTTACGATTGCCAAACCGCGCTTACCGCCCACCCAGATATCGCCTTGACGCTGGATAAGCGCACGACACGAACGCGACACCACGGGTTTATCGACGAACAACGGGCGCGCTTCTACATCATCATGCGCCAAACGCATCAGTCCCACTTCGGTGGCGGCCCACAAAGCGCCGTCGTCGTCTTCGGCGATATCCCAAGTTTGATGATGATCGAGCAACCCAAGCGTGGCGTTACCCGGCGAACCCCCTTGATGCAGCACCGCGCTGAATTGATCGCCGCCAAGCAGTATTTTCCCACCGTGACCGGGTTTGACGGCCAGCACCGCCTTGTTGCGTGGCAATGACAGCGGCCGGATCATTTCGTGCAGCGGACTCACTTTCACAATGCCGCCACCGTCTGTGGCGCCCCAAATGCCGCCGGACGCATCCACAACAATATTGTTGATGCCGTCGTGGTCGGACACCACGCTGCTGATTTCCCACACCCGGTCGTGGCGACGCAGGCGACAGAACATCTGTCCGATACCTGCCCACAGATCGCCGTCGGCCCGACACAGTGCGCTGACCGGCTCGATGGCATCGGGATAGTTCAGCTCAGCAATCACCGAACCGTCCTCGTCAATTTCCACGAGTCCTTGTGCGCCGCCCACCATCAATGTGTTGGTGCTAACGGCAAAAATGCAGCGCACCGGACCCACGCGTTGCCACTGCTCGTTTTGCGGATCGACCAATTTGGTACCGCGCTGACGCAACAGGCGACCATCGGCCGTCACGCACCAAGCGATGCCAACGCCGTCCTGACGCCGGTGGGTAACCGCCATGGAGCGCACCGAGGTATCGCTAAAGCGCTCCCAATCCCTACCCTGACGACGCAGCAGACCGCCGGCGCTGCCAAGCCAAATCTCCCCGCCAATCAGATGAATGCAGTCGACGGGGCCATAGTGCCAATCGCCTGCACTCGACGATGACAGGACACGGCCGTCGTGCGCAACGTGATCGATGCCGATATCAGAGCCCACCCACACGCTGCCGTCGCGATCGGCCGTGACGGCACGCAAACCGTGGGATGAGAGCCCGTCGCGCGGCGTGAGGACGCGAAAGCGCGCACCATCAAAACGGGCCAGGCCGCCAGGTGTCGCAAACCAAAAAACTTGATGGATGTCCTGCGCCAGATCGAAAACCTGCCCGCTGGGCAGTCCGTCTTCGCGGCGATAGCGCGTGTAGGGCACGCGGAAACCAGAGAGCCTGCCACGGCGAACGTCGCGGTCCGCAGGTGAATCAGGCTGGTTTTGGTCACCCGGTGATGGCAAGGCGGCGGTCTTCTAAAAGAGTATTTCCGCTGCCATCATAACAGGTCGTCGCCCGCGCGCGAGCACTACGGGCTGGCGCTTGCGGCAGGTTTTGATCATGCTCCGCGCCGTGAGTGCAAAGTTTTTCTCAAGTCGAACCGCGATCGCCGTGATCGTGGCCAACATGATTGGCACCGGTGTGTTCACCAGTCTGGGCTTCCAGTTGGAGAGCCTGTCGAGCGGACCGGTCATTCTTCTGCTGTGGCTAGTCGGCGGTCTGATCGCGCTGTGCGGCGCGCTGTGCTACGCCGAGCTTGGTGCGGCGATGCCCCGCTCCGGCGGCGAATATCATTTTGTGGGAGAGATTTTCCACCCTTCGCTTGGTTTCGCATCCGGCTGGATTTCCGCGACCGTCGGCTTCGCCGCCCCCACCGCGCTCGCCGCCGTCACGTTCGCAAGTTACGTCGGCGCCGTGTTTGATGGCCTACCCCGAACGCCCGTCGCCGTGGCCCTGATCGTAGCGCTCACTTTTTTGCACGCCACCAGTCGTGGCCACAGCAGCGTCACCCAATCCGTGCTCACCGCCGTGAAACTGATCATCATCGTGGCGTTTTGCGCGGCCACGTTTTGGCTCACCGGCGCCGACGGGTGGACCGAGCTTGCGCTGCAACCCGGGGACGCAAGCCAAATACCCACCGCCGCTTTCGCCGTCTCGCTTATCTATGTGAGCTACGCGTACAGCGGCTGGAACGCTGCCACTTATTTAAGCGGCGAGTTGCAACAGCCGCAACGCCGACTCCCCCGTATTCTGGCCACCGGCACCCTCGTGGTCACCGCGCTGTACCTGTTGCTCAACGCCGCCTTTTTGGTTGCCGCCCCCAAGGACGCGCTGCGCGGTCAGCTGGAAGTGGGGTTCATCGCCGCACAGCACGTCTTCGGTGACACGACCGCCAATGCCATCGCGTTGACGCTGGGCGCACTGCTTACCTCCACCGTGAGCGCCATGCTCGTGGCGGCGCCGCGCGTGCTGCAGGTCATCGGTCAGGATTTTCGTTTCTTCCGCTGGATGGGCCGCACCAATCGTGCCGGCGTGCCGGCGACGGCGATCTATGTACAGGGCGCCACGGCCGTCGCGTTTGTGATCAGCGGATCGTTCGAGACGATCTTATTGTTTTCAGGTTTTGTTCTCGCGTTGAACACCCTGATTACGGTGACCGGCTTGATGGTTTTGCGTCGCACCCAACCCGAACTGCCGCGACCGTTCCGAACTTGGGGTTACCCGCTAACGCCACTCATATTTATCGCGCTCACGGTGTGGACGCTCGTGTTTGTTTTTTTGGACAGCCCGCTGCGCAGCGGGCTTGGTGTCGGTCTGATCGCGGCTGGACTGGCCGTTTACCGGCTCACGCGCGACAAAAAATGACATCGAGCGGCCCTGTGAAGGCGCACATCGCACGTCGCCAAACGGCCACGCTCGCCGAAAAAAACACAAGATACGTAGCGGCTTAGGCGCGCGGCACGAAGCGCCTCTGCCGGGCCGGCATGAAACTGTCGCAAATTTGCGTCAGGTTTATCTTTGCAACGATAGCTGTAAACCTGTCCACGAACTTTGAGCAAAGCCCGGATTTAGGAGCACAGCATGAACACACGCCAGATATTGATGATCGCCGGCCTCAGCTTGTCGCTGACCGCTTGCGGCAACTTCATCAAGCGCGACGAATTTGACAGCACCGTCGCTGATCTACGCGCGCAAGACAGCCGCCTTGAGGGCTCCAACGACGACCTCCGCGGTCAGCTCGAGCAAATGCAGTTCCGCTTCGGCGAACTCACCGACAACCTGCAGGCGCGCTTCTCGAGCTACGACGCGCAGATCGCCCAGCTGCAGGGTCGCATTCACGTGGACATGACCGCCAACTTTGCCTACGACGACGCCACGCTGCGCGACGAAGACAAGGCACCGCTGAGCGAGTTCGCCACGGTCTTGATGGACTATCACCAAAACGTGATCGTCACAGTCGAAGGCTTCACCGATCCTGCGGGCAACGCCGAGTACAACAAATGGCTTGGCATGGAGCGCGCGAAAGCGGTCCGCGCGTATCTGATCCAAAACGGTATGCCGAGCGACAAAGTGCGCGCGGTCAGTTACGGCGAAGACGACAACCGTCAAATCACACCGGGCGCCTGGGGCGACTCTGGTAGCGCGAACCGTCGCGTGGCGCTGGTCATCGACTACGTCGCGGGCTAAACGCTCTACAATTTTTGGGATCCGGTAGCGGATCACTTCAAGCTTTTTGGCCGGCGATTTCGTCGGCCTTTTTTTTGGTTGCGCTCTGTTGGCTTGTTGCGCTTGGACCGCAAAGGTCGGGTTGGGTCGCTTCGATCCCGGGGGTCGGCCTTTTGCGCTTCGATCGCGGGGAGCGGGAGTGAGGGGTTTCACTCTGGGACCGCCCGAAGAACGGGCTAACAACCCAGAGCAAAACCCCTCACTCCCACTCCCCTAATTGAGTCGTAGCTTTGGGGGTGGGCGCCTCTAGCGGCGTAGCCTGAGAATGTGTCGTGCTTTTCGTAGCGTGCTGCCAGATCGGCGGCACCTCTTCTCTCTTGCTCTTAAAACCCCAAGTGCGCGGGATTCGAATTACGCACTTGGTTCGGCGTTCGGTTCGGTGGGTATGCCTCTGGACTGTAGCTGTTCCTCAGCGTGTCCAGAGGTATACCCACCGAAGCGGACGACGGACCAACCGCAACAATACGAACCACCAAGCGATTCAAAACAAACCACTTGGTCCTGGGGGTTGGAAAAATCGCGTGCGGAGAATCCCAAGATCAATCACGTTGACGATATTGTCGC
>JBGCEL010000179.1:0-14522 GCA_045106455.1 Gammaproteobacteria bacterium
CGCCAGGAGCGCAAAGCCGAAGCGGGTCAGGCGCGTTTTGCCGACATGCTGCGCTACGTCGGTGCCAACTGGCCGGTGTATGTGGGCATCGCCATGCTGGTCAGCGTGATGACGGTCACGGCCTACAGTCAGGGCTGGTACGCACCGATGTTTGAGCGCACCTGGGGCTGGAAAGGCCAGACCTACGCGTTTTGGAATGGCATCGTTCTGCTCGCCGTGGGTCCGCTCACGGTCAATATTGCCGGCTATTTATCCGACAAGCTTTACGGCATGGGACGTCGCGATGGACCGCTGCTGATCGTGATGATGGGCGTTTTGATTTTGGTCCCAACGGCGGTTCTGATTCCGCTCATGCCCGGACCGAAAATCGCCATGGCGCTCATCGGACTGAACACCGTGGGCATCGCCATGGCCTCGGCCACCGGCGCCACGGCACTGCTCAACGTTACGCCGGGGCAGATTCGCGGGCAGACGGTCGCGCTGTACTACATGACCATCAGCTTTGCCGGCATGATCGGTCCGCTCGCGGTCGGATTTTTGTCCGACCGGGTGTTTGGTGAGGAAGGACTGCGTTACGCCGTCGCCATCGTGCCGCTGGTGGTGGGCGTGCCGGCGATCGCACTCATGCTCTGGGTGCGCCGTCATTATCTGGCGCGCCTGGTCTAGGAAAACGCGCGAGTCACTTCACGCGCAACCATGGCGTGCACGGCATCGGCGGCGGCACCCATGGGCTCGGGCACGTTCGCGTAGCTCACCACGATCAACGGGCCGGGCACGCGCATCGCCTGCGAGCGTGACACGGCAAACGCCACATCGTTGCTCTGATTATTCACGCTGGTGCCGGTGCGATTGCCCACCTGCCACACGTTGCCAAAGCCGGCACGCAGACGATTGCGCCCCGTGCGGTTGTCCAGCATCCACTGGCGCAGTTGCAATACCGATTCGGGTTTTAGCACATCGCCGAACAACACCGTTTGCATGAGGCGCGCCATCGCATCGGGCGTGCTCGTGTCTTGCGGGTCGTTTTTCTTATTTTCATTCAATTCGGGTTCAAGACGATCGAGCCGGGTCATCGTGTCGCCCAGCGCGCGCACCCCCGCCGTGAAACCCGCCGGCCCCTTCACCGTCTCAAGCAACAGATTTGCCGCCGTGTTGTCGCTGATGGTCAGCATGGCGTCGCACAGCTGGCCAACCGTCATGCCCTGGCCTGCGTATTTTTTGGTCACCGGTGAATACGACACTAGTTGTTCAGGACCAAAGTCGATGTGTCGTTCGAGCTTGTCGCGCCCCGCCTCTACCCGCTGCAATACGAGCGCCCCGAGCACCCACTTAAACGTCGAGCACATGGCGAACCGCTCGGCAGGCCGATGCGCTAGACGTTCACCGGTGGCCAAATCCAGCGCCACCACGCCGATGCGCCCACCCGTCGTGCGTTCAATGCGATCAAATTCGATGGAGGAGGCGCGCTGACGCAGCGAGCCCGCTGGTGGCGAAACGGCCTTCGTGCCGCAACCGGCCACTGTGACCACGCCGGCCATTGAGGCCGCGATCGAGGCTGACAGGAAACCACGGCGCGATAAATGTCCATGCCCTGCGGCATCGTCGGTTTTTTTCATGGCGTTGTTCTTTGATGGATTTAGCGCAGTGTATCGAATTTGATGTCGAAGTTGGCACCCACGCCGGGCTTACCTGTGGCCTCAATGGCCCAGCCGTGACGCGTACAAATGGTCTGGCAGGTGGCAAGGCCAACGCCCGAGCCGGGTATTTCGCTGCGTCGATGCAGTCGCTGAAACGGCTCAAAGATGCGCTCAGCAAAGCGATTATCAAAACCCATACCGTTGTCGGCCACACGCACGCCGTTATCCAGCGCCGAGACGGTGACGGCCAGTGGACGATCTTCCGATCGATACTTCAGGGCATTTTCGATCAAATTTTGAAACAGCAACTCCAGCAATCGGGCGTCACCGTAGATCGGTGGTGTTTGCTTCTGGACACTCACCACACCCTCTACGCAGCGCAGCTGTTCATAAAGAGAATCACAGGCATCATCAATAATCTGGCTCACGCTATGGTGCCCGGCGTCTATACGCACCGACGTCGCCTTGGCCTTGGTCAGCAAATCATCGATGAGCCGCTGCAGTCTTTCGGCCGCACTGCGCGCCTGGGCCGTACGCTTATCAAACACCGCGCGATCGCCAAAACCCTCTTCTTCGAGAATCGACATGCACGCAGAAATATTGCGCAAAGGCGACTTCATGTCATGCGCCACCGCGTAACTAAAACTTTCAAGCGCAGAGTAGTCGGCCGCAATGAGCGAGCGCATGCGGCGTTCACCCGCCGCGCGCTCATTGGCCTCACGTAGCTTGCGATTCATGCTTTGAAAGCTGGCGCCGAGACGCGATGTGCCGTCCTGGATCAGCATGTAGTGGCGCGGCGGCTGGCCCATCTCACGCAGCGGCGAGACCACAAACGCCATACGTTCGCGTTCGCTGCCAACGCTTGTACGCAACGTGATTTTGCCGCGGGCACTGGTCAATCTGATCTCTTCGATCAGATTATGATCCGAAGAAAATATATCGGATAAATGAAGCTTCGCTTGCGCGTTCTCAGAAGGACACAGCGTCAGCGCACGGTCGTTGCGTGCGACCACGATCCCATCGCGGTCCACCACCAGCGCAGCGGTGGGCAGCGCGCAAAACGCACGCTCGAAAAACGACGGATCGTCAGGAGAAATATTCACGGCCGGCCGAGCCTTCGGTCAAATGGACGACCACTCGGCACCCCTCAGCCCCACGTGCAATGGTTTGCTGCAGCTCTACCCGGGCATAGTCGAGGTTATTGGCCGCGATGCGCCCGAAGACGTTGGAGGTCATCATGCACAGCGATTCTCGCCCCACCACGTAGTCGCCAAACGGGCAGGCGGTATTGATCAGCGTGATGCGAGAATCATCAATGCTCTCGACGGTGAAACCACCTTCGATACGGCGTTTCAAATCGACCAGCGCGTCGGCAACTTGCCGTGCATTTAGGTGCTCCTCGCCGGCCGCTTCACGATATTCGCTGTCCATCATCTCGCCGATTCGCGCCCCCACGCGTGCGACGAAACCCTCCGCCTCCTCGAGACCCACCGCGTCCTCGAGCACGCCGGCAAGCTCGCGCACCAACTCGCGCAAGAATTGATCGCGGTCGCGGCTCATTGGCGCGGCATTGAAAATGTTTTCCGTAACGCTCATACCAACCATCTCCATGACCCACTAAAAAGCCGGTCTTCGGCATGGCCTCAGTCTAGCGCAGGTAGACCACCGGTGCTGGCGCGGCGCTACGGCGCTTGATTAGCCGACCTCGCCGTCCTCCAGGAACTGCGGTTCACTCTGTGCGGCCGCCATCCACGCCGCCACATCCGGCTGCGCCTTGACCCAGTCCAGGTACGCGCGATCATCCGGACCAAGCGCCACGCCATAGGTGTTGAAACGCAGCGCCACCGGTATGTACATCGCATCCACGATCGTAAATCCACCCAGCAGCCCGCCGTCGGAATCCGTTCGGCGACGTCGGCACTCACGCCAAATTCCCTTCACCAGCTCAATATCGGAGAGCGTCGCCTCGCTCGCAGAAATTGTGCGACCGGTGGCGCGGCTATTCATAGGCATCTCGGTGCGCAAAGCCGCAAAACCCGAATGCATTTGCGCGCTGATGCTGCGCGCATACGCACGCATCATCCGATCCTCTGGCCACAAACCCGCCGCCGGGTAGCGCTCGGCCAATGTCTCACCAATGGCCAAAGAGTCACACACAATGTCGCCATCGATATGCAGCGCCGGCACCGTCAGTGACGGCGACAAGGCCTCGATGCGCGCGTAGAAATCCGGCGTATCGAGATCGAGCTTTAGCTCCTCAAACTCAAGCGGCGTCTGGCGTGCCATCAGCCACGCGCGCAGCGACCACGACGAGTAATTTTTGTTGCCGATGACCATAGTCGCGCTCATGACGGTGCTCCCTTAGCGTTGTACGTGAAGCGTTTTAACAAACGCCACCGGATCTTCGCCCGCTTCGACCAACTCGATCAAGCGCGATCCCACCACCACGCCGTCGGCGTGGGCACTGAGACCTTTCACCTGCTCGGGGCCGCGGATACCGAAACCCGCGCACACCGGAATCTCGCTCACACTGCGAACGCGGTCGAGATACGCACCCACGCTCTCGATGTCCGGCGCCGCATCGCCAGTTGGTGCGCCAGCCTGCGCACCACCGGTAATGCCGGTGACGGTGACGGCATACACAAACCCGCCGCTGGCGCGACACAACTGTTCCAGACGCTCAAGCGGCGTTAGCGGTGTCACGAGTTGCACCAACGCCAAACCACGCGCCGCCAGCGGCTCACGCATCGGCGCGCTTTCCTCAAACGGCAAATCCGGCACGATAAATCCGGCCACCCCGCTGTCCTGCGCCCGCTGTGCCAACGTGTCGTAACCCATCGCGAGCATCGGATTCAAATAGCCCATCAAAATAATCGGTGCATCCCAACTGCCCGCAGCAATTGTGGTGAGAATCCAATCGAGCGTGACGCCGTTTTCCAGCGCTGTGTGACTCGAGCGTTGAATGGTCAAACCGTCGGCCATCGGGTCGGTAAACGGCACACCGATTTCCACCACGTCCGCCGCCTGACACAGCGACCCGAGCATGGTGGTAAACGCCTCTTTGGTTGGAAAGCCGGCCGTCATAAACGCGACAACGGCCGGTCGGTTTTCGGCATTAGCGCGACGAATCGCCTCTTCAATGGCCGCCGCCCCCATCGGTGCCCCGCTCACGCGCGTGGCTCCAGGCTGCGCAGCGTCGGCAGATCTTTATCGCCGCGTCCTGAAAAGCCCACCAGAATGTGTGCTCCGGGATGTTCGCGTGCGTAGTTGCGCGCGCCGGCCATCGCATGGGCCGTCTCAATTGCAGGCAAAATGCCTTCGGTGCGACAGCACTCGTCCAACGCATCCAGCGCTTCGTCATCGCGAATCGACACGTAGCGCGCGCGGTCGGTAATTTGCAGCAGCGCGTGTTCCGGACCTACGCCTGGATAATCGAGGCCGGCCGAAACCGAATGGGTTTCCTGAATTTGTCCGTCCTGATCGTGCAGCAGCATCGACATAGCGCCGTGCAACACCCCCGGTCGACCCGAAACCAAACTCGCCGAATTATCGCCAAGCCCGGTACCACGACCGCCGGCTTCCACACCCAACAGCTCGGTGTCGGTGTCATTGATCAGCGGATGGAACAAACCAATCGCATTGGAGCCGCCACCCACGCAGGCAATGGCGACATCGGCTTTCACACCGGCTCGCTGCATCAACTGCTCGCGCGCCTCTTCACCGATCACCGATTGAAACCGGCACACCAGTTCCGGGTAGGGATGCGGGCCAACGGCCGAGCCCAACAGATAGTAAGTGTCCATCGGCGAGCTCACCCAGTCGCGCAACGCCTCGTCAATGGCCGAGCGCAATGTGGCATCGCCATTGGCCACCGGCACCACTTCGGCGCCCAACCGACGCATGCGGTCCACGTTGGGCGCTTGGCGCTCCACATCCACCGCGCCCATGTAGACGCGACAGGGCATACCCAGTCGAGCGCACGCCGCTGCACTTGCCACACCGTGCTGGCCAGCGCCGGTTTCGGCAATGATGCGCGTCACGCCCAGCGCTTTGGCAAGCAGCGCCTGGCCAACGGCGTTGTTAATTTTGTGCGCACCGGTATGCGCCAGGTCTTCACGCTTGAGCCACACGTGCGCACCCCAGGCCGCGCTCAGCCGCGTGGCGTAGGTGAGCGGTGTGGGTCGGCCAACCCAGTTTTTCAGTTCGTCTTCAAACGCCTGCTTAAATTCGGGCGTGTCCAGCGTGTCGCGCATGCCGTTTTCGAGTCGCTCCAGCGCGGGCACCAGAGTCTCTGGCACATAGCGCCCACCGAACGGACCGTAGCGACCGCGAGCGTCGGGAAATTCTCCGGCCAGCAGCGACGTGCGAAGAGCGGCTGCATCGTATTGCATCATGATCCTGTCCTTAATCCTGCGCCGCCGCGGATCGAACCGCTTGGGCAAACGCGTAAATTTTCTCTACATCTTTGACGCCGCGCTGCGACTCAACGCCGCTGCTCACGTCCACACCAAAAGGCTGCACGCGGGCAATGGCCGCCGCGACATTATCCGGGCTCAGTCCACCCGCTAAAATCAGCTCGGTGTCCGCGGCAAGGCCCCGTGCCTGTTCCCAATCGGACAACTCACCGGCGCCGCTGGCCGCCCCTTCAAACAACACGCGCGCGGGCATTGGCACGGGCCTACCCGTACCGCGCAGCACACTCAGCGTGCGCTGTGTTTTTGGAATGCGCAGCGCTTGCAAATCTTCGTAGTCGGTTTGCAGTACGTCCGGCGCCACCACACGCAACACGTCGTCCACGAGCGTTTGCTTCGGATGGCGCATCACGGCGATCACCTCAGCGCGGCCATCAATGTGCTCTTTGAGCGCTCGCGCATGATCGGGCTCAATACGTCGTGGTGACGTCGCAAACACAAAGCCAATCGCCTGCACGCCAGCGTCCAGCGCTGCATCCACAGCACGCTGGTCGGTAAGACCACACACTTTCAGCCACACGCTCACGCGTGACCCGGCGCCACATGAATACCGCTTGTGCGCCCGCTCCACAGCATGGCCTGCAGCAGCTCGTAGGGCGTCTCGCTTTTCATCAGCGCCGTGCCCACCAAACCAAGGCGATAGCCGTAACCGGCCACACGTCCGGCATCATCGGGGTGCGCAAGGCCGCTCTCGGCCACGGCAATCACGTTGTCGAAATAGTTCGGTGCCAGCGTTTCGAGCCGGCTGCGGTCAATCTCAAGCGTGGTCAGGTCGCGCGTGTTAACGCCAATGAGCGGTGTGGCATTGCGCGCCGTAGCAACCGCCTGACTGCGCTTGAGATCCTCCGCATCGAAGGCCTCCACCAACACAAACAAGCCCAATCCGTAGGCCACGTCGAGCATTTCACCCAGCTGTGCGTCGCTGAGCATGCGCGTGATCAAAAGCACGCCGCCCGCACCCGCTGCGCGCGCTTCAAACACCTCATAGGGATCGACCAAAAAATCCTTACGCATCACCGGCACGCCCAGCGATTCCACGGCCGCCGAGGCCACGGACACGTGGCTCAAATCACCGTCAAAACGCTCCGGCTCGGTGAGCACCGAAATGGCACACGCACCGCCGCGTGCATAGGTAACCGCGCGCTGCGCAATGGTTGCGTGAACGTTTTCATTATCAGTGGCGAGCGGCCCCTCGGCCGGGGAGCGACGCTTGATCTCAGCGATCACATCAAAACCCTCTTTGCCCAGATGCAGTGCCGGCGCCGAGGGCATGTCGCGCACGCGCTGTTCAAGCTCCGCTTGCGGGCGAAGCGATTTAGCCTGCGCGCAGCGCGCTACGCTACCCAGCCGCATTTGTTCCAGAAAATCGCTCACGACGCGTTGCTCTGCTGGGCCAGCGCTTCGAGCACCTTGCGTCCGCGACCGGCGTTGATCGCTTCACGCGCCGTGGCGATCGCCGCGCGACGCGATGCCGCGGTGCCGGTTACCTCCAGGGCAAGGGACGCGCCGAGAACCAGCGCATCGTAATGCGCCGACTGATCTTCGCCATGCAGTACGCGCTTGAGTTCACCGGCATTAAACGCCGCGTCACCGCCGGCCAGGTCGGCCGGCGTGCAGCGGGCGAATTTTTCATCGAGGGGATCGCGTCGTTCGTGCACCACGCTGCCCGGACGCACGTCGAACAAATCATAAACACCCACGGGCGTGGCCTCGTCCCAACCGGGTTCGCCATGGATCACAAACGCTCGTTCAATCGGCAGGCCCGCCAGCGCATTAGCCATGAGCTCGGCCATCGGCAAACTAAACGCTCCGATGAGCATGTACGGCGGTGCCGCGGGGTTGGTTAGCGGGCCCAGAATATTAAACACGGTGCGAATGCCCATGCCCTGACGTACGGGCGCCACCGCTTTCATGGCCGGATGGTAAAACGGGGCAAACAAAAACGTGAAACCGCTTTGCGTCAGCGCTTGTGCAGCACCTTTTTCATCCAGCGGCATCGGCAGACCCAGCACTTCGAGCACGTCGGCGCTGCCACTTTTGCTCGAGACCGAACGGTTGCCGTGCTTGATTACAGGCACCCCACAGGCGGCCGTCAAAAGCGCGCAACCGGTAGAAATATTCACGCTCCCGGAACCATCGCCACCGGTACCAACAATGTCGATCGCACCTTGGGTATCCGCAATCGCCGGGCGACGCGCCAGATCACGCATAGCCATCGCAAAGCCACGTATTTCCTCTGCCGTTTCACCCTTGGCGCGTAGCGCCGTGAGCAGCGCGGCGCTGAGCACCGGGGCCACCGCTTCGTCGGTGAGCGCGCGCAACACGTCCTGCGCGGCGTCCACGCTCAAATGCTTTCCAGCCAACACCTGCTCGAGTGCTGCACGCAAAGTTTGGGTCGACTCGCTCATGCTGAGGTCATCTGCATAAAGTTATTGAGCAACGTATCGCCCAGCGGCGTCAGCACGCTCTCCGGGTGAAACTGCACGCCCTCGATGTTAAGCGTCTTGTGGCGCACACCCATAATTTCACCACGCTTGGTTTTCGCGGTAATGGTTAAGCACTCGGGTAAGGTGGGCGGTGCGGCGATCAGCGAGTGGTAGCGCCCAATCTCCATCGGGCTGTCGATGCCGACGAACACGCCGGCGCCGTCGTGCTCGATGTCCGAGGTTTTGCCATGCATCTGCCGCTCAGCGCGCACGATGTCGCCGCCGAACGCACTGACAATGGACTGATGCCCAAGACACACGCCAAGAATGGGCAGCTTGCCCGCAAACGCATTGATGGCTGCGACGCTAATGCCCGCACCACCGGGCTCGCCGGGTCCGGGCGAAATCACCAGATGGGTGGGCTGCAGCGCCAGCGCCTCTTCCACCGAAATTTTGTCGTTGCGATACACCGGCACCTCAGCGCCCAGCGCGCGGAACGCCTGCACCAGGTTGTAGGTAAACGAATCGTAATTATCAATTAAGAGAATGCGCGCGGTCACAGTCCGGCCTCCGCCAATTTGAGCGCCTGTCGCAGTATTTGCGACTTGGCGAGAACTTCGTTGTATTCACTCTGCGGATCGCTGTCCGCCACGATGCCCGCACCGGCTTGAAAGCTGTAATGACCTTCTTTGAGAATCATGGTGCGAATCGCGATGGCCTGATCCATGGTGTTGCCGTGACCAAAATAGCCCACTGTGCCTGCATACCAGCCGCGCCTCACCGGTTCGGCCTGTTCGATAAGCGTCATGGCTTTGACTTTCGGTGCGCCCACCAACGTGCCGGCCGGGAACGCCGCGGCAAACAAATCGAACGCATCATGGGGCGACTCAAGCTTGCCGCTGACGCCGCTGACCAAATGCATCACGTGACTATAGCGCTCGATCACCCGATACGGATCGACCGCGACGCTGCCGGGCGTCGCCACACGACCCAGATCGTTGCGCGCCAAATCCACCAGCATTACGTGCTCGGCAATTTCTTTAGGGTCGGCTTTGAGGTCTTTTTCGTGTTGCAGGTCCTGCGTGGGATCAACCGAACGCGGTCGCGTACCGGCGATGGGCCGCAGGCTGGCCACGCCCTCGTCGGACAGCTTAACCAGCGCCTCGGGTGACGAGCCCACCACGTGCACATCATCAAGCTTGAGGAAGTACATGTACGGCGAGGGATTAAGCAGGCGCAGCGCTCGATACAACTCAAACGGTTGCACGTCGCACTCACCGCTAAAACAAATCGACAGCACCAGCTGATAGACGTCTCCCGCGGCAATATGCTCCTGCGTATCGATCACGTGCTGCAGGTAGTCGGCCTCTGAAATGCTTGCGCTAACCGGCCCGATCCGGGCTGGACCCGGCGACGGTGGCAGCGGTCCGCGCAGTGCGGCCGCCACGTTGTTGCGCAGTGCCCGGCTCTCAATCTCGCTACCGCCGTGCAACACGCCGGCGCGCCGCGTGAGGTGATCAAACACCAGTACCGACTCCGGCGCCACGTACGCCATGTCGGGCAAATCGCTGATGGCCGCGTTGTCTTCAGGCAACGCCTCGAAATAACGCACAACGTCGTAGCTTGCCGCCCCCACCAGGCCGCCGCGAAACGGCAGCGCCACATCGTCCGGGCCGAGCACCGGCGCTTTTGCCAGCGCGCTGCGCAGCGCACTCATGAGTTCGTCCTGACTTTGCGGTCGCGGCAGCGTTTGCTCGCCAATTCGCAGACCGTCGCGATCCAGTCGCACGCTTAAGCCCTGACCAAAACCAATGAACGAATAGCGCCCCACCTGCTGCCCGCCGGAGACACTTTCCAGCAAGAACAACGGATTGAAATCCTTTAGCTTCAGGAACGCCGACACCGGCGTGTCCAGATCAGCAGGAATATCAAATGGCGGTGTCATATTCATCAAACTTGTATCCATAAAAAAACCCATCTTCAGCACGCGTGAAGATGGGTTTTGAAAAACGTGTGAACGCGGTGCGCGGTCTACCTACCCATCATTGCCCGTTCGCCACCACCAGTGGCGGGACCCGGTTGCAATGTGGTTGTTGGGTGCAGCGTTCATGAGCCTGTTTTAACCCGTTGCCCGCGGCGGGTCAACCCCGGGTCGCGGTTATGTAATCGTTGACCAGATCTTCCAACACGGCCAGCGGCACCGGGCCGTTTTTCAGCACCACATCGTGAAACTCCCGGATATCGAAACGCTCGCCCAATTGCTCTTTGGCGTGCGCCCGCAGCTCGAGAATCTTGATCATGCCAATCTTGTAGGCCGTGGCCTGCGAGGGCATCACGATGTAACGCTCAATGGCTTTTTGCACATCCCCGGGCGGATTGGGCGAATTCGTGCCCAGATACTCGATCGCCTGTTCGCGTGTCCAACGCTTGTCGTGCAGGCCGGTATCCACGACAAGACGGCAGGCGCGCCACAATTCCATGGCCAAACGTCCGAAATCGGAGTACGGATCTTCGTAATAGCCAAACTCTTTGGGCAGCTGCTCGGTATAAAGTCCCCAGCCTTCGCTGTAGGCCGTCACGCGATTCCACTTACGAAACATCGGCGTGTTCTCAAGCTCCAGCGCAATCGCGATCTGCATGTGATGGCCTGGAATACCCTCGTGATAGGCCAGCGCCTCCATCTGATAGGTAGGCATATCCGACATACGATAGAGGTTGGCGTAGTACGTGCCGGGGCGTGAGCCGTCTGGTGCCGGGCGGTTGTAAAACGCTTTGCCAGCCGAGGCCTCACGGAAAGCTTCGACAGCTTTTACTTCCAGGTCTGCTTTGGGTTTCACAATGAACATGCTGTCGAGCTGCTCGCGCATGGTGTCGATGAGCGCCGTTGCCTCGCTCAAATAGCGCTCGCGGCCCGCAGGCGTGTCGGCGTAATAAAACTGCTCATCGGTACGCATGAACTCGAAAAATTCGTTCAGCGTGCCCTCGAACTCTACGATCTTCATGATGGCGCGCATTTCGTCGTGAATACGTGCCACTTCGCTTAAGCCCAATTCGTGAATCTGTTCGGCCGTCATGTCGGTGGTGGTGGTGCGCTGCAGAGCGCGGGCGTAGAACTCGGCGCCGTCGGGTAGCTTCCATGCACCGTCATCGGTGCTGGCGCGGGACTCAAGGTCACGCACGTGGGCAATTAGCCGGTCGTAGGCGGGCTTGACCGAGGTTTCCAGAGCGTTGCGCCCGTCTTTAAGCAGCGCACTGCGCAGGCCAGGCTCAATATCCGCCTTATTCACCTTGGCCTGAAAATCCGCCCACAGCGTGCTGTCCGGTCCGTCGTCGAACGGTGCGCCGGTGATAATTTTCTGGCTGTCATTTATCACATAGGGGTAGACAAATTTCGGCGCAACAATGCCCTTGTCTTCGCGGCGTTTTAAGTTTGCAATCAGCTGATCAAACAGCGGCCCGATGCCCTGCAGCCGTGCGATGTAGTTGGTCGCATCTTCGGCCGTTTTGATACGATGAATGTTCACCAGGTGGGTGGGAATTCGCGACTGCATGCCGGACATCTGATTGACCGGATAATTGTAGTCACGCCAGCGGAAGTCCTCGATTTGCTCTTGCGCGATGCGCTCGAAAAGCTGATAACTGAGGCGCGTGGAGGCATCCAGATTGTCGGGGTTAATGTCAGCGCGCAGGCGCTGCAAATTTTGCCGTGTAATCGCCAAGCCTTCCGCGGCAAACTCCGGCGTCAGATCGGGCCACTTGTCCTGATCTTTTTTGATCCCAAGAAAATCCTGAAACATCGGATTACGCTGCACCGAGGCCATGAACACCTCATCGAAAAAGGCGTTGGCTTTGGCCGATTCCGCCGCGACGTCTACCACGCCCTCAGCCGGCGCGGGCGTGGCTACCTCAGTGGACGTAGGCGCCTCGCAGGCAACAAAAAATAGGGACAGAAAAGCCAACGGCAGCAGTCGACGCATGACGCGAGTCTCCGAAAAACAAGCCCGAACGGGCTTACAAGTTGTACATGAGCGGCAACAGCAGGGAAAAGCTGAGCCACATGATTAGCGTGAGCGGAATACCGACGCGCAGAAAATCTGTGAATTTATAGCCGCCGGCGCTCATCACCAACAGATTGGTTTGATAGCCCATGGGCGTGGCGAAACTCATGTTCGCACCAAACAACACTGCGAGGAAAAACGGTTCGGCTGGCGCACCAATCTGATTGGCGACACTCAGCGCAATGGGCGTACCGATACCGGCGGCGGCCGCATTCGAGACCACGTTGGTCAAAATCGCCATGACCAGCATCAGGCCGCTGAGAATAAACGGCGTCGGCAAGCTCTGTGTGGACGCAACAAACACCTGGGCGATGTACTCGGCACCGCCCGTCGCCATGAGTGCATGACTGATCGCCAGACTAGTCACAATGATCATGATCACTGAGATGCTCAGCGCGCTTAGCGCATTACGCCAGCTCAGCGTGTTCGACAAGATGAGAAGACCCACACCGATGATGGCACTCACCGAAATCGGCAGCAGACCAAACGCCGCCGTGCCAATCACAAAACCGGAAATCAGCGTGGCACGGTTCGCGCGGCTACTGTGGGGCAGCTCCGAGCTGCCGTCGAGCACCAGCAGCTCGCCACTGCGTTTAAGGTCTGCGACCACTTCGTTCGAACCCTGCACCAGCAGCACGTCGCCGGCACGCAGCGTGACCTCGCCAATGTCGCCATCGGTTTCAACGGACGTGGGCTTGGCGCGATGGATGGCCAGCGGCAGCAGGCCGTAGCGCTCAATAAAGCGTACGGCATTCAAGGTGCGCTGATGCAGCACCGAACCACGCGTTACAACCACCTCAGCCAACGTCTGCCCTTCGGCGACCAGCGGATGACCATCGTCAATGGGAATGGCGGTGTCCTGATCATTCACATTGTGCAGCGTGAGCTGCAGCGTCTCTTCGAATTCTTTGAGACGATCCGGCGTGTCCTCAACATAGAGCAAATCGCCCGGCTGCAATTGCACCGAAGGCAGCTTGGTTATAAAGAGCGCTTCGCCATACAAATCTTTGCCGCGCTGAATGCGTGTTACGCGCATGCGTTTTTCGGTTTTGGCCAGCACTTCGGTGAGCGTACGGCCAGATGCGTAGCTCTTGTCCGTGACGTGCAGCATGGCGGTAAACACACGCGGTGATGTGTCGTCCATCGGCACTTCGCGCGCAGGCAGCATTTTCGGCGCCACGTAGGTCAGAAAAATAATGCCGACCGAACCGGCCGCAAGGACCGGCAGCGTGAAGTGAAACAGTCCGCGCAGATTCAGGCCAAGATCCGCTGCAATATCCACCGCCATCAGGTTGGTGGAGGTGCCGATGGTCGTTGCCATGCCGCCGATAATGGTCGCAAGACCCATGGGCATCAGCAGACCCGACACCGATTGATTGGTTCGCAGTCCGGCGGCGACGAGCACCGGCAACATCATGACAACGATGGGCGTGTTGTTTAAAAACGCACTGGCGACGGCGCTGGTCCACAGCGTGAGCAGAAGCGTGGTGCGCGGCCGGCGCTTCCAGCCGCTGGTCATAATTCGCACCAACGGTGCCAAGGCACCGGTCATCTCCATGGCCTTGCCGATAATCATCAGGCAACCGATGGTGACCACGGCCTGATTACCAAAGTAATCCAGAAACTCGCGCACGTTGACGATGGGGCCGGTGCCGTTGTCGTACGGGAATAGAAAGAAGACGGTGATCAACGCCACGAGCACCGCGAGACAAGACGTCTCAAGCGGTATGCGATCGCGTGAAAACAACACGAGCGCCACGATGGTCAGGCCCATCGTAAACAGGGCGTGGGGATCAGGTAACGGTGGCAAACTCTACATATCCGGACTCAACGAACGGTGATGCTAGCGCATGGCGCGCGCACTGGGCAAAGTTGCGTCGTCTCGCTCGCTATGCTTCCGAACGCTTTTTATTTTGCGGCGCAGCACAA